>NZ_JBFPFO010000004.1:0-384108 GCF_047977865.1 Curtobacterium sp. LFS079
TGGGGAACCCGATTCTTTCCTCAAGGGAGAATCTGATTTTGACCTTAGAGACGACACGGTCGTTGCAACTCCCAAAAGATCTGGGTGTTGCAACGACCGTTAGAACCCGCCTTTTCCGGGCGGGGCTTTTTTGCGGACTTGAAGTTGCGGACTTAGAGTTCGACGCCGAGCAGGGCGTCGACTGCGTCCCCGAACAGCGCAGCGTCCACTTCCGACGCTGCCGGGCTGCCGGCGTCGACGGCGGCCTTTGCCCATTCGTCGACCGCGGCAAGCGCGCCGGGTGCGTTCAGGTCGTTCGAAAGTTCGCCGCGCATCCGGCCCAGCAGCGCCGCAACGGTTCCGGCCGGCGCAGCGTCGCGGGCCGCGCGCCAAAGCGCAAGGCGTTCCTTCGCCGCTTCAAAGCCGTCCGCGGTCCACGACCAGTCGGCGCGGTAATGGTTGGCAAGGATCGCCAGGCGGATTGCCGCGGCTTCTTCCCCGTCGGCGCGCAACTTGGAGACCAGCACGAGGTTGCCGAGAGACTTGCTCATCTTCTCGCCGTCGAGCCCCACCATCCCGGCGTGGGTGTAGTGCCGGGCAAGCGGCACCCCGCCGATCGACCATGCGTGGCCCGCTCCCATTTCATGGTGCGGGAACACCAGATCGGATCCCCCGCCCTGCACTGTGAAGGGCGCGGGCAGGTACTCGCGGGCGATCACCGTACACTCAATGTGCCATCCGGGCCTGCCCTCCCCCAGGCTGGCGCCGGGCCAGCTCGGCTCGCCCTCACGCGCCACCCGCCACAGGAGCGGGTCGAGCGCATTCCGCTTGCCGGCACGTCCGGGGTCGCCGCCGCGTTCGGCGAACAGCGGCAGCATGTCCGCCTCGCTCAGACCGGAGACGTCGCCAAGCCGCCACGCTTCTTCACTGTCCGAATGCTTTCCGGCCTCGTCGACGTCGTAGTAGACATCGCCGTCGGGCTCGCCGCCGGTGCCGTCCACGCGGTAGGCGAGGCCGTCGGCGATCAGCTTTTCAATGGCGGGCACGATCAGCGGTATGGCCTCGACCGCGCCGACATAATGGTCCGGAGCGAGGACGTTCAGCGCCGCCATGTCGGTCTGGAACAGCTCGATCTGGCTGGCAGCGAGCTCCCGCCAGTCCACACCCGTTGCATTGGCGCGCTCCAGCAACGGATCGTCGATGTCGGTGACGTTCTGCACGTAGGACACGCGCTGTCCGCCGTCGCGCCAGGCACGGTTCAGCAGGTCGAAGGCCACGTAGCTTGAGGCATGGCCCATGTGAGTGGCGTCATAGGGCGTAATGCCGCAGACATAGAGGGATTGTTCCGCCCGGACCGGGATATCCACCATGGCGTTTTTGGCGGTGTCGAAGAGCCGCAGCTGGGGCATGGAGCCGGGAAGCTCGGGTACTGGGCGGGAGGTCCACGATTTCACAGCCTCAACGATAGTGCTAGGCGCTGATGACATTGAAACCGAGGAGCAGGTAGAGGGCGAGGCCGAGGAGGATCCGGTACCAGACGAACAAGCGGTAGCTGCGGGTGGAGACGTACTTCAGGAACCAGCCGATGATCACATAGCCCACAGCGAACGCGATCACCGTGGCGAGGGCAGTTTCAGGCAGGCCGTAGGGCCCGGTGATTCCGTCCTTGCTGAGTACCTTGTACAGCTGGTACAGGCCGCTGCCGAAGACTGCCGGAATTGCCAGCAGGAAGGAGTAGCGGGCCGCGGCTTCGCGGGTGTACCCCATGAACAGGCCGGCCGTGATCGTGCCGCCGGAACGTGAAACACCGGGAACCAAGGCCAGGGCCTGCGCGAGACCGTAGAGGATGCCGTGCTTGTAGCTGAGATGGGTGAGGTCACGTTTCTGCTTGCCCGTTGCATCAGCCACGGCGAGGATCATGCCGAAGACGATCAGCATGGTGGCCACGATCCACATGCTGCGGAAGACCGATTCGATCTGGTCCTGGAAGAGCAGGCCCAGGACGATGATCGGCAGGCTGCCCAGAATCACCAGCCAGCCCATCCGGGCGTCGGGATCATTCCTGCTGACCCTGCCCCGCAACGAGCCGAACCATGCCTGGACGATCCGGACGATGTCCCGCCAGAAAAACACGATGACGGCGGTCTCCGTACCCAGCTGGGTGATCGCCGTAAAAGCGGCGCCGGGATCGGCCGAATTGGGCAGGAAAGCGCCGACAATCCGCAGATGGGCGCTCGAGGAAATCGGCAGGAATTCGGTGAGTCCCTGTACCAGGCCGAGGAAGGCTGCTTCTATCCAGTTCACGTGAATGACCCTACGTCATGATGTCCCTGAAGTGCCCGTAAGCTAGCACCATGCAGCAGCGTTACGTCGGCAACAGCGGCCTGAGGGCCTCGGTTCTTTCCCTGGGCACCATGTCCTGGGCGCAGGAGACCGATGAGCAGGATGCAGTGGAGCTGCTCCATACTTTTGTCGACGCCGGCGGCACCGTAGTGGACACCGCGGCGTCCTACTCGGGGGGCGAAGCCGAGGCCATGCTTGGTTCCATGCTTGGTGATGTGGTTGCGCGCTCCGAACTGGTTATTTCCAGCAAGGCCGGAGCCTGGAGCAGGGAGGGCCGCCAGAGGGTGGACGCCTCGCGCGGCGCGATGCTCTCCACCCTTGATGCCAGCCTTGCGCGGCTCGGAACGGATTACCTCGACATCTGGTTCGTCCAGTGCTGGGACGGCAACGTTCCGCTCGAGGAAACCTTGTCTGCCCTGGAGCTCGCGCTGCGCAGCGGACGGGCACGCTACGTGGGCATCTCGAACTTCAACGGCTGGCAAAGTGCCAAGGCCGCCGCCGTCGCGGGGTTCCCGATCGTGGCCAACCAGTCCGAGTACTCCTTGCTTAACCGCAGTCCGGAAGCTGAACTGCTGCCCGCCGTCGAAGATGCGGGGCTCGGCCTCATTGCCTGGGCTCCGCTGGGCCGCGGCGTGCTGAGCGGAAAATACCGCGGGCAGATTCCCGCCGGGTCCCGCGCGGCCGGCGACCGCCTGGCCGGCTATGTGGGCAAGTACCTTGAAGCAAGGGATGCCCGGGTGGTCGAGGCGGTGCAGATGGCGGCAAAGGGCCTGGGCCGGTCGGCCGTTGATGTCTCACTGGCATGGCTGCTGAACCGTCCGGCCGTGGCCACTGCGGTGGTGGGGCCGCGGGACGCGGTCCAGTTGAAGGAACTCCTCGACGCCAAGCCTGCGCCACTTCCGGCCGAAATCGCGCGGGCGCTGGAAGACGTCTCCGCCTAGCTGCGGCGCTACTGGAGGCTACTGGGCCGTCCTACAGATCGCGTTTATTGATCGAGGATTTCCAGTTCGTCTTCGTCGAGCAGTTCGTCATCTTCGTCATCGCCGTCGTCCTCTTCGTCGAAGACCTGCAATGGCGTGACTTCCGCGTAAGCCTCGTACAGGGCATCTTCGTAAACTTCAAAGGCGTCCGCGACGGCAAAGAACGCCGCTTCGACGGTAGGATCGCCTTCACCCCGGCGGGCGGAAGCGGCAACGAGATGCTCCTCCAAAGCTGCTGTCAGTGACTGAAGCGCGACACGCGGATCGATGCTCATGACTTCACGTTAGCCCGAAAAAGACGAAAATGGAGAGGGATGAGGGAACAAATTCTAGGCAGTTCCGTGGAACGCCAAAGGGACAACGCAAGGCAGTACGAATACCTGGTACTGACAGTGTCGCCTGACGATTCCGTGCCGGATGCCCGCCGCCGCCTCGTTGAACACTCCGAGTACGGCAAGTGGGAACTGGAGCGCAGCGTGCTCTACATGGGCGGCGGCCGCCGTTACTGGATGCGCCGGAGGGTGTTCAGCGTCCAGCGCACCGTCTAGTGCTTGCCGCTTCCGGGGTCAACGCTCCAGCGGCCCGAGCCAGGCATTGGCCACCGTGTTGTGCGCGGACTCATCGTTGGACGGATGGAAGATCCCGGCCAGCACGTCCCGGTACAGCCGTTCGAGCTCCGCTCCCCTGAAGTAGCTCGCACCCCCGGATACGCGGATGGCGGTGTCCACCACCGCGCGGGCGGTTTCCGTGGCACGCAGCTTCAGGCCCACCAGCTTCGCAAACCAAAGGCTTCCGTGGTCCGCCCCGGTATCCACGTCACGGGCGAGGCCCGCCAGCTGCGTCTGCACGGATTCCAATGCCATGGCGGCGTCGGCGATTTTCCAGCGGATGTCCGGATCCTGGGCGAAGCTCCGCCCGCCGAACTTGGCCGAAGTACGGCGTTTGACAGCGTCCAGGGCGAGCTCGAAGGCGCGCTCTGCCAGGCCGGTGTAGACGGCGGCAAGGAGGGTTTCGAAGCAGGCAAAGATCGCGAATATCAGGGGATCCTGGTTGGGGCCGGGCGGCAGCTTCCGGAAGATCCGTTCCGGGGGAATCACTGCACCCTCGAGCAGTGTCGAGTTGGACTGGCTGGCACGCATGCCGAGCGTATCCCAGTCCTCGGCGGTGGAGTGCCCCGGCGCTTCCCGGTTGAGGATTCCGAAGACCAGTTCGCCGGCGCCGTCCCGGGCGGAACTGTCCTTGCCGAAGGTTCCCAGGCGGGTCCATGCCGGTGAGAGGCTTGTGAAGATCTTACGTCCGGTGAAGCTGTACCCGCCGTCCGCCAGCGGCGTTGCAACGGTACCGGAATCGAAAAGCATGGAGTCATTGCCGGCCTCCGAGATTGCGAAGCCGAACACCTCACCCCGCCCCGCGTCCTCCAGCACGAAGGAAAGGGAATTGTCGCCCAGGCTGGCCAGGACGCGCGCGACGCCGGTCCACACCAAGTGCATGTTCACTCCGAGCGCCGTGGCGGGCGCCGCCCCGGCAAGCCGGCGCTGCAGGGCGGCGACCTCAGCAAGCCCGAGGCCGCGTCCGCCGTCGGACTCCGGAACGAAAAGCTTCAGGTAGCCGGCGTCGGCCAGTTCCCGGAGGTCTTCATGGAAGAAGGCATTGTCCCGGTCATAGCCTGCTGCCCGGGAGCGGATCCGTTCCAGCAGTTCGTCCGGCAAGATGTCCTCGGGGATCACGGCGGGCTCCTAGTAGTTGCTCAGAAGCCTGTTCAGGACCCGTGTCCCGAACTTCAGGGATTCGGCGGGGACGCGTTCGTCCACACCGTGGAACATGCCGGTGAAGTCGAGTTCGTCCGGGAGCATCAGCGGGGCGAAGCCGTATCCGGTAATGCCGATCTTGCTCAAGGACTTGTTGTCGGTTCCGCCGGAGAGCGTGTAGGGAAGGACCTTCGCGCCCGGGTCCTCGGCGTGCAGGGCATCGATCATGGAGTCCACGAGGTTGCCCGCGAACGGCACTTCGAGCGAGACATCGCTGTTGACGTAGCTGACCTCAACGCCTTCGCCTGCCAGCTGTTTGATGGTCTCGAAGACGAGTTCCTGCTGTCCGGGCAGCGTGCGGCAATCCACGAGGGCCTCGGCGGACTCCGGGATCACGTTGTGCTTGTACCCCGAACGCAGCAGGGTGGGGTTGGAGGTATTCTGCAAGGTGGCGCCCACGAACCGTGCCACCGTGCCGAGTTCCTTGAGAAGGAGATCCGGGTTGTCGGCGTCGAATTCGACGCCGGTGAGTTCGGTGACCCCGTCCAGGAACTGCCGTGTAGTGGGCGTCAGTTCGATCGGCCACTGGTACTCGCCGATCCTGGTGACGGCCCCGGCAAGCCGGGTGATGGCGTTGTCCGTGTTGATTTGGGAGCCGTGGCCTGCCCGGCCGTGCGCCATGAGGCGGAGCCAGGAAATGCCCTTCTCCGCGGTCTGCAGAAGGTAGGTGCGCTTGCCGCCGATTGTTGCCGAAAACCCGCCGACCTCGGAAATCGCTTCAGTGGCGCCGTCGAACAGTTCGCGGCGGTGCTCGACGGCGTAGCGCGCCCCGTAGGTACCGCCGGCCTCCTCGTCGGCGAAGAATGCGAAGACGATGTCGCGCTTGGGTTTGCGTCCGCTGCGCGCGAAGTCGCGCATCACGGAAAGGATCATGGCGTCCATGTCCTTCATGTCCACGGCGCCGCGGCCCCAGATCAGGCCGTCCTTCAGTTCGCCGCTGAAGGGGTCCACCGTCCATTGGTCCTTGAGCGCGGGAACGACGTCGAGGTGGCCGTGGACCACCAGGGCGCCGGCCGAAGAATCCTCGCCGGCCATCCGGGTGACGACGCTCGCCCGGCCGGGTGCGGACTCGAAGATTTCGACGTCGAGGCCCACTTCGCTGATCAGTCCGGCGGTGTACTCCGCCGCGGCCCGCTCACCCGGCCCCGAGTCGTCGCCGAAATTCGAAGAGTCTATCCGGATGAGTTCCTGGCAGATCCGGACAACTTCGTCTTCGGGGCGGATCTCAGTCATGGAACTCTCCTTGCTGGGTTCGGGGCACGTTCATCCGGCTGCACAGCATGGCAGGCGCGGCACTCCCCAGCCTACCTACGCGCGGGCGGGTGCAGGGGCAGGGCGTTGATGTTTCCTCTGCCGCGGAATGCCCGGGCGCCTGCCGGCGCGCGCCCTCGGCACGTCAGCGCCGGAAACACGCCTAATGCGTGGAATTCATGAGACATGAGTCACATTGGCGGAAATTGCAAAAATTCGTCATTAAACAAACGAGGCGGAAAAACAACGAGGCCCGAATTCATCAATTGAATTCGGGCCTCGTATTTGTGCGCGGAGGGGGACTTGAACCCCCACCCCCTTTCGAGGACTAGCACCTCAAGCTAGCGCGTCTGCCATTCCGCCACCCGCGCAGGTGGTATTCGGAGCATCCTCAACGCCTTGCGGCGCTTTGCTTTCCTCCGAAGCAGCGAGAAAAACTCTAACACGGTTCGCGGCGATTAAAAAATCGGGAGGCGGCGGATGGCGCCGGAAATGCCGGTGCCCGTGATCGTCCGGCGGCGGACGCACCCCAAGCAAACGGAACGCCCGTGGCGGGAGGCCCGGTTAATCCAGGGCCGCCACCGAACCCCTGAAATGGCGACGGCCGCCGCGCGGGTTCCACCCCGCGAAGTCCGAACGGGACCACTGCCCCGCATCGTCGCGGGACGTGCTGATTTCCAGCGCCACGCGGGCCGGGAGGAAAACCGGGGTCTCGAAGGCGACCTCCCAGCTGAAGGCATCGCTCCTGGCCGGTCCAACCTCAGCGAGGGCCCGTGACGCGAGGTACATGCCATGGGCGATTGAGCGCTTCAGTCCCAAGGCTTTAGCTGACAGCACACTCAGGTGAATCGGATTGAAGTCACCGGAGACGCCCGCATAGGTTCGTCCCGCATCCACGCCAAGGGTCCACAGGGCAGTGGGGTCGGGTGGGCTGAACGGGGTGTCAGTGCGGGCCGCCTGGACGCCGTTCTTGTCCGTTCCCGGGAGGAAGAAGCCTTTGGCGAGGTAGGCGGACACCCCCTTCCACAAAAGGCCGCCGTCGGTGCCCCTTACTTCGGCCACCAGGTCCACCAGGGTCCCCGCCCGGTGGCCGCGCAGGTTCTCGACCACCGCCGTGATGTCCAGGGGTTCCGAAAAGTGAACGGCCCGGTACTGCTCCACCCGGTTCTCCAAGTGGATCATGCCCAGGAGCGGGAGCGGGAAATCGTCCCGGTTCAGCACGCTCATTGCAACAGGGAAGCACAACGCATGAATGAAGCCGGCAGGCAGGTAATCCCCGGCACTCTCGCCGAGCAAGTGCTGAAAGGCCGTCAGCTTTTCGACATCGACTTTTACGTCGCGGAGTTCGTGCCGGACGCGGGGAAGGACAGCGGCCGGCCGGACGCCGGAAATCCGCCGCCGTGCCGCCGTTGCCGCCGCGTTCAGGTAGAGCATGGACAGCGCCGGCGCCTCCTGCAGGAGTACCGTCTCGCCGGCGTCACCGCCTGTCTCCGGGCTCATGCGCCCACCAGGTTTTGTCCGCAAACCCGCAGCACCTCGCCGGAGATTCCGCCGGCGGCATCCGAGGCCAGGAATGCAATGGCCTCTGCGACGTCGCCGGGGGCGCCGCCCTGCTGCAGCGAGTTCAGCCGGCGCGCGACTTCCCGGGTCAGGAGCGGGATCCGGGCGGTCATTTCTGTTTCGATGAAACCGGGGGCCACCGCGTTGATGGAGCCGCCGCGGGCAGCCAGGAGGGGTGCGCTGGCGCGGACCATGCCGATCACGCCGCCCTTGGACGCGGCGTAATTGCTTTGGCCGCGGTTGCCGGCGATGCCGCTGGTGGATGCCACGGACACGATCCGCGGCGCCACGGGAAGGGCCGCTGAACCGAGGACGGCGTCGTTGATGCGCAGCTGCGCGGCGATGTTTACGGCGATGACCGAGCGCCAGCGTCCTTCGTCCATGTTGGCCAGGAGCTTGTCCCGTGTGATGCCCGCATTGTGGACGAGGACGTCGAGGCTTCCGTGCCGTTCCAATGCATGGTGGATGATCCGCTCCCCGGCGCCGGGGACGGTGATGTCCAACTGCAGGGCCGTTCCCTTCACCTCGTTGGCGACCTCCGCCAGGTGGTCCCCCGCCATGGGAACGTCGACGGCCACGATCGTGGCGCCGTCGCGGCGAAGGGTCCGCGCTATGGCGGCACCGATCCCCCTGGCTGCCCCGGTAACGACCGCGACCTTCCCTTCGAGCGGCTTGTCCGGGTCGCCGGGCTGCCTGCCGGAAGCCGTCGAAACGGCAAGGAACTGGCCGTCGACGAAGGCGGAACGGCCGGAGAGGAAGAAACGCAGCGCGCCCAGCGCTCCCGGGCTTTGGGGCTCTGCATCGCTGCCGAGCAGGATGCCGTTGGCCGTGGCCCCGTCACGAAGTTCCTTGGCCAACGAGCGCACCAGCCCGTCGATGCCCTGGCGGGCAGCCGCTTCGGCCGGATCCGTTGCTGATTCCGCCGCGCGTGAAACGGCGACGACCCGCCCGCCGGGGGCAAGGTCACGCAGGGAGCGGGCACCAGTCAGCACGGGGATTTCAAGGTCCTCCGGCCGCCGGACATCGTCCAGCATCAGGATGATGGCCCCGAGCTTTTCCTTGGGCAAGGCGTTGCGCCGCACGTCCAGGCCCCACGAGAGGAGTTCCGCCGCCAGGGCTTCCGCTCCCCGTCCTTGGCCCTCATCCTGCCTGCCGATAACGAGCACAGGCCCGGGCACCAGCGGGTCGCCCGCCTTGTACCTGCGCAATTCGACCGGCCGGGGCAAGCCGAGCCTCCCTGCGAGGTCGCGGCCCAATCCGTGGCTGACGAATTGTGTGTACTTGTCGCTCATGCCTGCTCCCCCTCCGCAGCCGGGTACGCCTCGAGAATGGCCACCACGCCCTGTCCGCCTGCCGCGCAGATGGAAATCAGGCCCCGGGTCGGGCGCCCGTCCACGACGCCGCGGTCGTGGAGCATTTTCGCCAGGGAGGCAACGATGCGGCCGCCGGTTGCGGCGAATGGGTGGCCGGCCGCGAGCGAGGAACCATTGACGTTGAGCTTGTTGCGGTCGATTGAGCCGTACGCACCCGGAAGGCCGAGCCTTTCGCGTCCGAACTCCTCGTCTTCCCAGGCAGCAAGGGTGCTGAGCACGGTGCCCGCGAATGCTTCGTGGATTTCAAAGAAGTCGAAGTCCTCGAGGGTGAGTCCGTTGCGGGCCAGGAGCCGCGGCACCGCGAACGCCGGCGCCATCAGCAGACCGTCCTTGCCATGGACGAAGTCGACGGCCGCGGCCTCTCCGTCCAGGACGGTGGCCAGCTTGGGCAGGCCCCTTTGGTCCGCCCATTCTTCGCTCCCCAGCAGCACTGTGGCCGCGCCGTCGGTGAGCGGTGTGGAGTTCCCGGCCGTCATGGTCGCTTCAGTGCCAAGGGTCTTGCCGAACACGGGCTTCAGGGTGGCGAGCTTCTCCAGGGAAGTGTCCGGGCGCAGGTTCGAATCCCGGTTCAGGCCCCGGTAAGGGGTGAGCAGGTCGTCGAAAAAGCCGCGATCATACGCTGCAGCGAGGTTGTGGTGGCTGTTGTAGGCGAGTTCGTCCTGGGCTTCGCGGGTGATCTTCCACTGCGCCGTGGTGAGTGCCTGGTGCTCGCCCATCGACAGGCCTGTGCGGGGCTCACCTGTATCCGGGGCATCCGGTGCGATGTCCTTGGGACGGAGCCGGGACAACGCCTTCAGGCGCGCCGGAAGCGTCTTGGCGCGGTTGAGATCGAGCAGCACTTCGCGCAGCCCTTCGCTGACGGCGATCGGGGCGTCGGAGGCCGAGTCCACGCCACCGGCCACCGCGGAATCGATCTGGCCCAGCTTGATCTTGTTGGCCAGTCCGAGCACGGTCTCCAGGCCCGTGGCACAGGCCTGCTGCAGATCGTAGGCGGGGGTTTCCGCGGACAGGGCCGAACCAAGGACGGCTTCACGAGTCAGGTTGAAGTCCCGGGAATGCTTCAGCACGGCACCTGCGGCAACCTCTCCGAGCCGCTCCCCCTGCAGGCCGAAACGGGCAATCAATCCGTCCAGTGCGGCGGTGAGCATGTCCTGGTTGGAGGACCGCGTGTATGCGCCGCCGCTGCGGGCGAAGGGAATCCTGTTGCCGCCGATGACCACCGCCCTGCGGAGGCCGCTCGCTTCAGGCGAACGCCGTCCCTGCTGCTGCTGCGCGTGGCTTTCTTCCGGTGACAGTGCTGCTTCGGGCATCCGTTGCTCCTTCGCTCGTTCGGGTTACTGATACCCAGCGTACCTGATACGCTGGGTATCGTGAACAGCGTCACAGCATCCAAGCAAGCCCCATCCAAGCAAGCGGCCGCGGGCTCCGCCGGCAACGCCGGAACGGGGCCGGCGGATTTCGTTGCGCCCGCCGTCGACGGCCGTGCAGCCCGCTGGCAGGGGCACCGGGAAGAGCGCCGTCGGGACTTGATCAAAGCAGCACGCAAAGCCGTCCACACGCTGGGCCGCGACGCCTCCATGGAGGACATTGCGGCAGCGGCCGGCACCTCGAAGCCGGTGTTCTACCGATACTTCGGCGACAAGGCCGGGCTCCAGCAAGCCATGGGGGAAGTGGTCCTGGCCCAGATGCAACGGAAGATGAAGGAGGCGTTGGCTACTGCCACGACGGCACGCGAGGGCCTGTTCGCGATGGTTTCTGCTTATCTGCAGATGGCCGAGTCGAGCCCGAATGTCTACGCCTTCGTTACCCGGTTGCCGCACGGCGACGCCGGCCAGCAGGATGCGATCGCGGCCTCCGGCGCCTTGGGGCACTTCTTCGAATCGGTCAGCGCCATGATGGCCGCCCCGATGCGCGAACACCTCGGTCCCGACGCCGAGATCCTGATCGGCTATTGGCCGACGGCAGCCATCGGCATGGTGCGCAATGCCGGCGAGCTGTGGCTCAGTTCCCCGGCCTCCCCCGCCAAGCCCGATCAGCACGCCATGGCCGCGCACATCACCGATTGGCTCTGTGTTGGGATCGCGCCCGGGAGCAGAGCCGCGCAGAACCAGCAATGACCAAAGCCAGCAATGACCCACCGTTTGGAAACCGCGAAGGAATCACATGACTGAAGTAGTGGACCGCGCCGCATCCGGCATCAAGCCCGCCGGATCCGGAAACGCCGGCGCGCCGGCCGTCGATGTCGCAGCGCTCGGCGAACAGTTGCTCGGCCGCTGGGCGGATGTCCGCCGTACGGCCCGCGAGCTGGCCGCCCGCCCCGAGGTGCACAAGATCGAGGGTTTGACCCACACGGACCACCGGAAGCGCGTGTTCGCGCAACTGGGCTACCTGGTGGAGAACAATGCCGTGCACCGGGCTTTTCCCGCGCGGCTGGGCGGCTCGGACGACCATGGCGGGAACATCGCAGGGTTCGAAGAGCTGGTCACGGCGGATCCGTCGCTGCAGATCAAGGCCGGCGTCCAATGGGGCCTTTTCGGCTCAGCTGTCCTTCACCTTGGCACGGCCGGGCACCACGACAAGTGGCTGCCCGGCATCATGAGCCTGGAGATCCCGGGCTGCTTCGCCATGACCGAAACCGGCCACGGCTCTGATGTTGCCAGCATCGCCACTACGGCCACCTACGACGAGGCCGCGCAGGAATTCGTCATCCATACGCCGTTCAGGGCCGCGTGGAAGGACTACATCGGCAACGCTGCGAACGATGGCCTCGCCGCCGTCGTCTTCGCCCAGCTTGTGACCCGCAACGTCAACCACGGTGTCCACGCCTTCTACGTCCCGCTGCGCGACCCGCAGAGTAAGGAATTCCTCCCCGGCATAGGGGGCGAGGACGACGGCGTCAAGGGCGGGCTCAACGGCATAGACAACGGCCGCCTGCACTTCAGCAACGTGCGGATCCCGCGGACGAACCTGCTTAACCGCTATGGCAGCGTCTCCCCCGAGGGCGAATACAGCTCGCCGATCGCCAGCCCCGGCCGGCGCTTCTTCACCATGCTCGGGACCCTGGTGCAGGGCCGGGTGTCACTGGATGGCGCCGCCGTGGCCGCGAGCAAGGTCGCGCTGAAGGCAGCCATCCAATACGCCAGCGAACGGCGCCAGTTCAACTCCTCCTCCCCCGTGGAAGAAGAGGTGTTGCTCGACTACCAGCGCCACCAGCGGCGCCTGTTCACCCGCCTCGCCACCACCTACGCGGCAGGGTTCGCCCACGAGCAGCTCTTGGCGAAGTTCGATGGCGTCTTTTCCGGAAAACAGGACACCGACGCCGACCGGCAGGATCTTGAAACACTTGCCGCCGCGCTCAAACCGCTGAGCACATGGCACGCCCTGGACACCCTCCAGGAATGCCGCGAAGCGTGCGGCGGAGCCGGCTTCCTGATCGAGAACCGCTTCGCCTCGCTGCGCTCCGACCTCGACGTCTATGCCACCTTCGAAGGCGACAACACGGTACTGCTCCAGCTCGTGGCAAAGCGGCTGCTGGCGGACTACGCCAAGGAATTCCGTTCCGTGGACTTCGGTGTGCTTGCCCGCTTCGTGGTGTCGCAGGCCGCAGACGTCGCACTACACCGCACGGGCCTGCGTCAGGTGGCCCAGTTCGTCGCCGATACCGGTTCCGTGCAGAGGGCCGCGTTGGCCCTGCGGGACGAGGAAGGCCAGCGCACCCTCCTGACGGACCGGGTGCAGTCGATGGTCGCCGAGGTCGGCTCGGCACTGAAGGGCGCGAACAGGCTGCCCCAGCACCAGGCGGCGGCCTTGTTCAACCAGCATCAGGACGACCTCATCGACGCCGCCCGCGCCCACGCGGAACTCTTGCAGTGGGAGGCCTTCACCGAAGCGCTCGCCTCGGTGAAGGACCCGGGCACCCTGCAGGTGCTGACCTGGCTGCGCGACCTCTTCGGTCTGTCCCTGATCGAGACCCACCTGTCCTGGTACCTCATGAACGGCCGGCTTTCGATGCAGCGCGGGCGGACTGTCGGCGCCTACATCAACCGGCTGCTGGTGAAAATCCGCCCGCACGCCCTCGACCTGGTGGACGCCTTCGGATACGGTCCGGAACACCTCCGTGCAGCCATCGCCTCGGGAGCCGAGCAGCAGCGCCAGGACGAGGCACGCGACTACTTCCAGGCACAACGGGCCAGCGGCTCCACCCCGGTGGAGGAAAAGAACCTCCCGGCGATCAAACGCTGAATCGCGCTCAAACGCTGAATCGCCGGAAGTAGAAAACAGCGACGGCGGCGCCGCACCTACGCAAGATTGCTTGCCGAGGTGCGGCGCCGCCGTCGTCCTTCTACCGGTCGGTTCCTTGCCTAGCGGAGCCCGGGCTTATCGAGCACCGAGCGGTAGACCTCAAGGGTGGTCTGGGTGATCGATTCCCACGAGAAATGGACTTCGGCCCGGGCCCGGCCGGCGACGCCCATGGCCTTCGCGCGCTCGGGGTCTGATACCACCTCGGTGAGGGCCGCAGAGAAGTCTGCCACGAACTTCTCCGGATCCAGCGGGGTGCCCGTCCCGTCGGTCACCTGCTCCAGTTCCACCAACAGGCCTGTTTCGCCGTGGTTGACGACCTCCGGGATGCCGCCGGTGGCGCTGGCGACTACCGCGGCACCGCAAGCCATGGCTTCGAGGTTCACGATGCCGAGCGGTTCGTAAATGGACGGGCAGGCGAAGGCCGTGGCGTGGCTCAGGACCTGGATGAGTTCCTTGCGCGGCAGCATGCGTTCGATCACGATGACGCCGTCCCGTCTGCCCTGCAGGTCTTCGATCAGGGCTGCGGTTTCGGCGGCGAGTTCCGGAGTGTCCGCGGCCCCGAGGCAAAGGACCAGCTGGACGTCGTCCGGCAGCTTGGACGCGGCACGGAGCAGGTAGGGCACACCCTTCTGGCGGGTGTTGCGTCCGACGAACACCACACTCGGCTTGGCCGGATCGATGCCCAGGGCACGGACATGTTCCTCGCCGGCATCGGGCTGCCACAGCTCCACGTCGATGCCGTTGTGGACCACGCGCACCTTGGCGGGATCGACCTCCGGGTAGCTGCGCAGGATGTCCTGCCGCATGCCCTCGGACACGGCGATGATCGCGGCCGCCGCTTCGTAGGCGGTCTTCTCCACCCAGGAAGAGAGCGCATAACCGCCGCCGAGCTGCTCCGCCTTCCACGGGCGCAGCGGCTCCAGGCTGTGCGCACTGAGGACGTGCGGAATCCCGTGCAGCAGCGATGCGAGATGGCCGGCCATGTTCGCGTACCAGGTATGCGAATGCACGAGGTCCGCCCCGGCGATGTCGGGCACGATCCGCAGATCGACGCCCAGCGTCTGAACGGCGGCGTTGGCCGCGGAGAGATCTTCCGGCGTCGAATATGACGTCACAGTTGCCCCGTGGAAGTCGGCGTCGCGGGGTGCGCCGAAAGCGCGGACCTGCAACTCGACATGTTTGGCAAGGACCCGGCTGAGCTCGGCAACATGCACTCCGGCACCGCCGTAGATCTCGGGAGGAAATTCTTTAGTCACAATGTCTACGCGCATGGTGCCTAACGTAGTCGTTCCCCGGTATCTGTTCTAGTGTGAAGGAGTCCGGCAGCCCGGGCTCTCGGGGGGCTTCAAGACGTACAGGGAGAAATACACCAATGGCGTTGAAAAAAGTATTGGCGATCGTATTGGCTGGCGGCGAAGGGAACCGCCTCATGCCACTGACGGCGGATCGGGCTAAACCGGCGGTGCCGTTCGCCGGCGGGTATCGATTGATAGATTTCGCGTTGTCGAACCTGGTCAATTCGGGGTACCTGCAGATCGTTGTGCTCACTCAATACAAGTCGCACAGCCTTGACCGCCATATTTCGGAAACGTGGCGCATGTCCACTCAGCTCGGCAGGTATGTCGCCTCGGTTCCGGCCCAGCAGCGCGTGGGCAAGAGCTGGTTCCTCGGCAGCGCCAACGCGATTTACCAGTCGCTGAACCTGATCCATGACGCCAACCCGGACATCGTCGTGGTGGTCGGCGCGGACCACGTCTACCGGATGGACTTCTCGCAGATGGTGGAGCAGCACATCGCCAGCGGGGCCAAGGCCACCGTCGCCGCCGTGCGCCAGCCGCTGTCCATGGCCAACCAGTTCGGTGTCATCGAAGTGGACCAGAACGATCCCCAGAAGATCTCGGCCTTCGTCGAGAAGCCGGCCGAAACCGCCGGCCTCGAGGCGGATCCCAGCCAGTTCCTGGCCTCCATGGGCAACTACGTCTTCGACGCCGACGCCCTGGTGGATGCGCTCCGCCTCGACGCCGAGCGCCTGGACACCAAGCACGACATGGGCGGAGACATCATTCCCTATTTCGTGGGCAAGGGCGAAGCCGGCGTGTACGACTTCACGCTCAACGACATCCCGGGATCCACTGAACGCGACCGCACCTACTGGCGCGACGTAGGGACCATCGATTCGTTCTATGACGCCCACATGGACCTCATTTCGCCCGTGCCGGTGTTCAACCTCTACAACTCCGAATGGCCGATCTACACGCGCCAGAGCATTTCCCCGCCCGCCAAGTTCGTGCGCGGAGAAAACCAGACGGTGGGCTCGGCGTTGGATTCGATCGTGGCCAGCGGCGTGGTGGTTTCCGGGGGCATCGTGGAGGGTTCCGTGCTCGCCAACGACGTCTACGTAGGCACCGCCAGCCGGGTCCAGGACTCCGTGTTGATGGATAAGGTCCGCATCGGTGAAGGCGCCGTGGTCAACCGGGCGATCGTCGACAAGAACGTCCAGATCCCGGCCGGCGCCGCCATCGGCCTCGATCCGGAACTGGACCGGGCCCGCGGCTTCAAGGTTACCCAGTCCGGGATCACCGTCCTCGCCAAGGGGCAGCTGGTCCCGGAACCCGAGGAAGCTGAGCTGGCGCTTTCCGCCGAGTACCGGCGCACCCTGCCGAAGGCCGTCAAGGCAGTAACCGAGGGCCTTCCCGAAGCCCGTGAGTCCTTGGAGAAGACCGCCGAAGCCCAAGCGACCGCCGTCTAGCTCCCGACGGCCGGGCGCCGATAAGAAGCAGCTGCTCCCCGTGCACCGCGCGGGAGGCAGCTGCTTTTGAGGCCCTTCCGCGGGCCTGTAAAATCGGAGCAATGAGCTCCGAGTTGACCCCTGATGAGATCCAGGCCTGCCTTAAGGTCCTGAACACGATCCACGCCTACGACGAGGAGCACCCGGACTACCTCGCCGTCCGCCGTGCCACCGGCAAGATGTTCAAGGCGGTCAAGCGCCACCGCCGGGTCACCAAGCGGGATTCCATCGCCGAAGCGGACCGCGCCGTGATGGCCTTGACCGCGACAGCGGCTCCCGACCGGATCGACGACGAAACCCGCGGCAACAAGCTCGCCAGCTCGGCCACCGGTGAGATCGCCGGACACCTGATCCGTTCCCGGCCCTGCTACATCTGCAAGCAGCACTACACCCAGGTGGACGCCTTCTACCACCAGCTCTGCCCGGAGTGCGCCGCCTTCAGCCACGGCAAGCGGGACGCCCGGACGGACCTGACAGGCCGCCGCGCCCTCCTCACCGGCGGGCGGGCCAAGATCGGCATGTACATCGCCCTGCGGCTTCTGCGGGACGGTGCCCACACCACCATCACGACGCGCTTCCCCAAGGACGCCGCCCGCCGATTCGCCGCGATGGAGGACAGCGCCGAGTGGCTGCACCGCCTAAAGATCGTCGGGATCGACCTGCGCGACCCGTCGCAGGTTATGGCACTGACGGACTCGGTGAATGCGGCCGGCCCGCTGGACATCATCATCAATAACGCGGCCCAGACGGTGCGTCGCTCCGGCAACGCCTACAAGCCCCTCGTGGATGCGGAGGACGAGCCGCTGCCTGCGGCCCTGCAGGCCGGCAACGGTGGCCCTGAGCTCGTCACCTTCGGCCACGCCCACGACAAGCACCCCCTGGCCATTGCCCACACCGTCAGGGAACACCCGGTCCTGGCCGGGGATGCCATCACCTCGCTGGCGTTGTCCACGGGCTCCGCTTCGCTGGAACGCATCGCCACCGGCACGGCCATCGACGCCGGCGGCCTGGTCCCGGACCTTGCTACGGTGAACAGCTGGACGCAGGTGGTGGACGAGGTGGACCCGCTGGAAATGCTTGAGGTCCAGCTGTGCAACGTCACCGCGCCGTTCCTGCTGGTGAGCCGGCTGCGCGAGGCCATGAAGCGCTCCACCGCGCGCCGGAAGTACATCGTGAACGTCTCCGCCATGGAAGGGCAGTTCTCCCGGGTCTACAAGGGTCCCGGCCACCCGCACACCAATATGGCGAAGGCGGCGCTGAACATGATGACGCGTACCAGTGCCCAGGAAATGCTGGACAGTGACGGCATCCTCATGACCGCTGTGGACACCGGCTGGATCACCGATGAACGCCCGCACTACACGAAGGTCCGGCTCATGGAGGAGGGCTTCCACGCCCCGCTGGACCTGGTGGACGGCGCGGCCCGCGTCTACGATCCCATCGTCATGGGTGAGCAGGGCGTGGACCAGTTCGGGGTCTTCCTCAAGGATTACAAGTCCTGCCCCTGGTAAGCCAGACAACAAACAAAAAGGGACAGCCCAAGGGCGGGAGCCGGATCATCCGGCGCCCGCCCTTTGGCTTTGTCTCCCAGCCTCAGG
Organism: Curtobacterium sp. LFS079; assembly: GCF_047977865.1. NCBI lineage: Bacteria > Bacillati > Actinomycetota > Actinomycetes > Micrococcales > Microbacteriaceae > Curtobacterium > Curtobacterium sp. LFS079. The sequence goes on from NZ_JBFPFO010000004.1 coordinate 17,983, forward strand.
CCAGGCGGGTGACCTCCACGGTCACGGTCAGGGCCGATCCCCCGCCACCGGACAGGATGCCCTTCAGCGGCGGCACGTCGCGGTAGTCCCGGCCGCGCGCCACGGTCACGTGGTGGTCACCGGCCGGCTTGTGGTTGGTAGGGTCCCAGCTGCGCCACTCGCCGTCCCACCACTCCAGCCACGCATGGGACTGGCCGGCCACGGTCTCGCCGATTTCCGCCGTCGAACGCGGATGGATGTAGCCGGAAACGTAACGCGCCGGAATACCGCAGCTGCGCAGCGAGCCGATCGCCAGGTGTGCCAGGTCCTGGCAGACGCCCTGGCGCTGGGTCCATGCCTGCTCGGCATTCGTGGTCACCCCGGTGCTGCCCTTCATGTAGGTCATCTCGCCGCGCATCCATTCGAAGACGGACATGGCGGAGTCGTGCGGGTTCCGGCCCGCCACCACCCCGGGGATGATGGACAGGACTTCGTCACCGGGACCGCTCAGCCGGGACTGCGGAAGCCAGTCGCTGAACTGGTCCCGCACGGCGTCGGAGTCGAGCGTTTCCCAGTCGACAATCTGCTCCGGCAGCGCAATCTTCTCGACCCGGTGCACCTCGACGGTGCTGGTGGCCACGACTTCCAGCCGTTCGTGGGGCATCTGCATGTCGAAAGCGGTGACGCGGGTGCCCCAGTAGTCGCGGTAGCTGCTGACGGCAGCCTGCGACGGCGTGATCTTCAGCGACGATTCCAGGACCACCTGCTGGGGGTCCGTCAGCGGGGTCATCCGGGCTTCGTTGTAGGACAGGGTGACGCGCTTGTTGTACTTGTACGCGGTCTTGTGGACGATGCTCAGCCGGGTCATGAAACTTCTCCCACCCAGGCCAGTTCATCCGCCTGATTGAAGTACTTACGGGAAATGGCGTCGGAGGCCTGCGTGACGGCCTTCTGCACACGGTCCATGTGCTCCGGAAGCTCGGCCATGAGGTCATCCGTGCGGTGGAATTCCAGGAAGGTCCTGGCCTGGCCCACGATCCGGCGGGCGTCGTTGATGAAGCCGACGCGCTGGGCCGAAGGGTCAAGCTTGGCCAGGCACTCGTCGGCGTCACGCAGCGCGTACACGATGGAGCGCGGGAACAGCCGGTCCAGGAGCAGGAACTCCGCGGCGTGCTGGTCGCCGAAGGCTGCCCGGCGGGTGCGCAGGAAGGACTCGTATGCACCGGCGCAGCGCAGCATGTTCACCCAGGACATGCCCGCCGAGAGCACGTCCCGGGTGGAGAGCATGCGGGCTGTCATGTCGGCGCGTTCCAGGGACCGGCCGAGGACCAGGAAGAGCCAGCTTTCGTCGTGGCTGACCGTGGTGTCGGCGAGGCCGCGGACCATCGCAGTGCGTTCCAGGACCCAGTTGCAGAACCGGTAGGTGCCCACCACGTCCTTGCGGTGCTGGTTCAGCCCGTAGTAGGTGGTGTTGAGGCATTCCCACAGGGAGGAGGACACAGTTTCGCGGGCGCGCCGGGCGTTCTCGCGCGCGGCCCCGAGGGATCCGGCGATCGAGGAAGCGCTGGACTTGTCGTAGGCCAGTGCGTGGAGCAGCTCCGGCAGGCCGAACTCCTCGCTCTGCGGCCGCGCGCCCATCACCGCCAGCAGCTCACGGGCGACGCTGCGCTGCTCGTCGAGCGGCAGGTGGTTCAAGCGCTCCAGGTGGACATCCAGGATCCGGGCGGTGCCGTCGGCACGCTCCACATAGCGGCCGATCCAGAAGAGTGACTCGGCGATACGGCTCAGCACGGGCCTGCCTCCTTGGCGTTCGGGGTCTTGTCAAAAGTACGGGCGGGCTGGAAGGAGCTCATTGCTGTTCCTGCTCCGACTGGCGGTCCCGCCAGTTGCTTTCCACGGGCCAGACCGACACCTGCTCGCGGACGCTGATGCTCGGCCGCAGAAGGTCCGGGCCGGTCAGCTGCGGGGAATCGGAAAGCACCCAGGTGTCCTTCGAGCCGCCGCCCTGGCTGGAGTTCACGATCAGCGAGCCCTCCTTGAGGGCCACGCGGGTGAGCCCGCCGGGCAGCACCCAGACGTCGTCGCCGTCGTTCACGGCAAAGGGGCGCAGATCCACGTGGCGGGGGCCGAACTTGTCTCCGGAAAGCGTCGGCACGGTGGAGAGCTGCAGCACGGGCTGCGCGATCCAGCCGCGCGGGTCCGCCAGGATCCGTTGGCGCAGGGCGTCGAGTTCGTCCTTGGATGCGGCCGGGCCGATCACGAGACCCTTGCCGCCGGAACCGTCCACCGGCTTGACGACCAGTTCATCCAGGCGGTCCAGGACGTGTTCGCGGGCTTCCTTCTCTTCGAGCCGGAAGGTGTCCACGTTGGCGATGACCGGCTCTTCGTGCAGGTAGTACCGGATCAGGTCCGGAACGTAGCTGTAGACCAGTTTGTCGTCGGCGACGCCGTTGCCCACCGCGTTGGCGATGGTGACCCCGCCGGCGCGGGCGGCGTTGACCAGCCCCGGGCAGCCGAGCATGGAATCGGAGCGGAACTGCAGCGGATCGAGGAAGTCGTCGTCGATGCGCTTGTAGATGACGTCCACGCGCTGTTCGCCGGCGGTGGTGCGCATGTAGACGCGGTTGCCGCGGCAGATGAGGTCGCGGCCCTCCACCAACTCCACGCCCATGAGGCCGGCCAGGAGGGTGTGTTCGAAGTATGCGCTATTGAACACCCCCGGGGTGAGGACGACGACGGTGGGATCGTCGACGCCGGACGGTGCGGTCTTGCGCAGCGCGGACAGCAGCCGGCGCGGGTATTCCTCGACGGGACGGATGTGCTGCTGGCCGAACGCTTCGGGCAGGCCCTTGGCCATTGCGCGGCGGTTCTCCAGCACGTAGCTGACGCCCGAGGGCACCCGGACGTTGTCCTCGAGGACGCGGAAGGTGCCGGCGGCGTCGCGGACGACGTCGATGCCGGAGACGTGCACGCGCACCCCGCCCGCGGGCTCGAACCCATGCACGGCCCGGTGGAAGTGGGCGCTAGTGGTGACAAGCTGGCGCGGGATGACGCCGTCGGATACCACGGACATGCGGCCGTAGACGTCGTCGAGGAAGGCTTCGAGGGCCCGCACGCGTTGGGCGACCCCTCGTTCCAGGGTCTCCCATTCGTCGGCGGGAATCACCCGGGGCACGATGTCCAGCGGGAAGGGCCGCTCCTCCCCCGCGTAATCGAAGGTGACGCCGCGGTCCAGGAAGGTCCGCGCCATGGAGTCGGCACGGGCACTGACGTCTGCCAGTGACAGCTCCTTCAAGGCCCCTTCGACCTGGCCGTACGATCTCCTGGCGATCTGGCCCGGCGCGAACATCTCGTCATAGGCACCGGAACGTGCCACGGCCTCGGAATAATCCTGGAATAGCTCTGACATGGGACTCAGGTAATCACCTATTCATTACGGGCGCATTTCACGCCGATTATGTGACGCACTTCACGTCCTCACCGCTGCGGAACCGGCGCCGGATGAGCACGCTTGTTCCGGTGTTTCCCGGCTCCGTAGCTGCCAATATATACCTGCCCGACGGTATGTACCGGTGGCCGGCCGCGCCGCCCCGGCCGAGCCCGTGCGTGATTAGATAAGTGAGTGTCGAACCTCACCCGCGATGAAGCAGCCGCCCGGTCCGCACTGGTGAGGACCCACCGGTACGACGTCTCGCTGGATGTGCGGCACGCTGCGGACCCCGCCGTCGGGGGTTACACCAGCCGAACCTTCATCGCCTTCTCGGCGGCTCCGGGCTCGGACACTTTCCTCGATTTCATCCACGGCGGCGTGCACAGCGTCTTCCTGAACGGCAAGCAACTGGACCTTGCGTCCGCCGTCGACGGCAACCGGATCCACCTGCGGAACCTGGGCGCCGATAACGAGGTGATCGTCACCGGCACCGCCTTATACAGCCGCTCCGGCGAAGGCATGCACCGCTTCTTCGATCCCGCGGACGGCAAGTGTTACGTCTATACCCAGTACGAGCCGGCCGATGCCCGGCGCGTGTTCGCGAATTTCGAACAGCCGGACCTGAAGGCGCAGTTCACTTTCCATGTCACGGCACCGTCGGACTGGCACGTGGCCTCCAACGGCGCGGAGTCAGGCCGCGCCCCGCTGGCCACCGATCCGGGCGCCAGCACCTGGGACTTCGTTACCACCAAGCGCATGTCCACCTACATCACCTCGGTCCTGGCGGGGCCGTACTTCCGCGCCGAGGACAGCTGGAGCACGGTGCTCGACGACGGCGCCCGGCTTGAGGTGCCGCTGGCCCTGTACTGCCGCGCGTCACTGGCCGGGTCGTTCGACGCCCCGGAAATCTTCACGCTGACGAAGGCCGGGCTGGACTTCTTCAACCGGCTCTTCGACTACCCCTATCCCTGGGGCAAGTACGAGCAGGCGTTCGTCCCCGAGTACAACCTCGGCGCCATGGAGAACCCTGGCCTGGTGACCTTCACCGAAAAATACGTCTTCACTTCCCGCGCCACCGACGCGCAGTACGAGGCCCGGGCCAACACGCTGATGCACGAGATGGCGCACATGTGGTTCGGCGACCTGGTGACCATGCGCTGGTGGGACGACCTGTGGCTCAAGGAATCCTTCGCCGATTTCATGGGGACACTGGGCGTGGACCGGGCAACCTCGTGGGAATCGGCGTGGGTGAACTTCGCCAACAAGCGGAAGGCCTGGGCCTACCTGCAGGATCAGCTTCCCACCACCCACCCGATCGTCGCGGACATCCCGGACCTGGAAGCGGCGAAGCAGAACTTCGACGGCATCACCTACGCCAAGGGCGCCTCCGTACTGAAGCAGCTGGTGGCGTACGTCGGCTTCGAGGCTTTCATTGAGGGTTCCCGCCGGTACTTCCGTGAACACGCATTCGGCAACACCTCCCTGGCCGAGCTGCTGGAGGCGCTGGAGGCGGCCTCCGGCCGGGACCTCGGCGGCTGGAGCCGGCAATGGCTGCAGACCTCCGGCATCTCCACCCTGACCGCAGAGGTGACCGATGGCCCCGACGGCACCATGGACTCCGTGATCCTGCGCCAGGACTCCCTTGACCCGGCCACGGGCCGGCAGGTACACCGGCCGCACCGGCTCAGGCTGGGCCTCTACGACTTTGACGGCGTCTCCGGTGCGCTGCGGCGGACGGACAGCCTGGAGCTCGACGTCGAGGGGCAGCTGACTGCGGTGGCCGCCCTGGCGGGCAAGCCACGCCCGGCCCTGCTGCTGGTCAACGACGAGGACCTCAGCTACGCCAAGGTCCGCCTCGATGCCCGGTCCGAGTCCACGGTCCGCGAGGCCCTGGACAGGATCGACGATCCGATGGCGCGGGCGCTCTGCTGGACTGCGCTCTGGGATTCGGCCCGCGACGCCGCGACCCCGGCGGAACTGTACGTCGCCGCCGTCGAACACTTCGCCCCGGCCGAAAGCGGCGTCGGCGTGCTGCTGAACATCCTGGCCAATGCTGCGACGGCGGTGGAACGCTATGTCCCTGCCGCGCGGCGGGACCGGGTGCGCAGCGGCCTGCTCAACACGGCAGCGGACCGCCTCCGGGATTCGATACCCGGCTCCGACCAGCAACTGGCCTGGGCGCGCTCGCTCGCCGGATTGTCCCGGCACGACGGCGGCCAGCTCCCGCTGCTCCGCGGGCTGCTGTCCGGGACGGAGGAGATAGCGGGCCTGGCCGTGGACGCCGAGCTGCGCTGGAGCCTCTGGCAGGCCCTCGCCGCCAACGACGCGGCGACGACCGCTGAACTCGACGCGGAACTGGCGAAGGATGCCACAGCCTCGGGACGGGAAGGCCATGCACTCGCGTCTGCGGCGAGGCCTGATGCCGGCGTGAAGGCCGTGGCCTGGAAAGCCGCCGTGGAGTCGACGGAACTGTCCAACGAGATCCTGGCGGCCACGATCGCCGGCTTCATGACGGCGCCCGCCGGCCTGCTGGACGCCTACATCGAACCGTACTTCGACTGCTTGGAGCGGGTCTGGCGGGAGCGCAGCATTGAGATCGCCGGCCGGATCGTGCGCGGTCTGTTCCCGGCCGGGCAGGACCTCCAGGAAGGGGCGGCGCCTGAGGACCACCCCGTGCTGCGCAGCACGGACGACTGGCTGGCCGCGCACGCGGAGGCGCCCCGGGCGCTGCGCCGGATCGTCCTGGAGCAGCGCGACCACCTGCTGCGGTCCCTGCGCGCGCAGGCCGTGTCACGTCCTGCAGGCTAGGGAATGCGGTATAGCCATTCGTCGGTGCCGAACTTGCTCCGCACGCGTTCCTGCGCCGTGGCCAGTTCGGCGTCGGTGATGCGCGATTCCACGGCACCGTAGCGTTCGGCGAAGACTTCCTGCATCGCCTTGATGATGGCATCCCGCGGCAGGCCGCTTTGCCTGCGCAACGGGTCCACCCGCTTCTTCGCGCTGCGCGTTCCCTTGTCGGAGAGCTTTTCCTTGCCGATCCGCAGCACCTCGACCATTTTGTCGGCGTCGATGTCGTAGCTCATGGTGACGTGATGCAGCATTCCGCCGTTGGCCAGGCGCTTCTGTGCCGCTCCGCCGATCTTTCCCTGCTCCGTGGCGATGTCGTTCAGGGGCACATAGAAGGCCGTGATCCCAAGCTTTTCCAGCGCCGCCATCACCCAGGCGTCCAGGAAGGCGTAGGAGTCAGCGAAGCTGATGCCGTCCACCAGGGTCTGCGGCAGGTAGAGGGAGTAGGTGATGCAGTTGCCCGCTTCCATGAACATGGCACCCCCGCCGCTGATGCGGCGCACCACCGTGATCCCGTGGCGCGCGACGCCGTCGGGGTCCACTTCGTTGCGCACCGACTGGAAGCTGCCGATCACCACCGAGGGCTCCTCCCAGTCCCAGAAGCGCAGGGTGGGGTTGCGGCGCCCGGCCCCGACTTCCTCGGTGAGGACTTCGTCGAGGGCCACATTTACGTGGGTGGGAAGGACCGACGGCGGAATCACCTCCCACTGATGGTCCAGCCAGCCAGTGGCTTTGGACAGAGCACGGCGGACCGCCACCGCCACAGCTTCGGCGGAAAAGCCGAACAGGACGGCGTCCGCCGGCAGCGCTGCGGTCACGGCGGCGGCCAGTTCGCCCGGCGTCGACTCCGCAGGCTGGCCGGTGAGGGCGCGGTTGATGTCCTGCAACGCTTCGTCCGGTTCGAGGAAGAAGTCGCCGCTGACAGAGACCTCCGCCAGCCTGCCGTCAACCACCCGGCAATCCACCACGACGAGCTTGCCGCCGGGAACCTTGAATTCGCCGTGAAGGCGGCCGGCGTCGGACCCTTGGGAATCAAGACGGGAAGTCATGTCCACCATCCTGCCCGAAAACAACTCTGACCATTAACAGCAGAGCCCGCGTCCCTTGGCGGGACGCGGGCTCTGCCGGGTGACTTTGATGAAGTCGATTACTTCTTGGCGCCGAAGCCCTTGAAGCGAGCGTTGAAGCGCTCGACACGGCCTGCGGAGTCCATGATGCGCTGCTTGCCCGTGTAGAACGGGTGGGACTCGGAGGAGATTTCGACGTCGATGACCGGGTAGGTGTTGCCGTCTTCCCACTCGATGGTCTTGGAGGAAGACACGGTGGACTTGGTCAGGAACTTGACGCCGGAAGCCAGGTCGTTGAAAACAACAGCTTCGTACTTCGGGTGGATATCAGACTTCATAATTGGACCTTTGTTCGCGCAGCTGGATTTTGCCAGCTGCCAGGTATGAATGGAGGTGGTCCGTGCACCTGCGGACGATGGACGTTCCGCGGCTCCCGGGCCAACAAACAATCCTAGCGGATGCGGCGGGAACTGGCGAACCGGCGCTGCCCTGGCCTGCGCCGTAGGCGCTCTACCTTGGTGCGTGGTCGTTGCCGCGCATGCGGAAGGCGACGAGGAGGCCTGATGCGGCAGTGATCGCAGCGACGGCAGCGATAGCGGCCGGGATCCCGTACAGGTCCGCGAGGACGCCGGACAGAAGCGCCCCCACCGCGAAACCGCCGTCGCGCCAGAGCCGGTAGACGCCGACGGAGCGGGCCCGCCAAGCGGGGTGGGCGACGTCGCCGATGGCGGCGAGCAGCGTCGGGTACACCATCGCCGTCCCCAGCCCCAGGAGCACTGCGGCAGCCAGCCAGGGCCCGAAGCTGCGCGAGGTGGCGACGATTGCCAGTCCGACGGCCTGGGTCAGCATGCCGGCGACGATGAGCCACTTGCGCCCCCACCGGTCCGAGGCCGCCCCGGTGAAGAGCTGCCCGGCGCCCCATACGGCCGGATAGGCCGCGGCGAGGATACCGATTTGGCCAAGGCTCAGCCCGGCGCCTGCAAACAGGACCGGAAGGAGGCCCCAGGCGAGGCCGTCGTTGAGGTTGTTCACCATGCCGGCCTGGCTGACCGCCGCGAGGGAACGGTCGCGGAAGCTGGTCAGGGTGAAGACCTGCCGGTCCGTTAGCCCGCCGTGGGCGTGCTCGTGCGCATCGATGTGGGCGCGGGCCTCAACGAGGGAATGGCCGCGGGTCTCGCGCACAGCCGTGACGGACAACCCAAGGCCGAGGGCGATGAAGGCCGCGCCAAGCAGGAACGGGACTGGCCGCAGGCCGTATTCGGACGCAAGGTACCCGGTGGCCAGGGCGGTGGTCGCGACGCCCAGATAGCCCGCCGCCTCGTTCAGGCCCATGGCGAGTCCCCTCCGGGACGGGCCCACGAGATCCAACTTCATCACCACGGTCGTGGACCACGTGAGTCCTTGGCTGATGCCCAGGAGCACGTTCGCCCCGACGATCCATGCCCATGCCTGCCCGGAGATGAGCATGAACGGAACCGGGATCGCTGCCAGCCATCCCGCCAGGAGTACCGGCCTGCGGCCGAATCGGTCTGAGAGGGTCCCGGCGAAGTAGTTCATCGCCGCTTTGGACAGCCCGAAGGCGAGGATGTACGTCAGGGCGCCGGTATAGCGGTCGACGCGAAAAACGTCGCTGGCCAGCAGGGGCAGGACGGTTCTTTCCTGGCCGAGGGTGCCGCCAACGCAAGCGTTGACGGCGATGAGCAGGATGAACTGGGCCAGGTTCTGACGCAGCCCCAGCACCGGCCCTGGCTCCGGCGAGTGCCTATGCCCTCTCGGGTCCGTGATCCCCTCCAGTCCCGGTTGTTCGCGCGGTTGGCAGCTGGTGCGGCATTACGCCTTCGCTGGGGCTTTCATGGCTGTGAATGCCAACACGACTCCGACAAGGAAGATAAGGACGGCGAGATAGATCAGGCCGAGGTGGCCGAGGGTCGCCAGGCCCCAGGGGTAGTGGGCGGGCAAGGCAACGCCGAGCCCGACAACAGGAACGACGACGGCCGTGCCGAAGGCCCACCGTTCACCGCGGCGCACCCCATACCAGGACAGGGCTGCGACGGCCAGTCCGGCAGCCGCGATGAAGCCGCTGACGGCGGCCATTTGCCACCGCCCCCTTTCTTATTCAAGTAGGTTCTTGAATAACACCTCCGGTGCAATACTCTTGTCAAGAGAGCTCTTGAATAGCTTTTCCGAAGGAGGGCTGGCATGGGAGACCATCGGGCCAAGGAAGCGGTCTTCGACGTCCTTGTCGAAGCTGCCAAGGCGCTGGGGAACGGTCGGCGGGCGGAACTGGTGGACGTCCTCGCCCAGGGCGAGCGGTCGGTGGAAGAACTGGCCGCGGAGATCCGCCAGAGCGTCGCCAACACCTCCCAGCACCTGCAGCGCCTGCTGCGGGCAGGGGTGGTGACCTCCAGGCGGTCAGGAACCCGCGCCTACTATTCCCTGGCGGGACCAGCTGTCGAGCGGCTTTGGCGGGCGCTGCGGGAAACAGCCGAGGCGCATGCGGGCGAGCTGGGGGCGCTTGCCCTCTCATACCTGGGTGACCGAACCAGCCTGAGCACCATTGACCGTGAGGAGTTGCAGCGGCGGCTGAAGCAGGGCGATGTCGTCGTGCTCGACGTCAGGCCGCGCCCCGAGTATGAGGCCGCGCATATCCCGGGCGCCCTTTCAGTGCCAGTTGACGATTTGAAGGCCCGGCTGAGGCAGATTCCCGAAGGGCGCGATATTGTGGCGTACTGCCGCGGTTCGTACTGCGTCTACGCGGACGACGCCGTGCGTGAGCTTAGCGATGTCGGGCGCCCGGCGATGAGGCTCGAAGAAGGCTTTCCTGAGTGGAAAGCTGCCGGGTTCCCGGTCGAGTCGGCCACCGGCTCGCAGGTTCCACCGCCTGCTTAGTCCCTCGGGCGGAGTTCCCAGAACGCGACGGCGGACGCGGCGGCGACGTTCAGCGAGTCCACTCCCGCGCGCATCGGGATCTTGACGGCGAGGTCGACGGCGGCCAGCGTCTCCGGGCTCATTCCGGCACCCTCGGTGCCCAGTACCAGGGCGAGCTTCTCCGGGCCGCGAGCCGCGAGCTCGTCCAGGTCAACGGCGTCGTCCGTCAGTTCCATCGCCGCGACGGTGAAGCCCTGGGCCTTGAGGCATGCCAGGTCCCCCGGCCAGCTTTCGAGCCGCGCCCACGGGACCTGGAAGACGGTGCCCATGCTCACCCGGACGGCGCGCCGGTACAGCGGGTCGCCGCAGCGCGGAGTCACGAGCACGGCGTCCAGGCCCAGCGCGGCGGCGGAGCGGAAGATCGTGCCGACGTTAGTAGGCGCCGCAATCTGCTCGGGAGCGAGAGCGACTGTCGCCCAACTGGTTGAAGTGTGCTGCAAGATGCTGCTGCACCCTGGCCGCCCATCGTGTCGGAACCGTGACCACACCTGCTTGTATCAATTCTCCTGCAGGAGTGAGCGACTCCGTCAGCCGCACGGCCCGACCGTACCTGCGCACCGGAGGATTCCCCTGGGCAGACGGCCGGGTTTACTGTAAGTGCGTGCGCGGGCGCATCGAAGCCGACTATCTGGTGGTCGGCGCTGGGACAGCGGGGATGGTCTTCACCGACCGGATCCTCGCGCATTCGGATGCCACGGTCGCGATCGTCGATCGTCGGCACGCGCCCGGGGGACACTGGCAGGACGCATATCCGTTCGTTCGGCTGCACCAGCCCGCGAACCTCTATGGCGTCGAATCCGTGCCATTCGGAGCCAACAGGCGCGACGTCAGCGGCACGAACGCAGGCATGTACGAGCTGGCCGGCCCGAGCGAGATCTGCGCGCATTTCGAAGAGGCGATGACGAGGGTCTTCCTGCCGACCGGTCGTGTACTGTACCTGCCCGAGTTCGAGTTCGTTGACGAGGGTCGGATCGTCTCCCGCCTGGACGGCCGCACCGTGCCCGTCACCGTGCGCCGCCGCGTGGTGGATGCCAGGTATCTCGAGGGCCGCATCCCCGCCACCTCCGCCCCGCCGTTCGCCGTGGCCGATGGAGTCCGATGCATCCCCACCGGCGGGCTCGCCCGACTCGCCCACCCGGCCGGACGCTTCACCGTGATCGGCGCGGGAAAGACCGCCCTCGACACATGCGTGTGGCTTCTCGAGCGGGGTGTCGATCCCGCCGACCTCACGTGGATCAAACCGCGCGAGGGCTGGTGGCCGAATAGACGCTACCTGCAGCCGCACGACCTAGTCGTCGACCAGTACGTCGCGAACGCCGCACAGATCGAGGCCATGGCCCAAGCGACGACGGTTGACGATCTCTTCGCACGGCTCGACGAACAGGGAATCCTGCTACGGGTTGATCCCTCGGTGCCACCCACGATGTTCCACGGGGCGATTGTCGGAGAAGCCGAGATCGCCCTCCTCCGGCAAATCGAGGATGTCGTCCGCCTCGGCCACGTGCGTACTGTCGAGCGCGACCGCATCATCCTCGACGACGGTGTCATCCCCACGACACGCGAAACGCTGCACGTCCACTGCGCGGCGTCGGGGCTCGTCCGGCCTCCACTTCGTCCGATCTTCGAACCTGGCCGCATCACGCTTCAGCCGATGTTCTGGGGCACCGTCTCGTTCCAGTACGCGATGCTTGGCGTCGTCGAAGCCGAACTCCACGACGACGACCAGAAGAACAAGCTGTGCCGCCCGCTGCACCTCTGGGATCGGAATGTCGACTTCCTCATCGCCTACGCCGCGCTGATGGCGAACGCCCGGGCACGCGGCCAGCATCCGGCCGTGTCCGCCTGGTCGCGCACGAGCCGGCTGTATCCTTTCGCCGAGCTGGAGCGTTACGCCGACGACCCACGCATCCCCGAGGCTCGCGAGCGCAGCCGAGCCCATGCCGCCGGAGCGCTCTCCAACCTCCCCCGCCTCATCGCCTCCCGTCACTACTCGAAGCCGGCGGAGTCAGGCCCCGAACACCCCCAAATGCGGTGAGCCACTTAACCTTCTCCCGCCCGCGAGCCGGTACGTCGCCAACATCAGTTTGCGGCTCAATGCCTTCACAGGTGGCGGCCAGGACGGCACCGCGGCCTTACAAACCCGGCCTGATCTCCCTGGCTGGATCGCCCCCACCTGGAACAGGCCGGTTTCCTCGCTGGCGTCCGCCCCGGTCATGCCAACGACGGCGACGGCGACGGGCATATACGACACCAGCAACCCGCTCGGCTGCAACAAACACGTCCAATCACCGAAAGCGTAAAGACCCGCCCGCTCAACTGCAGTCAGTCGAGCAGCGCTACGCCGAACTCAGCGACGACGGCCCGCAATTCCCTGAGGTAGCGCTGCGCTTGGTCGGTAAGCGGAATCGCGGCGTAACCGATCCAGCCGATCTCGATGCGTTCGTCAACGTCAAGCGGGATGGCGACGATCTCGGGGTCGAGCTGCCCGCTGATGATGCCCGTCGAGATCGTGTATCCGTGGAGCCCGATCATGAGGTTGAAGATCGTGGCCCGGTCAGAGACCCGGATTTCCTGCTTACTGGACAAGGTGGAGAGAATCTCCTCGGCGAAGTAAAAGGAGTTGTTCGCACCTTGATCGAAGGTTAGCCGGGGCAAGCCGGCGAGATCGGCGAGAGTCGCACGCTCTTTTGAGGCGAGCGGGTGGTTCCGTGAAATGAAAATGTGCGGATCGGCGAGGAAAAGCGGAGTGAACGCGAGCCCGGATTCCCGGAGCAGCTTGTCGATGACCTTCCGGTTGAAATCGTTCCGGTAGAGGATGCCTATCTCGCTGCGGAGCGTCCGGACATCCTCGATGATGTCCCAAGTACGGGACTCACGCAGCGAGAACTCGTATTCGGCCACATCAGTGGCCTTGACCATCCGGACGAAGGCGTCCACCGCGAACGAGTAGTGCTGCGTTGACACCCCGAGCAGACGTCGCCGCGGTGGCCTACCAAGGTAGCGCTGCTCGAGGAGAGCGAACTGCTCGACGACCTGCCTCGCGTAGCCGAGGAACTCTACCCCGTCGGCGGTAAGGGTGACTCCGCGGGCGGAGCGAACCAGGAGCGCACGGCCAACCCGGGCCTCAAGGTCCTTCATCGCGGCGGACATTGTCGGCTGCGCTACGAAGAGAAGATCGGCGGCCGCGGAGATCGACCCCTCAGCCGCAACTTCTATGAAGTAACGGAGCTGCTGTAGGGTCAATCCGCTCGAAATCTGAGGCATAGGAAGATTCTATATGAATGCATAGTAACCACTAGTTACTTGATACCCCTCGGAAGGCTGCACCATGGATACATCCCCTTCGAAAGGCCGTCTCCGGCCCATCAACGGATTGGCAGCACATGGCAGACGACTTCACCTTCAGCATCACCACGACCCCCTTCGACGAGGACTACTCCCCGTCGGAAGGCTCGCGGATCACGACGAATTTCGCCAACCTGGCACGGGGCGAGCACCGCCAGGAGAACCTCCGCAACGCCTTGACCATGATTCGCCGCCGCTTCAACGATCTCGCAAGCTGGGACAACCCGGACCGGGACCGCTACACGGTCGAGCTTGAGATCGTGTCCGTGCAGATAGAGTTCACTGCGGAAGGTACGGATCAGCAGTTCCCGCTGTTCGAGGTTCTCGACATCCAGATCGTCGACCAGCTGAACGGGGTCCGCCACCAAGGGATCGTGGGGAACAACTTCTCCTCCTACGTGCGTGACTTCGACTTCAGCGTCGTACTGCCAGCGGCAGCAGGGGACTCGGGCAAGCCCACCGTTCCCGAGGACTTCGGCGATCTTCACGGCAAACTGTTCCAGCAATTCCTCGATTCCCCTGCATGCCAGGAACGCTTCCCGCAGCCGCCAGTGGTGTGCATCAGCGTTTCCACGAGCAAGACGTACCGGCGAACGGAGAACCGTCACCCGATCCTGGGCGTCGAGTACCAGCAGGACGAGTTCTCGCTGACGGACGCGTACTTCGCAAAGATGGGGCTGCAGGTTCGCTACTTCATGCCACGCGGCAGCGTTGCGCCGCTCGCCTTCTATTTCCGCGGCGACCTGCTCAACGACTACTCCAACCTGCAGCTCATCGGCACGATCAGCACCATGGAGACGTTCCAGAAGATCTACCGCCCGGAGATCTACAACGCGAACTCCGCCGCCGCCCACGTCTACCAGCCGAGCCTGGGAGAGCAGGATTACTCGCGGACCCAGATTGCTTACGACCGCGTCGAGCGCGGTCAGCTCGCGATCACGCAGGCGAAGTACACAGAGGAGCACTTCATCACGCCCCACAAGGATCTATTGGACCAGTGGACCGCCAAATACCCCGCTCTCGTCAACTGACCCACGGAGAATCGTCAATCATGAACACACTTTTGCCCACCACCGTTGTCGGAAGCCTGCCCAAACCATCGTGGCTCGCACAGCCGGAGACTCTTTGGTCCCCGTGGAAGCTGGAGGGAGATGCGCTGCTCGAAGGCAAGCAGGATGCGCTGCGCATCGCGCTCCACGAGCAGAGCCGACGCGGCATCGACATCGTCAGCGACGGCGAGCAAACCCGCCAGCACTTCGTCACGACCTTCATCGAGCATCTCAGCGGGGTCGACTTCGAACAGCGCAAGACCGTGCGCATCCGCGATCGCTACGACGCCAGCGTGCCGACCGTCGTCGGAGCGGTGCGCCGCGAGCGGCCGGTATTCGTGGAAGACGCAAAGTTCCTCCGCGCAGCCACCGACCGGCCGATCAAATGGACTCTTCCCGGTCCAATGACCATGGTCGACACGCTCTACGATGACCACTACAAGAGTCGCGAGAAGCTGGCCTGGGAGTTCGCTGCGATCCTGAACCAGGAGGCGAAGGAACTGGAGGCGGCCGGCGTGGACATCATCCAGTTCGACGAGCCCGCGTTCAACGTCTTCCTCGATGAGGTCAAGGAATGGGGCGTGGCTGCGCTTGAGAGAGCGGCGGAAGGGCTGCGTGCGGAGACCGCCGTGCATATCTGCTACGGCTACGGGATCAAGGCGAATAATGACTGGAAGGCGACGCTCGGCTCACAGTGGCGGCAGTACGAGGAAACGTTCCCGCTGCTTCAGAGCTCCAGCATCGACATCATCTCGCTGGAATCCCAGAACTCCCACGTGCCCATGGACCTCATCGAGCTCCTCCGCGGCAAGAAAGTCATGCTCGGGGCAATCGACGTCGCAAGCGAGACCATCGAGACCCCGGAGGACATCGCCAGCACCCTCCGCAAGGCCCTGCAGTTCGTCGATGCGGACAAGCTTATCGCCAGCTCCAACTGCGGCATGGCACCGTTCCCCCGGGACGTCGCACTGGCCAAGCTGAGTGCTCTCAGCGCAGGGACGAACATCATTCGCGAGGAACTCGCCCGCTCCGCCCCCAGGGTGTCCTAACGATGTTTCACGCCTACCCCGCAGACACCTGGCTCGAGGCTCCGAAGCAAAGCTTCCCGTCCTCCCTCTCGGCCGACGAATTCAAAGCACTGTTCCGTGGCCACCCGGGAGGTGTCGCCGTCATCACGGCTGATGCCGGCGAAGGACCGGTGGCACTGACGGTATCGTCGGTCGTGTCAGTGAGTGCGGAACCTCCGTTGCTGATTTTCTCGGTCTCGGCACTGTCCTCCGCGTCCGTGGTGCTTTCGCGCGCCGAAACCGTCGTCGTGCACCTGCTGGACGCACACGACGTCGACTTGGCGAAGTTTGGAGCGACCCCCGGCGCCGACCGCTTTGACCAGACGCACCGATGGTCGGCCCTTGCAACCGGCGAAGCGGTGTATGACGATGTCCGCGCCTGGGTGCGCTGCGCCGTCATCAATCGCATGGAGGTGGGGACCTCCACAATCATCGCCGTTCACGCCCTAGAGTCCCGCGTGATGCGTGACGTCCAAGCGGGCGAACCCGGCGACGCTCTGGTCTACCACAACCGTTCATGGCACCGTCTGGGCGAGCATTCCAAGCTTGAAGGCTGAGCGCCGCGCCAACAATGCGAGGCAGGAAGCCGAGCGGCTCACGACGGCGGAAGCATAACTCCCGCCGTCCGCGCTTCGCGGTTGGCGGCATGGACGCACAGACGGCCAACGACCACATCCTTGCCGAGGGCCTGATTGACGATGACACCCTTGCCCAGTTGGGCGAGACAACGTTCACGATCCTGAACGGCAACTGGCCGGGACGACCTTGTCGCCCCTTCCATGATTGCACGTCGACGCTACGATGGCGCCCTAGCCGCCGGCGCAGATCCCCGGAGCGACGGCATCGCCTTAGTTGCCAGCCAGTCCATCTAAAACCACCAACAAGCATGTCCGAGGGGTGGTCATAGAAACCACCCCTCACGATGAAGGATCCCTTAAACCATGACATCAGCCGTAGCCAGCTCAGGTACCAAAACCGCCTCTACCCCGCAAGAAAATGCGTCGTCTCCGGAAAAGTTCCGACTGATGCTCATGATGGCCCTCACGCTCGTTACAGGTGTGGTTGACGCGGTCGGCTACCTTGGACTTGATCACGTCTTCACCGGAAACATGACCGGCAACGTGGTGATTCTTGCGATGGCGTTGGCCGGGGCGGCGAACCTGCCAACTTTGGGCCCACTGGTAGCACTTGGCGCCTTTCTCCTCGGCGCGGCGGTTGCCGGATCTACGCTCCAGTCAAGCCCGAAAGGCTGGAACCGCAGGGTCACGCTCCTTCTCACAGCGGGTTGTATCGCGTTGACGGGAACCGCCGCCATCTCTCTCATCGTGGAAGACGTCGGCCGGCAGTCCATTGGTGTCATTGTTGCCGCCGTTATCGCCATGCACATGGGCTCCCAGGCCCTGATTGCGCGGCATTTGGGCGTACGAGACATGACCACAGTGGTCATTACTTCCACCATGACTTCCCTCGCCGGAGAGTCACTTGTGGGCAAGCAACGGCCCCGGTTACTCAACCGACGGCTGGGCGCTGTCCTCGCTATGTTCGCCGGGGCCGTCATCGGAGTACTCCTGCTCCAGATCCATTTCAGCGTCCCGATCGGCCTCGGCATCGCCATCACCGCCGCTGTGACGGTCCTGGGGAGTCGCCGCTGGCATTGATGCGGTACATCACCGAGGGTCTCGAGGTGGAACCGGATCTGAGTGGCGAGCTGGGTAGGCGAGTTCAACGTCTGGGGCTCCTGGACTGGCACCGGTGTCTTCCTTTAGTCGCTCGAGGTGTGACGACCTCCATGCCGGGGCATCTGGTGTGGCTGGTCACGTCCGTCGCCTGCCGATCCATACCAAGTGCTTCTCAGCGAGAGTCTGTCCCCGCAACAGACGGCCGATGACGTCCGCATCGGATGGCCCTGTCGGCATCGCCACAAAGTCGTCGACGCTCAAGGCCCCGACCTGCCAGTCGATCCCCCTGAGGTCGATGTCACCGTAGTCGTTCAGGAAGGGGTCATATCCGCCGTGGTCGAACACCCATTGCTCCAGCACGTCACCGGGCCAGCGCAGCTCCCTGGCCTTGGCCAGCCGCCGGAACTCTGCGAATCCGTAACCTTCCTCGCGGCACCGGAGCGCGTCCAGGGAGAAGTCAGCCAGGTGTAGTCCAGCGTTGGTGGTTGGTGTCTTCTGGCACCCTCCCGTATTTCGTGGTCGCGCTTCCTGCGGCTATCACTGAAGCTATAGTCCGGCATTGGCTACCGCGTCGCGTAGAACGCCACAGCAGAGGACGCCGCGACATTGAGCGAGTCGACGCCGTTCATCATCGGGATTGTTACGCGCGCGTCGAGCGCCTGATCGGTCTCAGGCCTCAATCCTTCACCCTCGGTGCCGAAGACTAGCGCGAGGTTTTGATGGTCCTGGGCGACCAGCTCGTCGAGCGTGATGGCCCCTTCGCCAAGCGACATGCCGGCCACGAAGTAACCTGCTTCCTTAAGGACCTCAAGGTCTCCAGGCCACGACTCGATCCGGGTCCATGGCACCTGGAACACAGTGCCCATCGACACCCGGATGTCAGCGTTCCTCGTATCTTCCGGTCAGGACGCGGTCTCGGCGGTCAGCGCCGAGACCACATCCAGCTGTTCCTGGGTGAGCTCGACATCTGCAGCGGCGGCGTTGGCGCGGAGCTCGTCGGCCGTCTCGGCTCCGACGATCACCGATGCCACGGCCGGGCGGGACAACAGCCAGGCCAGCGAAACCTGCTGCATCCCCAGCCCCCACTCGCGGGCCAGTTGGTCGAGTTGGCGGGCGACCGCGATCTCGGCATCGGAGTATCCGGGCCCGCCATAGCGCTTGCCTCCGGCGATCGGGCGGTCCAGGACCGAAAGGTCGGCCAGCAGCCCGCCGTGCAGCGGGGCATAGGGAATGATCGACAGGCCGAACCGCACGCACGCGGCGGCGAGCTCCTTTTCGGCGCTTCGGTCCAAGAGGTTGTACATGACCTGCGCGGCAACGGGGGCGGAGACCAGCCGGCGGTCCTCGGCGATCCACAGAGCCTCGGTCATCTGCCAGGCCGGGTGGTTGGACAAAGCGACATACCGGAGCTTCCCCTGCCGGATCAGATCGTCGTAGACAGCAAGTGTCTGCTCCAACGGCGTGTTCGGGTCAGGGAAATGCGCGTAATAGAGGTCGATGCGGTCGGTGCGCAGCCGGCGCAGGCTCTGTTCGACCTGTTGGATGATGTACCGGCGCGAAAGACCGGCATCCGGATCGAACCTCCGCTCCCCCGACTTGGTCGCCAGCACCACCTCATCCCGCCGGTCGGCCAGGGAGCGGCCGAGGATCTCCTCGGCGGACTCCCGCTCTGCCGCCGGGGGAATGCCGGGCCGGTCGAACGTCGACGTTGAACCGTAGACGTCAGCGGTGTCGAAGAAGTTGATGCCCAGATCCAGGGCCGCCCCCACGACGCCATCGGCTTCCTGTGCGCGCGGTGCCACTCCGAAGGTCGCCGTGCCCACGCAGATGCGGGACACGCGCACGCCGGTCGGGCCGAGAACGGAGTACTTCATCTAAAGGATTCCCATCTGCGAGTTTCAGAACCGAGCTGACAAGTGCAGCGATCAGTCAACGAGGTCCCGTGCGGCGACCAGCCGTGTCGAACTTAAACACTAACCGACTGGTTACATTTCGGCAATGGTCATGAGAAAGTAGTGACATGCCAGAAAGCGCAGAGACCAGAACACGGGGCCCCTACCGCACAGGGGTCCGCCGACGCGAGCAGCTCATCGGCATCGCGATGGAGGTCTTCGGCGAACACGGCTTCGCCGGCGGCTCCCTCCGCACGATTGCCGAGCAGGCCGGCGTCAACCACGCCACCCTGATCCAACACTTCGGCAGTAAGGAAGGCCTCCTCACCGCCGTGCTTGAGGAATGGGACCGACGCACCGTGGAGAACGGCCTCACCGACGTCAGTGGATTGGACTACTTCCGGCGGCTGCCAGAGGTCATGGCCACCCACAAAGAAAACCGCGGCCTGCTCGAGCTGTTCACCACCATCGCGGCCGAAGCCTCCAGTCCGGCCCACCCAGGCCACGCGTTCATCACCCAGCGCTACACCTCAAACCTGGCAACCCTTGCAGCGCACTTGCAGGAAGCAGTCGAAAGTGGCGACGTTGTTCACCTCTCCCCCGCGCAGATTGAGATTGAAGTGCGGTTATTCACTGCCGTGATGGACGGCATCGGCCTGCAATGGCTCCTCAACCCCGAAACCGATATACACGCCAGCGTCACAACCTATGTCGAACGCGCCATCGCCGCGTGGGGAAGCCAGAAGACTCCATCGCTGACCACTGAGTAGCCTCTTCGAGCGCTGTGCCGAGGCCTTCGGTGAACGCCAGTTGGCAACTTCAATGTTTTAGGCGGCGAAGTCGGCCGCGAACGCGGGCGGATTGCCGATCACATGGGCTGCATCACCTGCACGTTTTAGGACATGCTCCCGGAGGAGTGCGAAAAATGCTGTGAAACGTGGTGCTGCGATCTCTGCAATACCAGGGGAAACGGTGTGACTACCACATGAACATCAACCCTCACCCTCTCACTGCTCCGTTGATCGATTCGAGGTAACGCAGGAGTAGGAAAGACCATGCTCCACGTCCGGTTGCCAGGACCACGACTCTCCGATTGTCTGACAGGGGCATTCACTCTGGAGACACCGGTGCGCGTCCCTTTGGGTGTAATGACGGTTCCTCCCTCATGCGCGTGCGCCGCCGTAGCGTCGATCCCAGGGAACAGGATGCTCCCGTGTCGATCTCAAGGAGGCGTTGCATGATGGAGAAGAAGAGCCGAGCGCAGCAGTTGGTGGGTGATGTCGCGCCCAAGCTTGCTGAGCTGACGGATGAAGTGTTGTTCGGCGACGTCTGGGCTAGAGCGGGGCTGTCGCGCCGTGACCGCAGCCTGGTCACCGTCGCAGCGCTGACGACCCTGGGGCGAACCGATCAGCTTCGCTCGCACCTGAGCCTGGCGCTCGAGAACGGCGTCACTGAGCAGGAGCTGGTAGAAGTCGCTACGCATCTGGCCTTCTACGCCGGGTGGCCGGCCGGGATGACGGCCGCGACGACGCTGAAGGAGGTCCTCCGTGATCGCTGAGCAGCAGGACGGCACGATGATCCTGCTCCCGAAGCCGGCGACGACAAAGGGTCCTGTAGAGCGGTTCGCCGGCGACGTCTGGGTAGATGGCATCACTGGCGGCTCGGGCCCGGGGACGGCCACCCTTGCGGCGGTGCGCTTCTCCCCCAGCGCGAGGACGGCCTGGCACTGCCACGAGAATGGCCAGACCCTGCGTGTGACCGAGGGCGTCGGCGTGCTCCAGTCCCGCGACGGCCGCATCATCGTGATACGCCCCGGCGACACGGTCGAGACTCCTCCGGGCGTGTGGCATTGGCACGGTGCATTACCGGAGTCGTTCATGTCGCACCTCGCCCTGTCCGTCGCCGGTGGCGAGGTCGAGTGGGGCGAGCACGTCGGTGACGAGGAGTACAAGGCGGCCGTCGGTGACGCGCAGGGTCACGATTGAGCCGTAGCTCTCCGGTTCCGCACTCCAAGACATCGGGCCTTGCATCCGTGGTGCGGATGCAAGGCCCGATGTCTTGGTCGAGGTAGGGCGTTTCAGGCCTCGGGGATATCCCGGTGGAAGTTCTCCAGGGTGATGATGTCGGGGTCCGGGCCGCTGCGCACGCCGGTGTCGAGGGCGTCTATCCGGGCGATCTCGTCGACGGTCAGTTCGAAGTCGAAGACATCGAAGTTCGCAGCAATGCGCTCGGGCTTGACTGACTTCGGGATCGCGGATCGGCCCTCCTGCAGGTGCCAGTGCAGCATGACCTGGGCTGGCGTCTTGCTGTGCTGGTTGGCGATCTCACCGATGACCGGATCGTTGAAGGTGGACCGGCTGGCGTCGCCGCGGTAGCTGGTGATCCCACCCATCGGCGACCAGGCCTGGGTGAGGATGCCGTGCTTGGCGTCGGCTTTCTGCACGTCGGGCTGGGAGAAATACGGGTGTCCCTCGACCTGGTTCACTGCGGGGATGACGCTGGTCTCGGCGAGCAGGCGCTCCAGTACCTCGGGCATGAAGTTGGAGACGCCGATCGCGCGGACCTTCCCGTCGGCCAGCAGCGTCTCCAGCGCCTTGTACGCGCCGATCGTCTTCTCGAAGTCGGCGGTCAGCGGCTGGTGGAGCAAGAGCAGGTCGATCTGCTCGACGCCGAGCTTGCCGGCGGACTTGTCGAAGGAATGCAGGGCTTCGTCGTACCCGTAGTCGCTGATCCACAGCTTGGTCTCGATGAACACCTCGGAACGGTCCAGACCCGACTGCTTGATGCCTTCGCCGACCTCGCGTTCGTTGCCGTAGGACGCGGCCGTGTCGATCAGCCGGTAGCCGACCTTCAGGGCCTCGGCGACGGAGGCGACGGTCTCTTCGGGCGGGGTCTGGAAGACGCCGAAGCCCAGGGCGGGCATCTCGACGCCGTTGTTCAGGGTGATGTTCATGCTTTCTCCTTGTGTTCAGTCTGTGAGGTCTCGGCGGCGAGGCTGCCCAGCAGTCTCAGGCGCTCCTCGCTCGGGGATCCGGGTTCGGCAGTGTAGCCGAACATGAACCATTCCGGGTTCGCCGGGAAGTCCATCGCCTCATACACCAGCTCCAGGTCTCCGACCTGAGGGTGGTGCAGGCGTTTGAGCCCGGTGCGGTGGTGCCGGACATCGTGCGCGGCCCAGCGCATCCGGAAGTCGTCGCTACGGGTGACGAGTTCTCCGATGAGGTCCGTCAGGCGTTTGTCCCTGGGGTTCTGCCCGGCGTAGCTGCGCAGCGAGGCTACGATGTCGGACGCGCCCTGCTCCCAGTCGGGGAAGAACACCCGGGCGGCTGGGCTGAAGAAGGTGAACCGGGCAGTGTTGCCCTGGCTCGCCGGATCCTGAAGCAGCGGCGAGTATAGGGCACGGCCGATCGGGTTGGCCGCGACGAAGTCCATGCGCCGGTCCCTCACCCAGACGGGCATCGCGACCGAGTCGATGAAGCGCTGCAGGCTTGGACGGAACGGCTGCTCTGCTTTCGTCCCGCGCCGGCGTGCCGGTTGCGGTCCGGCGGCCTCAGCGAGGGCGTGTAGATGGTCGATCTCTGCCTCGTTCATGCGCAGGGTCCTGGCGATGCTTTCGAGCACCTCGGCGGAGACGCCGCGGAGGTCACCGCGTTCCATCCGGGCGTAGTATTCGACGCTGACTCCGGCCAGCATCGCGACCTCTTCACGCCTCAATCCCGGGACTCGGCGGCGGGTGCCGGCCAGGATCCCGGCCTGCTCCGGTGTGATCCGGTCGCGCCGGGTCCGCAGGAACTCTCCCACAGCATTTCGTTGGTCCATGTCTTCAACGCTACGGCCGAAACCAATCCCGTGGGAGGAACTGCCATTACACCGATAACCGGTGCCTTCTTCCCTCTTCTGCGGATTGATTGCATTGAAGAGAACCAGATCCCACACCCGAAAGCCGAGCATGTCCGAGACCTCTTCCACTGTTCGTACGACCGATACCGCCAAGCCGCGCATGTCGCTGGCCGTGGCGATGCTCGGCTTCTTCGTCGTCGCACTCGACGCTCAGATCGTCAACGTCGCCCTACCCCACATCCGCAGTGAGCTCGGCGGAGGCCTCTCGGGTCTGCAGTGGATCGTCACCGGCTACACCCTGATGTTCTCCGCCCTGCAGCTCTTCGGCGGGTCCATCTCCGACCGGATCGGTGCCCGGCGGGCCTACGGGATCGGCATGGCAGTGTTCGTCCTCGGCTCCGCCGCCTGCGGCGCAGCCCCCAACCTGGGGATCCTGATTGTCGGCCGTGTCGTACAGGGCATCGGGGCGGCAATGATCACCCCGACCTCGCTGGCACTGATTCGCGAGGCCTTCCACGACGCGGTGCAGCGCGGACGGGCGATCACCTATTGGGCGCTCGGCGGATCCGTCGCCGCAGCCGCTGGCCCCGTCCTAGGCGGTGTGCTCACCCAGTTCGGCTGGCGCTGGATCTTCTTCGTCAACCTGCCGGCCGGTGTTCTGGCGTTGCTCGTGCTCTCCCGAGTCGCCCCCTCTGCACGCCGGCTCGCACCCTTTGATTGGACCGGGCAGATCGCCGCGATCGCTGCGCTTGGCGGGCTCACCTACGGGATCATCGAGGGCGGCTCCCTCGGTTACGGTGCCCCTGAAGTGCTGGGCGCATTCGCCCTGGCGGTAATCAGTGCCGTCGTCTTCCTCATCGCCCAGGCCCGCGGACGGCACCCGATGATGCCCCTGGACCTGTTCCGCTCCACCACAGTCTCCGCCGGCCTGGGCATCGCCTTCATCACCATGGCCGCCTTCTACGGGGTCGTGTTCGTCCAGAGCCTCTACTTCCAGGAACAGCGCAGCGTGAGCTCGCTCATCACCGGTCTACTTTTCCTGCCCATGACTGGGCTCGTGGCCCTGTTGAACCCGATCGTCGGCCGCGCCATGGAACGCCTCGGCAAGATCGTCACCACTATCGGCGGCATGGTGCTGATGGCCGCCGGTCTCATCTCCCTGGCCCTATTGCCCGCGGACGCACCCGTCCTGGTCTGCGCTCTGCTCATGGTCCCGGTCGGGCTCGGCGGCTCCTTCACCGTACCCCCGCTCACCGCCCTGATCCTGGACCACATCCCCGCCGAACGAGCCGGCACCGCCAGCGGGGTCCTGAACACCGCCCGCCAGATGGGCGGCTCCCTCGGCATCGCGATCTTCGGCGCAGTCCTGGCCGTCCAGCCAGCTTTCCAGGCCGGCCTGCGCATCGACTACCTCGTCACCGGCGCAGTGCTCATCGTGCTCGCTGCCTTGACCCTTCGTCTCCGGAAAACCGCCTAAAGAAGCGATGCCGGACCCATGACCGACCAGACCCGCAGAGCCTTCGTCGGCGCGGCCGGAGTCATAGCCCTCGCGGCCATCACCGGTTGCGCTCCACAGACTCAACCGACACCGGTAGGAACACCCGACATGACGCCCGGCCAGCAGCCCTCGAAAAGATCAAAGACCCTGCTCGTCCATTTCTCCCGCGCTGGCGAGAACTACTGGGAAGGTGGCCGGCGTGAGCTGGTGGTCGGCAACACCAAACGGCTGGCACAGCTGATCTCCCAACGCATCACCTGCGGCGTCTACGAGATCACCGAGGCGGATCCCTACCCCACGGCGTATGACCCCACCGTCCAGCGCAACGTGCGGGAACAGAACACCGACGCACGACCCGCGATCGCCGGTCAACTGCCAGACGTGAGCGGGTATGACACCGTGCTGCTGGGCAGCCCCGTCTGGAACGTGCGCGCGCCCATGATCATGTCCACCTTCATCGAACGCGTCGACCTCACCGGCAAACGGGTCCTGCCGTTCGTCACTTACGCCGTCTCCGGCATGGCCGGCATCGACAAGATGTACCGCGACGCCCTGCGCGCCAGCGAAGTTCGAGAAGGGCTCGCAGTCCGCGGCGAAGACGTCGACGCAGCAGGAACGCCAGCAGCAGTCGAAGCCTGGCTCCGCAGCAACAACCTGATATGACCCGAACCGCTGGCGAGAGTGGAACTCGTAGTTCCTTCCTCCCGGCGCGCGGCCCTGGTCCGATGAACAGAGCAAGAACCAACAACACAAGGAGTCTCCAGTGACTGACCCCCAGAACAGCACCCGCGTCGCAGTGATCACCGGCGCATCCTCCGGCATCGGAGCCGCCACCGCCCGCGCCCTCGCCGCCGACGGCTACAAGATCGCGCTCCTGGCCCGCCGCATGGACCGCATCGAAGCCATCGCCCAAGAACTGGCCAACGGCTCCATCGCTATCCAGGCCGACGTCACCGACCGCAAGTCCCTCCTCGCCGCCGCACAGCGCGTGCAGGACGAGCTCGGCGGGGCCGACGTCCTGATGAACAACGCCGGAATCATGCTCCTCGGTCCCTTCTCCACTACGCAGCACCAGGACTACCGAGCCATGATCGAAGCCAACCTCCTCGGCGCGATCACCTCCACTGAGGTCTTCCTCGACCAACTCAAGGACGGTGAGGCCGGTGACCTGATCAACGTCTCCTCCGTCGCCGGCCGCACCGCACGCGCTGGCAACGGCGTCTACGCCGCCTCCAAGTGGGGAATCAACGGATGGTCGGAGTCTCTGCGTCAGGAGCTCCTGCCCGGTGTCCGGGTCACTCTCATTGAGCCCGGCGTCGTCGACACCGAACTGCCGACCCACATCACCCACGAAGCCACCCGCGAGGCCGTGCAGAAGGGTTACGACCAGGCCATGGTGAAGCCCGAAGAGGTTGCAGAGGTCATCGCTTTCATCCTCGCCCGTCCCCGGCACCTGGCTATCAACGAGGTCCTACTCCGCCCCTCCGACCAGCTCGGCTGAGTATTTCACAAGTACAAAATCGCAGAGAATAGCTTGGGGACCCGGTGGGCCGACCAAGAGCTGGTGATGCCCTCCCGCGCCTTCCGGTGGTGGCAAAAGGTGCTCTGACCTGCGGCTTCGCCTCAGAAACCAGGGCATCTCTAGCTCTTCATTTGGGCCTGACACCGCGGTCAGATGGTTGCAGTCGCGCTCAGCCGCTACCTGGTCGCATAAAACGCAACAGCCGATGACGCCGCGACATTCAGTGAATCGACGCCGTTCATCATCGGAATCGTGACGCGCCGGTCGAGCACTATGTCCGTTTCCGGGGTCAGCCCCTCTCCCTCGGTGCCGAAGACCAGCGCGAGGTTCGGATGGTCCTGGGCGACAAGCTCGTCGAGCGTGATGGCCCCTTCGCCGAGCGACATGCCGGCCACAAAGTAACCTGCTTCCTTAAGGACCTCAAGGTCTCCAGGCCACGACTCGATCCGGGTCCATGGCACCTGGAACACAGTGCCCATCGACACCCGGATGGAGCGCCGGTACAGCGGGTCGGCGCACTGGGGCGAGACCAGGACAGCGTCGACGCCGATGGCTGCGGCGCTTCGGAAAATCGCCCCAACGTTTGTATGGTCGGTAAGGTTCTCAAGGACTGCAATCCGTGATCGTCCTCGTAGTTGAGTGGTTTCCGGCCCTTGTAATTTGCGACCACTCACAGTGGTGTGGTCCACGATGTCCTCCAGGACCGCCACCCGGCGGGCGCCCGCCAGGAGGGTTTCCAGCGGGACCGGGGCGGGCCGGTGCATGGCGGCCATCGCGCCGCGGTGCAGGTGGAATCCGGTGATCTGCTCGAGCAGCATCGCTTCCCCGATGTAGACCGGAACGTCCGGGAACTGCCGGAAAACGTCGTCGAGGTCCTCAAGCCATTTTTCGGCCAGGAAGAAGGACCGGGGCTGGTGGCCGGCGGCGAGGGCGCGCCGAAGCACCCGGGAGGATTCGGCGATGTACATGCCCTCTTCCGGCTCCCTGAGCTTGCGCAGGTGCACGTCGGTGAGCTGCGTGTAGTCGGAGACGCGCGGATCGTCGGCGGATTCGAGGTAGTGGAAAGTCACCGGGCGTTTCTCTCAGCAGTTATTTCAGCAGGTTGGCGACCATGAAGCCGAGCGCCACCAGGCCGAGGACGAAGATGACCCCGCGCAGCACGGGCGGAGACAGTCGGCGGCCCACTTTGGAGCCCATCAGGCCGCCGATGGTCGAGCTGACAGCGATCAGGGCCACCACGGTCCAGTTGATCCGGCCGAAGGCGAAGAGCATGTAGGAAACGGCGGCCACCATGTTCACGCCGAGCACGAGGATGTTCTTCATGGCGTTGGCGTTCTGGATGGTCCCGGTCATGAACACGCCAAGGATCCCCACGAGCAGGATGCCCTGCGCCGCCACGAAGTAGCCGCCGTAGACGCCGGCCAGGTAGACGAGCACCACCAGCAGGACGCCGTGGTTCTTGTCCTTGATGGCGTGCTCCGGGTTTTCCTCGCGCCGCCGCACCCAGGCCTGCAATCGCGGCTGGAAGATGACCATGAGCAGGGCCAGGACCAGGAGCACCGGGGCAACGACGAAGAAGACCTTCTCCGGCAGGTGCAGCAGCAGCCAGGCACCCGTGATGCCGCCCAGCAGCGACGCCGGAAGAAGCTGCAGCAACTGCTTGCCGCGGCCCGTCAGTTCGCGCCGATAGCCCCACGCGCCGGCGGCTGCGCCGGCCACGAGGCCCATGGCGTTGCTCATTGAGGCGACGACGGGAGTGATTCCGAGGGCGATGAGCACCGGGAAGGTCACGAGCGTGCCGGAACCGACCACTGCGTTGATGGTGCCGGCCCACAGGCCGGCGATGAACGTGATGACGCCGCTGAGCAACTCCACTGTTTCGGAAGCGGCCGGCTCAGCGGCGGGCGGTGGCGGTGTAGCGTCCCGCGTTCTCGGTGACGTCCAAGTCCACGCCGAAGGTGGTGCTGAGGTGTTCCGCCGTCAGGACTTCGTCGATGGGCCCGGCGGCGACCACGCCGCCGTCGCGCAACAGCATCGCGTGCGTGAAGCCCGGCGGGACTTCCTCGAGGTGGTGTGTCACCAGGACCATCACCGGAGCGTCCTCATCATTGGCGAGCTCGGCAAGGCGGTGAACCAGTTCCTCGCGTCCGCCCAGGTCCAGGCCGGCGCCCGGTTCATCCAGGAGCAGGAGCTCGGGATCGGTCATGAGGGCGCGGGCGATCTGTACCCGCTTGCGCTCCCCCTCGGACAGCGAGGCGAAGGTGCGGTTCAGGAGGGGGCCCATGCCCCATTCGTTGAGCAGGGCGAAGGCGCGGCGCTCGTCGTCGCGCTCGTAGCCTTCCCGCCAGCGGCCGGTGACGCCGTACGCGGCGGTGACCACGACGTTGAGGACCTTCTCGTGTTCCGGGATGTGGTTGGCCAGGGCCGCCGAGGAGAGGCCGATGCGGGGGCGCAGTTCGAAGACGTCCACGCGGCCAAGGGTTTCGTCGAGGATGCCGGCCGTTCCGCTGCTGGGGTGCATGCGGGCAGCGGCGATCTGGAGAAGCGTGGTCTTGCCTGCGCCGTTGGGACCAAGGATGACCCAGCGTTCGCCGTCGTTGACCTGCCAGTCCACCTTGTCCAGCAAAGTCTTTGAACCCCGGACGACACTGACAGAAGTCAGCTCAAGAACATCACTCATAGGAATAGACACTAGGACAAAATCCGGGCCGATTGATAACCGGCCGGCAGTCATACGGCGGGCCGTCATATCGAATTCAGGGTGCCCCGCCGCGCTGGCTAAGATTGCAGCCATGAGTTCGAACGTGACCGCCGTCAGCTATGGCGTGAATCTGTCCCCCCTGGAGCTGGAAAACCTGCGGAATGTGCTTTCCTCGGCCGGCGCTTCCCTGACCTCCGAGGCACGCTCCGGGGACGAGCGGTTCAGTGTCTACACGGTGGGCCTTTCCGTGGACAACGGACTCTCCGCCGACCTCACGCCGCTGCGCCGACTGCTGGCCGGTGCCGCCGGCGCCGGCGTGGATACCGCAGTCGTTCCGGACAGCCTGCGCCAGGCGCCCCGCAAGCTGCTCATCATGGATGTCGATTCCACGCTCATCCAGCAGGAAGTGATCGAGCTCCTCGCCGCCCACGCGGGCAAGCGCGAGGAAGTCGCGGCCGTCACCGAAGCCGCCATGCGCGGCGAACTGGACTTCGCCCAGAGCCTGCACGCCCGGGTGGCCGTGCTCGCCGGGCTGCCGGCCGACGTCGTCGATTCCGTCCGCGCCGAGGTGCGCCTGAGCGAGGGAGCGGCCGAACTCGTGGCGGCCTTCAAGGCAGCAGGCCACGCCGTGGCCGTGGTGTCCGGCGGCTTCAACCAGATCCTGCGCCCGATCGCCGAGGAGCTGGGCCTGGACTACTGGATTGCCAACGAACTGGAAATCGTGGATGGCGCCCTGACCGGCAGGGTACTCGGCGACGTGATCGACCGCGCCGCCAAGGAGAAATACCTGCGCCAGTGGTCGGCCGCGGAGGGCATCGACCTGGGGCACACGATCGCGGTGGGCGACGGCGCCAACGACCTTGACATGCTCGGCGCCGCGGGAATCGGCGTCGCCTTCAACGCCAAGCCGGCGGTGCGCGCCGTGGCCGACGCCGCCATCAACATGCCCTACCTGGACGCGGTCCGGCACATCGCCGGCGTCTGAGTCCGGTCCCTTAGACGGCACAGTTCCCGAAACGGCGAAGGCCGTGGCCCCATCCCGCTTGGAGGGGGCCACGGCCTTCTGCGTATCCGGATCAGCCGAGGGTGGCGAGCAGTTCCTGCATCTCCTTGATCTCCGCCTGCTGCGCCGTGACAATCGCGGTGGCCAGCTTCACGGCGGACGAATCCTTGCCGTTCGCCGTTTGATCCTTGGCCATGCTGACCGCGCCTTCGTGGTGGGCGATCATCTGGGTGAGGAACATCCTGGCCGCTTCCTTGCCCTGGGCGGTGTCCAGCTTGGCCAGTTCCTCCTCGCTGAGCATGCCTTCCATGGAGTGCCCGGCGTGGCCGGCAGCCATTTCCACGGGTTCGTTCCAGGCTTTGAGCCAGGCGGTCATGCCGGCGATTTCCGGACCCTGGGCATCTTTCATCCGCTGCGCCAGGGCGGTCACGGACTGTGGGAGGTCCTTCTTCCCGAGCATGCTTTCGCTCATGTCGAGGGCCTGCTGGTGGTGGACGATCATGGCCTGCGCAAAAGCGGTATCTGCCTGGTTGTGCGCTGCGGCGGACTGGCCCTGCTGGTGCATTCCGGCGTCGTGCCCGTTCCCCGAGGGAGCGCCGCTTCCCGTTCCGCCAGCGCAGGCGGTGAGCGTGAGTCCGGCGGCGAGCAGCACCGCGGCGGCAGCGGCGCGCGGCTTCGTGAAGGTGTTCTGGATGGTCATTGCAGGTTCCTTGTCTGGGGTTGTACCGGTGCGGGCTTGTGCTTGCGGCGGCTGCCAAAGGGCGGCCGCTTAGGCGACCGCTCAGCACCGGCTGATGCACAACTCCTGCAAGGAGGGACTGCGCGGATCCGCGACCACGGGGGCGCTCAACCGCATGACCGGCGGGGCCGGCGGCAGCACCAGCGGTGAGCCGCCCGGCGCATCCAAGCTCAGGTTGCTCGGCATCGGAACACAGGAGGGATGTGTTTCGGAGACCTCGGGACATGGACCGGAACAACCGCAGCCGCGGGCGTCCAGGGAGTGCATGGCGTGAACCGCGGCGGCCTCTGCTGGCAACAGGTCCATGGCTGCGGCACCGGCCGTGTGCCCGGCATGCTGGCCGTTGAGCACGTGCATGCCAAGGAGTCCGGCGATAACCGCGGCCACGGCAAGAAACAATGCCAGCCTGGCTGCCAATGCCCGCATGCCTGCCACTCCCCGGTCGTTCCACACGAATTTTTACGATACCCCTAGGGGGTATAAATCGCAACGAAAGAAGCCCCGGACGGCACCTGCCGTCCGGGACTTCCGTTGCCCCTGCGGGGCGGAAAAAGCTAGGCGCTCTTTCCGAAGTAGTCGGCGCCGCCGACGTACTCGGTGTGGCCGCTTTCGACGTCGGCGGTCACCATCTTGGCCACCTCGGCGGCGAACTCTTCCACCGAATAGAGCTTGCCGGCCTCGGCGCGGCGGGCCTCGATGGCGCCCGGGTTGGAGCGGTCAAGCAGCGTCGCGGTGACGGTGCCTTCGATCATGTCGCCGGAGACGACCACGAGGGAGATGCCCTTGTCCTCGAGGCTCGGCAGCAGTTCGCGCAGCGCCAGCTCACCGGCGCGCTTGCTGCGCGCCACCGGCTCGTATTCCGGCATGGTGGGGATGGTGTCAATGAAGTGTGCCTGGTGGCTGGTCACGAAGACTACCCGGGAACCTTCGGCCATCAGCGGGACGGCCGCGTTGAGCATGTTCAGCTGCGCGTCGCGGTTGAGCTTGAGCGCGTAGCCTTCCTCCATGCCCGATTCCATGCCGCCGGAAGCGTTGAGGACCAGGACGTCGAGGGAACCGAATTCCTCCATGGCTGCGCTGGCCAGCGCGTGCACGCCTTCCACGGTGGTCAGGTCTGCGCCCACGGCCACGGCACGGCCGCCGGCCTCCTGGATTCCGGCGACAACCTTGTTGGCCCGCGGGGCCTTCTGGCGGTAGTTGACGACGACGGCGGCACCCTCGCCTGCGAGGATCTTGGCAATCTCCGCGCCGATGCCCCGGGACGATCCGGTGACGATTGCGGTCTTGTTATCGAGCAGTCCCATTCGAGCTCCTTTTGTTCATGACGTCCAAAACAGTGTGGGTCCGGTATCCATCATGCCAGCGCAGCGCCGTTTTCCTTTTGTGGGCATTCCACAAAAGAGGCGGCACGGAATCGCGGCAGCAGGACCGGCGGTGGAAGCGAAAGCTCCGTTAATGGCCCATGCCCAGGCCGCCGTCGACCGGGATGACGGCGCCGGAGATGTACGCGGCCTCGTCGCTGGCGATCCAGCGGACCACGTTCGCCACCTCAGTGGGCTCGGCGAAACGGCCGGCAGGGATGCTCGCCAGGTAGTCCTTCTGGGTCTCCTCGGGGAGCTCGGCGGTCATGTCGGTGTTGATGAAGCCCGGCGCCACGACGTTCGCGGTGATGCCGCGGCTGCCGAGTTCGCGGGTCAGGGAGCGGGCGATGCCCACCAGGCCGGCCTTGGAGGCGGAGTAGTTGATCTGGCCCGGCGCGCCGTACAGGCCGGACACGGAGGAGATCAGCACCACGCGGCCCTTGCGCAGGCGGATCATGCCCTTGGAAGCGCGCTTGATCGCGCGGAACGCGCCGGTGAGGTTCGTGTCCAATACGGAGGTGAAGTCGTCTTCGCTCATCCGCAGCAGCAGGGTGTCCTTGGTGATGCCGGCGTTGGCAACGAGCACCTCGACGGGTCCGTGGGCGGCTTCGACTTCCTTGAACGCGGCGTCGAGGGAGGCCTCGTCCGTCACATCTGCGCGGACGCCGAGGATGCCTTCGGGAAGCGGGGACTCCCTGCGGTAGGTCACGGCCACCTTGTCTCCGTTGGCAAGGAAGGCCTCGGCGATGGCCAGGCCAATGCCGCGGTTGCCGCCGGTGATGAGTACGCTCCGACCGTTTGCTGTTTCAGACATGCTCTGTGCTCCGTGATCCCGCGGCAGGAAGCTGCCGCACTGTGAAGAAGGATGTTTCCCGGATCGATCTTAGCCGCGGCCCGGCGCCCCCGCGGAAAGGCATACCGGCCGTCAGCGGACGTGACGGCGCAGCTGCGGTTCAGGCGCGGTTTGGGCGCCAAGTGCCGTGGTGAGAGAATTGAAGGGAGCATTTTGGAGCGTGGTGAACAAGCTGTGACAAGACATGACCGCCCCCTGGACCGGGGAGCAGGGAACCCGGTGCCGGATTCTGCGTACCCGGAAGTCCACAGCATCACCGACGCCGCGGCCGCGCATTCGGAAGACATGCGCGAACGGATGATCAAGTATGCCGTGGCCATGGGCATCCGCATGGTCTGCATCATCCTGATCTTCGTGGTGGACGGCTGGTTCAAGCTCGTTGCGGTGGCCGGGGCTGTCCTCCTGCCGTGGATCGCGGTGGTTATCGCCAATGGCAGCGACAGGGCCGAGGTCCACAGCGATGCCCTGCTGGACTACGTTCCGGCGGCTGAACTGGAGGGTCCTGATCGCTCGCAGGAAACAGGAACACCAGAGGAAGCGGAGACCGAGCAGCCGATGACCATCATGGAAGGCGAAATCGTCGACGAGAACGATGTGCCCGACTCTCAAAGCCGGCCCGACGACGGCCGCGGGCAGGCGGCGTCGTGAGCCTGCTTTTCCCCGGCTCCCCCGCAGGCGGTCCAGAAGGCGCCCCCGCTATCTGTTCCCGCAAAGCCTGCCGCGCCGAGGCAAGCTGGCAACTGCTGTGGAACAACCCCCGCATCCACACCCCCGAACGGCGGAAGGTGTGGCTCTCCTGCGCAGAGCACCGCGACTGGCTGGAGGACTACCTGCAGACCCGCGGACTTTGGAAGGAGACCGTTCCCTTCACCCCGGAGACGGCCGTAGGAACAACAGGCCCGGCACAGGATGGAAACCACTGAATGTACCGGTTCCTCTTCTCCAGCAAATGGCTGGGCTACTTCGTGCTGGCGCTGATCTTCGCCACCGGCTGCGTGCTTCTGGGACGCTGGCAGATGGACCGGCGCGCCGAAACCCTCGCCGAGATCAACCGCGTGGTCAGCAACTACTCGGCCACGCCCATCCCCTTCAGCCAGGCAAAAGCCCAGTTCCAGTCCCTGGACCCGGCGAAGGAATGGACCCAGGTTGAGCTCAGCGGCCGCTACGACGTGGCGGGCCAACGCGTGGTGCGCAACCGCCCGCTCAACGGCCAGCCGGGCTACGAAGTGGTGGTCCCCTTCCGTCTGGACAGCGGCGAGGCCGTCGTGGTCGACCGCGGCTGGCTGCCCATCGGCAACAAGACCCCCGGCCGGCCGGACAGCATCCCGGCCCCGCCCTCCGGTGAGGTGACCGTCGTCGTGCGCCTCAAGCCCGGTGAAGCGAAACTGGACCGCGGCGCCGTCGAGGGCCAGCTGGCCTCAATCGACCTGCCCGGTTTCGGAACCGAACTCCCCTATCCTCTGCTGACCGGCGCCTACGGCCAGCTGGCCGGCGAAACCCCGGCACCGGCGTCGATGCCCGTTGCCTTCCCCAAGCCGGCCACGGATGAAGGCACGCACCTGTCCTACTCCCTGCAGTGGTTTGCGTTCGGTGTGCTCATGTTCGTGGGCTTTGGCTACGCCGCCCGGCAGCAGGCCCGCAACGCGCGGATCGACGCCGAAGGCGAGGACGACGACTTCGGCGCCGCTGCCCGGGTCAAGGCCTCCGGTTCGAAGCCTGCCCGCAAGTCCAAGCGCCGCACATCCGAAGAAGAGGAAGACGCGATTCTCGATGCCCAAGGCTACTGACGCGCAAGCCGCCGGTTCCCCGGAGGCCGTGGACAACGTCAGGAGCGCGCTCCTCGCGGCCGGGCTGCCAGACACGATGCAGCTTTTCAGCGCCGGTGTGCCCACTGCCGCGGCCGCCGCGGAACAGCTGGGGTGCGATGTCGCGGCGATTGCCAACAGCCTGGTCTTCGAGCACGACGGCGGCCCCCTCCTGATCCTCGCCAGCGGCGCGGCACGCGTGGACACCTCACTTGTGGCCGCCCAGTTGGGCAGCGGAAAGGTCCGCCGTGCCAGCCCGGACTTCGTCCTTGAGCACACCGGCCAGGAGGTGGGCGGCGTGGCTCCGGTCGGACATCCCCGGCGCATCCGGACCATCCTGGACGAATCCCTTGAACGGCATCCGCTGCTGTGGGCAGGCGGCGGCGACCACTCCTCGATGTTCTCGATCAGCTACCAGGACCTCGCCCGGATCACGGGAGCAGAGCCGCTGCGAGTCCGCTGAGCCCAAGCAGCTCGCAACTAAGGCCGCTTTGACTGTTCAAAACGGCCTTAGTGCGAGTCAGTCGGGCGTGCCGCCCGCGAAAGCTAGGCCAGGGTGATGAGGTCCAGGTAGTCGGAGTTCCAGAGATCCTCGACGCCGTCCGGCAGCAGCACCACGCGCTCCGGGTTGAGCGCCTCCACGGCGCCTTCGTCGTGGCTCACCAGCACGACGGCGCCGCTGTAGTTGCGCAGGGCGCCAAGGATTTCGGCGCGGCTGGCGGGGTCGAGGTTGTTGGTCGGTTCGTCCAGGAGCAGGACATTCGCACTGGAAGCCACGATGGTGGCCAGCGCCAAACGGGTCTTCTCGCCGCCGGAGAGCACTCCTGCCGGCTTGTCGACGTCGTCGCCGGAGAACAGGAACGAACCGAGGATGCCGCGGACCTCTGCATCCTTCATGTCCGGGGCGGAGGAACGCATGTTCTCCAGCACGGTGCGGTCGTGGTCCAGGGTTTCGTGTTCCTGGGCGTAGTAGCCCACCTTCAGGCCGTGCCCCGGAACGATCTCACCGGAATCGGGCGTATCCACCCCGGCGAGCATCCGCAGCAGGGTGGTCTTGCCGGCACCGTTGAGGCCCAGGATGACCACCTTGGAGCCGCGGTCGATGGCGAGGTCCACGTCCGTGAAGATTTCGAGCGACCCGTAGGACTTGCTCAGGCCTTCGGCGGTGAGCGGGGTCTTGCCGCAAGGTGCGGGCTCCGGGAAGCGCAAGGCTGCCACGCGATCCTGCTCGCGGACGGCCTCAAGGCCGCTGAGGAGCCGTTCGGCCCGCTTGGCCATGTTCTGCGCCGCGACGGCCTTGGTGGCTTTGGCGCGCATCTTGTTGGCCTGGTCGATCAGCACCTGGGCCTTCTTCTCGGCGTTGGCGCGTTCGCGCTTGCGGGCGCGCTCATCTGTTTCGCGTTGCTGCAGGTACCGCTTCCAACCCATGTTGTAGTAGTCGATCTGGGCCCGGTTGGCGTCCAGGTGGTAGACCTTGTTCACCGTGGCTTCGAGGAGCTCCACGTCGTGGCTGATGACGATCAGTCCGCCCTGGTGGCCCTTCAGGAAGTCCCGGAGCCAGGAGATCGAGTCAGCATCGAGGTGGTTGGTCGGTTCGTCCAGGAGCAGGGTCTCGGCGTCCGAGTACAGGATCCGGGCCAGCTCTACGCGGCGGCGCTGGCCGCCGGAGAGGGTCTTCAGCGGCTGGTTTAGGATGCGCTCCGGGAGGGCCAGGTTCGAGGAAATGGCTGCAGCCTCGGCCTCGGCAGCGTAGCCGCCGCCGGCCAGGAACTCCGCTTCGAGGCGGTCATAGCGGTTCATGGCCTTGCGCTGCACGGCCGCGTCCTCGCTGGACATCTCGGCCTGGGCCTTCTTCAGTTTCCCGACGACGATGTCCAGGCCGCGCGCGGAAAGGATCCGGTCCCGGGCGAGCTGCTCCATGTCCGGGGTGCGGGGATCCTGCGGCAGGTAGCCGATCTCGCCGCTGCGGGTCACCTTGCCGGCGGCGGGAAGCCCTTCACCGGCGAGGACGCGGGTGAGCGTGGTCTTGCCGGCGCCGTTGCGGCCCACCAGCCCGATTTTGTCCCCCTTGTCCACCCTGAAGTTGACCTGGTCCATCAGCAGGCGGGCGCCGGCGCGGAGTTCGAGTTCCTGGACGGTGATCAATTCTTCGGGTGCCTTTCAACGGGGACGCCGCGGCACATCGAAGCTGCCGGCGGCGGGGAGGACCGCGAATGCGGCCCGTCCAAGTCTACCGGTCCGTCCGGCGGCGGCCGCGCACGGAGCAGGCGGCGCTGGCCGGCGTTTTGTACACAGCCTGACAAAGCGGCGCCGGGCGGCTTGTCTGAAGCCTCCAAAAACGGCGGCGCCCCGCATAACTACCCTCGGAAGAGGGGAACCCACCCACCCGCACCAGGCCTTAACCGACAGGACCGCAATGAGCCAGAACGACACCGCCACCCGCCCGCAAGTGCGCAAGCAATGGAACGCCACCGACCTCGGCCTGATCGCCGTCTTCGCGGCTCTCGTGGCCGCGGCCGCCTTCGTGCCCGGCGTCCCGATGGGCGCCCTCGGCGTGCCGATCACCATCCAGACCCTCACTGTCATGCTCACCGGCCTGGTGCTGGGCGCGGGGCGCGGTTTCGCTGCCGTCGGACTGTATGTCCTCATCGGCCTGGCCGGACTGCCGATCTTCAGCGGCGGCCGGAGCGGCCTGGGCATCCTGGCCGGCCCGTCGGCCGGCTACATCATCGCCTTCCCGTTGGCCGCCGCCGCCGTGGGCTGGCTGGCCGCCGTCGTCATCCGCAGGACGGTCAAGTACCGCGCCGTGTTCTTCTTCGCCGCCGCCATGGTGGTCAGCATCGTGCTCGTCCACGGGCTCGGCGTCCTCGGCATGATGGTCAACGGCAAGCTGGACCTCGGCAAGGCCTTCCTCGCCGACCTCGTCTACTACCCCGGCGATATCATCAAGAACGTCCTGGCCGCGATCATTGCCGTCTCGCTGCACAAGGCATTCCCGGATCTGCTGGTCCGCCGCGTCAAGTAACGTCCGCCAACAACGGCCAAGCAACCCAAGGACATCATGATCGAGCTGAAGGACGTTTCAGTCCGCGTCACCGTGGACGGCCAGGACGCGCCGAAAACACTGCTCGACGGGGTGAACCTGGAACTTACTGAGCGCCGCATCGGGGTGATCGGCGCCAACGGCTCGGG
The DNA here is from genome assembly GCF_047977865.1 of Curtobacterium sp. LFS079. NCBI lineage: Bacteria > Bacillati > Actinomycetota > Actinomycetes > Micrococcales > Microbacteriaceae > Curtobacterium > Curtobacterium sp. LFS079. The sequence goes on from NZ_JBFPFO010000004.1 coordinate 55,780, forward strand.
CAAGTCCACCCTGCTGCGGCTGCTCAACGGCCTGGTGCTGCCCAGCGGCGGCACAGTGCGCATCAACGGCGCCGGCACGGTGGAGCAGGTGCGCAAGGTCCGCGGCCAGGTGGGGTTCGTCTTCACCGATCCGCTGTCCCAGCTGGTGATGCCAACGGGCCGTGAGGACGTGGAGCTGTCCCTGCGCCGCACCGTGAAGAACGCACCCGAGCGCGTTGCCCGGGCGGAATCGGTGCTGGACCGTTTCGGCCTGCTGCACCTCGCGGACCAGAGCATCTATGAGCTCTCCGGCGGTGAACGGCAGCTGCTCGCGCTGGCCGTGGTTCTTGCGGTCGACCCCGCGGTGCTCGTCCTCGATGAGCCCTCCACCCTGCTGGACCTGCGCAACAAGGAACTGCTCCGCCGCACCGTTGCGGGCCTGGCACAGCAGGTGGTCATGTCCACGCACGATCTCGAACTGGCCCTCGACATGGACCGCGTCCTGGTGGTGGACAACGCGCGGATCGTGTTCGACGGCGGCCCGGCACCCGCCGTCGACCATTACCGCGCGCTGTGTGCGGCGTCGTTCGAGGACGCCCCGTGAGGGGCCACGGCTTCCTCCTGGCCAACCACATTCCAGGGAACTCGCTGCTGCACCGGACGCCGTTGTGGGCGAAATTCCTGCTGGTGGCCGGCTGCGGGGCGGCGTCCTTCCTGATCGTCGACTGGCTGGTGTCCGCCGTCGTGTTCGCGGTGATGTGCGGGCTGTTCCTGCTCAGCGGCGCGGGGGTACGGCGCCTGCTCCGGGCCTTGTGGCTCATGGCGCCCGTGCTGCTGCTGATCGGCCTGTTCCAATGGTGGCAGCTCGGCGGGCCGACGGCCGCCCGGATCGTCCTCAACGTGCTGGTATGCGTGGTAGCGGCGTCGGTGCTGACCGCCACCACGCCCGTCCAGGACCTGCTCGACGGCGTCGCCGGGCTCGCGCGCCCGTTCCGCCGTTTCGGGGCCGACCCGGAACGGTTCGCCCTGACGATCGCCGTGATGCTGCGCAGCATTCCGTTCATCGCGGGCACCTTCGCCGACGTCCGCGACGCGGCCCGTGCCCGGGGCCTGGAACGCAACCCGCGGGCCCTGGTGCTGCCGGTGTTCATTTCCACGGTGGCCTACGCCCGGCAGACCGGTGACGCCCTCGCGGCCCGGGGACTGGGCGACGCCGACCATTAAGCGGCGGCCACTAGAAACGCAGGTACCTGAACAGGGCCGCTGTTCCCATTCCGCCCGCGATGCTGATCATGGCCAACGCGCTGGTCCCGTCCCGTCCGGCAGAGCGGGCCTGCGCCAGCAGCCGGGTGACGAGGACCGCGCCCGAGGCCCCGTAGCCATGCCCCAGGGCGAGGGCGCCGCCGTCGAGGTTGGCCCGGTGCGGATCGATCCCCAAGGCGTCGAAGCAGGCGATCGCCTGGGCGGCGAACGCCTCGTTGAATTCCACGAGGTCCACCTCCGCGGCCGGTGTGCCGTGGCGTTCCAGCAGCCGTGCCGCCGCGGCGGCCGCGCCGACGCCCAGGAGTTCCGGATCGACGCCCGCCGTCTCGCTGCCGAGCACCAGCAGCGCGTCCGGGACCCCGAGTTCGCGGGCCCGCCGCAGCGAGGTGATGACGACGGCGGAGGCGGCGTCGGCGTCGAAGCAGGAGTTCCCGGCGGTGACGGTTCCTTCCGGGACGAAGGCGGGCGGGAAGCGCCGCAGGACCGCAGCGCTGAGCGCGGGGCGGGGACCGTCGTCGGACGCCACCGTTGTCCCGGCCACCGCCAGCGGCAGGATTTCGCCGTCGAAGCGTCCGGCCTCCCGGGCCGCAATCGCCCGCTGGTGGCTGCGCAGGGCGAAGCCGTCTTGGCGTTCCCGGCTGATCCCGTACTCACGGGCCACGTTCTCGGCCGCGACCCCCATGTCCGGATCGCCGAACTGCGGCGGCACGAAGCGTGCGCGGGTGTAGAACCCGGGAGCCTCATCCGGGGTCCGGCCCGGGTAGGCACGCAACGGGGCGGTGCTGATGCTCTCCACGCCGCCGGCCAGGTAGATCCCGTCACCGCCGGCGGCGAGCAAGCGGGACGCCAGCACGATCGCGTCCAGCCCCGAGCCGCACTGCCGGTCCACCACCATGCCCGGCACACTGACAGGCAGGCCCGCCAGCAGGGCGGCGTGACGGGCCAGGTTGCCGCCTCCACCCACGGCGTTGCCGATCACCACATCGCTGACCTGGCCACCCGCGATGCCGGTGGCATCCAGGAGGGAACGCAGCACGGGCGCCAGGAGCTCTTCGGCGCGCAGGGACTTCAGCTGTCCGCCGGCCCGGCAGACCGGCGTGCGGAGGGCCGCGATGACGACCGGCTGCAGCTCCGGGTCACGCCGGGGCTCCGCAGCCGGTGCCGGAATGCCCTTAGCCAAGGATCCGGGCCCGCGGGTCATTGTCCGCGATCCATTCCAGGAGCACCCGCCGGCTGACCTTGCCGCGGTCCGTGACGGGAAGTTCGGTGAGCAGGTAATACTGCAGCGGCCGCTTTTCGCGGGCGAGCAGCCCGTCCAGTCCGGTGCGGATCTGGGTGGCGGTGACGGCCCCGAATGCCGGCAGGATTCCGGCGACCACGCGCTGGCCACGCAGCTCATCCGGCATGCCGGCGGCCACCGCCGCGGAGACCCCTGGCACAGCTGCCAGCGCCAGCTCCACCTCATGCGGGTAGACGTTCCGTCCGGCGGACAGGATCATGTCGGAGCGGCGGCCCAGGATGTGCAGTACCCCGTCCTCCAGGTACCCCTGGTCCCCCACCGTGTACCAGTCGCCGAAAGAACGCAGCGCATGCCCGTCGTCGCCCCACAGATAGCCGTTGGACACCATGCCGCTGCGCACGCAGATGTTGCCGTGCCCGCCCGAAGCAACTTCCGTGCCGGAATCATCCCGGATGGAAACTTCGACGCCGGGGAACGGTCCGCCGATCCCGGTGCCGCCGGCGTCGAGCGGCTCCCCCGCGGCCAGGCAGGTGCCGGAGACGAAGCTGAGCTCGGAGGCGCCGTAGTACTCGAAGATCGCCGCATTCGGGGCCCAGCGGCGGGCTGCCTCGAGCGTGCGGGAGTCAAGCTTGGAACCGGCGCAGATGATGCTGCGGATCCCGGAGGCGTCCACGCCGCCGGCCAGCCCGCGTTCGCTGAGCAGCCGCAGCACGGTAGGGGTAAGCACCAGGCGGGTGACGCCGTCGTGGGCGATTGCCGCGTGGGCGTCGCCGACGTCGAAATGCTCCAGGGTGTGGAAGGCGGCCCCCGCATAGAGGCACTCGGACAAGGCGTAGAGATTCAGGCTCGCGGCCAGGGGGCCGGGCGCCAGGGTCACGTCGTCCTGATCGAGGCCGAAGAATTCGACGGACGCGTCGAAGGAGAGCTGCCAGGAGCGGCGCGAACGGGTGAAGGCCTTGGGAACGGAAGTCGTGCCGGAGGTCAGGCCGACCAGGAAGTCCGAGTCCGGCGGCCCGTCCAGCAGTCCATCGCCGTCAGCAAACCCGCCCCCGGGGCCGATGCGACGGGATACTTCCTCGATCAGCGGCGCCGGCCAGAGCGGGTCGAGCACGGCGCAACGTCGCCCGCCCGCGACGGCGGCTGCAAAGGACACCACGAACTGCAGCGAGTTCGCTTCCGTCAGCACCGTGGTGGCAGGGGTTTCGTCCAGGCGCAGCGTCGCATCATCGCGCAGCTGCGCCCAGGTCAGCCGTTTCCCGCCTACGGCGACGGCAGTTTCGTCGGGACGGTCTTCGGCCCAGAGCTGAAGCTTGTTCAGGAAAGGCACCAGAGCATTTTAGCTCCCGCAGCACCTTGCCCGCCCCCTGTGACGTTCTATGGTTGGCACTATGAGTTTCAATGACGGAGCGCAGCTGGATCCCAGCCAGGTGCAGGACCGCCGTGGCGGCGGATCGGGCCGGGGAGTGAAGATCGGCGGCGGCATCGGCGGCGGAATTGTTGCCCTGATCCTGGTGCTGCTGGGGGTCAATCCGCAGATCCTCGAAGGCATCACCGGAAGTGGCCAGCCGCCGGCGGTCGGCCCCGGGACCACGCAATCTTCCGGCGGCACCCAGGAATGCCGCACCGGTGCGGACGCTGACAAGCGCCTGGATTGCCGGATCCTTGGCACGGTCAACAGCCTCAACAGCTTCTGGCCGGCATACCTGGCCGACTACCAGGTGAAGTACCCGCGCCCGCAGACCGTGATCTTCAGCCAGGCTACTTCCACCGGCTGCGGCACAGCCACCAGCGAAGTGGGGCCTTTCTACTGCCCGTCGGACCGGACGGCCTACTTCGACCCGGGCTTCTTCCAGGAGCTGGTGGACCGCTTCGGTTCGTCCGGAGGTCCGCTCGCCCAGGAGTATGTGGTGGCCCACGAATTCGGGCACCACGTCCAGAACCTGCTCGGAAACCTGGACCGCGCCCAGGAGGACCCCCAGGGACCGCAATCGGGTGCCGTCCGTGTGGAACTGCAGGCCGACTGCTATGCCGGCCTGTGGGCGCGGTACGCAAGCACGGCCAAGGATCCGGGCACCGGCAAGGCCTTCCTCGATCCGCTCACCAAGCAGGACCTGGCCGATGCGCTGTCCGCTGCCTCCGCCGTCGGCGATGACCGCATCCAGAAAGCCGCCACCGGCAGGGTCTCCCCCGAAGCCTGGACCCACGGCTCAAGTGCGCAGCGGCAGAAATGGTTCAGCCAGGGCTACAACACGGGGGACATCAACAAGTGCGACACCTTCGCGGTCGCCCGGCCTTAAGCCGGATTATTAACGCCGACGACGGCGGGCCGCCTTCCGTGTGGAAGGTGACCCGCCGCCGTCGTCGTCAGGCTGTGGAGACGCTTAGATGTTGAAGCCGAGGGCCCGCATCTGGTCCTTGCCGTCGTCGGTGATCCGCTCGGGACCCCACGGCGGCATCCAAACCCAGTTCAGCCGCCAGTCGTCCACGACGCCGTCCAAGGCCTTGCCGACCTGTTCCTCAAGGACATCGGTCAGCGGGCAGGCCGCGGTGGTCAGCGTCATGTCGATCAGCAGAGCGCCGTCTTCTTCGGAGTACTTCAGACCGTAGAGCAGCCCAAGGTCCACCACGTTGACACCCAATTCGGGGTCGATGACGTCCTTGAGTGCCTCTTCGACATCTTCCAGGCTCGTACGGGCTGCGTTGATTTCGGTCATAAGGTGATCCTAACTAGGCCTGGGCAGCGGGAGCAACGGCTGCGCCGGCGCCGCTCAGGTAGCGGTCGTAACCCTCTTCTTCGAGACGGTCGGCGAGCTCGGGGCCGCCCTCTTCCACAACCTTGCCGTCAACGAAGACGTGCACGAATTCCGGCTTGATGTAGCGCAGGATGCGGGTGTAGTGGGTGATGAGCAAGGTGCCCATGTTGCCGGTGGAGTGGGCGCGGTTGACGCCCTCGGAAACGACCTTGAGGGCGTCGACGTCCAGGCCGGAGTCGGTTTCGTCCAGCACGGCGAACTTCGGCTTGAAGAGCTCCAGCTGGAGGATCTCCACGCGCTTCTTCTCACCGCCGGAGAAGCCTTCGTTGACGTTGCGCTGTGCGAAATCGGCGTCGATGCGCAATTCCTGCATGGCGGCCTTGACGTCCTTGGTCCAGGTGCGCAGGGCGGGGGCTTCGCCGTCGATCGCGGTCTTGGCGGTGCGCAGGAAGTTGGTCATGGTGACGCCCGGAACTTCCACGGGGTACTGCATGGCCAGGAAGACGCCGGCGCGGGCACGCTCGTCGACGCTCATCTCCAGGACGTTTTCGCCGTCCAGGGTGATGCTGCCGCTGGTCACGGTGTAGCGGGGGTGGCCGGCGATGGTGGAAGCGAGGGTGGACTTGCCCGAACCGTTGGGGCCCATGATCGCGTGGGTCTCGCCGGTCTTGATGGCGAGGCTGACGCCCTTCAGGATCTCCTTGGTGCCCTGCTCAGTCTCGATGCTGACGTGCAGGTCCTTGATCTCAAGAGTAGACATGCTCTTCTTTCTTTCGTTCTTAAAGTCTCGGTTTGCGGCGCGCTCAGTAGTTGTGGACCGGGGCGCCGTTCACAACGTTGCTCACGTCCACGTAGACGTCGTCGCCGTCGAGGGCGACGGCGAAGACGGGGACGGGATCGTAGGCGGGAAGCTGGAGCGGCTGGCCGCTGCGCAGGTCGAACTGGGAACCGTGGCCCCAGCATTCGATCGCGCAGCCTTCGATTTCGCCCTCGGCGAGGGAGATATCCGCATGCGAGCAGGTGTCCCCGATGGCGTGGATGTCGCCCATCGAGTCCTTCACGATGGCTACCGGGTAGTCGTCGATGAGGATGCGCAGCGCCTGCTTGACCTGGATGTCGTTGGCGTTGCACACCAGTTCGCCGTGGGGTTTGTCGCTCATGGTCTGTTTCCTGCCTGGCCGGTCTTAGTTCTCGACCGCGGAGAGTTCGCGCTCGACGGCGTCCGTCAGGCGCTCTTCCAGGGCCGGGACCTTGATCTTCTGGATGATTTCGTTGAGGAAGCCGCGCACCACGAGGCGCCGCGCAATATCTTCGGGGATACCGCGAGCCATGAGGTAGAACAGGTGCTCGTCGTCGAAACGGCCCGTGGCGCTGGCATGGCCAGCACCCTCGATGAGCCCTGTTTCGATTTCGAGGTTCGGCACGGAGTCTGCACGGCAGCCGTCGGTCAGCACCAGGTTCTGGTTCTTCTCGTAGCTGTCGGTGCCCTCGGCCTGCTTCTGGATCAGGACGTCGCCGACCCACACGGTGTGGGCGTCCCTGCCCTGCAGCGCACCCTTGTACAGGACGTTGGACTTGCAGTTCGGCTGCGAGTGGTCAACGAAAGTGCGGTGCTCAAGGTGCTGGCCGGCGTCGGCGTAGTACAGGCCGAAGAGTTCGACCTCACCGCCGGGGGCGGCAAAGCGGGCCGTCGGGGTCACACGCACCACGTTGCCGCCGAGGCTGACCACGATGTGCTTGAACTTGGCGTCGCGGCCGATCTTGGCCTGCTGCGAGGAAGCGTGGACGGAATCGTCGTTCCATTCCTGCAGGGAGACGACCGTGAGTTCGGCGCCGTCTTCGAGGACGATTTCAACGTTCTCGGACACGACCGCCGTGCCCTCGTGGCCGAGGACAACCATGGCCTTGGAGAACTTCTCGGCCACAATCACCAGGTGCTGGGCGGAAGCCTCGGAGCCCTGGCCGGCCAGGACCACGGTGACTTCGTTTTCAAGAGTGGTCTCGGCCGGAACCGTGATGACGGTGGCTTCCTTGAAGTTGGCCCAGGCGTTGGCCGAGACCCGGTCTTCGGGGATGCCCGCGGAACCGACGCGCTTGTCGTCGCGGCCCACGGTCTCGACCGTGACGCCGTCGGGCGCGGTCACGCTGACGGCGGGGGCGGCACCGCTGAGGGCCTCCGTGTGGAGTCCGCGCAGGCGGCGCAGCGGGGTGAAGCGCCAGTCTTCTTCCAGGCCGGTCAGTGCCTTGAAGTCCTCAAGCGTGTAGGAGGTCAGGCGTCCGGCGCGCGAGCTGTCCGGGACGCCGACGCCGCCGCCGTGCGAGTGGCCCTTGGCGGAGCTGCCCGCGAGAGGACCGGACGACGGCGCCACGACGGTGCCGTTGGCGTTGATCGGCGAGAGGTTCTCGCCTTCCTCGGTGAACCCGTTGATGAACGGCTGGGCGGAGGGCGCGCCGATGCGCGCCTTTTCAGTAGTGGTCTCAGTCATCGTTAACCGACGGATCCTTCCATCTGCAGTTCAATCAGGCGGTTCAGCTCGAGAGCGTATTCCATGGGCAATTCGCGGGCGATCGGCTCGATGAAGCCGCGCACGATCATCGCCATGGCCTCGTCCTCGGGCAGGCCGCGGGACATCAGATAGAAGAGCTGCTCTTCGCTGACGCGGGAAACGGTTGCCTCGTGGCCAAGCACAACGTCATCCTCGCGGATGTCGATGTACGGGTAGGTGTCCGAGCGGGAAATGGTGTCCACCAGGAGGGCGTCGCAGCGCACGGTGTTGGCCGAGTGCTTTGCGCCTTCACGGATCTGGACCAGGCCGCGGTAGGCGGCGCGGCCGCCGCCGCGGGCCACCGACTTGGAGATGATGGAGCTCTTGGTGTTCGGAGCGATGTGGACCATCTTGGAGCCGGTGTCCTGGTGCTGGCCCTCGCCGGCGAAGGCGATGGACAGGGTTTCGCCCTTGGCGTGCTCGCCCACCAGGTACACGGCCGGGTACTTCATGGTCACCTTGGAGCCGATGTTGCCATCGATCCATTCCATCGTGGCGCCTTCTTCGCAGATGGCGCGCTTGGTGACCAGGTTGTACACGTTGGTGGACCAGTTCTGGATGGTCGTGTAGCGGACGCGGGCGCCCTTCTTCACGATGATCTCTACGACGGCCGAGTGCAGGGAGTCCGAGGTGTAGATCGGCGCGGTGCAGCCTTCGATGTAGTGGACGTAGGAGTCCTCGTCGGCGATGATCAGGGTGCGCTCGAACTGGCCCATGTTTTCCGTGTTGATGCGGAAGTAGGCCTGGAGCGGGATTTCCACGTGAACGCCCTTGGGCACGTACACGAAGGAACCGCCGGACCACACGGCAGTGTTCAGGGAGGCGAACTTGTTGTCGCCCACCGGAATGACGGTGCCGAAGTATTCCTGGAAGATCTCCGGGTGTTCCTTCAGCGCGGTGTCGGTGTCCAGGAAGATGACGCCCTGCTTCTCCAGGTCCTCACGGATCTGGTGGTACACGACCTCGGATTCGTACTGGGCGGCGACGCCGGCCACCAGGCGGTTGCGTTCGGCTTCCGGGATGCCCAGCTTCTCGTAGGTGTTGCGGATGTCCTCGGGCAGATCCTCCCAGGAAGCAGCCTGCTTCTCGGTGGAACGCACGAAGTACTTGATGTTGTCGAAGTCGATGCCGGAGAGGTCGGCGCCCCAGGTGGGCATGGGCTTCCGGTCGAAGTACTTCAGGCCCTTGAGGCGCAAGTCGAGCATCCATTCGGGCTCGCTCTTCTTGTCCGAGATGTCACGGACAACCTCTTCGTTGAGTCCACGGCGCGCATTGGCGCCGACATCGTTCTTGTCGGCCCAGCCGTACTCGTAGTTGCCGATGCCGTGAAGTTCGGGATTCCTTTCCAGAATCTCCGAGATCACAGTGCCGTCAGCTACCGCCTTCTCCGCTATTTGGTCCGTCATTACGGCCTTCCTTGCTGATTGTTTGATTCTTTACGGGACGCGACCCGGCCTTCAGGAGAATGGGTGCTCTCCTTCGAGGCGGGCCTGCCGGTGGGTATGTGGGTGGTGCAGACGTGTCCGCCCCGCGCAAGGGTGGAGAGCCTGCGGACATCGACGCCAAGGAGCCGGGAAAACACGTCGGTTTCGGCTTCGCAGAATTCGGGGAAGTCGGCCGCCAGGTGCTGGATGGGGCAGTGACCCTGGCACAGCTGCACGCTGGACAGCGATGCGGGCAGCGGGGCCTTGCTTTCGATGGAGGCGGCTGAGGCGACGTAACCGTCGCGGCTCAGCGCCCTGGACAGGGCCATGGCACGGGCAGTGATGTCGCTGCCGGCGGAGTCGATCTCGGGCGCATAGCGCTGTTCCATGTCGGCGAAGCGTTCGACGGCGAAGTCACGCACGGCATCGTTGCCGGCCAGTTCCTTCAGGTGTCGCAGCGCGGTGCCTGCGATGTTCAGGTAGTCGTCGCCGATCTTCGACTGGCCCTGGGAGCTCAGCACGTAGCGGCGTGCGGGACGGCCTGCGCCTGCCCCGGCTTTGGCAACCCGCTTCACTTCGATGACGCCGGCGCGTTCCAGGTGATCGAGGTGGCGGCGGACAGCTGCGGGCGTGAAGCCAAGAAGCTCCCCGAGCTCGGCGGCGCTGACGGGGCCGTGCTCCAGCACCGCGTTCAATACGCGGTCGCGCGTCCGGTCCTCCGAATCGGCGACGACGGAGGCAGCGGCCGGCGGCACCGCGACGGCGGTGCTGTGCCGCTTCGCGGGCACAGAAAGAGAGCTGCTCATGGAATACACAACACAATCATGTCGTAATCTAATCCCCGCATCCAGTAAGGCAAGGCTGACCTGACGCCGGGGCCGGGGCGGCATCTGCGGGCTTGGAGCCGCCCGCTACTACTTCCCGTAGAATACTCTGGTGCGTTCCCCCGAATCTCCCGTCCTCTCGATTGAAGGACTCATCAAGGACGTCGGCCCGCTGGCCGCCCTTGACGGCAAGATGTTGCGGGTTGTCAACGGCGTCAGCCTGCATGCCGGGCGCGGGCAGGTCACCGCGCTTCTCGGGGCAAACGGCGCCGGCAAGACGACCACCCTCGAATGCGCCCAGGGCCTCCAGAAGAGGTCCGGCGGCAGCATCCGGCTCCTGGGCGAAGACCCGGACCTGGCCGGAGCTGCCTTGCGCTCCCGCGTCGGCGTGATGCTGCAGGACGGCGGCCTGCCGCCGTCGGCCCGTCCGCTCCCGCTGCTGCGCCACATCGCCGGAATGTACGCCAATCCCCTGCCGCTCGAACACCTCGTGGAGCGGCTCGGGATCGACTCCTTCAGCCGCAGCAGCGTGCGCCGCCTTTCCGGCGGCCAGAAGCAGCGCCTGGCCCTCGCTGCCGCGCTGGTCGGCAACCCTGAGGTGCTGTTCCTCGACGAGCCGAGCGCGGGGCTGGATCCGCAGTCGCGCCAGATCGTCTTCGAACTCATCGCCGAACTGCGCGACTCCGGGATGGGCATCATCCTCACCACCCACCTCATGGACGACGCCCAACGCCTGGCGGACTACGTCTACATCATCGACGCCGGCCATAACGTCGCCGAAGGAACGGTCGCCGAGCTCCTGCAGCACGGCGAGTCCGGCAAGGACGGAATCACCGAACGCACGCTGTCCTTCGATGCACCGGCGGGGCTGGACCTCCGCACGGCGCTGGGTGCGCTGGGCGAGGGGCTTGCGTTGTCTGAGGACCGCGCCGGAAGCTACACGGTTACGGGCGCCCTCGCCCCCGAGCACCTGGCCCGGTTGACGGCCTGGTGGGCGGAGAAGGGCATCATGCCGGCGTCGCTGCGGCTTGAGGCGCGCAGCCTTGAGGACGTTTTCCTGGACATCTCGGGAAGGGACATCCGATGAGCAACCGTTCCGCCACAGGCCTGACACCCGTGAGCCCCGGACCGTCCACCCCGGCTCCCCTGTTCCGGCGGATACTGCTCCAGGGAAAGTATGAAACCCTGGCCATGATCCGCAACGGCGAACAGCTGATCCTCGCAATCATCCTGCCGCTTCTGGCCTTGTTCGGACTGACGGTCACGCCCCTGCTCGACGGACTCGGCGCGCCCCGCGTGGACATCGCCGTACCCGGCATCCTCGCCCTGTGCGCCATGTCCACCGCCTTCACCGGCCAGGGCATCGCCACCGGCTTCGACCGTCGCTACGGCGTCCTGCGCTTCCTTTCCACCACTCCCCTGGGCCGCACCGGACTCATCGCCGGCAAGATCCTGGCCGTGCTGGCCGTCCTGGCCCTGCAGCTTGCGGTGGTCGGTGCGGTCGCGGCGGCCCTTGGCTGGCGCCCGACTCCCGGCGGCTGGCTGCCGGGTTTGACGATGCTCGTGCTGGGCGCTGCGGCGTTCACGGCCCTGGGCCTGCTCGTTGCCGGAACCGTGCGTCCCGAAGCAACCCTGGCCATCACCAACCTCCTGTGGATCCTCCTGGGCGCCCTGGGCGGCATTGTGGTTCCGGCGGTGCGGCTGCCCGCCGTGGCCAGCAACCTCGCACACTTCCTGCCTTCCGGCGCCCTGGGCGAAGCCATGCGGGAAGCCTTCCTGCACGGCACCTTCGCGCTGCCCCAATTGTTCGTCCTGCTGCTCTGGACCGTGGTGCCCGGCGCCGCGGCCGTCCGCTGGTTCAAATGGAATTGAGAGAACTGTGAACACGGCTTCCCGCCTCCCCGACTTCGTCCAGCGGCTTGCCGCCAGGCTCCCGCACCAAGTGGACAACACGGTGCGCAGGCTGGCCATGCTCTCGCTGGTCGGCCAGATCATCCTGGTAGTGACCGGCGGCGCCGTCCGCCTCACGTCCTCGGGACTTGGCTGCCCCACCTGGCCGCGCTGCACCGCTGAATCCCTGGTCAACACCCCGGAGATGGGCATCCACGGTTTCATCGAGTTCGGCAACCGCATGCTCACCTTCGCCCTGGCCGCCGTCGCCGCGCTCATGCTGGTGTACCTGTGGAAGCTGCGGACGGAACGCCGCGACTTGTTCCTGCTCGCATTGGGGCTGCTCGCCAGCATCCCGGCCCAGGCAGTCATCGGCGGCATCACGGTCCTCACCCGGCTCAACCCCTGGGTGGTCGGCCTGCACTTCCTGGTTTCCATGGCCCTCGTTGTCCTTGCGACACTTCTGGTCAACAGGGCCTACGGCCGCACCGGCCGCTTCACGGACCGCACCCTTGCGACACTTCCCGCAGTGACGAGCCCGGTGATGAACGCCGTCGCGCTCTTCTCCGCCGCCGCCGTCATGCTCGGCGTCGCGGTCACCGGCGCAGGTCCGCACGCGGGCGACGCCAACGCCCCCCGCAATGACCTCGACTGGGACCTGGTCAGCCATATCCACGCCGTGCCCGCGTACCTGGTGACCGCGGGCACCGCCTTCGCCGTCTTCCTGGTACTCCGCAAGGACATCGCCGGTCCGTTCCGCGCCGCGGTGTTCCTGCTCCTCGGCGTCACCGTGCTGCAGGCGGTCATCGGGTTCACCCAGTACTACAACGGGATCCCGGCCCTCCTGGTCGGCGCGCACATGCTCGGCGCGGCGCTGCTCATGGCAGCGGCGACCAACGCTGCCGACCTGGCACGCTCCAGCCCGCGCAGCTAATCGCCGGGCGCGGCAAACACCACCCCTGCCAGCCGGAAGGCCTGGCCCCAAACGGAAGCGCCACCCGCCGTCCTCTGTGGACTGCGGGTGGCGCTTTCTCGTATCGGCCGGGAACCCGGCGGGAACTTGCGGAGGGCTCAGCCGCCCATCAGCGGACCGCCGACGAACGGGTCCACGGCCAGGGCGATGAACAGCAGGGTCAGGTAGCTGATGGAGCCGTGGAAGACCTTCATGGCGCCCTTGTTGGACACCTCGCCCTTCTGGGCGCGTTCGTAGAGGGCGTGGGATTCGTAGAGGAACCAGGCGCCTGCCAGGACAGCGGCGATGGTGTACACCCAGCCGGCGCCGCCCAGCGGGACCATCAGCAGCGAACAGGCCACCATGGCCCACGCGTAAAGCACCACCTGCACGGAAACCACCTTGGCTCCGGCGATCGCGCCGAGCATGGGGACGTTGGCCTTGCGGTAGTCCTCGCCGTAGCGCATGGACAGCGGCCAGTAGTGCGGCGGCGTCCAGAGGAAGATGACCATGAACAGCACGACGGCGGGCCATTCGACCGTGTTCGTCACTGCGGACCAGGCGATCAGCACCGGGAAGCAGCCGGCGGCGCCGCCCCAGACGATGTTCTGCGCCGTGCGGCGCTTGAGGATCATCGTGTAGATGACGACGTAGAAGACGATGGCGGCCAGGCCCAGCCAGGCCGAGAGCGGGTTGGCCCCGAACCAGAGGATCGCGATCGCCGCGGCTCCCAGGATCCAGCCGAACACCAATGCTTCGCGTGGTGAGACCTCGCCCGTGACCAGCGGCCGGTTTTCAGTGCGGTGCATGAGTTTGTCGATGTCGCGGTCGATATAGCAGTTGAAGACCCCGGCGCTGCCGGCGGCGAACGCGCCGCCCACGAGGGTGGCCAGGATCAGCCCGATGGACGGAAACCCGCGCTGGGCGAAGATCATGGTGGGCAGGGTGCTCACCAGCAACAACTCGATGACCCGCGGCTTTGTCAGTGCCAGATACGCCTTGAACTTCCGGGAAATTCCACTCCCCTGCATAGCGGCAGAGGCATCGAGGTTGGTATCGCTTGTGCTCACGGTGGCAGTCACTCTGTTCTTTAGCTCTGGTGTTCCCGCGGCGAAGCAACCGCGCCGTTCCGATTGAAGGGACTTCAAGGTCCGGGGTTGCACATGCCGCTGGCGGCCTCCGAATATCATACCGTGGCGCGGATGCACAGAAGGAACCTGCGAAACACGCATGTTTCGGAATGTTCACGGCGGCCCGGGCGCCATGGTGATTCATAAATCGGAATTTTGCGGACAAATTTCGTGAATCCCACCAAAAGGCCCGTTCCCTCGGGCTAAGCTGTCAGCAGATCAGCTCGTGCAGCCTTCTGAGAAAACGCATTCTCAGAAGTCCGGGTCTGGATGATAGATCAACGTTTCAATGGTGAACGGCTGGTGGACACCTCGCAGCGGGCACCGTTTCCTGCCCCGCGCCTGCTGTTCACCCCCGCCGCCGTCAGCACAGAGAGGGGCTCGGTTTACGTGCCACATTTGGAAGAGCAAGAACTGACTTGGACCAGCCTGGACCAGCGTGCAGTGGACACCGTGCGTGTCCTGGCCGCCGACGCTGTGGAGAAGGTCGGTAACGGCCACCCCGGCACGGCGATGAGCCTGGCACCGGCGGCATACCTGCTGTTCCAGAAACTGATGCGCCACGACCCGAAGAACCCGGACTGGATCGGCCGCGACCGTTTCATCCTCTCCCCCGGCCACACGTCCCTGACCCTGTACATCCAGCTGTTCCTCTCCGGTTACGGCCTGGAACTGAAGGACCTTGAGGCTCTGCGCACCTGGGGTTCCCTGACCCCAGGCCACCCGGAGTACAAGCACACCGCGGGTGTGGAGATCACCACCGGCCCGCTCGGCCAGGGCCTGGCCTCCTCGGTCGGCTTCGCGTACTCCCAGCGCCGCCAGCGCGGCCTGTTCGACGCCGATGCTCCCGCCGGCGAGTCGCCCTTCGACCACACCATCTGGGTGATCGCGTCCGACGGCGACCTGCAGGAAGGCGTGACCTCCGAGGCATCCTCGCTGGCCGGCCACCAGGAGCTGGGCAACCTCGTTGTCATCTACGACGAGAACCACATCTCCATCGAAGACGACACCGACATCTCCTTCACCGAAGACGTCCTGAAGCGTTACGAGTCCTACGGCTGGCACACGCAGCGCGTGGACTGGACCAAGACCGGCGAATACGTCGAAGACGTCCATGAACTCTACGGCGCACTGCTGGCGGCCAAGGCCGAGACCTCCAAGCCGTCCATCATTTCGCTGCGCACGATCATCGGCTACCCGGCACCGAAGAAGCAGAACACCGGCAAGATCCACGGTTCGGCCCTGGGCGGCGAGGAAGTCAAGGCCCTGAAGGAAGTCCTGGGCTTCGACCCCGCACGTTCCTTCCAGGTCGACGAGGACGTCCTGGCCCACGCCCGCCAGCTGGTCGGGCGCGGCGCCGCCGCCCGTACCGAATGGCAGGCCTCCTTCGAGGCATGGCAGTCCGCCAACCCCGAAGGCGCGGCCCTGCTTGAGCGCATCGAGGCCAAGAAGCTCCCGGCCGACCTCGACGCCGCACTGCCGGTGTTCGAAGCCGGCAAGGACGTGTCCACCCGCGCCGCCTCCGGCAAGGTCCTGAACGCCATCGGCCCGGTCCTCCCGGAGCTGTGGGGCGGTTCTGCCGACCTCGCCGAGTCGAACAACACCACCATCGAGGGCTCGCCGTCGTTCATCCCGGCATCGCGTTCCACCGGCGCCTGGTCCGGCAACCCGTACGGCCGGGTGCTGCACTTCGGCATCCGTGAGCACGCCGCCGCGTCGATCGTGAACGGCATCTCCCTGCACGGTCGCACCCGCGCATTCTCCGGCACCTTCCTGATCTTCTCCGACTACCAGCGCCCCGCGATCCGCCTCGGCGCGCTGATGGGTGTCCCGTCCCTGTACGTGTGGACGCACGACTCCATCGGCCTCGGCGAAGACGGCCCCACCCACCAGCCGGTGGAACAGCTCGCCTCGCTGCGCGCCATCCCGGGCCTGGACGTGGTCCGTCCCGGTGACGCGAACGAGGTCGCCGTGGCATGGAAGACCATGCTGGAGAACCACGAAAACCCGGCCGGCATCGTGCTGACCCGCCAGAACATCCCCACCTGGGCCCGCGGCACCGGTGACGCCGAGGGTGACACCTTCGGCTCCACCGCAGGCGTGGCCAAGGGCGCGTACGTGCTGGCCGAAGCCTCCAAGGACGGTGCCACCGTTCCGGCCCAGGTGATCCTGATCGCCACCGGTTCCGAGGTCCAGCTGGCCGTGACGGCCCGTGAGAACCTGCAGGCCGAAGGCATCGCAACCCGCGTGGTGTCCGTGCCCTGCGTGGAATGGTTCAAGAAGCAGGACCCGGCCTACCGCGAATCCGTCCTCCCGGCAGCCGTGAAAGCCCGCGTCTCTGTCGAGGCCGGCCTGGCCCTGGGCTGGTCCGAGTTCGTCGGCGACGCCGGCCGCTCCATCAGCCTGGAACACTACGGCGCCTCCGCAGACTACAAGCGCCTCTTCAACGAGTTCGGCATCACCGCCGACGCCGTCACCGCGGCAGCCAAAGACTCCCTCGCCGGCCTTTCGGCCTGAATTTCCAAGGAGAAACACCAATGACTACTCCCACCCAGCAGCTTTCCGACGTCGGCGTTTCGATCTGGCTCGACGACCTGTCCCGTGAGCGCCTCTCCAGCGGCAGCCTGCGGAAGCTGATCGAAGAAAAGAACGTCGTCGGCGTCACCACCAACCCGTCAATCTTCCACGCGGCCATCACCTCGGGCAGCGACTACGACGCGAAGATCGCCGAAGAAGCAGCCAAGGGCGCGTCGGTGGAAGAGACCATCTTCGAAATCACCACCACCGACGTCGCCGACGCCTGCGATCTGTTCGCTCCGGTCGCTGCGGCCACCAAGGGTGTCGACGGCCGCGTGTCCATCGAGGTGGACCCCCGCCTGGCTTGGGACACCGAGGGCACCATCGCCGAGGCCAAACACCTCTACAAGAAGGTCAACAAGGACAACGTCCACATCAAGATCCCGGCAACCGTTGAAGGCCTCGCAGCCATCACCGCAGTCCTCGGCGAAGGCATCAGCGTCAACGTGACCCTGATCTTCTCCCTCGAGCGCTACCGTGCCGTGATCAACGCCTTCCAGTCCGGCCTCGAACTGGCCAAGGAAAACGGCCACGACCTCTCCACGATCCACTCCGTCGCGTCCTTCTTCGTCTCCCGCGTGGACACCGAGATCGACAAGCGCCTGGATGCGATCGGTACCGAGGAGGCCAAGGCCCTCAAGGGCAAGGCCGGAGTGGCCAACGCCCGCCTGGCCTTCCAGGTCTACGAAGAGCTCTTCGCCACCGAACGCTGGGCCGTGCTGGCCGAAGCCGGCGCCCTGCCGCAGCGCCCCCTGTGGGCCTCCACCGGCGTCAAGGACCCGGCCTACCCGGACACCCTCTACGTCACCGAACTGGCTGCTGCCGGCGTCGTGAACACCATGCCGGAAAAGACCCTCGAGGCCACCTTCGACCACGGCGTCATCACCGGTGACACCATCTCCGGCAGCTACGAGGAAGCCAATGCGGTCCTCAATGCCCTCGAAGGCCTCGGCGTCTCCTACAACGACGTCGTCGCCATCCTGGAATCCGAAGGCCTGGACAAGTTCGTCGCCAGCTGGAAGGAACTCCTCGGAGACGTCGAAGGCGCCCTCGCATCCGCACGGAAGGCTTCCTGACACCTCATGAGCACACTCAGCTACGACGCAAGCGGTGCCGCGCAGCAGGCCATCGGGCAGCACGTCCCGGCACTTGTTGAAGACAGGATTGCCAGCCGGATCTTCGCGAAGGACTACACCCTCTGGGGTGCCGACGCGGAATCCGAATCGGCGATCCGCCTCGGATGGGTGGAAGCGGCCACCGTTTCCCAGCCCCTGGTCGAAGGGATCCTGGAACTCCGGGACGCCCTGAACGCAGAAGGCGTCACCCGGATTGTCCTGTGCGGCATGGGCGGCTCCTCGCTGGCCCCTGAAGTCATTGCCGGAACCGCCGGCGTCGAGCTGACCGTGCTGGACAGCACCGACCCCGAACAGGTCGGTGCTGTCCTCGCGGAGCGCCTCGCCGAGACCGCGATCGTGGTTTCGTCCAAGTCCGGCTCCACGGTGGAAACCGACTCCCAGCGGCGTGTCTTCGAGAAGGCGTTCAACGACGCCGGCATCGATGCCAAGAGCCGGATCATCATCGTCACCGATCCCGGCTCGCCGCTGGACAAGGCGTCCCGCGAGGCCGGCTACCGTGCGGTCTTCAACGCCGACCCCAACGTCGGTGGCCGTTTCTCGGCCCTGACCGCTTTCGGCTTGGTCCCCTCCGGCCTGGCCGGCGTGGACATCCAGGCGTTCCTGGACGAAGCCGAAGAGGCAGCGGAAGTCCTCCGCGAGGATTCCGAGGACAACATCGGCCTGCGCCTGGGCGCAGCACTGGGCGGCACCTCCCCGCTGCGCAACAAGATCGTCATCGCCGAGGACGGCTCGGGCATTGTTGGTTTCGCCGACTGGGCCGAGCAGCTCATCGCCGAATCCACCGGCAAGCTCGGCACGGGCGTGCTGCCCGTCGTCGCGGGCCCTGCCGCCCCCGAGGTCAGCAGCGGCGCCGAGGACGTCCTGGTGGTCCGCCTCGTCGGTGCCGACACGGAGGTCGAGCTCGGAGCCAACGAAGCGGCGATCGCCGGAGGCCTCGCAACACAGATGTTTGTCTGGGAGTTCGCCACTGCCGTGGCTGGCCGCCTGCTGGGCATCAACCCCTTTGACCAGCCCGACGTCGAAGCCGCCAAGGTGGCCGCGCGCGGCCTGCTGGACGCACGCCCCGAGCCCACCCCGGCCGACTTCACCGACGGCGCCATCGAGGTCCGCGGCGGAGACTGGCTGGGCGGCGCAGCCACTGTGGAGGACGCCGTGAAGGCGCTGCTCGGCCAGCTTGGCCAGGACGGCTACCTCAGCGTCCAGGCCTACTTCGACAGGATTGCCTACGCCCCCTTTGAAGCCGTCAGGGACCAGCTCGCTGCTGTCAGCGGCCGTCCGGTGACCTTCGGCTGGGGCCCGCGGTTCCTGCACTCCACCGGCCAGTTCCACAAGGGCGGCCCGGCCATCGGCTCCTTCCTGCAGATCACCGCTGCGGGGACCGGGGATGTCGAAATCCCTGAGCGTCCCTTCACCTTCGGTGAGCTGATCGCAGCCCAGGCCGCAGGAGATGCCCAGGTCCTCGAAAACCACGGCCGTCCCGTCCTCCGCCTGCACCTTGTTGAGCGGAGCGCCGGGGTCGCCCAGCTCCAGGAAATCGTCGCCGCGCTGGCCTCCCGGGCCACCGCGCTCGAAAGCTAAGGCACAAATCCCAACATGCCAGAAACTGAAAACGGCAGGAAGACTGCCGTCCGCAATCCCCTGCGGGATCCGCGCGACCGGCGCCTGAACCGTATTGCGGGGCCGTCGTCGCTGGTGTTCTTCGGCGTCACCGGCGACCTCGCCCGGAAGAAGCTCATGCCGGCGGTCTACGACCTCGCGAACCGGGGGCTGCTGCCCCCGAGCTTCGCGCTGGTCGGCTTCGGCCGCCGCGACTGGAGCAACGAGGACTTCGCCAACGAGGTGCGGGAGAACGTCAAGGCGCACTCCCGCACGCCATTCGACGAGGCGGTCTGGAACCAGCTGTCCGAGGGGATCCGTTTCGTCCAGGGCGCGTTCGACGACGACGAGGCATTCAAGCGCCTCGACGCCACGCTCGCCGAACTGGACGAAAACCGGGGCACCCGCGGCAACCACGGCTTCTACCTGTCGATTCCGCCCAAGGCGTTCGAGCAGGTCTGCCGGCAGCTGTCCCGCCACGGCCTGGCGCAGGCCGCCGACGGGCAGTGGCGCCGCGTGGTCATCGAGAAGCCTTTCGGCCACGACCTCGAGTCGGCCCGGAAGCTCAACGACATTGTCGAGTCCGTGTTCCCGCAGGACGCGGTGTTCCGCATCGACCACTACCTGGGCAAGGAAACGGTCCAGAACATCCTGGCGCTGCGCTTCGCGAACCAGCTGTTCGAACCGATCTGGAACGCCAACTACGTGGACCACGTGCAGATCACCATGGCCGAGGACATCGGCACAGGCGGCCGTGCGGGCTACTACGACGGCGTGGGCGCGGCCCGCGACGTCATCCAGAACCACCTGCTGCAGCTGCTGGCCCTGACGGCCATGGAGGAACCCATCTCCTTCAACGCGGACGACCTGCGCGCCGAGAAGGAGAAGGTCCTGGCCGCCGTCAAGCTGCCCGAGGACCTGTCCACGCATTCGGCGCGCGGGCAGTTCACCGGCGGCTGGCAGGGCGGGGAGCTGGTGCAGGGTTACCTTGAGGAAGACGGCATCCCTGCCGATTCCAAAACCGAAACCTATGCAGCGATCCGGCTGGACATCAACACCCGCCGCTGGTCCGGGGCGCCGTTTTACCTGCGCGCTGGCAAGCGCCTTGGCCGCCGCGTCACCGAGATCGCGGTCGTGTTCAAGCGCGCCCCCAACCTGCTGTTCGGGGGTCACCACAGCGAGGACGACTTCGGCCAGAACGCCGTGGTGATCCGTGTCCAGCCGGACGAGGGCGCCACGATCCGCTTCGGGTCCAAGGTCCCGGGCACCCAGATGGAAGTCCGCGATGTCACCATGGACTTCGGTTACGGCCACTCCTTCACGGAGTCCAGCCCCGAAGCCTACGAGCGGCTGATCCTGGACGTGCTGCTGGGCGAACCACCGCTGTTCCCCCGCCACCAGGAAGTCGAGGAGTCCTGGAAGATCCTGGACCCCTTCGAGGAATACTGGGCAGGCCTGGACGAGCAGCCCGAACCATACGCACCGGGCAGCTGGGGGCCGGCTTCGGCCGACGAACTGCTGGCCCGTGACGGACGAAGCTGGAGAAGGCCATGATCGTAGATCTCCCCGACACCACCACCTCCAAGATCTCAAAGAAGATCACCTCGCTGCGCGAACAGGGCGGCGTCATCGCCCTGGGCAGGGTGCTGACCCTCGTGGTCGTCACCAAGTCCGGCCTGGAGGAAGAAGCCATCGAGGCGGCCAACGAGGCCAGCCGCGAGCACCCTTGCCGGATCATCGTGCTGGCCGACGCCGGCGCCGAGGCTCCGGACCGGCTGGACGCCCAGATCCGGGTAGGCGGCGACGCCGGAGCCTCCGAAGTGATCGTGCTGCGCGGTTTCGGTTCGCTGGCCAAGGAGAGCGAGTCGCTCGTGGCCGGGCTGCTGCTGCCGGATGCCCCGATCGTGGCCTGGTGGCCGCACGGCGCACCCGACAACGCCTGCGAAACCTCGATCGGCCGGATCTCGCACCGCCGCATCACGGATTCGGCCAACGAGCCCGATCCTGCCGCGGCCCTGGAACGGATCCGCACCACCTACCGCGCCGGCGACACCGACCTCGCCTGGACCCGATTGACGAACTGGCGCCTGCAGCTCGCCGCGGCCCTGGACCAGGTGGACGACTCCCCCGTCACGGCCATCACCGTGGAAGGCGCCTCGGACTCGCCCAGCACCCTGCTGCTGGCGGCCTGGCTGACCCTCTTCCTCGATGCCCCGGTGGAAATCGTCGAAGACCCGGCTGGCACCGGCATCCGCCGGGTGCTGCTCAACCGCGCCACCGGCGACGTCCAGCTGCACCGGCCGGGACTGACCGTGGCCGAACTGACCCAGCCCGGCCAGCCGGCCCAGCGCATTTCGCTGCCCCGCCGCAGCCTGCGTGATTGCCTCGCGGAGGAGTTGCGCCGGCTCGACCCGGACGACGTCTTCGGTGAAGTGATTACTATGGGACTGCCCCGCACCGACACCAAGGAGTAGCGTTCCGTGACCGTTGAGCCCAGAGTAAGCATCCATCCCGACTCCAACGTTCTCATGGCCGCGATTGCGGCCCGGCTCATCACCAAGCTGGTCGATGTGCAGGACAAACACGGGGAAGCCACCGTCGTCCTGACGGGCGGCACCGTGGGAATCGGAACCCTCAAGGCCGTTGCGGCCTCTCCGGCGGCCCCGGCCGTGGACTGGTCACGGGTCAACCTCTGGTGGGGAGACGAGCGTTTCGTGGCCAAGGACAGCCCGGACCGCAACACCCGTCAGGCACACGAAGCGCTGCTGTCCGTCCTGCCGCTGGATCCGGCGCGCATCCATGAGCCTGGTTCCTCGGACGAGTTCGCCTCGGCCGAAGACGCTGCCGCGGACTACGCGGCACGGCTGAAGGCAGCCGCTGAGGCAGAGCATGCCGCCGACATGTCGGATAACCGTCCGGCGGAAGCCGGTGAGCTGCCGCGCTTTGATGTGCTGCTGCTCGGCGTCGGCCCCGATGCGCATGTGGCCTCCCTGTTCCCGGAACAGGCGGGCATCCGTGTTCAGGACCGCACCGTGGTGGGGGTCGAGAACTCCCCCAAGCCGCCGCCGTCGCGCGTCTCGCTGACCCTGCCGGCAATCAATTCGGCACAGGAGATCTGGATGGTCGTCGCAGGTGAGGACAAGGCCGGCGCAGTCGGCCTGGCCCTTGCCGGGGCTAACCCGGTGCAGGTTCCCGCGGCCGGCCCGCACGGCCGCTCACGCACCCTGTGGCTGATCGACGAGAACGCCGCATCGCGGGTTCCGCAGCAGCTAGTCCGAAAGGACCCCGCGGGAGCGTAACCTCTTCAGCGCTCCAGCCAGGACCCGTTCGGCGTCCTGGCTGGAGCGCCTTTCTTTAACGTAATCGAGGTGGCTCTTGAACACCTCGTCATCCTGGCGTTCGCACGGCGCCACGCCAGGCTCCCGGGCAGCGACCAGGCCGCATTTCGGGCAATCCCAAACCTGCGGGATCTGGTCTTCCGGCAGCTTAAGAAAAACAAGCCGCGTTTCGTGTCCGTTGGCGCACCAATACGGAACACGAATACGCGGCAAGCTTTCGCCGGCATTGCTGCCGGACTGGTTTGTGGGCCCGGAACCGGCGGTTACGCCGGCCCTGGTGCCACGGAATCCTTGGGTGCCGTGAACCATCTTCAAGCTCCTTGAGAGTCGGCTGCATCGCGTGAAGCCACGCAGCCAAGTCTAATGCCGGGAGCCCGACGGCGGCAGTGCCGGTTTCCGTCTCGGAAGGCCGTGGGAGATCAGGAGTCTCCGCCGGAAGTGAAGCGCATGATCAGGCCGAGGGCGATGATCACCACGCCCCAGGTGCAGCCAAGGACGATGGTGAAGCGGTTCAGGTTGCGCTCCGCGACACCCGACGAGCTGAGCCCGGAGGTCATGCCGCCGCCGAACATATCGGACAGGCCGCCACCGCGTCCTTTGTGCAGCAGGATGAGGAGGGTCAGCAGGAGGCTGGTGATGCCCAGCAGGATCTGCAGGATAACTTGAAGAACGTCCACGACGGCCTTTCAGAAGTGCGGAAAGCGGGAGCGCTGCCGGGCTAAGCCGCGGTGATGTGGCTCTCGAACCTGACAATGTTAGCAAACTCAGCCGGGTCGAGGCTGGCGCCACCCACGAGGAGCCCGTCCACATCGGCTTCGCCCATGATCGCGGCGGCGTTGTTGGCCTTGACGGAACCGCCGTAGAGGAGGCGGGTGCCTGCGGCCACGGCGTCATCGAACAAGGAGCCCAGTTCGGCACGGATGGCGGCACACATTTCCTGTGCGTCTTCCGGCCCCGCGACCTCACCGGTGCCGATGGCCCAGACGGGCTCATAGGCCACGACGAGTTCCTTTGCCTGCTCGGCCGTGAGGCCTTCGACGCCGGCGCGCAGCTGGGCCAGGGTGTGCTCGACGTGGGTGCCGGCCTGGCGGATTTCGAGGCCTTCCCCGACACAGAGCACCGGGGTGACCCCGTGGCGGAAGGCGGCCTTGACCTTGGCGTTGAGGACCTCGTCGGACTCGTTGTGGATGGTGCGTCGTTCGCTGTGGCCGACCAGCACGTAGGAGCAGCCGAGCTTGCTCAGGAACTGGCCGGAAATGTCGCCGGTGTAGGCGCCGGAGTCGAACTGGGACAGGTCCTGTCCGCCGTAGACAACCTTGAGTTCGTCACCTTGGACGAGGGTCTGTACGCCCCGGAGGTCGGTGAATGGCGGGAAGACGGCAACCTCTACGCGGCTGTAGTCGTGCTTGGCGTCGGACAGGGTCCAGGCAAGCTTCTGCAGCAGGGTGATGCCCTGGACGTGGTCCATGTTCATTTTCCAGTTGCCGGCGATGAACGGCGTGCGGACAAAGTTTCCATTGGCAGAGGTTGTCACATGTGCTCCAAAAAAAGTGTTGAAAAGGGAGGCCGGCAGGGTGCTGCTCCGGAAGGAGCGGCACCCTGCCGGCCTGGTGCCTGCTGGCGGGGTGTTGCTGCCTAGCGGTCGAGGACGCTCAGGCCCGGGAGTTCCTTGCCCTCAAGGTATTCCAGGCTGGCGCCGCCGCCCGTGGAAATGTGGCCGAACTGCGAATCCTCGAAGCCGAGCGTGCGCACGGCCGCAGCGGAGTCACCGCCGCCGACCACGGTGAAGGCTTCCGTCTCAGTCAGTGCCTGCGCGATCGCGCGGGTACCGGCGGCGAAGGCCTCGAACTCGAAGACGCCCATGGGGCCGTTCCAGAATACGGTGCGTGCACCCTTGATCTGTTCGGCGAACAGGGCCGACGATTCCGGACCGATGTCCAGGCCGATGCCTGCGGCGCCGAAGGAGCTTCCTTCAATGGCATCCGCGGCAACGGTCTCGTGCTCGGCATCCGCGGCGAAGCGGCTGGCCACGACGACGTCCACGGGGATCACGAAGCTGGTGCCGGCGTCGGAGGCGCGTTTGAGGTAGTCCTGGACCACCGGGATCTGGTCTTCTTCGAGGAGGCTGCTTCCCACCTTGTGCCCGGCAGCGGCCAGGAAGGTGAAGAGCATGCCGCCGCCAACCAGGATGGTGTCGGCCTTGCCGAGCAGGTTGTCGATCACGGCGAGCTTGTCCGAGACCTTGGATCCACCGAGCACCACGACGTAGGGACGCTGGGTGTCGGCCGTAAGCTTCCGCAGGACCTCCACCTCGGTGTGCACGAGGTCGCCCTGGTAGGACGGCAGCCGGGTGGCGACGTCGTAGACGCTGGCGTGCTTGCGGTGCACCGCGCCGAAGGCGTCGTCCACGAAGGCGCCGCTGTCCCCGGTAAGGGCTACCAGCTCGTCGGCGAAGGCACCGCGGGCGGCGTCGTCCTTGCTGGTTTCACGGGCGTCGAAGCGCACGTTCTCCAGGACCAGCACTTCGCCGTCCTGCAGCGCGGCCGCGGCCTCCTTGGCGGCGGTACCGACGGTATCCGCAGCCAGGGCAACCCGGAAGTCTGCCAGCTCGGCAAGGCGCGCCACGGCGGGCTTCAGCGAGTACTTGTCCTCGGGGGTGCCCTTGGGGCGGCCGAGATGGGCGGTTACGAGCACACGGGCACCGGCGTCCGAGAGCTTCTTGAGGACCGGGAGGGAGGCCTTGACGCGGCCGTCGTCGGTCACTGTAGAGCCGTCGAGCGGCACGTTCAGGTCACTTCTGACGAGAACGTACCGCCCGCGGACACCTTCAGCGATGAGTTCGTTGAGGGTGTGAGATGTCATGTGTCTACCCTAGCCCAGCTTGGATGCGACGAGCTCCGTGAGGTCGACGAGGCGGTTGGAGTAGCCCCACTCGTTGTCATACCAGGAAACAACCTTGACCTGGTTGCCGATGACCTTGGTCAGGCCGGAGTCGAAGATCGAGGAAGAGGGGTCGCCGACGATGTCGGAGGAGACGATCGGGGCGTCGGTGTAGCTCAGGATGCCCTTGAGGCTGGACTCGGCAGCGGCCTTGACCGCGGCGTTGACCTCGTCGACCGTGACTTCGCGGGAAACGGTGACGGTGAGGTCCGTCGCGGAGCCCGTGGGGACGGGAACGCGGATGGCGTAGCCGTCGAGCTTGCCCTTCAGTTCCGGCAGGACCAGGCCGATGGCCTTGGCTGCGCCGGTGGAGGTGGGGACCATGTTGATGGCGGCGGCGCGGGCGCGGCGGAGGTCGCTGTGCGGGCCGTCCTGCAGGTTCTGGTCGGCAGTGTAGGCGTGGACTGTGGTCATCAGGCCGCGTTCGATGCCGAAGGAGTCGTTGATGACCTTGGCGAGCGGGCCGAGGCAGTTGGTGGTGCAGGAAGCGTTGGAGATGATGTTGTGCGCTGCGGTGTCGTAGAGACCGTCGTTCACACCCATCACGATGGTGATGTCTTCGTCCGAGGCGGGAGCGGAGATCAGGACCTTCTTGGCACCGGCGTCGATGTGCTTCTGTGCAGCGGCGGCCTTGGTGAAGAAGCCGGTGGACTCGATGACGATGTCCACGCCGAGCTCGCCCCAGGGCAGGTTTGCGGGATCGCGTTCGGCGAGGACCTTGATGGCCTTGCCGTCCACCACGAGCTGGCCGTCGACAACCTCGACGGACTGGGTCAGGCGACCACCGACGGAGTCGTACTTCAGCAAGTGTGCCAGCGCCTCGGGGCTGGTGAGGTCGTTGACCGCGACGATCTCGAGATCGGCGCCCTGGGCCAGCGCTGCGCGGAAGTAGTTGCGTCCGATACGGCCGAAGCCGTTGATACCAATACGGGTGGTCACTTTTTGTCTCCTTGGTGCTCTCTCAAGCACATCTAGTGAGTCGGATCTTGATTCCAACTAACAAATCCCGCACGTCTTTGGGCAGAAGTGATTATCAGATCGGAGGGCGACCAGCCACGTTGCTGAAGGCTGACGCCTTCCGTGACCTATCTTACGTTCAAGAAAGCCCGCCCCTGCAACTGCAAGGGCGGGCTTTCCGCCATTTGGGCGAAATTCACGCGAATGTGAAGTTTGTTACATCTGCGTGTCTTCCGGGTCACCGGCTAGAGGACGATGAGTCCCGTGGCGTTGGCGCGGGCGGCTTCGAAGCGCTTGGCGACGTCGGCCCAGTTGACGATGTTCCAGAAAGCCTTGACGTAGTCGGCCTTGACGTTGACGTAGTCCAGGTAGAAGGCGTGCTCCCACATGTCCAGCATCAGCAGCGGGGTGGTGCCGACGGCGACGTTGCCCTGCTGGTCGTAGAGCTGCTCGATCAGCAGGTTGCCGGCGATGGGCTCGTAGGCAAGGAAGGCCCAGCCGGAGCCCTGGAGGCCGAGGGCGGCCGCGGTGAACTGCGCGCGGAATGCGTCGAAGGAGCCGAAAGCGTCCTCGATGGCAGCTGCGAGTTCGCCTTCCGGCTTGTCGCCGCCGTCCGGGGAGATGTTGTTCCAGAACACCGAGTGGTTGATGTGGCCGCCGGTGTGGAAAGCCAGGTCCTTCGAGAGGCGGTTGATGTTGGCGAAGTCGCCCTTTTCGCGGGCTTCGGCCAGCTGGGCCAGGGCGTTGTTGGCACCGGCAACGTAGGCAGCGTGGTGCTTGCTGTGGTGCAGCTCCATGATCTTCGCCGAAATGTGCGGCTCAAGCGCCGCGTAGTCGTAGCCAAGCTCGGGAAGTACGTACTCTGTCACGAAACCCTCCAATGTCGTGGACCGTCGGTCCTGTTGCTAACTCTGGTTGTGTTCATCCGGCCGAAGCACCGGCCGGAAATCCCTGGGGAGCACTGCATTCCCGGCGGACCATCCGCATAACCGGAGGGGCCGGCCGGGTATTTCCCCCCGCCGTGTCGATTCTAGGCACGGAGGCTATTCGTCCATCATTTCCGGAGTCACATTTGCCTCGGTGCCCGGGATGTCGAGCTCCGCGGCGCGTTTGTCGGCCATGGCCAGCAGGCGGCGGATCCGGCCGGCGATTGCATCTTTGGTCATGGGCGGGTCAGCGAGGCGGCCGAGTTCATCCAGGCTTGCCTGCTTGTGTGCCACCCGCAGTTCGCCTGCGTACTTGAGGTGATCGGGGACGTCGTCGCCCAGGATCTCCAGGGCGCGGTCCACCCTGGCGCCCGCGGCGACTGCAGCCTGGGCCGAGCGGCGCAGGTTGGCGTCGTCGAAGTTGGCCAGCCGGTTGGCGGTTGCGCGCACTTCCTTGCGCATCCTCCGCTCTTCCCACACCATCAAGGCGTCATGGGCGCCCATCCGGGTCAGGAGCTCGGCAATGGTGTCGCCGTCGCGGATCACTACCCGGTCGACGCCGCGTACCTCGCGGGCCTTGGCCTGGATGCCAAGCCGGCGGGCTGCGCCAACCAGTGCGAGGGCCGACTCCGGCCCCGGGCAGGTCACTTCCAAGGACGAGGAGCGGCCGGGTTCCGTCAGCGAGCCGTGGGCGAGGAAGGCGCCGCGCCAGACGGCTTCGGCATCGGCCGCGGAGCCGTTGACGACGGCGGACGGCAGCCCGCGCACGGGGCGGCCCCGGCCGTCCAGCAAGCCGGTCTGCCGGGCGAGGGCCTCGCCGTCGCGCACCACGCGGACGACGTAGCGGCTGCCGCGCCGCAGTCCCCCGCCTGAGACGACGATGATCTCGCTCTGGTGGCCGTAGACCTCGGCGATGGCCGCGCGCAGTCGCCGGGCGGTGGAGGCGAGGTCGACTTCGGCCTCGATGACGATGCGGCCCGAGATGATGTGCAGCCCACCCGCGAAGCGCAGCATGGCCGAGACTTCGGCCTTGCGCACGGAGGACTTCTTGATATCCAGCCGGGAAAGTTCTTCCTTGACCGATGCGGTCAGTGCCATGCCGTGTTCCTAACTGTTCCCGAAAATATCGTGGTACGCCGCCGCCAGGAGGAGGGGGTCGTGGACCGGGCGGCGCCGGGACGCACCTACTCTACCGAAGACGACCTCCGCACCGATGCGGCCGGCGGCCTTTTCGAAGGCCGGGACATCGGAGACGGACTCCGGATCCGCAAGGACGACGTCCACGCTGAACTCCGGAGCGTACTTGCGGAGGGCGTCCAGATGGTCCGCCGCGCTCATGCCCGACGTTTCCTTGGTGTCCATCGCCAGGTTCATGGTGAGGCAGCGTTTGGCGGCGGTGCCCACCAGGGCCTGTCGCATCTCGGGAAGCAACAGGTGCGGCAGCACGGAGGTGTACCAGGAGCCGGGCCCGAGGACCACCCAGTCCGCCAGCTCGATGGCCGTCAGGGCGTCGGTGCAGGCCGGAGCGTCCTGCGGGATCAGGCGGACGTCTTCGAGTGACCCGGCCACCGCGCATTTTGCCTGGCCCGTGATGGTCTGCACTCCGTAGCCGCCCTCGGGCAGCGGAACGCGGACGTCGCCTTCGATGGTCAGGGGCACGCTGGACATGGGCAGCACCTGGCCGCGGGCGCCGAGCAGGGCTCCGGCCCATTTCAGTCCGCCCACCGTGTCTCCGAGAAGCTCCCAGAGCGTCACGATCAGCAGGTTGCCCATGGCGTGGTCGTCAAGCGGGCTTTCGCGGCCTTCCGGCGCCTTGAAGCGGTGCTGCATGACGTCGCGCCAGGTCCGTCCCCAGTCGGTGTCGTCACAGAGGGCGCTCAGCGCCATGCGCAGGTCTCCGGGCGGGAGGACGCCGAACTGTTCGCGGAGGCGCCCGGAGGAGCCGCCGTCGTCGGCCACCGTCACGATGGCGGTCAGCTCGGACGTCAGCAGGCGCAGGGCCGACAGCGACGCCGCCAGCCCGTGGCCGCCGCCGAGGGCCGCCACCGAACGGCTCTTGTCCTTCTGGCTGCCGGGGGTCCCTTTTGGCGGGATGAGCGGCAGCGGACCTGTCAGGACTCCCATTACTCCCGGCCCAGGTCGCGGTGGGTGGTGGTGACATTCACGCGCGGATACTGCGCCAGACGCTTGGAAAGCTCGACGGCGACCGCCACCGAGCGATGCTTGCCGCCGGTGCAGCCCACGGCGATGGTGGCGTAGTGCTTGTTCTCCGTGCGGTAACCGTCCAGCACAGGTTCAAGGGCCTGGACGTACCGGTCCACGAATTCCTGGACCCCCGCGGCCTCGAGCACATAGTCCCGGACGTCGGCGTCGAGCCCGGTGTGCGGGCGCAGCTGCGGGACCCAGTGCGGGTTGGGGATGAAGCGGGCGTCGGCCACGAAGTTGGCGTCGACGGGAAGGCCGTACTTGAAGCCGAAGCTCATGACGTTCAGGCGGAGCGTCACCGGGCCGGTTTCGCTGAAGAGCTGGGTGATGGCAGTGGCAAGGCCATGGACGTTGAAGGCGCTGGTGTCCAGGACAATGTCCGCGGACTCGCGCAGTTCCTTCAACACCTCGCGTTCGGCCGCGATGCCGTCCAGGATGCGTCCGCCGCCCTGCAGCGGGTGCGGGCGCCGGCCCTGCTCGAAGCGCCGCACCAGGACCTCGTCGCTGGCATCAAGGAAGAGCACCCGGAAGGTGATTCCGCTGGCACTCAGGGCACCGAGTGCGGTGCGGATGTCGGTGAACAGCCCCTTGCTCCGGACGTCGACCACGATCGCGAGCTTCGGGATGGAACCGGGCGCGTGGGAGACGATCTCGGCCAGCGTTCCGAGCATCTGCGGCGGAAGGCCCTCCACGACGTACCAGCCGTGGTCCTCCAAGGCGTCGGAGGCGGTGCTCCGGCCGGCACCGGACATGCCTGTCACCACCAGCAGTTCCGCTTCGACAGGCTTGACGGGAACGAGCCCGTCCTGCTCCGCGCCGGATCCTGCCGTTGGCTCTGACATCAAATCTCTCCCCGTTTTCGAGATGGTCCGTTTCCCGGAGCCGCTGCGGCAGCGGTCCGTTCCTACCCTAGCTAAGATTCAAGGATTTCGCCGGTGGCCATGTTGACCGCCACGGCGGCTCCGTTGCGTTCGGCTGCCTCGCCCAGGTGCCTGCTGATCGCCTCCGCCAGCGCGGGGCCGATGCCCTTGGCCGCGGTGAGTTCGACGGCGGTCGCGGCCTTGATCTTCTTGAGCGAACCGAAGTGTGCAAGGAGTGCCTTCCGCTTGGCTTCCCCGAGGCCAGGGACGCCGTCCAGTGCCGAGACCGTCATGGCCTTCCCGCGCTTCTGCCGGTGGAAGGTGATCGCGAAGCGGTGGGCCTCGTCGCGGATGCGCTGGAGCAGGTACAAGCCCTGCGAGGTACGCGGCAGGATCACGGGGAAATCGCTGTCCGGCAGCCAGACCTCTTCGAGCCGCTTTGCCAGGCCCACCACGTAGACGTCGTCGATGCCAAGGTCCCCGAGGGCCCGCGCCGCGGCATTCACCTGCGGCTGGCCGCCGTCGACGACGACGAGGTTGGGCGGGTAGGCGAACTTGGCTTTCGCCGTGGGAGCGGCCGCCTCCGCCTCTTCATCCTGTTGCCCGTCGGGCCGGACCTCCCCTACGGGAGTTCCTGCCGGCGGGATCTCCCCCGATTTGGGCGGCTGTGCAGCCTTGTCCTGCAGGTAATGCCGGAAGCGTCGGGTCAGGACGTCGTGCATGGCCGCGGTGTCATCCCGGGCGGCCTCGCCGGTGATGGAGAACTTGCGGTAGTCGGCCTTCTTGGGCAGTCCGTCTTCGACCACCACCATGGAGGCGACCACGTTGGTGCCCTGGACATGGGAGATGTCGAAGCATTCGATCCGGAGCAGCGGAACCGGCAATTCCAAGGCCTCTTGGAGTTCCTGCAGCGCCTGGGAACGCACGGTGATGTCGCCGGCGCGGCGCACCTTGTGCAGCTTCAGCGCCTGTTCCGCATTCTCGCGGACCGTGGACATCAGGGCGGCCTTGTCGCCCCGCTGCGGAACCCGGACGTCAACCTTTGCTCCGCGCAACCCGCCGAGCCATTCGATGAGTTCAGCATGGTTGGCCGGGGTCTCCGGTACCAGGACCTCACGGGGAATCCGCTCCTGGTACTCGCCGTCTTCACCGTAGACCTGCTGCAGCAGGTGCTCTATCAGTTCGGGCGTGGTCACGTCCTCGACCTTTTCGACCACCCATCCCCGCTGGCCGCGGATGCGTCCGCCGCGCACGTGGAAGACCTGTACGGAAGCTTCCAGGTCGTCTTCGTGGAGGGCGAACACATCCGCTTCAGTGTCCTCCGACAGCACTACGGCGTTGCGTTCGAAGACCTTGCGCAATGCGGCGATGTCGTCGCGCACCCGGGCGGCGCGTTCGTAGTCGAGCCCCGCGACGGCGTCGGCCATCTCTTTCTCCAGGCGGCGGATGAACCTGCCTGCTTCGCCGCCCATGAAGGCGCAGAAGTCCTCGGCCAGTTGCCGGTGTTCCTCCGGGGTGACCCGGCCGACGCACGGGGCGGAGCACTTGTCGATGTAGCCCAGCAGGCACGGCCTGCCGCTGGCCTGGGCGCGCTTCAGAACCCCCGGGCTGCAGCTCCGGACGGGGAAGACCCGCAGCAGGGTGTCCATGGTTTCGCGGATGGCGCCGGCCGTATAAGGACCGAAGTAGCGGGTTCCTTTGCGCCGTTCGCCGCGCATCACCTGCACCCGGGGCAGCTTCTCCCCCATGGTCACGGCGAGGTAGGGGTAGCTCTTGTCGTCCCGGAAGACGACATTGAAGCGCGGCTTGAATTCTTTGATCCAGGTGTATTCCAGCTGCAGCGATTCCAGCTCGCTCGCGACGACGGTCCATTCGACGCTGCTGGCGGCGTGCACCATCGCGTGCGTCTTCGGCAGGAGCCCGGCGGGGTTGGCAAAGTAGGAGTTCAGCCGGGAACGGAGGTTCTTGGCCTTCCCCACATAGATCACCCGGCCGTGCGGGTCCCGGAAACGGTACACGCCCGGCGTCGTTGGAATTTCGCCCGTGCTGGGCCGGTAACTCGCTGGATCTGCCACGGATCCAGTCTAGTAAGGGAAACCGGGCCCTGCGGCCGGCGCTACTCCGCGCTCTTGCTCTGGTTGTAGCCGGCCGAACGTTCCTGCCCGCTCAGCTCCGCGATGGCATCCATGATCCGGTCCGTGACCTCGCGCCGTGCCGGGAGGGAGTGGTCCGGCCCCGTCTTGTCGAAGTACAGGGGCTCCCCCACCTTCATGGTGAAGTGCTGCGGACGGATGGCGTTGGTTTCGATCGACTGGAGCTTGTCCGTGCCGATGAGGCCGACCGGGACCACCGGTGCTCCGGTGGTGAGGGCAAGCCAGCCGACGCCGGTCCTGCCGCGGTAGAGAAGGCCGTCGCGGGAGCGGGTTCCTTCCGGGTAGATGCCGATGCCCCTGCCGGCTTCGAGGATGTCCAGCAGGGTCTTGAGGGCCTGCACGCTGGCCGCCTGCTCCCCGCGTTCCACCGGAATTGACCCCACGGCCTCGAAGAACGCCTTCATGGCACGGCCCTTGAAGCCCTTGCCTGTGAAGTATTCGGCCTTCGCGAAGAAGGCCACGCCACGGGGCATCAGCGCCTGGACAATAACGCTGTCCAGGAAGGAAAGGTGGTTCGGCGCGACAATGAACGGGCCGTCCTTGGGCACGTTTTCCCGGCCGATGACCGTGGGCCGGCAGCTGCCGGAGATCAGTCCGCGGGTTGTCCAGCGGATGACATCAAAGGCTTCCATCGTTCTGCACCTCGCTCAGCGCCGCCGCACGGACAACGTCCAGTTCTTCAAGCTTCTTCCGCAACTCATCAGCCGTCCGGACCACCGCAATGGCACCGGCCCGCTCAAGCTCACCGTCGGGCGCGAATCCCCAGCCGACGCCGACACAGTCCAGCCCGTTGGCCAGCGCCCCTGCGACGTCCTGGTGCCGGTCTCCGACCATCACTGCACATTGGGCACCCAGCCCGGCGAGGGCCGCGCCGACGATTTCGACCTTACCGACGGGAACGCTTCTGCCCGATGGCAGGACGGCATCAGGAGACTCGTCGTCGGATGAGCCGCAGATCGCTGTGAAGAACCCGGCAATGCCGTGATGATCCAGGACCACCCGTGCCAGCCGCTGCGGTTTCTGGGTCGCCACGGCGACCGGCCGGCCGGCTCCGGCAAAGTAGTCAAGCAGTCCGTGGATGCCCGGGTAGAGGCGGCTTGCCGCGATTCCGGTATCCAGATAATGGGCCCGGTAACGGGTGATCGCTTCGTCGACGAGTTCCGCGGGAACCCCCGCGATGGTGCCGAACGAGTCGCTGAGCTTGGGGCCGACCATGGAATCCAGGGTTTCCTGGTCCGGGACCGGCAACCCCATTTCACTCAACGCGGCGGCGATCCCGCCTGTGATTCCGCCTGCAGGATCGACAAGGGTGCCGTCCAGATCGAAGATTACGGGCACCGATGTTTGAGTCACCGGGTTAGTTTCTCACGAGTTCAGGCATGCCTGAAATTCACATTCCGGCCGGGGAATACTTCCGGGCTGCCCGGTGCGCGCTGCCCTATTCCCCGGCCGTGGCGCCTAGTCCCGGCCCAGGATCTCCGCGAGGAAGGTACCCGTGTGGCTGTCCGGAGACTTGGCGACCTGTTCCGGCGTACCCGTTGCCACGATGAGACCGCCGCCCGAACCGCCGTTGGGACCGAGGTCGACAATCCAGTCGGCGGACTTGATCACGTCCAGGTTGTGCTCGATGGTGATCACCGTGTTTCCCTTGTCCACCAGGCCCTGGAGCACCAGCAGGAGCTTGCGGATGTCCTCGAAATGCAGACCGGTGGTGGGTTCGTCCAGCACGTAAATGCTGCGTCCGTTGGAACGCTTCTGGAGTTCCGAGGCGAGCTTGACGCGCTGCGCCTCGCCGCCGGAGAGGGTGGTGGCCGGCTGCCCCAGGCGGACATAGCCCAGGCCGACGTCCACCAGCGTGTTCAAATGCCGTGCGATCGGCGTGAAGGCCGCGAAGAACTCCGCGCCTTCCTCGATGGGCATGTTCAGCACGTCGGCGATGGTCTTGCCCTTGTAGTGGACTTCCAAAGTTTCGCGGTTGTAGCGCGCACCGTGGCATACCTCACAGGGGACGTAGACGTCCGGGAGGAAATTCATCTCGATCTTCAGGGTGCCGTCGCCCGAACAGGCTTCGCAGCGGCCGCCCTTGACATTGAAGGAGAAGCGGCCGGGCTGGTAGCCGCGGACCTTGGCCTCAGTGGTCTCGGCGAAGAGCTTGCGGATGTTGTCGAACACGCCCGTGTAGGTCGCCGGGTTGGAGCGCGGGGTGCGGCCGATGGGACTCTGGTCCACGTGCACCACCTTGTCCAGATGCTCGAGGCCCTGGACGGAGCGGTGGCGCCCCGCCACCTGCTTTGCGCCGTTGAGCTTGTTCGCCAGCACCTTGTACAGGATCTCGTTGACCAGGGTGGACTTCCCCGAGCCGCTGACACCGGTCACCGCGGTGAGCAGGCCGAGCGGGAAGGTGGCGTCCACGTTGTTGAGGTTGTTCTCGCGGGCACCGATGACCTTCAGCTCACGCTTCTTGTCGTACTTGCGCCGCTTCGCGGGAAGCTCGATGCTGCGCCGGCCGGAGAGGTAGTCGCCGGTCAGCGACTCCCGGTTTTCCAGCAGCTCGCTGTAGGGCCCGGAGTGCACCACCTGGCCGCCGTGTTCGCCGGCGCCGGGTCCGATGTCCACCACCCAGTCGGCTTCATGGATGGTGTCTTCGTCATGTTCGACGACGATCAGGGTGTTGCCGAGGTCGCGCAGCCGGGTGAGGGTCTCGATCAGCCGGCGGTTGTCCTTCTGGTGCAGGCCGATGGAGGGTTCGTCCAGGACATACAGCACGCCGACAAGGCCCGAACCGATCTGGGTGGCCAGGCGGATGCGCTGGGCTTCACCGCCGGACAGGGTGCCGGAGGGCCGTTCCAGGTTCAGGTATTCGAGCCCGACGTCCAGGAGGAAGGTCAGGCGCGCCTGGATCTCCTTGAGGACCTGGTGCGCGATCTGGGCCTCGCGGCCGCTCAGTGTGAGGTTGCCGAGGAACGACGCGCATTCGCGCATCGGCAGGGCGGATACTTCCGCGATGGACTTACCGTTGATAAGCACGGACAAGGAAGCCGGGTTCAGGCGCGCACCGTTGCATGCCGGGCACGGGATCTGGCGCATGTACTCTTCGTAACGGTCACGGGCCCAGTCCGAATCGGTCTCGCCGTGCTTACGGTGCACATACTGGATGGCGCCTTCGAATCCGGTGCTGTACTTGCGCTCCCGGCCGAAACGGTTGCGGTACTGCACCACGACCTTGTGGTCTTTTCCGTGCAACACGGTGCTGCGGACATCTGCGGGCAGCTTCTCCCAGGCGGTGTCCATGGAGAAGCCGAGCTCCATGGCCAGGCCTTCCAGCAGCCGGTTCCAGTACTCGGTGGTGGCGGTGCCGAGGGACCACGGGGCGATGGCCCCCTGATTGAGCGAGAGCTCGGGGTTGGGAACCACCAGTTCCTCGTCTACCTCGAGCTTGGTGCCGATGCCGGTGCAGGCGGGGCATGCGCCGAAGGGGTTGTTGAAGGAGAAGGACCGGGGCTCGATCTCGTCGATGGCCAGCGGGTGCTCGTTGGGGCACGCCAGGTTCTCCGAGAACGCGCGGATTCGGGCGGGGTCCTCGGCATCGAGGTCCACGAATTCCGCAAGCACGCGGCCCTCGGCCAGGGACAACGCGGTTTCGATGGAATCGGTGAGGCGCTGGCTGATGCCTTCCTTGACCACCAGCCGGTCCACCACCACTTCGATGGTGTGTTTGAACTGCTTCCCCAACTTGGGCGGATCGTTCAGCTGGACCAGCTCGCCATCGACGCGGGCTCGGGCGTAGCCCTTGGCGGTGAGCTCCTTGAAAAGCTCCACGAATTCACCCTTGCGCCCGCGGACCACCGGCGCCAGGACCTGGAAGCGGGTTCCGGTGTCGAGCTCGAGGAGCTGGTCGACGATCTGCTGCGGCGTCTGGCGGGTGATGGGCTCGTGGCACACAGGGCAGTGCGGGTGGCCGACGCGCGCCCACAGCAGGCGCATGTAGTCGTAGATCTCGGTGATGGTGCCCACCGTGGAGCGCGGGTTCTTGCTGGTGGACTTCTGGTCGATGGACACCGCCGGGGACAGGCCTTCGATGAAGTCCACGTCCGGCTTGTCCACCTGGCCGAGGAACTGCCTTGCATAGGCCGACAGTGACTCCACGTAGCGCCGCTGGCCTTCGGCGAAGATGGTGTCGAAAGCAAGGGATGACTTGCCGGACCCGGACAGGCCGGTGAACACGATCATGGCGTCGCGGGGCAGGTCGAGGTCGACGTTGCGGAGGTTGTGCTCCCGCGCGCCCTTGACCACGAGCCGGGACAGGTCATGTCCGGCAGGCTGTACAGGGACAGGGGGAACGCTCTTGAGGGTTTCGACGGCGGAGTCTTCAGCTACGGCTTTGGGCACCCACTAATGCTAATCGAAAACTTCTTCGAATTTCCATGTGCGGGTGCGGGTACCCGCCGCACCGGCGCGACAGGGCCCGACGCCCGCCCGTAGCACCGCGGTGCGCGTAAGCGTCGTCCCGAGGGCCCCGCCGCGAGCTTGCGAGCGGTGGGAAGGGACCTACGCGCTACGCTTCGTCGTAGGCGGCCGCGAGAAGCTGCACGGCCTCGGCGAAACTGGCGCCCTGCGCCCTGGCCGCGGCGGCGTATTCGGCGGCGACGGCGGCAAGCACGCTGTGCCGTTCGTCGCGGGCGCAGACCACTGTTCCGTTCCTGCCGCGGGTGGCCACGACGCCGGCGGCCTCGAGTTCCTTGTACGAGCGCGCCACGGTGTGCGGCGCGACGTCGAGCTGCTCGGCCAGCTTGCGCACGGCGGGCAGCCTGCTGCCGACCGGGAGGGTGCCGCTGTCTGCGAGGTCGATGATCCGCAGGCGGAGCTGTTCGAAAAGCGGGACCGAACTCGTCTGGCTCGGCCGCCACTCCCCCGGGAACACCCCCGGGGAGCTCATCGGACAGTCCCGGTGCCGGCGTCGTCGAGGGGCGTTTCGGCGTCGTCGCTCCCGGCGAACTGGGCATCGTGCAGCCGGGCATAATGGCCGCCCCGGGCCAGCAGGGTCTGGTGCGTGCCGTGCTCGACTATCCGTCCGTGGTCCATGACGAGAATTAGATCAGCGTCCCTGATCGTGGACAAGCGGTGCGCAATGACGAAGGACGTCCGGTTGCTGCGGAGCCGGTGCATGGCGCGCCGGATCAGCACCTCCGTGCGCGTATCCACCCAACTTGTGGCCTCGTCCAGGACCAGGACGGGCCGCCCCGAAAGACGTGCCCGGGCGATGCTGAGCAGTTGGCGCTGGCCCTGGCTCAGGGGCTCCCCGCCATTGCTGAGCATGGTCGCGTAGCCGTCCGGGAGGGAGCGTACGAAATGGTCCACGTGGCTCGCCCCGGCGGCGGCGACGATCTCGGCGTCGCTGGCGTCGGGGTTGCCATACGCGATGTTTTCCCGGATGGTTCCCGTGAAGATCCAGGGCTCCTGCAGGACGACGCCGAAATGCTGCCGGAGTGCGTCGCGGGGCATCTCCGAGATATCCACGCCATCAACGGTGATCCGTCCGGCGTCCGGCTCATGGAAACGCATGAGAAGGTTCACCAAGGTGGTCTTCCCCGCCCCGGTGTGGCCGACTATGGCAACGGTCTGGCCCGGATCCACACTGAAGGAGAGGTCCTCGAGCACCGGGGTATCGGGCCGGTAGCGGAAGGAAATGTGCTCAAAGGACACCGCGCCGCGGCGGCCGTTTGCGGAAGCGGCGTCCGGCAGGGATACGGGCTCCGGCGGGAGCTCGGGGGCATCGAGCAGTTCGAAGATCCTTGCAGCGGAAGCCGAGCAGGATTGAAAGGCTTGGACCATGCCGCCGATCTGTCCGAGCGGCTGGCTGAACAGGCGGTTGAACTGGATGAACGCCTGGATCCCGCCGATCGTCATGGCGCCGGCGAGGAACTGCAGCCCGCCCACCAAGGCGACGCCCACATAGCTGGCATTCGAGACGAAGGCCATGAGCGGCTGCACCATGCCCGAAAGGAACTGGGCCCGGGCACTGGCAACGTACAGGCTCTTGTTCCGCGTCGCGAAGCGGTCTGCCATCAACCCCCGCGCGCCAAATAGCTTGACGGTCTCGTGGCCGGAAGCAGTTTCCTCCACGATCGAATTCACCTCACCCGTGGCCGCCCATTGCCGCGCGAAGTAGCCTTGCGTCGGCCGGCTCACGGCATAGGACACGAGGGCGGAGACCGGCACGGTGAGGAGGGCCACCAGGGCCAGCAACGGTGAAATCAGCAGCATCATGCACAACGAGGCGAAGGCCATCAGCAAGGACGTAATCAACTGGCCCAGCAGCTGGTTGAGAAGCTGGGCCACATTGTCCAGGTCGTTGCTCGCCCGGCTCAGTAGGTCACCGCGGCTGCGGCCGTCGTAATAGGCCACCGCAACGCGGTGCAGCTTGTCTTCGACAGCTTCCCGAAGCCGGTACGCAAGTCCCTGGACGGCGGCGGCGGTCAATCTGCCCTGGGCCCAGCTCAGCAAAGAAGCGATGATGTACATCGCCGCGACCGGGACCAGCAGGGAAGCGAACCGCTGGGAATCGAAGCGTCCGCCCATTACCGCTCCGGCCACGACGTCGGTGGCGTCCCCAAGGATCTTGGGGGCGGAGACGTTGAGGACCACGAAGCACGCGATGCACAGAAGCGCACCGATCATTGTCGCGCGGGACGGGGACAGCATGTCGATCAGGCGGAGCAGCGCCCATCCCCGGCGCCGGTGCGGCAGGTCTTCGCGTTCGCCTGCAGGGCTTGCGGGCCGCGTCACGGCTCGTCCGCCGTTTCGAGCTGGGAGGCCACGATCTCCCGGTAGTGCCGCGACCCTGCCAGCAGTCCGGCATGGGTGCCACTGCCGACGATCCTGCCGTTGTCCACCACCAGGATCCGGTCCGCAGCCTCGATGCTCCGGACCCGTT
The DNA here is from genome assembly GCF_047977865.1 of Curtobacterium sp. LFS079. Classification (NCBI taxonomy): domain Bacteria; kingdom Bacillati; phylum Actinomycetota; class Actinomycetes; order Micrococcales; family Microbacteriaceae; genus Curtobacterium; species Curtobacterium sp. LFS079. Next base: position 95,403 of record NZ_JBFPFO010000004.1, read on the forward strand.
GGGCCACCATGAGCACGACAGACGTGGCAAGGCGCGGCCGCATGGCCTCGAAGATCCGGGATTCAGTGAGGGAATCCAGCGCGGAGAAGCTGTCGTCAAAGAGATGGATCGACGCCGGCCGGAGGAGGGCGCGGGCGATGCACAGGCGCTGCTTCTGCCCGCCGGAGAGTCCGCCACCCTGGGCGAGGACCGTGTGGATGCCGTCCGGGAGGGCGGACACGAACGACGCCGCCTGCGCCGTTTCCAGCGCATCCCACAGTTGCGCGTCGCTCGCGGAGGGCAGGGAGATCCTGAGGTTGTCGGCGACGCTTCCGTCGAACAGCCAGTTCCGTTGCGGCACGGCGGCAATGCTGCGGCGCAGGGCATCCAACGGCGTGGCTGAGGTGTCCTGTCCCCCGACGGTGATGGACCCGCTGCTTACTTCAAGCAGTCTGGGGACCAGCCGCAGAAGGGTGGATTTTCCGCTCCCGGTGGAGCCGATGATGGCGGTGGTCGTGCCCGGCAATGCCTCGAAACTGATGTCTTCCAGCACGCTCGCTTCGGCCCCGGGAAAGGCGAAGGAAACGTCCTCGAAGCGTAGGGCTGCGCTGGAAGGCGGGAGTGCCGCCGTTTGGGAATGCCTGCCATGCCGGGCGGCCGGGGCGGCCGGGAGGGCCGCATGGGGTGCTTCCCCGCGTCCGGCTGCCTGCCCCTCGTCGGGGATTGCAAGGACTTCACCGATCCGTTCAGCGCTGACCTCTGCGCGGGGAACGGCGGAGAGCACGTACATGGCCATCATGATGGCCAGCAGGATTTGCATGATGTACGCCGTGAAGGCGGTCAGTGCACCCAGTTCCATCGCGCCGCTGACGATCCGGAGTCCGCCCAGCCAGACCACCGCCACGGAGGAAAGGTTCACCACGATCATGACCAACGGGAGCATTACCGCCACGATCCGGGCCGAACGCAGGTTGTTGGCCGTCAGCGCGCCGTTGGCGGCGGCGAAGCGTTTTCGTTCATAGGAGCGCCGCACGAATGCACGGATCACCATCACGCCGAGGATCTGTTCCCGGACCACGGTGTTGATGCGGTCCACCAGTCCCTGGCCTTGGCGGTAGAGGGGAACCAGTTTGTTCACGATCCGGAGCATGATGAGCATCAGCAAGGGAATGATGGCGAAAACCAGCCACGCAAGGGTTCCGTCCTGGGCTACGGCGAGCAGGACGCCGCCGATGCCCATGACCGGCGCGGCGACGAGCATGCTGGTCACGAGGATCACTGCCGTTTGGACTTGGAGGACGTCGTTCGTGGTGCGCACCACCAGGCTGGCCGGGCCGAAGCGCTCTGCCTCCTGGGTGGGCAACGCGTGGATCTTCTCGAAGAGTTCCTGCCGGAGCCGGCGCCCGATCTTCATCGCGACGACGGCTCCCAGGTAGGCAGCGGACACAGCCGCCAGCACCTGGACGAGGGCCAGCGCCAGCATCCGTCCGCCGAGCTCCAGTACCACGGCGCTGTTGCCGGCGACCAGGCCGTCGTCGACGATCTGGGCATTCAAGGTGGGAAGCAGGAGGGTGGCGCCGACCTGGAGCAACTGAAGGGACGCGATGGCCGCGACGTGCAGCCGGTACGGAGCAAGGCGCCGCAGTACGAGCGCTGCGAGCATCCGGCCTCCGTTCCATGTCCGGGGGCTGCGGCCGCCAAACGAATGCAGCCCCCACTGTCGCGCTTGTCATTGTAGTGCAGATCACAGGCTGCGCGGCTTATGCGCGCCGGCCTCCCGGCGGCGCGCCCGCCGGGGTAGTTCCGGGCTTGTGCCCGACCGCGAAGATCCGCCGGAACGGGAACACCGTGCCGTGCCGGCTTTCCGGGTACGCCTCGCGCAACAGCGCCGCATATTGCCGTTCGAAACGGTCCGCCGCCGCCGGGGGCAAGGCAGCCAGCACGGGTCGGAGGCCTGTCCCGCGGACCCATTCGAGCACGGGATCCGGACCCGGAAGCAGCTGTTGGTAGCTGGTCTCCCAGGCGTCGGCCGTCCAACCGGCGTCGAGCATCACGGTGAGGTAGTCCGCGGGCTCGCCGACGGCGTCGTCATGGCGCAGCACGCCGTCCAGCTGCGCCGACCATTCCGGGGACCCGGCGAGCCCGCGCATCAGGGTGTGCGACGGAGCTCCGAAGTTGCCGGGGACCTGCAGCGCGAACCACGCCCCGGGCGGCAGGGCCTCCAGCCAGCGCGGCAGCAGCTCCAGGTGCCCGGGAACCCATTGCAGGGCGGCGTTGCTGACCACGACGTCGCAGTCGGGCGCCGGCGTCCAGTCCCGGATGTCGGCTGCTTCGAAGGCAAGCCCGGGCCGTGTTTCCGCCAGCCGGGCGGCGCGCCGCAGCATGTCGGGCGAAGAGTCGACGCCCAGTACCCGGGCCTCCGGCCAGCGTGCTGCCAGGGTTGCGGTCAGGTTTCCGGGCCCGCAGCCGAGGTCCACCACCTGGCGGGGCGCATCCGCGGTGATCCGTGCGGTGAGGTCGAAGAAGGGCCTGTCCCGGTAGTCGCCGAACTGCACGTATTTGCCGGGGTCCCATATCATCGCCTGTGCCATCAGCTGCCTCCTCGTGGGTGTCTGGCTCCACACTAAGCTGGAGGCAATGAAACTTCTTGAGCAGCTCTCCGGCATGTCACTCGGCGGCCCGGACGGCGGATCCCCCGACCCGGACGACATCTACACCCGCTTCGTTGAATGGACGGAGAGCCGCGGGCTCCAGCTCTACCCGGCGCAGGATGAGGCCATCATGGAGCTGTCCTCGGGCGGGAACGTCATCCTCGCCACGCCCACGGGTTCCGGGAAGTCCCACGTTGCCATCGCCGCGCATTTCGCCGCGATGGCCCGCGGCGGCCGCAGCTACTACACGGCCCCGATCAAGGCGCTGGTTTCCGAGAAGTTCTTTGCTCTGTGCGACATCTTCGGCGCGGAGAACGTCGGCATGATCACCGGTGATTCGGGCGTCAACCAGGACGCGCCGATCATCTGCTGCACCGCCGAGATCCTGGCCAATACGGCCCTGCGCGAGGGTGCCGCCGCGGACCTCACAACAGTGATCATGGACGAGTTCCACTTCTATGCCGACCCGCAGCGCGGCTGGGCGTGGCAGGTGCCGCTGCTCGAACTGCCGCAGGCCCAGTTCCTGCTGATGTCCGCGACACTTGGGGACGTGAGCCGCTTCGAGGACGGACTGACGGAACTCACGGGACGTCCGACGGCGACCGTCAGTTCAGCGGAACGTCCCATTCCGCTGCACTACTACTACCAGGAGACGCCGGTCCACGAGACCCTTGAGGAACTGCTGGAGACCAAGCAGGTCCCGGTGTACGTGGTGCACTTCAGCCAGCTCGAGGCGATCGAACGGGCACAGAACCTGATGAGCATTAACATGTGCACCCGCGAGGAGAAGGACCGGATCGCGGAGCTGATCGCAGGTTTCCGCTTCGCCGCCGGTTTCGGCAAGACGCTCAACCGCCTGGTGCGGCACGGGATCGGCGTGCACCATGCCGGCATGCTGCCGAAGTACCGCCGGCTGGTGGAGCAGCTGGCCCAGGCCGGACTCCTGAAGGTCATCTGCGGCACCGACACGCTCGGCGTCGGGATCAATGTGCCGATCCGTACGGTGCTGCTCACCGCGCTGAGCAAGTACGACGGCGTCCGCACCCGGCAGCTGAACTCCCGCGAGTTCCACCAGATCGCCGGGCGGGCCGGCCGGGCGGGCTATGACACCGCCGGCACGGTGGTGGTCCAGGCGCCGGAACACGTGGTCGAAAACGCCAAGGCGATGGCAAAGGCGACCGCGAAATTCGGCGACGACCAGAAGAAGCTGCGCCAGGTGGTCAAGAAGCGCCCGCCCGAAGGCTTCGTCTCCTGGGGCCAGCCCACGTTCAACAAGCTGGTGGAGTCGGTGCCGGATCCGCTGTCGTCCAGCTTCACCATCACCCACGCGATGGTCCTGAACCTGATGGAGCGCCCGGGTGACCCCTTCGTTGCGGCCCGGCGCCTGCTGAGCGAAAACCATGAAACCCGTCCGGCCCAGCTGAAGCTGATGAAGAAGGCCCTGGGCATCTGCCGGGAACTGCTTGCCGCCGGCGTCGTGGAACGCATACCCGAGGACGAACAGGCGGCGGAGGGCCGCGCCCTGCGGCTCACGGTCCACCTGCAGCCGAACTTCGCCCTCAACCAGCCGCTCTCGCCGTTTGCGCTGGCGGCGCTGGAACTGCTCGACCCGGAGTCGCCGTCGTACGCCCTTGACGTCGTCTCCGTGATCGAAGCGACCCTCGAAAAGCCCCGCCAGATCCTTTCCGCGCAGGAGAAGAAGGCCCGGGGCGAAGCGGTGGCCGCCATGAAGGCCGACGGCATCGAGTACGAGCAGCGGATGGCCATGCTCGAATCCGTCAGCTATCCGAAGCCGCTTGCCGAGATCCTCGGCGAGGCGTTCGAGGTGTACCGTCGGGCGGCGCCCTGGGTGGGCGACTTCGAACTGGCCCCCAAATCGGTGATCCGGGACATGTACGAGCGCGCCATGAACTTCGGCGAATTCGTGCAGTTCTACGGACTCGCCCGTTCCGAGGGCATCGTGCTGCGCTACCTGGCAGACGGCTTCCGCGCCCTGCGGCAGACCGTGCCGCAGGACGCGCTGCGGGAAGACCTGGAGGACCTCATCGCCTGGCTGGGCGAATTGGTCCGCCAGGTGGATTCCAGTCTGCTCGACGAGTGGGAGGAGCTCACCTCGGGCGCGGCCCCCACACCGCACGACGCTCCCCCGCCCCCGCCGCCGGCCCTGACCTCGAACATCCGGGCTTTCCGGGTGATGGTCCGCAACGAGATGTTCCGCCGGGTGGAACTGTTCGCGGCCGAAGATTCGGACGCGCTGGGCGATCTCGACGGCGCCAGCGGCTGGGATTCCGGGCGATGGGAAGAGGCCCTGGATGACTACTTCGACGAACACGACGACATCGGCGACGGACCGGATGCCCGCGGCCCCGGCCTGCTGATCATCACCGAGGAACCGGGGATCTGGCGCGTGCGGCAGATTTTCGACGACCCCGCCCGGAACCACGACTGGGGCATCTCGGCGGAAATCGACCTGGCGGCTTCGGATGAAAGCGGCACGGCCGTGGTGACGGTGACGGCGGTCAACCGGCTCTGAGCGGCAGTCATGGAGCCGGTGGGTGGGCCCACGCCGGCGAGGGTCGCGGGCCGGGCGGAGCGAGGTTTGGGAGCCGGCGGGTGGGCCCACGCCGGCGAGGGTCCCGGACTGAGCGGAGCGAGGTTTGGGAGCCGGTGGGGATAAGCTCGAAGCCATGAGTGTGATCCGCCCCGCAACCCCTGCCGATGTCCCCGCAATCCTCCGGATGATCCATGATCTGGCCATCTACGAAAAAGAGCCGGACGCCGTGAAGAACACCCCGGAGATGCTGCACGGTGCCTTGTTCGGCGACAACCCCCGCGTCTACGCCAACATCGCGGAGAACGACGCCGGCGAGGTCCGGGGATTCGCCCTCTGGTTCCTGAACTACTCCACGTGGGAGGGCGTGCACGGGATCTACCTCGAGGACCTCTATGTCACCCCGGAGGCCCGCGGCGAGGGCCACGGCAAGGCGCTGCTCCGGCACCTGGCCGCCACGGCCGTCGAGAACGGCTATGCCCGGGTGGAATGGAGCGTGCTGGACTGGAACGAACCATCCATCGCGTTCTACAAGAGCCTGGGTGCCGTGCCGATGGACGAATGGACCACCTTCCGCCTCACCGGCGACGCCCTTTCCTCGTTCGGTGCGGGCTCGTTCGGTACGGCCTCCCTTGGCGAAAGCCTGGCCCGTGGCTGAGGCTTTTGCTGCCCTGACCGCCCGAAATCCGGCAGGCGCAACCCTGGAGGCCGGCCACGCCATTGGCGCCCGCCACGAATTCCGCGGCGTGCGGACCGTGGAGCATTTCTTCACGGTCCCGCTGGACCACTCGCGCCCGGCCGGCGCGGAGATCACGGTCTTTGCCCGGGAATATGCGTCCACGGACCACACCGACGCCGAAGCCGCCGCGCTGCCCTGGCTGCTGTTCCTGCAGGGCGGGCCCGGCGGCCGGGGCAACCGGGTCACCTCGCTTTCCGGGTGGATGAAGGCAGCCGCGCGCGACTTCAGGATCCTGATGCTGGACCAGCGCGGCACCGGCCTTTCCACCCCCGTGGACCGCAACACCCTGCCTCTGCAGGGCATCGCGGCGGACCAGGCCGACTACCTGAGCCATTTCCGGGCCGACGCCATCGTCGCCGACGCTGAACTGATCAGGGCCGCGCTCGGCGCCGGGCCCTGGACGGTCCTGGGACAGAGCTTCGGCGGCTTCTGCGCCCTGACGTACCTGTCCTTCGCCCCGGCCGGGCTGAAGGAAGTCCTCATCACCGGCGGGCTGGCACCCCTTCAGGGCCCGGCGGAGAATGTCTACCGGGCCACCTTCGAACGCGTGGCCGCACGCAACGCCGAATACTTCGCCTCGTACCCCGAGGACCGCGAACGCGTGACCCGGATTGTGCGCCACCTGGAGCGGCACGAGGAGCTGCTTCCGGACGGCAGCCGCCTCACCCCGGAGCGTTTCCAGCTGGTCGGTTCCTTCCTGGGCGGCAACACACGCGTGGACGCGCTGCACTACCTCCTCGAGGACGCCTTCGTGGCCACCCCGGACGGTGAACGGCTCTCCGATGCCTTCCTGGAGCAGGTGCGCGCCCAGGTGTCGCGGGCAGCCAATCCGCTGTACGCAGTGCTGCACGAATCGATCTACGGCCAAGCCAAGGCCACGGACTGGGCGGCGTGGCGGGTGCTGGAGGAGTTCCCCCGGTTCCGGCCTGAGGCTGAGGAACCCCTGCTCACCGGTGAAATGGTGTACCCCTGGTACTTCGAGCAGGACCCCGCATTGCAGCCCCTGGGCGAGGTCGCCGGACTGCTGGCCGCGAAGCCGGACTGGGCTCCGCTGTACGACCTGGAGCAGCTGGCGGCCAACACCGTCCCGGTTGCCGCGGCGGTTTACCGGGACGACATCTACGTCGACTACACCCTGTCGATGGAGACGGCGGCGGCTGTCCGCGGACTGCAGGCGTGGACCACCGCCGACTTCCACCACGACGGCATCGGCGAGGACGGCGAAGGCATCTTCAAACGGCTGCTCGCCATGGTCCGCGCCTGAAGCGGAGTGAGCGCCGCACCGGGAGCTACGGCACCGGTTCGACCGAGTCCACGGCGTACGGTTTGCTCGCGGACCGGAGCAACGGACGGCGCAGGCGCACCTGATACGGTCCGTTCCGGAACGTTGCGCGGGGATCCATTTGGACAACCACCAGTGGCTCGTCACGCCCGGCGTCCAGGCGCACCACCATGCCGTCCCGCCGTCCGCCCACGTACATCGGTGTCGCCGGCTCCACCGCGGTGTCCTTGAGGCGTTCCCGATGTTCCGGCCCGGCCGCCAGGAAGAGGATTCCGTGGGCGATCCCCACGACCTTCAGCGGGATCACCGCGCCAGGCGGAGGGGGTTCCGGAGTGGGCCGGGTTGGCGTTTGGTGTTCCTGCGCGGGCTGCGCCGTGGCTGAGTTCAGGACCCGGACACATTCCTTGCACCGGGCCCGGCCGCCGACGTCGGACAACAGCGTGACGAGCAGTCCCCTGGGTGCGTGGGCCCATTTGTCGGCCACAACCTGGCACCACGCCGGATGGTACTTGGTGCCATGTTTCATCACGTAGACCTGGTCGTCGCCCAGGAGGGGCATGCCTTCCCGCCGGGCCGCCGGCTCGACCGGCCTGATTTCGCCGAGGCCGCGGGTCACGGGATGGTCCGGATGATTGGTTTTGAGGTATTTGCGGATCAGGGGATTGGGTTGCCATTTTGCGCGTGGCACGGAATGCGGGGCCTCTCTCTGCGGCGGGAGTGCGTCTCGCCCGCACCCCTGGTTACCCCCTACCTAGCTTGATGGCTTTTCCCGCAAGTTACCAGTCGGGGCGAGCCAAAAACAGGACACCCGGCTAGGCCGCGGCCGGTTCCTTCCGGAACATCCGGAGCAGGACGGCAGCAATGACGACGGCGGCCAGGGCTACTGCGGCCATGTTCAGGCCCTGATAGCCGAGCAATGCCAGGAGCAGTCCTGAGAAGCCGCCGCCCACTGCGCCCGCGGCGCCCATGAGCGTGTCCGAGACTCCCTGCACCCTGACGCGTTCCTCCTGGGGGACGCTTTCAGCCAGCAGCGTGGAACCGGCAATGGTCGAGGCGGACCAGCCCAGGCCCAGGATCACCAGGCCGGCCGTGACGGCCGCAGGTTCATGCTGGCCGAAGCCCGCTACGAAGGCGGCCGCTATCAGCAGCACGTACCCCAGGGCGATGGTGGGCAGCCGGCCGGCTTTGTCGGTCAGCCAGCCCATCACAGGCGAAAGGGCGAACATGCCGGCGATGTGCAACGAGATCGTGAAACCGATGATGGTCAGCGCATCGGTGCCCACATGGTGCGCGCCGTGGTCCGCCATCGGTCCTTCGACAAGTTGCTGCAGGTGCAACGGCGTCATCGACATGACGCTGACCATGATGCCGTGCGCAGCCACCACCGAGGCCAGCGCAAGCAAGGACATCGGCGAGGACCGGACCGCCTTCAGCCCCAGCGTCAGGGACCGGCGGCGCGGACCGGGGCGGCCGGCGTCGGGCTCCGTCCCGCTCAGCCTGCGCGCAAGCAGCAGGGGGTCCGGACGCAACCCCGCGAGGAGCAGGACCGCTGCCAACAGGAGCCCCGCCACCGAGAAGATGAACGGCCCGGCGGTGGCCGGAAGCCCGAGCGCCTCGCCGACGGCGGCACCGGGCTGGATCAGGTTGGGCCCCGCGACTGCGCCCACGGTGATCGACCAGACCACCGTGGAGAGATCGCGCCCGCGGCGTTCCGGCGCGGCGAGGTCGACGGCGGCGAACCGGGCCTGGAGGTTGGCAGCGGAGCCGAGGCCCAGCAGGGCGGCACCGAGCAGGAGCAGCACAAAGCTGCCGGCGGTGGCCGCCACGATCACCATCAAGGCGCCGAGCATCGCGGCGAGGAGGCCGGTGACGAGTCCGATGCGGCGGCCGCGGCGTTCGGCGAGTCCTGCCAGCGGCAGCGCGGTGACGGCGGCGGCGAGCGTCAGGATGGTGGTCACGGAACCTGCCCATGCCTCCGAACCGCTGAGCTGGACCGCCAGCAGCGAGCCGATGGAAAGGGTGGCACCGTTGCCGACGCCGCTGAGCAGCTGCGCCGCGCTCAGGAGGACAACGGCACGGCGCTGGGCTGCTGCGGGGTCGATCGTTTCTGTCGGAGTCAAAGCCACCACCCGAGCATATCCCCGCGACGCCGTGCGGATCCCGGAAACGGCGGAACCCCGGTCACATCAGTGACCGGGGTTCCGGACTACGCCATTACGGGGTCAGTCGACGTCGCTCAGGCTCTTGCGGGAGTCCTCTTCGAGGCGGGCGTCGAGCTTGGACTGCTTGGCCGCCGGGCTGAGCAGGCTGGCCACCACCGCGATGATGATGGTGCCGATGATGACGGCCAGGGACACGAAGGTGGGTATCTCCGGGGCCCACTCGATGTGGTGGCCGCCGTTGATGAACGGCAGTTCGTTGACGTGCATCGCGTGCAGCACCAGCTTCACGCCGATGAAGGCCAGGATGACCGACAGCGCGTGCTTGAGGTAGACCAGGCGGTTCATGAGGCCGCCCAGGAGGAAGTACAGCTGGCGCAGGCCCATGAGGGCGAAGATGTTGGCGGTGAACACGATGAAGGCGCTCTGGGTGAGGCCGAAGATCGCCGGGATGGAGTCGACGGCGAACAGCAGGTCGGTCATGCCGATGGTCACGAAGACGATCAGCATCGGGGTGAAGAGCTTCTTGCCGTCGACCGTGGTGCGCAGCTTGCCGCCGTCGAACTTCTCCGACATCGGCAGGACCTTGCGGAGCTTGCCGATCAGCGGGTTCTCGGAGCCTTCTTCCTCGTCCTCGCCTTCATCCTTGGCCTGCTTCCAGGCGGTCCAGAGCAGGAAGGCACCGAAGATGTAGAACACCCAGCTGAACTGTTCGATGACTACGGCGCCGAGGGCAATGAAGATGCCGCGCAGGACCAGCGCGATGATGATGCCCACCATCAGCACTTCCTGCTGGTATTTCCGCGGCACCGCGAAGCGGGCCATGATGATGATGAAAACGAACAGGTTGTCGATGCTCAGGCTGTACTCGGTCACCCAGCCCGCGAGGAACTGGCTGCCGTGCTCCACGCCGTCGAAAGCGAAGATGGCGCCGGCAAAGGCCAGGGCGAGGGCAACATAGAAGCCCACCCACAGGCCCGCTTCCTTCATGGAGGGTTCGTGCGGGCGCTTGACCACCAGCAGGAGGTCGACGAGCAGGATGATTCCAAGGACGACAAACGAGCCGATCTCGAACCACAGGGGAAGCTGCATGGAAATGCCTTTCGCAGGGTACGTCAAAGCGGTGTAAGTCTCTCCGGCCTGCCCGCGCACTTGGTGCTGATTGGGCGGCCCGCTGCGTCCGGCGAGGCGTCTGTGCCTGGCGTGCTGACGGACGTAGCGCTCGGGATACTCCCCTACGTTCGCACCACTTTACCTTAGGCGTGCCCTGCCGACTGCATCTGGCGCAGCTCCCGCTTCAGTTCACCTACTTCGTCACGCAGGCGTGCCGCGATTTCGAACTGCAGTTCCGCCGCGGCGGCGTGCATCTGCTCCGTGAGTTGTTCGATCAGTCCCACAAGGTCTTCAGCCGGGGCCGCTGCGAGTCCGTCGCTGCGGACGATGGCCGCACCCTTCTTGGCCCCCTTGCCCGACTTCGCACCGGGCTTGGCCGCCGAGGTAATACCGCGCTTGCCCTTGCCATAGTCGAAGCTGCCCAACAGCGCATCGGTGTCGGCATCCTCACGGGCAAGCTGGTCTGTGATGTCCGCGATCTTCTTCCGAAGCGGCTGGGGATCGATGCCGTTTTCGGTGTTGAACTTCACCTGGATGTCGCGGCGCCGGTTGGTTTCCTCGATGGCATGGGCCATGGAATCGGTAATCCGGTCCGCGTACATGTGCACCTGCCCGGAGACGTTACGGGCTGCACGGCCGATGGTCTGGATCAGGGAGGTGGACGAACGCAGGAAGCCTTCCTTGTCCGCGTCCAGGATGCTCACCAGGGAAACTTCCGGCAGGTCCAGGCCTTCGCGGAGCAGGTTGATGCCGACCAGGACATCGAACACGCCCAGCCGGAGTTCCCTCAGCAGTTCGACGCGGCGCAGGGTGTCGACGTCGGAGTGCAGGTACTGGACCTTGACGCCGTGGCCCAGCAGGTAGTCCGTGAGGTCCTCGGCCATGCGCTTGGTGAGGGTGGTGACCAGGACGCGCTCGTCCCGGTCCACGCGGGTGCGGATTTCCCCGAGGAGGTCATCGATCTGGCCTTTCGTGGGCTTGACGACCACTTCGGGGTCGATCAGGCCGGTGGGGCGGATGATCTGCTGCACGAATCCGTCGGCCTTGCCGAGCTCGTATTTGCCGGGGGTCGCCGACAGGTACACGGTCTGGCCGATGCGTTCCAGGAACTCGTCCCACTTCAGCGGCCGGTTGTCCATGGCCGAGGGCAGGCGGAAGCCGTGGTCCACCAGGGTGCGCTTGCGGGACATGTCACCTTCGTACATGGCGCCGATCTGCGGCACGGTCACGTGGGATTCGTCGATGACGAGAAGGAAATCGTCCGGGAAGTAGTCGAGGAGGCAGTGCGGAGCGGTGCCTTGGCCGCGTCCGTCGATGTGCCGGGAGTAGTTCTCGATGCCGTTGCAGAAGCCCATCTGCTGCATCATTTCGAGGTCGTAGGTGGTGCGCATGCGAAGTCGCTGGGCCTCGACCAGCTTGTTCTGGCCTTCCAGCACCTTGAGGCGGTCAGCCAGCTCGTCCTCGATGCCGGTGATGGCCCGGCCCATCCGTTCCGGACCGGCGACGTAGTGCGACGCCGGGAACACATACATCTCGGTCTCTTCCCTGATGACTTCTCCCGTGACCGGGTGCAGGGTGTAGATGTTCTCGATCTCGTCGCCGAAGAACTCGATCCGCAGCGCCAGTTCCTCGTACATGGGGATGATTTCCACGGTGTCGCCGCGCACCCGGAAGGTGCCGCGGTGGAAGTCCATGTCATTGCGGGCGTACTGCATGGACACGAACTTGCGCAGGAGGTGGTCCCGGTTCATTTCGGCGCCCTTGCGCAGGGTGACCATTCCGGCGATGTACTCTTCAGGCGTGCCAAGGCCGTAGATGCAGGACACGGTGGCGACGACGATGACGTCCCGCCGGGTCAGCAGGGCGTTGGTGGCCGAGTGGCGCAGCCGCTCCACTTCCTCGTTGATCGAGGAGTCCTTCTCAATGAAGGTGTCCGTCTGCGGGACGTAGGCCTCCGGCTGGTAGTAGTCGTAGTAGGAAACGAAATACTCCACCGCGTTGTTCGGCAGCAGTTCCCGGAACTCGTTGGCCAGCTGCGCCGCGAGGGTCTTGTTCTGGACCATCACCAGCGTGGGCCGCTGGACCTGCTCGATCAGCCAGGCCGTGGTGGCGCTCTTGCCGGTACCGGTGGCACCGAGCAGCACGACGTCCTTTTCACCGTTGTTGATGCGTTCAGTCAGCTCCGCGATGGCAGCCGGCTGGTCACCGGCGGGCTGGTATTCACTGACGACTTCGAAGGGCGCGACGACTCGGTTGATTTCCTGGGCGAGGCTCATGCATCAAATCTACCCCTGCCCGCGGACAGTTACTGTCCGCGTTCCGGCGGCAAATCGCGCCGCCGGCGTGGCAGGATGACGCCATGGAAATCACCTTCGTGCAGCCCGAGGGACTGGTCCGCAGCCCCGCATTCAGCCATGCCGCCGTCGTTCCGGCGGGTGCCGCCACCATCTACCTGGGCGGCCAGAACGGCGTGGACGCCAGCGGCGCCGTCGTCTCGGACGATATTGCCGAGCAGTCGCTCAGGGCAATAGCGAATGCCCGCCTCGCATTGGAAGCAGCAGGTGCTTCGCTGGCCGATGTGGTGCAGTGGACCGTGCTCATCCACGTCGACGCAGACGTGCGCGCCGCGTACGGCGCCATCGCCCCGCACCTGGCCCGGGACGGCGCCCCTCCTCTGGTCACGGCGGCCCGTGTTGCCGGCCTGGGCGTGCCCGGCGCCCTCATCGAGGTGAGCGCCATCGCGGCTGTCCTGCCCTGAGGCGCCGGGTTCCGCAGGCGTCAGGAGTACGACGGCGGCCGCCAGCCGCTGCTTTCAGCCCAGGCTTCCATGCGGGGCAGCGCCTGCCCGCTGAACCACGGCTCCTTCGCTTCGGCATAACGGGCGGTGCCCGCGTCGTCGGCGAACTGCGCCACGAGGGTCTCCTTCTCGACGGCGTAGTCCGCCCGCGCATCCGCGTCGGAGCGCAGCCAGTCCCGGAACAGGAGGGCGTAGCGCCAGCCCGGGCTGCCGGCGACCCGGAGATGGATATTGGCTGCCCGCCCGGGATCGGCGTTCGCATGGAAGCGCTTCTGCCATAGCTCCGGATCCTCGAAGCCGGGTTTCGCCGTGTCCCGCCAGGCGCCGGGCACCGCGGGGAAGCCGGCCTCGCCGAGCGCGGGGGCGAGCCTGTCCGCCGTCGCGAGCGAATCAACGGTGAGCTGCAGGTCGATGACGTCCTTCGCGGGCATCCCCGGTACCGCCGTCGAGCCAATATGGTCGACCGCAAGCAGTTCGGGTGCGGCCGTGCGGATCCGCGCCGCGAGGCGTTCCGCGGCGGCAGCCCAGGCGGGGTCTGACGGCAGTATCCGGGCACTACCCGGGCGTTCGGCGCGGCTCCCGGAGGCGAGGTTCCGGGCGAAGGGCGCAAGGCGTTCCGCCCACAGGCGGTCCACCTGCGCCAGGATGTCCTCCCGCGGGCCGGAGTTTTCGAGGACTATGTCAGCAGCCGCGAGCCGTTCGTCCCGGCTTGCCTGCGCAGCAATCCGGGAACGCGCTTCGGCTTCCGCCATTCCGCGCAGGGAGGTCATCCGTTGCACACGGAGCTCCTCAGGGGCGTCGACGACGAGGACCAGGTGGAAGCTGCTCCCCTGCCCGGTCTCGACGAGCAACGGGATGTCCTGGACCACGATGTCCCCGGGGGCCGCCGCCTCCAGCAGTTCGGCGGCGCGCCCGCGGACCAGCGGATGGACAATCCCGTTGAGGATTTCACGGCGGCGGGGGTCGGCGAAGACGATGTCGCCCAGCCGGGCACGGTCCAGCCCGCCATCTTGGTGCAGGATGTCAGGACCGAAGGCGTCCACGATCCGGCGCAGGCCCTCGGTGCCGGGCTCCACGACCTCGCGGGCGAGCACGTCGGCGTCGACCAGCGTTGCCCCCAGCTCCCTGAACCGCTGGGCCACCAGGGATTTTCCGGAGGCGATCCCGCCGGTGAGTCCGATTTTCAACACCCCTCCACCTTAATCCCCGCCGTCCCCCTAGGCTCGCTCCGCTCACCCAGGGAACCCTGACGACGTGGGCCCACGTAACGCCTTATCCAGCCTGTTTAGAATTAGCCGGTGCCAGAACAAGAGAGCCGGGCCACCGCGTACACCACGCTTGCGGCCGGCGGCGACCTCCGCCATGAACTTGAGATCAAGCGTTCCCGCTTTATTACCGTGCTGCGCCGTTCCGCCGACGAGGACGCGGCGCGTTCCCTGGTAACGGATCTGCGCAAGGAGTTCCACGACGCCCGGCACCACTGCTCGGCCTTCGTGCTCGGAGCTGACCGCGAAGTGCAGCGTTCCAGCGACGACGGCGAACCTTCCGGCACGGCCGGCATTCCGATGCTGGAGGCCCTGGTCAAACGCGAGACCCTGCCCGGGGTGAGCGACCTGAGCGACATCAGCGCCGTCGTCGTGCGCTATTTCGGCGGCATCCTGCTGGGCGCGGGCGGGCTTGTGCGCGCCTATTCCGAATCCGTGTCCTCGGCGCTGGACGCCGCTCCGCTGGTCCGGCGCAGCCGGCTCCGGATCTGCGCGGTGCCCATCCCGCACGCCCAGGCCGGGCGCCTCGAAAACGAACTGCGGGCGGCGGGATTCGTGATGGCGGACAGCAGCTACGAGGCGGTGAACACCGTGTTGCGGCTCGCGCTGCCGGACAACGCGGCGGACATCGCCGACGCCGGTGCGCGTCTCGCCGCGCTGACGGCGGGCAGCGCTGGGCTGCTGCCGCAGGGTACTGAGTGGGTTGACACCGGCTTGGATTAAGCAGAAAAGGACCCCCGCCAAACGGCGGGGGTCCTTTTCGTAGCTATTCAGCTGTTCCCGTGAGGGAAAGCGGAATTAGTTGCCGGTGAGCTTCTCGCGCAGGGCGGCGAGGGCTTCATCCGAAGCCAGGGTGCCCGAGGAAACCTCGGAAGCAGCCGGCTCGGAGGAGTAGCTGGTGGCAGCAGACTCGTTGTCGCCGGAAACGGCGGCAGCGGCGTCGTCAGCAGCGTGCTGTGCAACCTGCTTCTTGTGGGCTTCCCAACGGGCCTGGGCGTCAGCGTACTGCTGCTCCCATGCGGCGCGCTGTGCTTCGTAGCCTTCGAGCCATTCGTTGGACTCGGGGTCGAAGCCCTCGGGGTACTTGTAGTTGCCCTCTTCGTCGTACTCGGCGGCCATACCGTACAGAGCCGGGTCGAACTCGGTGCTGTCGGCGTCAACGCCCTCGTTCGCCTGCTTGAGGGAGAGGGAGATTCGGCGGCGCTCGAGGTCGATGTCGATGACCTTGACGAACAGTTCGTCGCCAACGGAGACAACCTGCTCAGCCAGTTCAACGTGGCGGACAGCCAGCTCGGAGATGTGGACCAGGCCTTCGATGCCGTCTTCGACGCGAACGAACGCACCGAACGGAACGAGCTTGGTGACCTTACCCGGAACAACCTGGCCGAGGGCGTGGGTGCGGGCGAAGGTCTGCCACGGGTCTTCCTGGGTGGCCTTGAGGGACAGGGAGACACGCTCGCGGTCCAGATCCACTTCGAGGACCTCGACGGTGACTTCCTGGCCGACCTCGACAACCTCGGACGGGTGGTCGATGTGCTTCCAGGACAGCTCGGAAACGTGGACGAGGCCGTCTACGCCGCCCAGGTCCACGAAGGCACCGAAGTTGACGATGGAGGAAACGACACCGGGACGGACCTGGCCCTTTTCCAGCTTGTTGAGGAAGGTGGAGCGGACCTCGGACTGGGTCTGCTCGAGCCATGCACGGCGGGACAGCACAACGTTGTTGCGGTTCTTGTCCAGCTCGATGATCTTGGCTTCGATCTGCTGACCGATGTACGGAGCCAGGTCGCGCACGCGGCGCATCTCGACGAGGGATGCGGGGAGGAAGCCGCGCAGGCCGATGTCGAGGATAAGACCACCCTTGACGACCTCGATGACGGTACCGGTGACAACACCGTCTTCTTCCTTGACCTTCTCGATGTCGCCCCAGGCGCGCTCGTACTGAGCACGCTTCTTGGAGAGGATCAGGCGGCCTTCTTTGTCTTCCTTGGTGAGCACCAGGGCTTCGACCTGATCGCCGACGGCGACAACTTCGCCCGGGTCAACGTCGTGCTTGATGGAAAGCTCGCGGGAGGGGATGACACCTTCGGTCTTGTAACCGATGTCGAGCAGAACTTCGTCGCGGTCGACCTTGACGACGGTACCTTCGACGAGGTCACCGTCGTTGAAGTACTTGATGGTGGCGTCGACTGCTGCGAGGAAGTCCTCGGCGGTGCCGATGTCGTTGATTGCGACGACGGGGGCACCGGGCTTCTCGGTGGAGGTGATGGTCATGTAGTAGGGGCTCCGTTGTGGATAGTATGTCGGTCAGGCAAACCGCCCGCCGCCCGCTTCCGGGCTTCGGGACACAGCACAAGGCCAGGTCATCCTGAATTGTGGATTGTATTGATCGCGCGCACGTAGTACGCGCCCGTTCATTCTAGTCGCACCCGCCAACGAGGGTCAAAACCGGCGCTCCCGCGGCCGTTCCGTTGCATTGGACGGCCCCCGCTACAAGAGCCTTCCGACGTCGCCGAGCCGGGCAAAGACCACGCCCCGTTCGAGCAGCCCGGGCAAGGCCGCCGCGTAGCCGGCAGCCGTGCCGCTCTCCGGGTGGTTGAAGTGCGAAATCACGACGTCGCCGCCCCGCACCCCGGCCAGTTCGGCGGCGACCTGCGCGCCGCTGAAGCTCGCCCCGGCATCGCCGTTCACGCTGAAGTTCACCGGAACCTGGCCAAGCCGCCGCGCAATGGCGGCGGCGACGTCGTCGTAGTGGGCGGTGCCCGAGCGGAAGAACCGGCAGGGCTTGCCGCTCAGCTCTTCCAGCACCGCTTTGGCGCCCATCAGTTCGTCATACACCTCACCGACGTTCGAGGTACCGGGGATCCCGTAGGCCTGGCGTCCGTCCACGGAGAGCGGGCGGTGCAAGGTGCCGTGGTTCGCCAGTTCGAACAGGGGGTCCGCGGCCAGTGCGGCGGCGCGCGCCGGGTTGGCCGCAATCCAGCGCCCGTTGAGGAACAGTGTGGCGGGCACCTTCAGTTCGCGCAGGGTATGAAGGAGCCGTTCGTCGAATCCCGCTCCCCCGGGACCGCCGCAGGCGTCGAAGGTAAGGACCACTTTCCTGGAGCTGCTGCGGGTGGCCACCCCGCGCACCTGCGTGCCCCACTCCACCGGCTGCCGGCCCCCGTAGCGGGCGATGACGTCCTTCCGCGAGATCCGCGGTATCACCGGACGCCCGCCCGAGGGGCGCGGTGCCGGCCGTGCGGCAGCGCCCTGGGCCGCCGGATTTGAGGAAACGCCCGACGCACTTGGAGTTCCTTGGGGTTCCGGGCCCGTGCACGCCCCGAGCGCCGTGGCCACCAGCCCGGCGGCAGCAAGAAGTACGGTGCGGCGCCCGGCCGCCGTGGACTGCAGGGCACCGGTTCCGGCGCCGCCAGCGATGGAGTCCCCCATGGATTCCTGTTTCTGTGATAGCCCGCCGGAGCGGGCTGGTGTAGCGGTGTCTGGAAGTGGTTGCCGTCTAGAAGTGGGTGGCGCAGTGCGCCGGACGTTCGACTGCGAAAAGCTGCTGGGCGCGGAAAACGGCACCCGGCGTGTGCTCCTGGATCCGGCCGGCGCCCTGAAGCGTGACCGGGCTGACCGCGCCGAGGTAGATCGAGCCGAGGTCCGCGACGTCGAGGGACAGGTCCGCCGCGGCGCCTTCAGGGGCCGGAACCACACGGGCCCCGCTCTCTGCGGCATCCAGAATCCAGCGGCCTTCGGCGTGGCCAAGGCCGTCACCGACGTCGAGCACCAGCCGGTCGGTGCCGGCGTAGCTCCTGGCTGCCAGCGCGGCGGGAACGTCGAGGATCCGCAGCCACAGCATGTCCCGGTGGTCCGAATCCGTGACGCAGCGCGGGTCGGACAGAGCCCAGGCCAGCGGGTCGTTGACGGGCGCCTCCTGCCAGGAAATCTGTTCAACGAGGTCGAGACTGCCCAGGAACTGCCACAGCTCCAGGTAGGCGGCGTCGGATCCGGCAACCAGGTCCAGGACGTCCACGGTGTAGGGCTTGCTGTCCCAGCCCGCGAATTTGTAGGAGACGTAGCCATCGACGGCGCCGTGGGCGTCGTAGTGGAGGGCGCATTTGATCGCCCGGTCCCCGTTGCCGTCGCGGCCCAGCATCCCGGAGACGTGGTTGCGGTAGTAGTCCTGCCGCACGATCGAACCCGGGGTGCGACTGTGGGCCGCTTGGAAGACTTCGGGTGCGAGTTCCTGAAGAACCTTCGGGTCCGCGATTTCCACCCGGCCAACGGGTTCGTGGCGAACCCGGAATTTCGGACCGGTGTCCACCTTCATGCTCCGTTCGAAGGTGGCGACGCCAAATCCAAAACGGCCGTAAATCGATGCTTCGGAGGCCGTCAATGCGGCCATCGCGGTCCCGTCCGCCTTCGCCGCCGCCAGGTCGCCTTCCATCATCCGTCGCAGCAGACCCTTGCGGCGATGCGTTCCACGGACGGTCACTGCCGTGATCTGGCGTGTCCGCAATTCCCGGCCGAAGCCGATGTTGAGGTTGTTCTCCATGGTTCCGAAGGTTGCCACGGGGAACCCCGGGTGGAGCGCATGCAGCGGAGGTTCGTCATTGACGTAGACACCGGTCAGCTCGCGGTTGTCCGCCCGGTACATCGCGAGAATTTTGTCGATGTGTTCGTCGCTGCGCTGCTCATCGTGGAATCCAACACCAACGGCAAGGATCCAATCGCGTGCTTGTCCGTAGTCCGGGTTCTCCTTGCCTACGGAACGAAAGCGCCTGACAGTGTATTTTTCCTGGGAATCAGCCACAACGCCAAGCGTAACCGCCGAGGGCCCCGAAGTGAGCGAAGCGAGCTTTGGGAGGCGATTACGCGGCACGCCGCAGGGCGGCGCCATTATTTCGGCGGCGCGCCCTGCGTGCGGTTCCGTGGGAGCGGGCCTCAGTGGCCGGCGTCGTGCCAGCTGGTCCCGACGCCGATTTGGACGTCCAGCGGGACGCTCAGCTCTGCTGCGGAGCCCATCTGTTCGGCGACCAGCTTCTCCACGGCTTCCCGCTCGCCCGGTGCGACCTCGAGGACGAGTTCGTCGTGGACCTGCAGGAGCATGCGGGACTGGAGTCCCTGGCCGGCCAGTTCGGCGGAGACGCCAAGCATGGCGCGTTTGATGATGTCCGCGGCCGAACCCTGGATGGGTGAGTTCAGGGCGATGCGTTCGGCGAGTTCGCGGTGCTGGCGGTTGGTGCTGGTCAGGTCCGGCAGGTAGCGGCGGCGGCCTTCGATCGTGGAGGTGTAGCCGTCAATGCGGGCCTGTTCGACGACGCCGCGCAGGTAGTCGCGCACGGCGCCGAAGCGGTCGAAGTAGTCCTTCATCAGCGAGCGGGCCTCGTCCACCGAGATTTCCAGCTGCTTGGAAAGACCGAAGGAGGTCAAGCCGTACGCGAGGCCGTAGGACATCGCCTTGACCTTGGAGCGCATGGCGCTGGTGACGTCTTCCGGTGCCACGTTGAAGATGTGCGAGCCGACGTAGCGGTGCAGGTCTTCGCCCTCCTTGTAGGCCTGGATCAGCCCTTCGTCCTGGGAAAGGTGGGCCATGATGCGCATTTCGATCTGCGAGTAGTCCGCGGACAACAGGCATTCATAGCCTTCGCTGACCACGAAGATCCCGCGGACCCGGCGGCCTTCCTCGCTGCGGACCGGGATGTTCTGCAGGTTCGGGTTGTTGGAGGAAATGCGGCCGGTGGCGGCAACGTTCTGCGCATAGTCCGTGTGGATCCGGCCGTCCTCGGCCACGGACCTCTTGAGGGTCTCCACCATCTGGGCGAGCTTGGAGGATTCGCGGTGCGCCATGAGCTGGACCAGGAATTCGTGCCCGGTTTTCTCCAGGAGGCCCTTCAGGGAGGCGGCGTCCGTGGTGTAACCGGATTTGATCTTCTTGGTCTTCGGCAGCCCGAGTTCCTCGAAAAGAACGGTCTGCAGCTGCTTGGGCGAACCGAGGTTCACTTCGTGGCCGATCGCGGCGAACGCCTGCTCCTGGGCGTGCTGGACCACCTTCGAGAGGTCGGCCAGCTGCTCGTTCATGCGGTCCGTGGACACACCGATGCCCGCGAGTTCCATGGCCGCCAGGACGCGGGCGACAGGCAATTCGAGGGTGGTCAGCAGGGCCCCGGCCTGGCGGTCGCTGAGTTCCTTTTCGAAGTGCTTGCTGAGGGTGTGCACGACGGCGGCCTGCCGCACCAGTTCGATCGCTGCGGCGTCGTCCGGGCCGTCGCCGAGGTCGAGTTCGAGCTGCCCCGAGGAGGATGCGCTGCTTGCCAGGGTGATTTTCAAGTGGTGCTGGGCGAGTTCAGCCAGCTCGTAACTGCGGCGGTCCGGCTCGATCAGGTAGCCGGAAATGGCGGTGTCATCGACCACGCCCTCGAGGCCGAGCCCGCGGTGGTGCAAGGCCTTCAGGGCGGCCTTGAACTCGTGCATCACCTTGGCTTCTTCGGGGTCGTTGAGCCAGGCTGCGACGACGGCCTCGGCGGCGGCGTCGAGCCTGGTCAGTTCCACGAAGGCCGCCCCGTTGGCGCGGACGACGGCGAGGGATTCGGCGTCGTTCCCGATCCGGCCGGGAACCATCTGCACGGCCAGGGCCGAACGCATCCCGGCCCCGGCGGCGAAGAACGCCTGCAGTTCAGCTGCGCTTTCGAGAACGGCGAACTCCGGGACGTCGATGGTGTCCGGAGCCGCGCCGGCGGTGTCGTCACCGTAGAGGTCGAACAGGCGGGTGCGGAGCGTCTTGAATTCGAGTTCGTCGAAGAGTTCTTCGATGGCCTTCCGGGTGGGTCGCGGCTCGGCCAGCTCCTGCAGGCTGACCGGGAGGTCGAGGTCCGTCAGCAGCCGGTTCAGGCGGCGGTTGCGCTTGACGGCGTCGATGTTCTCGCGCAGGGCCCCGCCCACCTTTCCGCCGATCGCGTCCAGGTTCTCCAGGATGCCCTCGAGGCCCCCGTATTGGTTGATCCACTTGGCCGCCGTCTTCGGCCCGACGCCGGGGACGCCGGCAAGGTTGTCCGCGGACTCCCCCACCAGGGCAGCGAGGTCCGAGTAGCGCGCCGGGGTGACGAAGTACTTTTCTTCGATCGCCGCGGCGTCCATGCGCGGAATGTCGGAGACGCCCTTCTTCGGGTAGAGGACGAAGACGTTGTCGGTGATGAGCTGGAAGGAGTCGCGGTCCCCGGAGACGAGCAGCACTTCGAAGCCTGCCGCTTCGCCCTGCGCTGCGAGTGTGGCAAGGATGTCGTCGGCCTCGTAACCGGGCATCTTGATGGTCTTGATGCCCCAGGCATGCATGACCCGCTCGATGATGCCGATCTGGCCGCCGAACTCTGCCGGGGTCTCATTGCGGCCGCCCTTGTACTCGCTGTATTCGGCCTTGCGGAACGTGGTGTCATCCGAGACGTCGAAGGCCACGGCAACGTGGGTGGGCTTCTGGTCCCGGATCAGGTTGATCAGCATCGAGGTGAAACCGTGGACGGCGTTGGTGTGCTGGCCCGCTGAGGTGGCGAAATTTTCGGCCGGGAGTGCGTAGAAGGCACGGAAGGCCATCGAGTGGCCGTCGAGCACCAACAACCGGGACCGGCCGCCTGCTCCTGTCCCCGGAACGGCGTCCGGAAGGGTTGAGGCAGAGGCGGACGGGACGGCCGCGGGCCCGGCGGCGGGGATTTCGATGACGGTGTTTTCGATGGCCTGGTTTTCGACGGTACCGGCCGGTTTGGTTGTTTCGCTCACAGGTGCCAGCCTAGTTGCCATGATGGACAATTTCACGCCGGGCCGCTTCACCGAGGAACTCATCGCCGCCGGCGTTCCGCAGGAGTATCACGGCTGGCTGGAGCGATACGGCGTGGGTTCCCTGGTGGCGAAGATGGGCATCAGGTTCCTGGAGCTTGGCCCGGACCGGACCGTCGCCACGATGCCGGTGGAAGGAAATACCCAGGTCGCCGGGATCCTGCACGGCGGCGCCCATGTGGTGCTTGCGGAGACCCTGGGTTCCTTCGCCGCTTCGCTGCACGCCGGGCCCGGGCGCCACGCAGTCGGGATCGAAGTGGGCGCGACCCACCACCGTTCGGTTGCCGCCGGCCTGGTTACCGGGACCTGCACCGCTATCCATCTCGGCGGCACCCTGGCCACCCACGAGGTGGTCATGACGGACGAATCGGGCCGGCGCCTCTCCACCGCGCGGATCACCAACATGATCAGGGACAACCGGGGCCGCTGAGTTTACAGGCGCCGGCGCCGTACCGGAACGCTAGCCGGTGCTCGTGCCCGGAATTCTGTACCGGAGCTCCACGGCGGCCCCGCCCACGGTGCGCGAGGAGAGCAGCTCAAGCGGCGCCGTCGGGCGGTCAACGGGAAGCAGCTGTTTGCCCGAACCGAGGACCACGGGGATCAGGGTGACAATCATCTCGTCCAGCATGCGGGCCCGCGCGAACTGGGCCACGAGGTCCCCGCCGCCCACCAGCCATACATTGCGGCCGGCCGCGCTGTCGATGAGGTCCTGCGCGAATTCGGCGACGTCGCCGCGGACGAAAGTGATGTCCGCCCCTTCGGGCGCTGAGTACTCGCGGTGGGTGAAGATCCAGCAAGGAAGGTCCGGGTAGGGCCATTTGCCGGGCTCGTGCTGCAGCAGCCAGCGGTAGGTCTGGCCGCCCATGACCACGCAGCCGACGCCGGCCATGAAGTCCGCGTAGCTCTCGCCGACGCCTTCGGTGTTGTCGAACTGGAGGAGCCAGGCGAGGTCGTCGTCGGGGGTGGCGATGAAGCCGTCGAGGGACGATGCCACGTAGTACTGGAAAGCGGACATGCCCCCAGCGTACTTACCGCGGCGCGGGGTTCCCAGAGCCAGGGTTGCCGTACTCGACCCGGACGGTGCCGTTGTCCGGCAGCACCACCACCCGGCCGTCCTTCAGCGTCCAGCCGTCGTTGAGCAGGAAGATCCGGCCTCCGCTGACCACCAGCAGCCGCAGCCCGCTGTAACGGTAGAGCGGCGCGGCGGTGGTCCCGGCGGAGGCCTCGAGCACATTCGGCGCCGAGACGGCGAGCCGCTCCTTGCTGTAGACAACGGCGGTGGGCAGCAGCGAGGACCGTTCCTGGTAGTCGACGGCGGCGCCGCGGCCGAGCGCCTGGGCATAGTCGGCAGTGCCCCAGAACAGCAGCAAGGTGACGAGGACGAACATGAAGGCGCGCTCCAGTCCGCGCGGGGTGAGGACCGGGCTGCGCCCGGCGGATTGCACCGCGCGGCGGCGCAGCGCCACTCCCCAACTGCCAAGAAGCAGGCCTCCGGCGATCAGGTAGGGCACGTAGAGGAGGGTACGGTCCGGCTGGGCCACAGTGACTATCCACATGGCGGCGGCGAACAGGTACCCGGCCGCAGCCAGCACCGCGGCCCCGCGGCCCAGAGCGCGCCGGTAGCGGCCCGCCGAGATGACTTTGTTGAGCGCGCGGTCCGCCATGAGCCAGGCGAGCCCGATGAGCGCAAGCCAGGCGAGAGGGCGGAACAGGGACTGGATGCTTCGCAGGATGAAGTCCTGCACCGAGTAGCCGAAGAGGCTTACGTCCAGGCCCATCGACTTTGCCTGTGCGTCGCTGCGGGCCCAGCCGAAATAGACGAGCAGTGCGGTCGCCACCGTGAGCGGCGGACCGATGACCGACAGCACTTCCAGGGTGCGCTGCCAGCGGGTGTCGGGCAGGCCCCTGTCGCCTTCCTGCGCGCCGGCTCCCTCTACGTCGCGATCCCCGGCACCGGCGCCGCTGGCACTGGCGTCCGGGGCTTGCGTACCGGAAGGCGTGCCGCTCACAGCGAATCCGTACTGCCGGATGGTCCGGGGCTCACAGTCGGCGGTTCAGTCGGGGAAGGCGAGGCGGTGCCGCTCGCTCCGCCGGTGGGGACGCCGTCGTCGTAGAAGAACTGCACCTGACCGGGCGCGTCCAAGGTGTCGGTGATCGAGACGGTGATCGAGTCCTTGCCGCCGGCCGGCGGCGTCTTGAAATAGACCGGCGAGTAGTCGCCGTCGCTGCGGGTTTCCACACCGGAGGGCTCGCCGTCGATCTTGACCTCCGAGACGCGGACATAGTAGCCGTCCAACCTGACCCAGCTGCCTCCGGCCCGCGGCCCGGCGGGGCGGCTCAGGCCGGGCACCGGGACGAAGTTCCCGTCGACCACCGTCAGGCCGCTGAGCCGCCTCGGGCAGGCTTCTCCGGTGCCCGGCTCCACCGGGACCGCGGTTGCGGGGTTGGCGTTGTGGTATTCGACGGCGCTGCGGGCCACGGAGAGAACCGCCAGTTCCAAGCAGCGGCCCTCAGGCGGGGCCTTGACGGCGGAGAGTGCCGTCGCCGCCTCCTGCCAGTGCGCGGCGGTCCCGTCGCGCAGCGCGTAGCAAACGGCTCCGGCGGCACGCCACACGTCTTTGAAGGTGGTGCCGTCAACCCCGTCGCGGAGCTGGTCACAGTCGCGGCCCTGCGCGAACAGGTACATCCGCCCTTCCTGGGGATCGTTGGGGCCTACGGGCCCGATCGGGATCCACCGGACAACGGGCGCCGCGACGGGTGGCGGAATGTCGGGGGCGGGCGGCCCGGGAACGGGCCGGACAGTGGGCTCAAGCGGCGCCGGATCACTGCTTGCCGGGACGCTGGGAGAAGTCAGGACAGGCGTCTGCTGCGCTGTGCCGTCCACTGGGGGCGGGCCACAGGACACCAGCGCGAAGGCGGCCAGGATCACCGGAAGGAACGTCCCGGAAAAGCCGTTCAATTTCAGCCGTCCGAACATGGCCCCACACCTGCCCCAGGGCGGCGCAATGGCCCCGGAAAGGGGGCCGGTCAGCTTGCGCAGCTACACAGCAGATTATTCTCCCGAATGGACTGAACAGCCAGAGCCCGGAAGGGGCCGGATCCTACTTGCTGAAGTACGGGACGATCAGGTAGATGCCGAAGAGTACTGCGGCGCCGCAGGCCGCGAAGCACAGATATGCCAGGGAACGGACCAGCACTGGCGACCTGTTCCCGGCGTCGGCAGCCACGGCCGTGAGCCGCACGCCGAGGGAGTACAGGACCACCAGGACCACGGCGGAGACCAGCGTGGCTCCGGCGACCTGCAGGAGTTCCAACCACTTCATCGCTGGGTGTCCTTGCTCTTGTTTTCCACCGGCTTTTTCCGGGCGGACTTCTTCTTCTGGAACCTGACGGCCGTTCCGGCCTCTTCGACCTCCACGGCGTTGTGGTGCCCCACATGGGACTTCCGCGAGTAAAGGAACATGAAGATCACGACGGCGGTGCCCACCACGGCGGCGATCACCACGCCTACGGTGCCGGTACCGACCAGCAGCGCTGTCAGGGCACCCACGACGGCGGCCGCCGGCAGGGTCAGCAGCCAGCCGATGGCAATGCGGCCCACCAGGCCCCACCGCACCGTGGTGCCCCTGCGGCCGAGGCCTGAGCCGATGACGGAGCCGGAGGCGACCTGCGTGGTGGAAAGGGCGAAGCCCAGGTGCGAGGAAGCCAGGATGGCTGCGGCGGTGCTGGATTCCGCGGAGAAGCCCTGCGCGGGCTTGACCTCGGTGAGGCCGGAGCCCATGGTGCGGATGATCCGCCAGCCGCCCGCGTAGGTACCGATGGCGATGGCCAGGGCGCAGGCGGCGATCACCCAGAGCTGCGGTCCGCTGCCGGTTGCCTGGGTGCCGCTGGCGATAAGCACGAGGGTGATGATGCCCATGGTCTTCTGGGCGTCGTTGGTGCCGTGGGCCAGTGCCACCAGGCTGGAAGTGAAGATCTGTCCGGTCCGGAAACCGCCGCGCTTCTGGGTTAGCTTGTCGCCGGTCTCCGGGTCGTGCCGCGAGGTCAGGGCATAGGCCAGGCGCGTGCAGATATATGCCACCGCTCCGGCGATCACCGGCGCGAAGACTGCCGGCATGATCACCTTCAGCAGCACGGTTTCGAAGTTCACCGAATTCATGCCAAAACCGACGATCGCCGCGCCGATGAGGCCGCCGAACAGCGCGTGCGAGGAACTGGACGGCAGGCCCTTGAGCCAGGTGAACATGTTCCAGAGAATGGCGCCCATGAGGCCGGCGAAGATGATCTCAGGGGTGATCTGGACGCCGCCCGAACCTTCCCGGATGAGTCCGCCGGAAATGGTCTTGGCGACCTCGGTGGACAGGAAGGCGCCCACAAGGTTCAGCACGGCAGCGAGGGCTACCGCGGTCTTGGGCTTGATGGCGCCGGTGGCGATGGGCGTGGCCATCGCATTGGCGGTGTCGTGGAAGCCATTGGTGAAGTCAAAAAATAAGGCCAGCGCCATAACAAGCGCGACCATGAAGGTGATTTCCACCTGGTTGCCCAATCTGCAGAGTCGACGTTCAGCAGTTCCACTCCCCGCGCCTGCCACACCACATGTTCAACAGATCTTCACCTGCCTGCCCTTGCGGAGGCCGTCCGTGGCCAGCATGAAACCTTAAGAATCCTACGTTGCATCGGGGGCAGTTCAAAACACTCCAGAGCCGGATTCCGGATCAAAGGAAGGCCTCCACGGCGTCCAGGTGGTCCGGCGTCAGGCCCTTGCGCGGGTCGGGCGATATGTGGAGCATCCGCCCGCCCCACGCTTCGGCCCAGGCCAATGCCTGCGGCTCGTGGTCGAGCTGGTCATCCAGCCACACCATGCGATCAGCCGGATGGAGGGCGACGTCGCGGCGAATGGCGTCAAGCTTCCACCACTCCGGCGACAGGTCCATCCCGGCACTGGAAAGGACGGGCCAGTCCCGTCCGTCGAGCTTGATCGCGGGGCAGAGGAACTCCGGCGCAAGCCGCTCCCATGTGGTCAACCACACAAAGCGCGTACCGGGCCGCCGGGACAGGGCATTCAGCCCGGTCACGAGTTCCGGTGCGAACGCCACCTCCAGGACTCCGGCGTCGGCCAGGGCCCATTCGCTGCCCCAGCCGGTCCTGCCCTGCACGGCAAAGGGGCTGACGACGCCATCGACGTCGAGATACAGCGACACCCGGGACATAAACGCTCCTGCAGCCGGAGACCGCGCCTGCCGCGCCCGCCGGCATTCCCACCCTATCGCCGCTGCGGGGCGGAGAACAGGTTCGCACCGCATTCCGGAAAGCCGGACCCTGAGTGAATATCACTATCGCAACGACCGTCATGCAAGTGTTATCCTCATGTTCTAACGGTCCTCAGCCCCAGGACCAGACCCGTGAGGAGTATCCATTGAGCACAGCGCCAGAAACCGCAGGAACCAGCGCCCCGGATTTCGCCACCGCCTCGGCCGCCCTTGATGCGGCTGACCCGCTGGCAGGATGCCGGGACCTCTTCTATAGCCCGGACGCCGACCAACTCTCCGCTTACCTTGACGGCAATTCGCTGGGTCGGCCGCTGAAGACCACGGTGGAGAAGCTCCCACGGTTCGTGGAGGAAGCCTGGGGCAGCCGGCTCATCCGCGGCTGGGACGAAAAATGGATGGACGAACCGCTGGCCGTTGGCGACCGCCTGGGTGAGGTGGTGCTCGGCGCCGCCTCCGGACAGGCATTCATCGGCGACTCCACCTCGGTGCTTTTGTACAAGCTCATCCGCGCGGCTGTCGACGCCCGCCCGGGCCGCAACGAAATCATCGTGGACCGGGACAACTTCCCCACGGACCGCTTCATCGTCGAAGGCATCGCCGCGGAACGGAACGCCACCATCCGCTGGGTGGAATCCCGTCCCGCCAGCGGTGTCCGGCCAGAAGACCTGGCGGAACTGCTCAACGAGCGGACCGCCGTCGTGGTCCTCAGTCACGTCGCCTACCGCTCAGGGTTCCTTGCCGACGCACCGGCCATCACCGCGCTGGTGCATGAGGCCGGCGCGCTGATGCTGTGGGACCTGTGCCACTCCGTGGGCTCGGTGCCGCTGGAGCTGGACGCCTGGGGCGTGGACCTCGCCGTCGGCTGCACCTACAAGTACCTCAATGGCGGCCCGGGCTCCCCCGCCTTCGCATACGTGGGCAGTTCGCTCCAAGGCCAGCTCCAGCAGCCCATCTGGGGCTGGATGGGGGCGCACGACCCCTTCGGGATGACCGACAGCTACCGGCCCGCGGACAACCTCCGCCGCTTCATCACGGGCACCCCTCCCATCCTCGCGATGCAGCCGCTGAAGGACATGGTGGAGCTCATCGCCTCCGTGGGCATGGGCGCCGTCCGGGAGAAGTCAGTCAGGCTGACCTCCCACGCCCTCGATCTGGCAGACGCGCTGCTGGTGCCCCTCGGCGCAGAGGTGATGAGCCCCCGGGACGCAGCCGAACGCGGTTCGCACATCACCGTGGACCACCCCCGCTTCGCGGAAGTCACCGAGTTGCTCTGGGAACGCGGTGTCATCCCGGATTTCCGGCCGCCGCACGGACTCCGGATCGGTCTGTCGCCGCTCAGCACCGGCTTCGCCGAACTCGAACACGGCATCCGCGCCATCCGCGAAGTGCTGCTAGGGCTTTCGTGAGCGCTGTCCTGGACGACATGGACTCCCGGCCGGGGAGCACCACGTCGTTACTGCGCACCGTGATCGGGCTGTACCTGCGCGACGCCGGCGGCTGGATGTCCGCCGGCCACATCCTTGCGCTCATGGAGGCCCTCGGGGTTTCCCCTGCCGTCACGCGCACGGCGTTGTCCCGGCTGCGGAAGAAGGAGATCGTCCTTCCGCACGTGCGGAACGGGGTTCCGGGTTTTGTGATCACCGAGGGCGCCGCTGCCATGCTGGCCCGCGGCGACCGCCGGATCTACCACCCGCGCCTGATGTCACCCGGGGACCCCTGGTGCCTTGTGTCCTTTTCGATTCCCGAAACCGCACGGGAAAGGCGGCACCAGCTGCGGCGCAGGCTGCGTTGGATAGGCTGCGGGACCGTGGCGGCCGGGCTGTGGATCTGCCCGGATTCCCTGCGCGCAGAGGTCGAGGAAATCCTCGAAGACCTGGGGCTGCGAGGCATGGCGACGGTGTTCGTAACGGGCACCCCCCTGGCCGGCGGAAGCCTGCGTGAGGCGGCGTCCGCGTGGTGGGACCTGGACACGGTCGCCGGACTGCACCGAAAATTCATCCGGGAATGGCGCTTCATCGGGGAAGGGAATGGGAACGGGGATTCCAGCCGGGACGCATCGGCCGGGGATGGTTCGCCGCCGCCTTCCGCCGGGACCTTTGCCGTGTATGTCCGGTGCATCGACAGTTGGCGGATCATTCCTTACCTCGATCCGGGGCTGCCGCCGGAATTCCTTCCCGAGGACTGGCCCGGGTTGGAAGGGATTGCCGTGTTTGAGCACATCCGGAGCGTCTATGCGAGGCCAAGCGCGGATTACGTGCGGACACTGGCCCGGGAAACAGCCGCCGAAGAATAGGCCAGTGCATGCAGGCGCCCCTCGAGGGGAATTCCGGCCGAAGCAATCCGGCCGGACGCCGTGAGCTCGCCGGGCACCGGGAGTAGTCTGGAAGCATGGCCACCGCCGATGGCGCGTGGCTGGTTGACGGGTGGTCCGGGAGGTTGCCATGACCCGTACGTGGTTGCGCTGGTTACCGGCCGCACTGGTGCCCGCAGCCCTGACAGCTGCGGCTTTGGCTGGTTCATACCAGGCCGGGGCCGCCGTCAGCCTCCCGCAGAAGTCGGCCGCGGAGATCATTGCCATGATCGGCCATTCGGACGTCCGCGCGTTGTCCGGAACACTCCGCCAGGCCTCCGAGCTGGGGCTCCCGCAGCTGCCCGCGGCAGGACCCCTGCCTTCGCTCCGGCCGGGTGCCAGCCAGGGCCTTGCCGCCGTGATCGAGCTGCTGGGCAGCCCGCATACCGCCCGGATCTACCTGGACGGTCCGTCGAAGGCCCGGTTCCAGGTCATGGACACGCTCGCCGAGCGCGACGTGGTCCGCAACGGCAACGACCTCTGGCTCTACAACTCCGCGGACAACACCGCCGCCCATGTCACCCTGCCCGCCACAATGGCACCGGGGACCCACGTCCCGCCGCACCATGCGCCGGCGGACCACAACCAGAAGACGCCTGGTGTGGTGACACCTGAAGCCCTGGCCCAGCGGTTCCTCACCGCCGCCGACCCGAGCACCGAAGTGACCGTCGGCGACGCTACCACCGTGGCCGGCCGCACAGCCTACCAATTGGTCCTCAAGCCGCGCAGTACCGGAACCCTGGTCGATTCGGTGACCCTCGCCGTCGACTCCGCCTCCGGCTTGCCACTCGGAATCCACGTGCAGGCGCGCGGACAGGCAACCCCGGCGTTCTCGCTGGCGTTCAGCGATATCAGCCTCTCCGCCCCTGACTCCTCCGTGTTCGCTTTCACGCCGCCCCGCGGTGCCTCCGTGGAGGAGAAAACCGTTTCACCGGTGCCCGCCGCGCCGGAGAAGAACCCCGCTGCTGCCGTCCCCGGTAAACACCCCGCGCCTGGCGGCGGGCCCACCGTCACCGGCAAAGGCTGGGACGCTGTGGTGGGCTTCCCCACGGGAATCCTTCCCGCCGACGTCCGGTCCGATCCTTCACTGGTCCAGCTCACCCAGGCGGTGCCCGGCGGCCGGGCGTTGACGACCAGCCTGGTGACCGTCCTGATGCTCGACGACGGCCGGGTGTTCGCGGGGATGGTGCCCCTTGAGCGGCTGCAGGCTGCGGCCGCCCCGCGATGATCGACGCCTCCGGGCCAGCCGGACTGGCAATAGAGAGCGATGACCTGAGCAAGCGCTTCGGCCGCCGCTCCGCCGTCGACTCCATCAACCTGGCCGTTCCGCGGGGTTCCGTTTTCGGTTTCCTCGGCCCCAACGGCTCCGGCAAGACCACCACCATCCGCTTGCTGCTCGGCCTCGCCGCGGCCACCAGCGGCGGGATCCGGGTCCTCGGCAGGACCATTCCAGCGGGGTTGGCGGACGTCCTGCCGGAGGTGGGCGCCTTGGTGGAAGGACCGGCCTTCTACCCTTTCCTCTCGGGAGCGGCAAACCTGCGCAGGTTCGATGCCGCAGACCGGCACGCATCCAGAAGCACGCGGGCCGCACGGGTCGATGAAGCCCTGGAACGTGTAGGTCTGTCCCACGCCGCAGGCAAGAAGGTCCGCGCCTACTCGCTGGGGATGAAACAGCGCCTGGGGATCGCGAACGCCCTGCTGCGGCCCCGCGAACTGCTGGTCCTGGACGAGCCCACCAACGGCCTGGACCCCCAGGGAACGCGGGAGGTCCGCAGCCTGGTGCGCTCGCTGGCGGCGGGCGGCACCACGGTGTTCGTCTCCAGCCACCTGCTCGCCGAAGTCGAACAAATGTGCACCCACGTGGGAGTCATGAGCGTCGGCAAGCTGGTGGCCCAGGGCACCCTCCATGAGCTGCGCGCGGCCGGGACGGCGAGGATCACGCTCCACACTCCGGATGCCGCCGTCGCGGCCCGCGTCTTGTCCGGCCTTGGCCTGACCACAGAGCCGGCGGGCAGTCTGCAGGGCGCGGACCACGGCGGACTGGTCAGCACCAGTCCGCCGGGACACGTGGTGGCCCCCGAGGACATCGTGGCTGCCCTTGTGGCAGCCGGCGTGCGGGTGCGGGGTTTCGGGGTGGACGACGCCAGCCTCGAAGAGCGCTTCGTTTCCCTGACCGGAGAGGGGTTCGACATTGCAGGATGACTCCATGGCCGCTGCGCCGGGTACGCGCCGGGGTTCGTGGGCGCTCATGGCGTCCGAGCTTTCGGTGCTGTTCCGTCGGCTCCGTACCTGGGCCATGTTGCTCGCCCTGGCCGCGATTCCCATCCTCATCGCCGTGGCGGTCCGGCTCAGCTCGCACCCCGTGACGCCGGGCCGCGGCCCGGCGTTCCTGGACCGCATCTCCCAGAACGGGCTCTTCGTGGGCATGACGGCCCTCCTGGTCTCGGTGCCCCTGTTCCTGCCCCTCACGGTGGGAGTCGTTGCCGGTGACACGATCGCGGGAGAAGCGAACCTCGGCACCCTCAGGTACCTGCTCGCGGCGCCGGCGGGCCGCATCCGGCTGCTGCTCATCAAGTACGCTGCCGCGGCGGTCTTCTGCCTGGCCGCGACGGTGACCGTAGCCGCCGTCGGCGCGCTGGCCGGCGTCGCGCTCTTCCCGGTGGGGCCGGTGACGCTCCTCTCGGGGGACACCGTCGACGTCGGCGAGTCACTGCTGCGCTCCCTGCTGATCGCCGCGTACATTTCGGTGTCGCTCCTCGGGCTCGCCGCGATCGGGCTGGCGATATCGACGTTCACGGACATCCCGGTAGGTGCCATGGCCGCGACGGTTGTGTTGTCGGTCGTGTCCCAGGTGGCGGACAACCTGCCGCAGCTGGAATGGCTGCACCCATGGCTGTTCAGCCACTACTGGCTGGGTTTCGCCGATCTGCTGCGCCAGCCCATTTCCTGGACGACATTCGGTGACAATGCCCTGCTGCAGGCGGGCTACATCCTGGCCGCAGGCGCCATCGCGTACGGCCGGTTCACCAGCAAGGATGTGCTGTCATGAAGGGCCTCCGAAGTAAGCTCGGGGAATGGCCAGATTCTTCGACGTCCACCCGCAGGACCCCCAGCCGCGCTCGGTCGCGCAGATTGCCGACATTGTGCGCTCGGGCGGTTTGATCGCCTACCCCACCGACTCGTGCTACGCCCTTGGGGCCCAGCTGGGCAACAAGGAAGCACTTGACCGGATCCGCACCATCCGCCAGCTCGACGACAAGCACCATTTCACCTTG
Source organism: Curtobacterium sp. LFS079 (assembly GCF_047977865.1). NCBI lineage: Bacteria > Bacillati > Actinomycetota > Actinomycetes > Micrococcales > Microbacteriaceae > Curtobacterium > Curtobacterium sp. LFS079. Next base: position 128,646 of record NZ_JBFPFO010000004.1, read on the forward strand.
GTCTGCAAGGATTTTGCCCAGCTGGGCCAGTTCGTGATGATCGACAACGACGTCTTCCGCAGCATCAAGGCCGTGACGCCCGGAAGCTACACCTTCATCCTCCCGGCCACCAAGGAAGTGCCCCGCCGGCTGCTGCACCCGAAGAAGAAGACCGTGGGGGTGCGCATCCCCCGGCACAACTTCGTCCATGCTCTCCTCGCCGAACTCGGCGAGCCCCTGCTCTCCAGCACCCTCCTGCTGCCGGGCGAAGACGAACCCCTGACCCAGGGCTGGGAGATCAAGGAACGCTTGGACCACGTGGTGGATGCGGTCGTCGAGGCCGGGGATGTAGGCGCCGAGCCGACCACGGTGGTCGACTTCTCCGGCGGCGGCGCCGAGGTGGTGCGCCGCGGTACAGGCGACCCCTCGAGGTTCGAATGAGCACCCCGGAAGAGGACGTCACCATCGACGTGGACGGCACGCCCGTATCCGCCCGCTACGCCCGGCCGGAGAACCCGTTCGCCACGGTGCTCGTGGCACACGGTGCCGGCGCGGGCATGGAGCACCCTTTCATGGGCGGTTTCGTGCGGGCCCTGAACGACGACGGCGCCACCACCTTGCGCTTCAACTTCCCCTACCGCGGAGCCGGCAGGAAGTTCCCGGACCGTCCGCCCTTGGCGATCGCCACGTGGCGGGCCGCCATGGCCGAAGCACAGGCGCGCTCGGCCGGCGAGCCGCTGTGGGCAGCCGGCAAGTCCTTCGGCGGGCGCATGGCGTCGATGGCCGTGGCCGAGGGCATGCCCGCCGCCGGGCTCATCTACCTCGGCTACCCCCTGCACCCGCCGGGCAAGCCGGACAAGCTCCGCGACGAACACCTGTACGGGATCACCGTGCCCATGCTGTTCCTGCAGGGCACCAAGGACACCTTCATGACCCCGGAGGTGCTGGAAGGCGTCGTCGCCCGGATCGGCTCCAACGCCGTGCTTGAGTGGCGGGAAGGCGGCGGGCACACCTTCGAGGTGGCCGGGGTGAAGCGCAGTGCCGCCGAGCTGGGTGCCTCCCTGGCCCCTTCCGTCAGCGCCTTCATCCGCCTGAACAGCCGGGTCCCGAACGCCTAGGCCCGCGGCTTGGCGCGGGCCGTGGCCGGCGCCGTCCACGGGTCCTCGGGCCAGGGATGCTTCGGGTAGCGGCCGCGCATTTCGGCACGGACCTGGGCGTAGGGCCCGGCCCAGAAGGACTCGAGGTCGTCGGTCACGGCCAGGGGCCGGCGCGCCGGAGACAGCAAGTGGAACAGCACTGGCACCCGTCCGCCGGCAATCCTGGGCGTCCCGGCCCAGCCGAAGCATTCCTGCAGCTTGACCGCCACCACCGGCCGGCCGCCGTCGGCCTCCGCCTCCGGGTAGTCGATGGCCACGCGGGATCCGCTCGGCACTTCCAGCCGCTCCGGCGCCAGCTCGGCGAAACGGGCGGCTTCGGGCCAGGGCAGCAGGCGGCGCAGCGGTTCGGCGAGGTCGATCCCGGCGGCCGGGGCGCCGCCGGCCAATGCTTCCAGTTCCGGGGCGAGCCAGTCTTTCAGCCGCGCCAGCAGCGCCCGTTCCGAAACGTCCGGCCACGGCGCACCCAGCTCACGGTGCAGCAACGCCATCCTGCGGCGCAATGCGTCCGCCGCCGTTGACCATCCGATCGTCGCCAGGCCCTGGGCTTCCAAGGCCCTGGCAACGGCGGCGCGGCCTTCGGCCGGGGCGGGCCGTACAGGCGTGGAGGACAACACGATCGCGCCAAGCCGGCGCTCCCGGCGGGCAGCCACCTTGCCGTTCGCGAAACGCGCACCGACCGAATCCTCCAGCAGATGGGCGGCCGCGGCTTCGGCGGCATCGGCGGAAAGGGGCGCCGCGGAGCGTATGACAGCGCCGGTACCCGCCGCGTCCCGGCCTGCTGCCCGGGTAACCTCGGCTACGGCAAGCCAGTCATGCCCGGACAACGGACTGCCGGCGGGAAGGCCGGCCCGGGTTCCGGACGCGAACAGGTATTGCGGCGGCCCATCCCCCGGCACGCGGCGCGCCACCCGGTCCGGATACGCCAGGGCCACAACGAACGCCACGGCTTCCTTCCCGTCCGGTGCCGTTTCCAACGCACCCCGCAAGGAGGAAGCGGCGACTGCGGACGCTTCCCCGCCGGCGATCGCCTCCAGCCGCCGGGCTTCGTCCGCCCAGCGTTTTGACGACGGGTCCGCGCCTTGCCGCAGCGCCGCCAGGAGCCCGGGCAGGTCCGCGCCCGCAGCCCGCTGCTCCCCCGAGACGAGCGCGACTGTTTCCGCGGCAACGCGTTTGCCCACGACGGCGGCCCCGTCCAGCAGGGCCCGCGCGAGCCGGGGTTCCGCGGGGATGGCAGCCAGGACCCGGCCGAGGCTGGTGGCGTGCCCGGCGGCGTCCACCGCTCCGAGTTCCCGCAGCACCTCCACGGCATCGTCCATGGCCCCGCGCGGCGGAGCGTCCGGAAGGGCCAGGCCCGCTCCCCCGGGCGCTCCCCAGCAGGCCAGGGTGAGAGCCGCGCCGCTCAGTTCCGCAACGGCGATTTCCGGCGTGCGGTGCGCCGGAGCCGCGGCGAAAACCTTTTGTTCGTAGCAGCGGACCACGGTCCCGGGCCCTTGCCGAGCCGCCCGGCCTGCACGCTGGTCCGCGGAGGCCCGGGAGCAGGACACTGTGACCAGCCCGGACATGCCGCGGCCCGAATCCCGGCGCGGTTCCCGGGACAAGCCGGCGTCGACCACCAGTTGCACGCCGGGCACAGTCAGGGAGGATTCGGCGAGCGCCGTGGACACGATGATCCTGGCGGGTCCTCCCGGCTCCCTGCCCGAGACCGCCCGGTCCTGTTCCGCGGGGTTGACTTGGCCGTGGAGCTCGAGGATCTCTGTGCCTGCCGCCCGTTGGCGGAGGCGGTCCGCGACGTGCGCCACCTCGCGGGCACCGGGGAGGAAGACGAGGGTGTCCGTGCCGGGCTCGGCGGCCACAGCCGCGGCGTGCGCGGCTGCGGCCGTGTCGGCCACATGGTCCAGGAAGCCGGGAGTGACGCCGCGTCCGTCGAGGCGGGGAACCGGCGCCGGCGCCCACACAGTTTCCAGCGGGTATAGCGCTGAGGGACAGTCGACCACGGGAAGCGGGCCGCCGTCGGGCCCTCCCAGCAAGGCCGCAAAGCGCGGGGCATCCACCGTGGCGGACATGGCCACCAACCGCAGGTCGCCACGGAGTTCGCGTACTTCGGCCAGCATGCCGAGCAGCAGGTCGCCCTCAAGGCTCCGCTCATGGACTTCGTCGAGGATCACGGCCTCGGTGCCCTCCAGTCCGGGGTCGCCCAGCAGGCGGCGGAGCAGGATGCCGGGGGTGACGAATTCGACGGCGGTCCGCGGCCCCGCCTGCCTTTCCCCACGGACGGTGTATCCCACGAACTCCCCCAGCCGGCTTCCATGGAGGGCTGCGAGCCGCCGGGCCGCGGCACGGGCGGCGACGCGCCGCGGCTGGGTCACGACGACCCTTGGTGTCCTGCTCCCCGCCGCGCACAGGGCGGCCAGCAGCGGCGGGACCAGGGTGGTCTTGCCGGTTCCCGGCGGCGCCTGGACGACGGCAGCCGAGCCTGGCGCATTGAGCGCGGCCACAAGATCCGGCAGGGAGCGGGAGAACACAAGGCCGGCCCCGATGCGTTCGAGGTCGAAAATGGCCTGCGCACCGGCTGTGCCGGGAGGGAAGGGTGAAGTCACCCCTCCATTGTGGACGCCCGGGGCCGCTCATTCCGAAACTTGATAAGCATGCTTAGCAATGGCATGATGAGGATTGTGATCGGTTAGCCGGACTGAACCAGACAGATGGACAAGCTGAGCGGGATAGAGAAAACGGCACAGCGGTCACGGACCGTCCTTGGGTCGATGCGGGGGCACCCGTCGAGGGTCGCAGCGCAGCAATGTGCAACTGTTGGATATCACGCGTGGAGGCACGCAGTTTCGGTTTCCGCGCCGGAAAGGAAACGTCAACCATGAATACCCTTCTTATCGTTGCCGGCATTATCGCCATTGTTCTTTTGCTTGTAGGCGGCTTCACGCCGGCCCTGAATTTCCTGCTGTGGGTCGGAATCATCCTTCTGGCCATCGCAGCCATCGGCTGGCTGTTGAGCTACACGAACGGACACCGCTCGAGCGGCATCTGATGCACCCCGCCCCGGGAATCACCGGGCTGGACCGTCCCCGGCGGCAGCCGTAACAAGGAGCCAGCACAGGAAGGAACGGACATGTACATAGGTTCATCGATATTCCTCATAGCGCTGGGCGCAATCCTCGCCTTCGCGCTTACCCCGGGGCTGGTCCCCTTCCTGGACCAGCAAATGACCGGCTACATCCTGATGGCCGTGGGGGTTATCGGACTGATCGCTTCGCTGATCTGGGCGGCTCCACGCCGCCGGTACCGGAGCAGTGAAAGCCGGCAGACCGTGGACCCGGAAACGGGGGAAGCGGTCACCCACAGGGAAACCCGTGACACCGGCCTCTGACACCGGCCCCTGAGCCAGGCAAAGGCAGTACCGCGGCTCCCGCCCTTCATAGTGGCGGGGGCCGCGCCATGAACAGGAGCGCACTGTGACCAAGAGCGCAAACAAGACAGCACGGGCCGCTGCCAAATCCGCCGAAGCCGCAAGCAACTCCCAGGCACTGGAAACCGCGGCCAGGGCGGGCTTCGCGGCAAGCGGCGTGCTGCACGTCCTGGTTGGGGCGATCGCTTTCCAACTGGCGCGCGGGCTTAACGGGGAGGCCGACGTCGGCGGTGCGGTCGCCCAGTTGGCAGCGCGACCGGGCGGACCGCTCCTCTTATGGGCGTGCTTCGCAGCCTGCGCAGCCCTCGGCTTGTGGCAGGCGGGAAACGCAATATTCGGAATGCCACGCGCCCACGGAAAGCAGCTCACCACACGGGTCACCGCCTCGGCGCAGGCCGTGGTGTTCGCCCTCCTGTCCGCCACGGTGCTCTCCTTCGCCCTCGGCAGCGGGAAGAGCAACAGGGAGTCCAGCAGCGACCTCACAGTCACCCTCATCCGGGCACCCTTCGGCGTAGCGCTCCTCCTGCTGGCGGGGGCAGGAATCATAGGTGCCGGCATCTTCTTCGTGGTACGCGGCGCCCGGGCCTCCTTCCGCAAGGACCTGTTCCTTCCCGGCGCCGCGGCTCCGCGTCGGGTGCTGCTCACCGCCGGGGTCGCCGGCTACCTGTCCAAGGGCTTCGCCCTGCTTTTGGCGGGTCTGCTGGTCATCCTCGCCACCGTGCGCCAGCAGCCCGAACAATCCACCGGACTCGACGGCGGGCTCAAGGCCCTGCGGGAGCAGCCCTACGGACCCTATCTCCTCGCGGCACTCGCCCTCGGCCTGGTCTGCTACGGCTGCTTCCTGATCCTGAAAGCCAAGTATGCGCGCATGTAGCCGGCACCATGGCGCGGCTTAGGCGCAGCGATCCCTCCCTTCCGGGCATCCGACGGCGGCGGGCCGGCCGGGGATTCAGCTACCGGGACGCCGGCGGCTCGCCTGTCTCCGACGCGGACCGCGAGCGCATCAGCCGCCTCGCCATACCTCCGGCTTGGCGGCAGGTATGGATCTGCCCGTATCCCAACGGTCACATCCAGGCCACCGGCCTCGATGACGCGGGCCGCCTCCAGTACATCTACCATCCACGGTGGCGTGAGAGGCAGGACGCCGAAAAATTCGCGCGGGCCGCCAGCCTGGGGCAGACCATGCCACGCCTCCGGAAAACCGTGGCGCGGCACCTGCGCGAATCACGCTCTCCCAGGACGCGTACCCTCGCCGCAGCCGTACGGCTCATGGACCTGGGAGCACTTCGGATCGGCGATGAGAACTACCGGAAACACCATGGATCGCACGGCCTGACTACCCTCCGCTGCCGCCATGTGTCCATTCACGGCGATACGCTGCACCTGAGCTTCCCGGGCAAGAGCGGCCAGCTGTGGGAATGCACTCTCACGGACGGCCGGCTGGCCGCCTTCCTTGCACCCTTGGCAGGCAGGGCGGCCGATGATGTGCTCATGGCCTTCGAGGAACGCGGCACATGGGTGACCGTTGAGCCGCGCATGCTCAACGACTACATACGGCATGCCGCCGGCGACGGTTTCACGGCCAAGGACCTGCGCACCTGGAAGGGAACCCTCGCGGCCGCCCGGATCCTGGCCCGGACTGCTGCGGACGTCCCGGCCCAGGCAGCCTTGGCAGAGGCGTTCGAAGAAGCCGCCGCCCTGTTGGGCAATACAGCCGCCGTGGCCAAGTCGGCCTACGTCGATCCACGGCTCGTGGAGGCCTTCCTCGACGGGAGCCTCCGCAAGGTCAAGACGGGGGAAGCGGCCATCGCACGGTTCCTGGCCTCGCAGGCAGGGTGAGTGGGAGGCAGCAAGGAGGTTCCAATGATCGCGGTGCTGGTCATCGACATGCAGAACGCCTATTTCGAGGACCCGGGTCTCGCCGTCCACCGGGAGAAGACCACGTCCGCCTGCAACGCGTTGATCGCGGCAGCAACATCCCACGGAAGTCCTGTACTTCTGGTGAGGACCGAGCACGAACGGGACCGCTCCACGTGGACGCTCAACATGCTCGATGACCGGCAGGGGTTCATCTTCCGCGGGAGCCCGCAAGCAGATTTCGTTCCCGGGTTGCTCACGTCCGGCCTTCCCCAGCTCAGCAAGACCCGCGACAGCAGCTTCATCGGCACCGACCTGCTGTGGCGGCTGCGCAACTGGCAGGTCGATACCCTCGTGCTGGCCGGAGTCTCCGCTCACAACTGCATCGCACAGACCGCGGCGGATGCCTTCGCCCACAATTTCCGCGTGGTCCACGCCGTGGAAGCCATCGCCGGGGAGGACCCTGGCTTGCAGGCGTTGACCCAGGAGCTCCTGGCGCGCGAATACCGCCAGAAAATGCTCGCCCACGGGGAGATCACGGCGCTTTTCGCCGCGGATCACCCAAGCGGTCGCAGCTGCTGGAGATAGAGCTGTAGCCCTGCCTTCGGAGAGGAAGGGTTCCGGCCGGCAAGCGCACGGTCACAGGGCGGCTAATCGCTGGGACTCAGCTTGGTGGCCAGGCTGCGGTCGTCTCCGGTCGCGTCGTCTGCCTCCTCGGCCGGCCCGCTGGGATCCTTCGAACCCGCCGTACCCGGGCGGCCGGTGTCTTCACCGCCCAGGCCGCCCGGAGCTGCGCCCCCTGGTACTCCGTCCTCCGACTGCTCTTCGTATGTATCCCTCGGCACCAGATGCTCCGGATGCTGGATACCGTCATGGACCGGGGATGCGCCCTTGCGCTTCATTGTTCTTTCCTCCTCAAGCCGGGCGGCCCAGCCGGCCGGCTCAGCCGCGGCAATTTTCATTCCTCCGGGCCTGCCCCTGCCCGGAAGCAGGACGACGCCGGCATCCGGGCAGGGGGCGCCCCCGCCACGTTCGCGGCGGGGGCGCCTCGGGGTTCCGGGGATGCGGCCTTGGGGCAAGGTTCAGAAATCCCGCCCGCCCGTGGGCGGAGGTGGTTCCTCATCGAGTCCGATCCCGCCGGCCGAACCGGGGGGCGGATCCTCTACCTGTCCTGAGGCCACGGTGGAGCGCCATGCGCCGGTTTCACTGCCACGGTTCTCGATGAATTTCTTGAATTTATTCAGGTCCGCCCCGACTTGGAAATCATCAAGTCCGACCGCGGCGCCGCTCTTCTCCGCCAGGCCTTCGGGTGTCCACTCAATGGTGACGGTCACCCTTGACCTGCGCGGGCCCAAGGGCTCAAACCTTACGACGCCTGCGTTGCGCGGTCCGTCCATGCTCTCCCACCTGATCACCGAGTCCGGGACCTGGTCCAGGATCCTCGCGTCATACTCGCGCTGCACGCCTGCGGTGTTGGTCGAGAAATGCAGGGTGGTGTCGTTGAGCTGCCTGACCGCTTCAACCCCGCTCATGAATTCGGGGAAGGTTTCGAACTGGGTCCATTGGTTGTATGCGGTGGATACGGGCACGTCAACTTCGATGGTCTGATCGACAGTAGCCATCACTGTCTCCTCACGTGGTGGATTCGATTGGATGCGGTGCTACGTTTTTCACGCTATCGAGGGCGCCAGTGAACATCAAGGGATTTTGCTAAGCATGCTTAGTTTTTTTTGCTGACAGCTTGTGGCAGCATCCGGCTCCATCCAAACCCGCCCTTAGCGCGCCCTGCAGGGCAAAGAGTTCGCAGAACCCGACGCCGCCTCATCGAACGCATCTGCTTCGGACGCAAGAGCTACGTCTCCTTCTTGTGTTGCCTCCTGGCACTGTCCCAATCAGGCCCGTTGCCCTTGCGGCCGCCCGTCGGGTGCGGGGCCGCAACCGCAGGCGGCTGGCCCGGGCCAAGGTGCAGGCGCTTGTAGAAGCAACGCTTTACCGGGAAATAGTTGCGGGGATATCTCATGGTGTCCGCGGAACCCATGCGACCAAGTGGGTCCGAAGCGGAACCACGGCCCTCATACCCGGCCCTCCTTGCGAAACCGCTCTACGGCGGCGTCGAAGCATCCGCACAGCGCATGGATGGCGATGAGGTGGGCCTCCTGCGCGTGCGTGGCCTCCGTGCTGATGCAGATCGCTTCGTCCGCGGCGTCGGCGAGCGGATTCGGCCGGGCGCCGGTCAGCGCCCAGACAGTTGCCCCTGCCCTGTGGGCGGCGTCAGCCGCCGCAAGGAGATTGGGGCTGCGTCCGCTGGTGGACAGCAGAAGGAGGACGTCCCCGTTCCGTATGTGCCCCGTCACCTGCCGGGCGAAGACTTCGTCATAGCCGTAGTCGTCGCCGATCGCAGTCACCGCGGAGGCGTCTGCCGGCAGCGCGATGGCTGCAAAGGCCTGGCGGTCCTCCACGTGGCGCCCCACCAATTCCGCCGTGAAATGCTGGGCCTCCGCAGCGTCTCCTCCGTTGCCCGCCGCTAGCACCTTCTTTCCCGTCACCAAGCGGCGCGCATGTTCCTCGCCCCATTCTGCGATCCTGGAAGATTCCCTCCGTAGCGCTGCCACGGCCGGCCCGACCTGGCCCAGGTGCTGCAGGACCACGTCCACCGCCTCCTGCGGGATGTCTCCGGCGAGGGGATCAGGTTTCTTTCTCGGGTCCGGCACGGGGTCAATGAGCGCTTTCATGGCGCCCGCCTCCTTCCGATTGCCCGGGACCAAGGCCCGCTGGTGCGCGGTGAACCCGCGGCGAGCAGGAAGGAGAAGGACGGGCCCAGAGCTGGGTTCCCTCAACAATCATGCAATTTTCGGGGCGTCTACTGCCGGACACACTTCCAGCGAAGCAGAGCCGTCGCTTCAAGACAAGGGCTTTTAGTAAGTTTGCTTAGTTTCTTGGTGACGGCCCTGCGATTTCCGCCGTCACCAGGGCGAACGCGTCACCACCATGGCCGAGCCGCCACCGCGCCGCACCGGTTCGGCCGCGGCGAGCAGAGCGCCGTCGGGCAGGAATTCGATGGCAGTGGCCGCGCCGATTTCCGCTGCCGAAGTGAAGGCGTCACCGGAAGGCACCAGGGTGTGGCCGAACGGTGCCAGTTGGCTGCCGTAGGCGGCGATGAACTCCGGTTCCGCCGTGACGTTGGCCGTGTTCCGCTGCGCCGCCCGGGGTGCCGCGATCGCTTGCGGGGTGGTCATGCCGCGGTCCACGCGGTTCATGATGGTCTGCAGCACGGTGGTGATGATCGTGGAGCCGCCGGGCGAGCCGAGTGCCAGGTACGGCTTCCCGTCCCTGAGGATGATGGTGGGCGACATCGATGAGCGCGGCCGCTTACCCGGGTCGATCCGGTTCGGGTCATCTGCCTTGTACACGGTGGAGAAGTCGGTCAGTTCGTTGTTGAGCAGGAAACCGCGGCCGGGAACGACAATGCCCGAGCCGCCGGTCTGTTCGATCGTGAGGGTGTATTCGGCCACGTTGCCCCACTTGTCCGCGACCGTGAGGTTGGTGGTGGAGATGTTCTCGGTGTCGCGGTCCTCCGCGGCGGCCGCGGCACCGGCCGGGCAGGCGCCGTCGTACGCCGTCACGTCGCCGGGGGCAACCGGCTTGACGGCGGCGTGCAGCGGATCGATTTCGCAGGCACGCTCCTTCCCGAACAGTTCGTCGGTGAGGGCCGCCGTCGGGACCTTGACGAAGGCGGGATCGCCGACGTACTTGCCGCGGTCGGCAAAGGCCAGGGCGCTCGCCTCGAGGTAATGGTGGAGCGCGTTGGCGGTGGGCATGTCCGCCATGTCGAAGGTGCCAAGGATGTTCAGCGCCTCACCGACCGTGGTGCCGCCGCTGCTGGAGGGCGCCATGCCGTAGACGTCCAGGCCACGGTAGTTCACATGGGTGGGCGCCTGGTCCACGACCCGGTAGGCAGCCAGGTCCGCGGCGGTCATGTGTCCGGCGGGCACGGGCAGGCCCGTGGTGGCGGTCTTTGGCGGGGACTGGACGGTGCTGGCGATCTCGCCGGCGAGCGGGCCGCCGTAGAAGGCACCGGTGCCCTGATCGGCGAGCAGCCGGTAGGTGTCGGCGAGTTCGTGGTTCCGGAAGATGCTTCCGACGGCGGGCGCGTCCCCGCCGGGGAGGAACAGCTTGCTCGTGGAGGTGAAGGCCCCGAAGCGGAGCTTGTTGTCGAGGGTCTGCTGGCGGAAGGTCGGGTCCACCACGAAGCCGCGGGTCGCCACCTTGATGGCGGGCTTGAGCGCCTCGCCCAGGCCGAGGGTTCCCCACCGTTCCAGGGCCCGTTCCCAAGTGGCCGGGGTGCCTGGGACGCCGACGGATACACCGCTCGTGACCAGTTCGGGGGTGAAGCGGTAGGGAGTGCCCGCCGGATTCTGAGGTGTGACTGTGGCGGGATCGATGAAGGCGTCGTGCGGCATGACGGCCGGCGCGGTCTCCCGGCCGTCGATGGTGCCGACCTGACCGCTCTTCGCGTCGTAGTACACAAAGTAGCCGCCACCGCCGATGCCGGCGCTGTACGGTTCGGTGACGCCGAGTGTTGCAGCGGCCGCGACGGCGGCATCGGCCGCATTGCCGCCCTTGCGCAGCACCTCGATCGCCGCAGCCGAGGCCTCCGGATCGACGGTGCTCACAGCTCCCCCGTATCCCGTGGCGGTGGCTGTTTTGTCTGTTGCCCGCGGGTCCGCGGACGCGGGGCTGAAGACCGCTCCGCTCGTTACGCTTAAGGCCAGAACCGCCGTGATGGCAGCCAGTCGACGTCGCATTTCAGGCATGGTCGCTCCCTGGGGATCGGTGCTGGTGAGGTGGCGCCCACCCTACCCCGGGGCCGGGGCGGACTCAATGACCCGGCGGTCACGGAGCGGCGTGGCGGTCACTCCGTCAGCAGGTCGGCATGCTGCGCGGCCACCACATTCGGGTGGGCGCGGAGCCGGTACCGCAGGGCGTTGTCGCCGTAGGTTTCCAGGATCGGGCTGTTGGTCGGATCGACGGACAGCCCCCGTGCCCTGGCCTGGAATTCCGGGCTCACCGCCAGCTGCGGCATCCGGGCGTCCAGTGCCGGGTTGTAGAAGAACGGCAATGAAATCCGGTCCGTGCCACGCAGCGGCGAGATCACCCGGTGCAGCGTCGCCTTGAGGTAGCCGTTGGTCGCGAGCTCGAGCATTTCGCCGATGTTCACCACGAAGCTTCCCGGCACCTGCGGGGCATCGATCCAGTCGTCGTCGTGCTCGACCTGCAGGCCGCCCTTTCCCGGTTCCACCAGCAGCAGGGTCAGCACGCCGCCGTCGCGGTGCGAACCCACCCCCTGTTTCGGATCCGGATCGGACTCCCCCGGATACCGGACGATCTTCAGCACGGGAAAGGCGCGTGCGGCGAACGCTTCGTCGAACGTGTCCTCCGGGGCGCCCAAGGAGACCGCCAGGGCCCGCAGCAGGTCAAGGGATACCGCGCTAAGCCGGTCCATCCATTCGGCAACGATGCCCCGCATTTCCGGGAGCGCCTCCGGCCAGAGGTTCGGGCCCTCAAGGCGCCAGTAGTCTGCGACCCCTGGGCCGGGCTGCACGGGGTCGCGGTCGACGCCGATATCGATCTGTTCGCGCCAGTCCACCGCACCTGCGGTCAGTTCGCCGCCCATCCTCGTGTAGCCGCGGAACTGCGGGCTGTTGACGTTTTCCACGGCGAGCTTCTGCTCTTCCGGCAGCTCGAAGAAGCGCCGTGAAACATCGAGCATCGCGTCGGTGAGCTCCTGGGGGATGCCGTGGCCGGACAGATACAGGAAACCGACTTCGTGCATTGCATCCCGGAGTTCGTCACGGAAGCCGGCCGCCTCCTCCGGCCCCGCGTGCAGCCGGGAAAAATCGAGCACGGGCAAAGTTTCAAGAGCCACTGCGTTATCCCTTCAACGGACTTGGCAAGCTGCAGCTTGTATTGGCTCCCATGTTACGTACCGACCCGGGTGGTGCCTACCGCCCCGGCTCGAAAGGATCCGGCCGCGGCCCCGCCTGGTTTTCGCCTTCTACGGCAAGCGGGACGCGCAGGCTGCCGTACCTCTCCATCCGGTGCCAGCGCAGGTGCAATCCGGCCACCGCCGTCACCAGTGAATGGATGACAACGACGTACATCAGCTGCCGGTAGACGAACTGCTGGAGCGGCAGCGCCCACAGCGGGCGCAGCGGCTCCTTGTCCAGCCGGAAGGCGTAGGCGGCCATCAGGAACTGCACCAGCAGGAAGCCGAGCCACAGCGCGGCGATACGCACGGGGTCAAGGAAGAACAGCCCGTAGAGGGCAAAGACGTCCACGACAGGTGCGAACAGGGGCAGCAGGACCTGCAGGACCAGCAGGTACCCGAGGCCGCGCCGGCCGAGCTTGCCGGCGGCGCCGCCCTGCACAACGGCGCGGCGATGCTTCCACATGGCCTGCAGCGTGCCGTAGCACCAGCGGTACCGCTGCCGCCACAAGGCGCCCAGCGTCGCCGGCGCCTCGGTCCAGGCCCGTGCGTCGTCCTGGTACACCACGCGCCAGCCATCCCGGCACAGTGCCATAGTGAGGTCGGTGTCTTCGGCGAGGGTATCCTCGCTCACGCCGCCGACCCCACGCAGGGCCTCGCGCCGGAAAGCACCGATCGCGCCCGGTACGGTCGGCATGCATTCCGCGAGGTCGAACAGGCGGCGGTCCAGGTTGAAGCCGACCACATATTCGATGTGCTGCCAGGCGCCGAGGACGCCGCCGCGGTTCACGACCTTGGTGTTGCCGGACACCGCTCCCACCGCAGGGTCGGCGAAGGGCTGGATGAGGGTATGGACCGTGCCGGGTTCGAACACAGTGTCGCCGTCGACCATCACCACGAGGTCATGGCTGGCGGCCGCCAGCCCGGCATTCAGGGCGGACGGCTTGCCCCCGTTCACCTTCCGGATGACCGTGACGCAGGGAAGCCCGAGCGCCTCCACGATCTCCGCCGTGCCGTCGGTGGAACCGTCGTCGACGACGATGATCTCCAGCGGGTGGGTCGAGGCGGCGATGGACCGCACGGCGGCTTCGATGCCGGCAGCCTCGTTGTATGCGGGGACGACCACACTGACCGGCTCCGTGACCTCGGGGCGGACTGCCACATCCACGCGTCGCCGGCCGCGTCCGCTTGCCCTGAGCCGGCGTGCGATGCGGCTGTGGCGTGCTGCGAAGCCGATGACCAGCACGGCGCGGGCAAGCGTCACGACGCCGGCTACGACGAGCGCCCAGGAGATGGCGGTAACCACGAAGTCACTGAGCCGGATTCCCCAGACAAACGCCGTGCCGCTGAGCTGCTCCGGCGCGGAGGCCTGCCGCATGCTTTCGATGCCGACGGCGGCGCCGACGGTTGTCACCTTGTAGCCTTGGCCGGCCCACCGCGTGAGGGCGGAGTCCAGGGCGGCGACGGTCTCCTCCCGGTCGCCGCCGCCGTCGTGCATGAGCACAACCTGGCCGTCCCGGCCCGGCGAGGCGAGCTTCTGCTCAATCGCCGCGACTCCGGGCCGCTGCCAGTCCTTGCTGTCGAGGGTGCTGAACACGCTCAGGTAGCCGTCGTCCGCGAGGTCCTGCATCGCGGACCAGGTACCGTCGTTGATCGCGTCGTTTTCGGAGCTGTACGGCGGACGCAGCAGGGAGGCCGCCTTGCCGGTGATGCTGGTGATCACCTTCTGCGCACCCTGGACTTCCAGCTGACGCCGCCATGGCGGAGCATTGCCGAGGTCGGCGTGGGTCAGCGTGTGGACGCCGATTTCGTGGCCCTCGTAGACGATCCGCTTCACCAGGTCCGGGTTGTCGATGGCCGCGGAGCCGACCAGGAAGAAGGTCGCATGGACGTGGTGTTTGCGGAGGACGTCGAGGATCCGGGGCGTCCACACGGGGTCGGGTCCGTCGTCGAACGTCAGCGCGAGGGTGCGCTCCGGCGGACGGACGGCGTGGACGGTGCCTCCGCGCGAGTCGACCACGGGGCCGCCGCCGCTCACGGCTTTCGGGACGGTGGTGGCGGTTCCGGCTGCGGGCGCGGAGTCGTCGCTGATCCCGGCGAGGTGGTGCATGTACCCCTGGACAAGCAGGGCGGCGGCTATCGAGCACAGGACGGCCAGCAGGATGAACCAGTGTGCCCTGACACCGGCCGGATCCTGGCGTCTGGGCGGGCGGCGGACACTCACGGGTGGCTTGGTGTGGCTCGCCGCTTGGCCTGTCCCGGGGCCTCGTCGTTCTTGGCCGGATTCGTGACGGCAGGAACGGCGGTGGGAGCCGTCGCTGCTTGGGCAGCGGCCGTGGCGGCAACAGGCACGGCCTGCGGCTGGGCCAACGGTTCGACGGCGTGTGGTGCGGCCGGTTCAGCTGCCGGGGCTCCGCTGCCAGGCGGCTGGGCTTCCTTGGAGGGCGCAGGACGGTCGGCTGCGGGGACCGGCAAAGGCAGGTAGGGCGCAGCCACGTTGGAGCCCCCGGTGAAGGCGAGCAGCAGGAGGACGGCATATCCGGCAACCAGTGCAGCGGCCGCGAGACCTGCAATCTTGACCTTCCGCAGGCGCCGCCCCGAGGCATCCACAAAAATCGGCCCCTGAGGATTCAGGGGCTGGACACGAACGGGGTTTTCTTTGGAATCTGCCATCGGGCATCAATTTTAGCGGATCCGGTCTCCGCGTCCTAAAGAGTTGCCCACACGCCGCCTTTTCTTGGTCTCCACGTATGCGGTGACCAGGACCAGGAGCAACACCCCAAGGGCCAGCATGGCGAGCGCGGGAACCAGGGCGCCCAGCGGGATAAGAAGCACAGCGATGAGGATCGTCGGAAGCGCCCATGGCAGCACTGCTCGCGGCGGCTTGCCGTAGCGGAGGGCCACCATTGCGTTGCACGCATAGAAGAGTGCAATTCCACCGCCGAGCGAGATCCCCGATCCGATCGGCAAGGGTTCGAACGGCTCCGGGATCGCGGTGGCGATCGCGCCGGCAATCGCCGTCACGCCGACCACCAGCAGGAACGGCAGGAACAAGGTGGTCATGAGGATCCCCGTGAAATCGGACCGGGACTGCAGGCGCTCAAGACCCGCTGCCATGGTGCCGGTGCCGTACTGGAAAAACGCCCAGCCGAGGAAGGCAACAATGAGGAACCCGAGCCCGCCGGCCTCGCCGGCGCCAGCTCCCCAGTCGTCCGAGACTTCAAGGACGATCGTGAAGACGGATTCACCGAGGACGATGATGACGAACAGGCCCAGCCGCTCGGCTGCGTGCTCGATGTTGATGCCGGCCACGCCGCGGTCGGGCCAGAGGCGCCCGCCGAGCACCGCCATGACGACCTCGACGGCGATCGCGGCCACCCACAGGATCGCGGCAATGTGGAGCGGCAGGAAGGCCGCCACGAACCAGAGCGCCGCGGTTCCGCCATTGTAGGTCCAGATGCGCCATACCGTTCCCGCCGGTGTTTCGCGGTGTTGACGCAGCCACAGGGCCAGCAGGACAAGGCGCAGGGCAGTGTTCGCCAGCGAAAAGGCCCAGGCCCGCTCACCGAAAGCCCCCGGCGCGGCGGCAGCCATCACCCCGGCTGCGGCCATGGCAGCCAGCATCGCGACACCCAGCGCCCGGGACGACAGGCGGGGCAGCAGGTTGACCACCGATGCGATGTTCACCCAGGCCCACCAGGCCGGGAAGAAGAGCAGGATGAACGTGCCGAATTCGGCCCATCCGGGGTCGCCGTGGATCCCGTGTGCGAGCTGCCCCACGAAAGCGACGAAGACGAGGTCGAAGAACAGTTCCATCCAGTGCACGCGGCGCGGATCGCGGGCCACGTCATGGCTCCATCCGCCGGGCGCCGGCGACTTATCCGTCATCCACCAATGCTAGTGCGGAACCGGCGCGCCGAAGGGCCCGGATACCCTAGGAACATGGAGCGCAAGTGAAGGTCCTCAGCGCAGGGATCCTGCTGTACCGCCGTCGCGCCGAAACCGGCCTTGAGGTGTGGATCGCCCACATGGGCGGACCGTTCTGGGCGGGAAAAGAGGAACACGCGTGGTCCATTCCGAAGGGTGAATATCCCTCCGGGGAGGACCCTTGGCTGGCCGCGCGGCGTGAGTTCGCCGAGGAGATGGGTGTGCCTGCTCCACCCGCCGACTACTTCGGCCTCGGCGCCTTCAAACAGCCCTCGGGCAAGGTCGTCACGGTCTTCGCCGCCGAATCCGACTTCGGCCCGGAGGAGATCCTGAGCAACACCTTCCCGCTGGAATGGCCGAAGGGATCAGGCAAGGTCCAGCACTTTCCCGAGATCGACCGCGCGGAGTGGACCCCGGTACCCGAGGCCCGGACCAGGCTGGTCCGGGGCCAGGTGCCCCTCCTCGACGCACTGCTGGTTCATCTGGAGGAACGGCGCCCTAATTGAGCGTGGGCGGGCCGGTCTCCGGGCTTCCGGACGGCCCGGCAGGCAGCGCCACGGTGAACGTGCTTCCCTTCCCGGGCCTGCTGTTGCAGGTGATGCTGCCTCCGTGGCGTTCCACGATGGACTTGGTGATGGACAAACCCAGCCCGACGCCCGGGATCGCCGCCTGACGGGCGGCACTTGTCCGGAAGAAGCGGGTGAAGATCCTGGACGTCTCGTCCTCGGTCATGCCCATGCCGGTGTCCTGCACCTCAAGCCGGACCCAGCCGTCGTCCCGCGTTGCCCTGACGCTCACCAGGCCGCCGCCCGGCGAATACTTGATGGCGTTGGAAACCAGGTTGTCCAGGGCCTGGCCCAGCCGAAGCGGATCGGCGTCCGCCCACAGAGGGGCCGGCACGTCGGCAACAAGGCCGACATTGGCCGCGTCCGCCTGGGCCCGGGCGGAACCCAGGCTGTTCTCAACGAGACCCGCCAGATCCGTCCGGCGCAACTGCACGCTCTCGACCGACGCGGCCGACGACAGCAGGTCCTCCACGAGGACCCGGAGCCTTTCGGCGTTCCTCTCCGCGACCTCCAGTCCCCGTCTTGTTCCGGCCTGGAGGTCCGGGGCTCCGCGCATCACGATATCGAGGTTGCCAAGGATCGAGGTCAGTGGCCCGCCGAACTCGTGCGAAACGTTGGCAACCAGTTCGTCCTTGGCCGCAAGGGCGTTGACGACGTCGGTCAGGTCCCGGAAGAAGACCACCGCGCCGCCGAATCCGCCGTCGACGTCGTTCCTCATGCCGCGCGCGGCGGTCGAAATCGCCCGCTGTTCCGTCCCGGCACCAAACCACACCAGGTAATCGGAAAAGGTTTCCCCTTGCACTGCCCTTTGGACGGGGTCCCTTTCGGGCGGGAGCGGAGTCTGGCGGTCCTGGCCGAAAACCAGCCGTCCCCCTTTGGCCGCAGCGGATCCCTCGTCCGCCGGCGCCGCCAATCCAAGGAATGCCTTCTGCTGGTTGTTGACCAACAGCGTTTCACCTTTGGAATCCACCGCGACAATTCCGACGTCGATGGTGTCCAGGATGGTCTTCAGCAATGTCTCGCGCTCCTTGCTGGCAGCAAGCAATTGCCTCAGGACCCGGTCCCGGTGTTTCACCCGCCGTTCCTGGAGCCGGGCGTAGGAACCGGCCAGCCGGATGGAAAGGGCCACCGCAAACATCATCAGGGGCAAGAGGACGACCGAGGAGATATCCGATGCCGTGGGCTTGGGAAGGTGGGCTACGAGGGTGGGCAGCGCAATAAGGAAAGGGCCCGCAAAGCTCAGAATGAGGCTCGTCTTGGAAAGCATCCCCGAGGCGGCCAGCCAGATCACCGGAAAAACGGAAAGCACGGTGAGGCCCGGTATCACGTTGAAAGCGCCATTCCGGGTGAAACAAAGAGCCAGCAGGTCAAGCATGGGAATGGCCAGGCTTATCTTTGGTTCCAGGCGCTCCCACGGAACCAACAGGCAACTCAGGAACAGGATTCCATGGAGGACGACCCCGGTTGCAAACGCCCAATTCTCGAGCAGGCCCGGCCAAACGTGCGGTGCGGCAATCACCAGGCCGGCGATGATGATCGTCAGCGGTATTTCACAGACAGCCAGCCGTACCCGCGGTCCGAGTTTCCTGAAGAAACGGCCGGCGGTGCGAAGAATAGCCTGCTCGCTCAAGGCAGAACCTTTCGTTGGCGAGACGCTGGGAGAATTGATGCCTCGAGCGATTCTAGCAACAAGGGCTCAGGCGACAAGAGGGGCGATCCGCCGTCGTGCCCAGCGGAAATAACGGCCCTGCTCAGCGGACGTGAAGCTTCAAGGCAGCACATATTCCACATATTAGGTGCCAAATAACTTCGATGCTTGTATCGTTGCTATTCGGAGACACTCCCGCATTGCGCTGGGCTGTGCGGCGGTGATCACCGACTCGAGGGTACAAATGAGCGAGCCTGGGGTAGCTGTAGTCATCGAGGATGACGAAGACGTCCGGAATTTGATTGACGCCATCCTCAAGGAAGCCGGTTTTGTGGTGCATTCCGCCGCTACCGGGCGCGAGGGCGTGGAAGTCGTACGGCATCAACAGGCGGCGGTTGTCACCCTGGACATCGGGCTTCCGGATATGGACGGCCACGAAGTCCTGCGCCGGATCCGGCAATTCAGTGATGCGTATGTGCTGATGCTGACGGCCCGGCAGGACGAAACCGAGACCCTGACGGCGTTTCTCACGGGCGCCGACGATTACGTCAAGAAGCCGTTCCTCCCGCGCGAGTTGCGCGCCCGGGTCACGGCGATGATGCGTCGGCCCCGCGCCGCGGAGGTGCCGGCTTTTCCCGGCAGGCTGTCCGACGGCGGCCAGGGCAGCCGTGAATCGACCCGCACAGGTGGGCCGGAGGATGCTGTCATCAAGCACAATGGCCTGGCCCTGAACTACAAGACCCGCATGGTTTCGCTTCAGGGTTCCGTGCTGAATTTGACGAGAAGCGAATTTGACCTGCTATTTGACCTGCTTCGCGCCAAGGGACAAGTGCGGACGAAGACAGAACTAGTGCGGGCAGCCCGCGGCGATTACTACGACGACGACGCATATATCAGCGAAGCGGACGAAAGGGCTGTTGAAACCCATATCGGCAACCTTCGCCGGAAACTTCACGAAGATCCGCAATCACCGCGGTTCCTGCTGACCGTCCGGGGCATCGGATACCGGCTCGCTCCCAAACGTGTGGACTAGCCGGCACCATCCGGGCCGCTATTCATTCCTGAGGACGTAACTCCCCCGCAGTTCAAGGACCGTTGCATGGCCGCATTCGGCAACTGCGGCAAGCAGGGACCGGAGGTCACGGATATCGCCGTTCCGGATATGCTCCTCGAATTGCCCTGCCAATAGCGCGAGGCGGACCCCGCCCACCATTGTTGATGAGGTTTTGAGGCTCAGGATTGCGTCCAGGGCTCCCGCTTCGTCGCCACGTTCCACGGCGCCTGCGAGGGCTTCGTACCTCAAGGTCCAAAGTTTCGCGAAATCTCTGGCGAAGCTGCGGGCAATGAGCGGATTGTCAAGTTGGTCTTCCAGCAGCTGGAATGCGGCCAGGTCCAATAACGGCTGCTTGTGCCCCCCGGCCGGAAGCCAGCTCGAACCGTCGGCAGAACCCGTGTGATCGGGTTCCACGTCGCCGGCTTCGATTGGACCTGGACTGAACATAGCTCAATGCTACTTTCTGAATTCCGGAAAAGCGGTTCTTGTGGTTTTCCTGAGGAAATCTTAAGACTTCCGGGATTGTCGCCTTTTACCGGGCGCCCAATTCCAGTAATGGAATATCAGTTTCATCCGCCGCTGAAGGTGGCGATGGTGTTGATGACGGCCGGTCCCAGGATGGCGATGAACAGCACGGGAAAAATGAAAAAGAGCAGAGGAAAGAGGATCATCACAGGAAGCTTCATTGCTTTCTCCTCGGCTCGCTGGCGGCGCTTCACCCTCATGACCTTGGCTTGGACGCGAAGCACCCGGCTGATGGCGATGCCATAAGTGTCCGCCTGGATGACGGCCTGTACGAAGCTCCGGAGCTCGGGAACGTTGGACCGTTCGGCCAAGGCCAGGTAGGACTCGCGGCGGCTCCGGCCCACCTGCATGTCCTGGAGCGTCCGGACCAGTTCTTCGGCCAAGGGGCCTTTCCCGTTTTCACCGGCGCGCGCCATGGCGCCTTCGAAACCGAGGCCGGCCTCCACCGAAATGAGCATCTGGTCCATGGTGTTTGCCAGTTCCAATTGCATGGTCTTCTGCCTCTCCTGTCCCTTGCTGTACAACATCAGGTCCGGAATGAAGTAGCCCAGCAGCACGACAAATATCCCGACCAGTTTCAGAATGCCGCTTTCGCTGTTGGCGCCGATCAGGAAGCCCAACAGTGCGCCGCACAAGCCGAGCGCGGGCTTGGCTGTCAGGACACGGCCCAAAGGGAGGGACGAGGGCCGGCCCGCCAGCGAGAGCAGGCGGTCCAGCTTCTGGACGTAGCTTCCGGGCGTGAGCCGGTAGCCGATGCTTTCCAGGGCACCGCTGCGCAATTGCGGCCCGGCTTCAACGGCGTCTCCCCCCCGGGCCAGGAGCACCCGGACCGCGCGCTGGGTTTTGCGGTCCACCGAGAGGACCGACCATGCGAGGTACGCGATCGGCAACGGCACCAGCAGGAGCGACAAAAGGAGCAGGAGATTCACTCTTTCACCTCAAAACTTCAAGTCGATGATCTTGCGCATCCACAGGCCGCCGATGGTCATGAGAATTGCCGAGGCCGCGATCATGCCCCAACCAAGCGGGTTGGTGAACATCACGTTCATGTAGCCGGGGTTCACCACCATGAGCATTGTGGCGATGCCGAAGGGAAGAGCCATCAGGATGTAGCCGGAGAACTTTCCCTCCGCTGCCAGGGACTTGATGTGCCCTTTGATCTCGCTCCGCTCGCGGATGGTTTCGTTGACCTGGTCCAGGACCTCCGCAAGGTTTCCACCTACCTCGCGGTTGATCTGGATGGCCTGGGCTATCCACACGAAGTCCTCGCTGTGCATTCGCTCGGCCGTATCGTTCAGGGCGGACTGGAGCTCGCGCCCCAGGCTTGTTTCGGTGATGATGCGGCGCATTTCTTCGGCGGTCGGGCTGACCGATTCGGTGGCCGCGGCGTCGATCGCGCGAAGGATGCTGTGCCCTGCCCGCAGGCCGCCGGACAGCAGCTGGAGGGTGTCACCGAGTTGCTCGTCGAACTTAGCGCGCCTCTTTCCGGTGCGGAACCTGATGAAAAGCTGTGCCACGAAAGGCGCCGGAATGAAGAACAGCACGCCGAGCAACGGCCCGCCGACGACAAGGCCGATCAGGGCGCCCACGAACGCGCCCGCGGCGACGAAGATGAAGAACTCCGCCTGGCTTGTCCGCAGCCCCGCGTTCTCAAGTTCTTCGCGGTTGAACAGCCGGATGTCGCGGCGGGTCAGGTACGCGTGGATCATCCCGGAGGCAGAGCCTGCAAAGCGTGTCAGCTGGGAGTCGGCAACCTGGTAGGGGCGCCGCCGGTCCAAGGGAACCCCGGGGCTCTTGGGCAGGATCACCGCCACCCCGAAAAGCAGGATGGCTGCGAGCATGAAGGCTGTTCCGGTGAGGAGGATCATGGCGTGCTCACACCCTCGCTGCCGACGCCAGGGGTGCGGCGAAGACCTCAGGCGATACGCGGATGCCCAGGTCATTGAAGCGGTCGATGAACCGCGGACGGATGCCGGTGGACACCGGCCGGCCGAGGAATGTCCCGTGGGCATCCACGCCAGCCGAGTAGTCGAAGACAAACGCGTCCTGCAGCGTGACCACCTCGCCTTCCATGCCTTGGACCTCCGTCACGTGGGTGATCCGCCGTGTACCGTCGCGCAGGCGGGAGATCTGGACGATGAGATTCACCGCGGAGGCGATTTGCTCACGGATCGCCCGCAGCGGCAGGTCCATGCCTGCCATGAGCACCAGCGTTTCAAGGCGTGCTACAGCGTCCCTGGGCGAATTCGAGTGCACTGTTGAGAGCGAACCGTCGTGACCGGTGTTCATGGCCTGCAGCATGTCGAGCGACTCTCCGCCGCGGACCTCGCCGACGACGATCCTGTCCGGGCGCATGCGCAGGGAGTTCCTGAGCAATTCCCTGATGGTGATTTCGCCCTTGCCCTCCGTGTTCGCCGGCCTGCTCTCAAGCCTGACCACGTGCCGTTGCTGGATCTGCAGTTCCACGGCGTCCTCGATCGTGACGATGCGGTTGTCGTCCGGGATGAACGACGACAGGACGTTCAGAAGGGTGGTCTTCCCGGTGCCGGTGCCGCCGGAAACGATGATGTTCAGTTTCGCCTTGACGCAGGCATTGAGGAGTTCGGCCATTTCCGGGGTGAGCGTTCCGAAGTCGATCAGGTTCCGCACGGTCAGCGGCACCTTGCTGAACTTCCGGATGGTCAGGGACGAACCGCCGACGGCGAGCGGTGGGATCACGGCATTAACGCGGGATCCGTCTTCAAGCCGCGCGTCGACGAGCGGGGATGATTCGTCGATCCGGCGGCCGACCTTGGACACGATGCGCTCGATGACCCTCCTCAGGTGTTCTTCGGAACCGAAGACGGAGTCCGTGAGGGTCAGTTTGCCTTTCCGTTCGACGTAGATCTGGTCCATCTTGTTGACCATGATTTCCGTAACCTCCGGGTCATCAAGGAGGCGCTGAAGGGGTCCGTACCCGAGCACATCGTCCGCTACGTCCGCGACGAGGCGGCTGCGCTCGTCGGCGGACAACGGGACCTGCTCGGCGTCGACGATCCGGATGAGTTCCTCACGTGCCGTCGCCCGCAATTCGTGTTCACCCAATGCCGAGTCGTTGAACCTGGCACCCAGGCGCTCGAACAAAGCAGTTGCCGCCCGCGCCTTGAGTGCGGCGAAGGCATCCACTGGCTGCTGGGCCTTCGACTTGGGCGTCTCCGCGTGGTCAGCCAGCTTCAGGGAAGCGTGGGGTTTTCCGGTAACAGCCGGTTTCGCGACGGCATGCCGCGCGGACTGCCGGACCGAATCGGCAAACGTCGGCTCGACGACCGCAGCCGCCGGCGCTGCCGGACCGGCCTGCCCCAGGCCGTCTTGTGCCAAGGTGTATCCGGCCGGCCCGCCCGCGGGACCGGAGGTCCCCCCGGTCTTGTCTTCGGCGGCGCGGAGGCGCTGCGACAGCTTCACCTAGACCACGACCCTTCTGTGCAGTTGGCGTTGTGCGGTGGCCCGCCACGCCGGATTGAATCGATCAACAAGTTGCTTGAAGCCCTTGACCGCCGGGTCCTTCACGGCTTCCTGCAGCACGGGGATGCCGCGGTTGGTCGAGAGCGCAACGGCCTTGGACCGGGGAAGGCTGATATCGACGGGGGCGCCCACGGTGGCTTCCACGTCCTGGACCGACAACCCCGATTTCGAATCGGCCATGTTCAGCACCACGTGGCGCGTTTCCGGCAACAAGTCCAGCTTGCGGAGGATGTCCAGGCCGGAACGAAGGCCGCGGACGCTTGGAACGTCCATGCCTGTCACCCACACGGCGTCCGTGCATTGTTCGAGCGCCGCGAGGCCGACTTCAGGCAGGCCCGGCGCGGTGTCCACCACCACGTACTGGAACTGTTCGGCCAGCTGTTCGAGCAGGCGGCTGACCTGTTCCGGCGAGATATCGTCCGCCTCGACCGGGTCCTTGGGGGCGCACAAGGCGTAGATGCCCGCCGGATGGACGCTGAGGAAAGCCTTGAGGACCAAGGAGTCCTGGCTTGCCGAGGGCGTAACGGCGTCGGTCACGGTATGTTCCGGATTGAGGTACAGGCCGGAAGCGACATCGCCGAACTGGAGGTCCAGATCCACGATCACCACGCTCATCGGCGCGATCTTGCCCAACCCGACGGCGATGTTCGTTGCGATCGTGGTCTTGCCCACGCCGCCCTTGGGGGAAAAGACCCCGATCACCATGCCTTTGGGAGCACTGGATTGCTTCGGTTCCAGCGTGCGCTGCCGGCTGGCGAATGACTGGCACGCGCGCTCCAGCATGATCCGGATCTGCGCCACATCCGCGGCCGGGCTCATGATGTCCCGGATGCCGGAACGCATCGCCTGCAGGACGAACCCGGGGTCGGGCTCGCTGACGAGGATCACGCTCAGCTCGGGCAGCCGTACATCGAGGACCGTGGCCAGGCGCAGGGCTTCCTCCACGGGCACCTCCGGTCCCAGGATCAGCACTTCGAACTGTTCCTGGTTGAGTGCACCAAGCAACTCGGACGGGTCGGACGGCAGCACGTAGGTGAAGAACGTCTGGACGCTCCCGGGCAGCCCGCCGGCAACCGCCTGGCGCAGCCGCTGGTCGAATTCGGTGTTCGGGGTGATCAGGACGAAGCGGCTCACTTGTACACCTCGCTGCCTTGGATGATCCGGGCTCCGCTGACCTTCGCGCCCACCGGTTCCTTGCTCAGCCAGATCTTGGCGAACTCCGAGGCGTACACGATCCGGGCGGCGTCCACGTCGTTGACGGCCACGGTCAGAAGGAGCGAGCCATTGGGAAGGGTGGTGTCCTGCGGATCTGCGGCCGTTGTTCCCGGCGTGGCGCTCGGCGCAGGCTGGGCCGTGGCCGCCGCCTGGGGGGCGCGCTGGACGGCGGTCACGAGAACCTTGTGGATGGTGAGCTTGGTTGAGCCCGCCTTTGCCTCCGCCCCGCCGCCGCCGCCGCCGATGGAGATAAACACGCCGACGTGGTCACCGGGGGTCAGGCGTCCGCCCACGACCCGCTGGGGTTCCAATTGGAACGAGACTTCCTGCAGGCCCGCCGGCACCTTGACATTGCCCGGGGTTTTGAGCTCGTCCGGGGCGACCAGGCGTTCGGCAACCAGTGTCTCACCGGGAATCAGGTCCACGGCGGCCACTTTGCCGGCCACGTCACCGAGCGTGTGCAGTGCCGACTTCGGAACCGCCGATTCGGGAAGTTGTTGCGTCGCTACCGAGGCCGCCATCGCTTCCACGGGCGTTCCGGCGGGAACCGCGGCCTTGACGACGAGGACGTCAACCGGTGTGAGGTTCTGGACCGCACGCTGATCCGCGGCCTGCGCGTATGAGAATACGAGAATCACTCCGATGACGGCCAACAACGCCGCTGCCGATCCGGCCAACAAGCGGGACTTCACTTGCTACTCCTGTGCTCGAAGAATGGGATGGAACTAGTTGGTGAGGCGCACGATGGTGGCCCCGTACGCGTCTACGGGCCCCAGCGAGTAGCCGTCGGCCAGCGAGACGTACTTGACAAAGCTGCCAATGATTCCGCGGCAGTTTCCGGTGCAGGAAAGGGCACTGGGGACGTCGGGGCTCGCGTTGTGGAACGTGTCCGGCAAGCTGCTGTTCCCGGTGAATTTCCAGCCGGTCACTTTGAACGCCGCGAAAGACTTCAGGTGGTACACGGCCCCGCTTCCGGTGCCGGTCACGGCATCGAAAATGGGGAGCAGGACGATGACGTCGCGCCCGGCCGTAATGGTGTCGGCCCACTTTTGGAGTGTGGGCCCGCAGTTGCCTGGCACGCTGTTGCCCGGCGCGCTGCCGCCTTCGCTGACGGCCAGGTTGATCGTTCCGCCGCAGACGCCGGGATCCTGGACGAGCCAGCCGAACCCGCCCTCCACGGCCGCCCCGGAAGGACCGTACATGCAGCCGGGGTTGGCGCCGCTGCCGTGGTCCTGGAGGAGTTGGAGGGCTCCCCCGATGTATCCCTGCACTTGGCAGATGGAGTACGCCAGCGGAAACGCCGTCCTGCCTGCGTAGGCGCTGCCCCATTCAACCTTCGAGGTGGTCGCGACATCCCCCGTGCCGAATCCGAGGACCTTTGCGAAGAAGAGCGAAACCCCGTTCGGGGCGCCGCCGGCCTGCCGGGCCCCGCCTGTCACTGTCACTTTCCGGTTGGCGAGATCCACGCTGACCGACTTGACGCTGCCCAGGCTGTCAATCGCGTTCTTGTTGACCAGGTCGGCGGCGAGGGGGGCCGTCGCGGAGCAGCTCGGGTCGGCCGTGTTCGCGGCGCATTTCTGCGCCAGGGCGATGGCGGCGGCGTCGGCTCCGTTCTGTGCCTGGGCCCGTTCGGAGTACAGCATTCCTACATCCACCGCGAGGGCGGCAAAACCAAGAAGCACGACAAGTGAGAGCGCGACAATGACCGCCACGGCGCCCCGCTCGCCGTCTTGAGCACGGGGCTTCAGCCGGCGCATACCATGACTCCTACGCCTTGCATCGGGAAAGGACCGGCAATTCCGGTGAGGGTGCTGAGTGTGTACTTGATGGTCACGGACATTTGGGCACCCGACGTGCAGCTCGCCTGGCTGAACGTGAAGTTCGAGTCGGCGAGCCGCGGGTTCAGCGCGACGGCGGCGTTCTTCGCCGCCGTCCGCGCGGCAGTCTGGTCGTTCGAGATCGCCATGACACGGACTCCCTCACGTGCTGCATTGGAAAGGGACACTTGCGTGTTGTATGCCCTGCCGAATTCCATGATTCCAAGCAGCAGCAGAACCAGGACGGGCGCGAGCAATGCGAATTCAACCGCCACGGCGCCGCGTTCTGAGGCCCTCGGCATACCGTTGCCCTTCGAGAGAATGGATTGTTCGAATCATGCGGAGTGGCGGCCGCTGAGCGCCGCCGCCACTCCCGGATTGCTCGCTGTGCCCCGGACTGCGGCACAGTTCAGTGCAACCCCTAGGCGCAGGTGCCGGCGGCACCATTGGCACCAGCCGTCCAGGTCTTGCCGCTTACCGAGCACTGGACCTGGGAGAAGGTTTCCCTCACCGTCCCACCCAGCAGGGTTACGGCGACGATGATGACGACGGCGATGAGCGAGACCATGATGCCGTATTCGACGGCGGTGGCCCCGGATTCGTCGCGACGGACACGCGAGGCGGACGCTAGCAAAGTGGAGAGCATTCTGACTCCTTGTTGGGGAAATTTGCTGACGACGCTGACAGGATGCGGGCTATGTCGGATCCGGTCCTGGACATGAGGCTAGGCGCAGGTGCCCGCAGCGCCGTTGGCGCCGGCCGTCCAGGTCTTGCCGCTCACGGAGCACTGGACCTGATTGAAGGTGTTCTTCAGGGTCCCGCCCAGCAGCGTGACTGCCACGATGATGACGACGGCGATGAGCGAAACCATGATGCCGTATTCGACGGCGGTGGCTCCGGATTCGTCACGACGGACGCGGAGCGCGGTGTTTGAGAACAGAGAAAGCATTGTGGACTCCTGAGCGAGTTGGGGGATTCGGGCTGGCCCAGCACCAGCTCGCAATCAACTTAGCAACGCCCAACACCCCGTGGCGGAGTCCTTGCAGCATCCTGTGGGAATGCTCGCCAAACTGCGTATTTCCTGCGTTAAACCCGGGGAAATCCCCGGCCTGGGAGCCCTCGGCGCTCAGCCCATCGCAGGTGCAAAACCACCCCGGGGCGCCAGCTGCTTGCGCGCCCAGCCGGCCAGCTTCCTGCCCTTGCCCTTCCACCAGTTGTCCTCATCCTTGTCCTGGTGAAAGCGGAAAATGATCGTCACCATCACAAAGACGCCCATGACCAGGTCGGTCCAGGACAGGATGATCACGGCGACCAGCACGCTGATCCCCATGACGAGGATTGATGGCACTGCCAGGGTCCGGAACACGGTGCTGGCCACATAACGGCGGTGTGAGCGGGGCACGGAGAGGGCGCGGAGCATGTCGGCACACAGGCAGGCAACCACCAGGATCTGGCCGAGGGACATCAGGACAAGGCCTGGCAGGGATCCCGCGAACATGACGGCGGATTCCATTCCCGCGCTCATCGGACTGCCTCCGTCAACGAGCGGCGCGGAGAACGAACATCGGCATTGCAGAAAGCAGACATCGTATGACCCCCAGAGTCATGAACTGCGGTTGAGACCAGCTACGTTCCATTGAATCCGCCGGCCTCAGGGCCTGTCACGAGTGGCAGGTACTCCACTTTCCACCAGGTGATTCAAGTAATTTCAGCAGCGTGTACTCAATTCCACGCGGAGGCGGGCGGAGTACTACTTGGTCCGCCCTGAGGTCCTGCCACCCGCTTGGCACTCCATGGCCGGCGCGCGCATCAGCGAAACATAGGACTCCAGCTGGGAACGCAACTGCTCCGGGGAATGGTGCGACGGCGACAAGGTCGCCGTGATCTGCGCGCCCAGCACGAAGGTCATGATCCCGCCGACGACGTCGTCGTCATCCAGCCCCTCCTTGAGTTCGCCGGCGTCCCGGGCTTCGCGCAGCCTGTCGAACAGTTCGCCGCGCCATTGCTCCATCGAGCTGTCGTGGAGCGCCGCCTTCTCCGGGTCCGTCAGTGCCCGCTGCCAGTACGCGATGGCGATCCGGGCTTCGCTGAGCCGTTCGGCGTCGAGCGGCAGGATTTCGTGGCAGAAGCTGCGCAGGGCAGCCAGGCCCTTCAGCCCGCCCGAAACACTTCCGATCCGGGCGTTCGTCTGGTTGAACACATGCGCGAAGGCGAAGGACAGGAGGTCGTCCTTGGTGGGGAAATAGGGTTTGAGCGCACCGTTGGCGAAACCTGCCTCCGTGGCGATCTCGCGCATGGTGGCGCCCTCGATCCCCCGCCGCGCGATGATCCGCCAGGTGGCTTCAACCAACTCCACGCGTCGCTTGTCGTGATCGACGATCTTCGGCACCCGGTCCCCCAAACTTTTTTTCTACAACCGTTGTGACTCAGCTTACACACTGTTATTGTCTACACACATAGAAAATAAACCGCCACTCCCAAGGGGCATTTCCATGAACACCTCCGCCATTCCCGAAACTGCTGAAAACACCGCCTACGCACCCGTCACCGCCGACGAGATCACCGCCGTCAAGGCCGTCCTCAGCGGCGCCGGGCTGTTCGACGCCTCGGCCCGGGTCGCCTACTTCGGCCTGCTGGACCCGCCGCGGGGTTCGGAAGAAGGCGCCCCGGAAGAAACAGCCGGCCGCCGCTTCCGGATCTTCCTGCACAATGTCGCCACCGGGACCGCCCGCGACGTCGTGGTCAGCCTGGGAAGCGGAGAGGTGACCCGCAACAACGAGCTGGACACCGCCGTCGCGGGCGAACTGCCTGTTATCGAGGAAGAGTTCGAACTCGTCGAAGCGGTGCTCTCCCAGGACGAACGCTGGCTCAGGGCGCTCGCGGACCGGAACCTCGACGTCGCCAAGGTGCGGGTGGCTCCCCTGTCCGCCGGTGTCTTCGAATACCCCGAGGAGAGGGGTCGCCGCATCCTGCGCGGCCTGGCCTTCGTCCAGGAATTCCCGGAGGACAATGCCTGGGCGCGCCCCGTGGACGGCCTGGTGGCCTACGTCGACGTGGTTGCCAAGGAGGTCACTCAGGTCCTGGACTTCGGGGCAATGCCGGTCCCGGCAGAACACGGCAACTACACCGACCCGGAACTGACCGGCCCGCTCCGCACCACCCAGAAGCCCCTCCACATCACCCAGCCGGAAGGTCCCAGCTTCAGCATCCAGGGCAACCACCTCGAATGGGAAAAGTGGAGCCTCGACGTCGGATTCGACGTCCGCGAAGGCGTGGTGCTGCATAACGTGGCGTTCGACGACGGCGGCCGGCGCCGCAGCATCCTCAAGCGGGCCTCCATCGCCGAAATGGTGGTCCCCTACGGCGACCCCTCCCCGGTGCGCTCCTGGCAGAACTACTTCGATACCGGCGAATACCTGGTGGGCCAGTACGCGAACTCACTGGAACTGGGCTGCGACTGCCTCGGCGAAATCACCTATCTCAGCCCGGTGGTCAGCGACTCCTTCGGCAACCCGCGCGAAATCCGCAACGCCGTCTGCATCCACGAAGAGGACTGGAGCATCCTGTCCAAGCACAGCGACCTGTGGAGCGGGGTCAACTACACCCGCCGCAACCGCCGCCTCGTGGTCAGCTTCTTCACCACCATCGGCAACTACGACTACGGCTTCTACTGGTACCTCTACCTGGACGGCACCATCGAATTCGAAGCCAAGGCAACCGGCGTCGTCTTCACCAGCGCCTTCCCCGAAGGCGGCTCGGACAACATCTCCCAGCTGGCACCGGGCCTCGGCGCCCCCTACCACCAGCACCTTTTCAGCGCCCGGCTGGACTTCGCCGTCGACGGCTTCAGCAACCGCGTGGAGGAAGAAGACGTGGTCCGGCAGGCCATGGGCGAAGGCAACCCGCGCGGCAACGCATTCTCCCGCAAGCGCACCGTGCTCAGCCGGGAGTCCGACGGTGTCCGCGAGGCCGACGCCCGCAGCGGCCGCACCTGGGTCGTCTCCAACCCGGAATCCCGCAACCGCCTGGGCGAGGCCGTGGGCTACAAGCTGCATTCCGAAAACCAGCCCACCCTGCTGGCCGACCCCGGCTCCTCGATCGCCCGGCGCGCCGCCTTCGCCACGAAGGACCTGTGGGTCACCCGCTACGCGGACGGCGAGCTCTACCCCACCGGCGACTTCGTCAACCAGCACTCCGGTGGCGCCGGCCTGCCCGCCTACATCGCCCAGGACAGGGACATCGACGGGCAGGACATCGTGGTGTGGCACACCTTCGGCCTGACCCACTTCCCGCGCCCTGAAGACTGGCCGATCATGCCGGTGGACACGGTGGGCTTCAAGCTGCGGCCCGAAGGCTTCTTCGACCGCAGCCCGGTGCTGGACGTCCCCGCGTCGAAGCCCGCCGGCGGGCACTGCCACATGGCGGCGGGACAATGAGCGTGAACGCCGGAAAAGTTGCCGGCAAGGCGGAGCAGACGGTCCATCACCACCGCCGGCTCGGCGTTCCTGCGGTGACGTTCATGATCATCGCTGCGTCGGCGCCGCTGACGGTGCTCGCCGGCGGCGTGACGACGACGTTTGCCGTCACCGGGGTCACTGGCGTACCGCTGTCCTTCCTGCTCCTCGGCGGAACCCTGGCGGTATTCGCCGTCGGTTATGCGGCCATGAGCAGGCACCTGGTCAACGCCGGGGCGTTCTACTCCTACGTGGCGCAGGGCATATCCCGGCCGGTCGGCGTCGGAGCCTCCATGGTGGCGCTGATGGCCTACAACCTCATGCAGGTGGGCATCTACGGGCTCTTCGGATTCAGCGTGTCCGGCCTTGTCAACGAACGCTTCGGCATTGCGGTCCCCTGGTGGGTTCCGGTGCTGCTCTGCATCGCCGTCGTCGCGGTGCTGGGCGTGAACCGGGTGGACCTGTCCGCGAAGGTCCTCGGGGTGCTGGTGGGCCTGGAATTCCTCGTGGTGATCGTCTACGACATTGCCTCGTTTGCGGCGGCCCCCGAGGGGGTCACCGCAGCCCCGCTCAGCCCCGAAAGCCTCTTCGTGCCGGGCGTGGGGGCGGTGCTGTCCTTCGGCGTTGCGGCGTTCATGGGCTTCGAATCGGCGGCCATCTATGGCGAGGAAAGCAAGGACCCCAAGCACACGGTGGCCCGGGCCACCTACACCGCAATCACCATCATCGCCCTGTTCTACGCGGTGTCGGCGTGGGCAATGGCCGTGAGTACGGGACCGTCCGCGGTGGTCGATGCCTCGGCAAAGCAAGGACCGGACCTGATGTTCGGATTCCTCGGCACCCACGCCGGGGTCCTGATCGCCGACCTGGCCCGGCTGCTCTTTGTCACGAGCCTCTTCGCGGCTCTCGTCAGCTTCCACAATGCCGCCGCCAGGTACTTCTTCTCCCTCGGCCGCGAAGAGGTCCTGCCCCGCAGGCTCGGTGCGGTGCGGCGGCACAGCGGCGCACCCTACGCGGGATCGCTCGCCCAGACGGCCATCGCCGTCGTCGTCACCGCCGCGTTCGCGATCGCCGGCACCGGTTCCCCGCTGGGGGACCTCTACCCGGTCCTGACCATGTTCACCTGGCTGACCAACGACGGCGCCATGGGACTCGTGCTCCTGATGACCGTGGTCTCGCTGGCGGTGATCGGATTCTTCCGCCGGGACAAGCGGGACACCGGAACCTGGACCCGTCTGATCGCCCCGGGACTGGGTTTCGTGCTCCTGGCCGCGGTCTTCGTCATGATCGTGCTCAACTTCAACGTCCTGCTCGGCCAGGAAGGCAACAATCCGCTGACCTTCATCCTGCCGGCCATGATCGTTGTTCCCGGGCTGGCCGGGGTTGCCTGGGCGTTCCGTCTTAAGCGGAGCCGTCCCGCGGTGTACCGGCGGATCGGCCATGGCGAAGAGGGCGCCGCCGCCGTGCACCTCGGCGACGAAGAAGACTGACGGGACCGGATCCGGACATGCACACCATCCTTTCGGCGGTCATGCTCGCCTGTTGCGGCGTCGGCATCCTGTGTCCGCTGTGCGACGGACTCACCGGGCGCGACGGACTGCGCGGCGGCGTGCTGCGGAACATCGGCCAGTGGGGACCCATGGCCCTGATGCTCGCCGCCATGGCCGACACCTCGCTCGGAACCGGCCTGGTCCCGGGTGTGGCGTGGGGCCTGTTCCTGCTGCTCGCAGCGCCGCTGCCGCTTCTCCTCCGGCGCAGGGAGCACCGCAACGGCATGGAACTGCACCGGGCGTTCTCGGTCCTGGGGATGTTCGCGCTCCTCGTCACCGGCCTGCAGGTGGCGCCGGGAGGCGTACCGCATGGCCATGCGCATCCGGGAACGGCCGGTTTCACGCCGTTCCTGGCCGTGGCGCTCGCCGCCGCGATTGCCGGCTATTCGGTGGTGCTGGCCCTGCGCAAGCTCCGGTCCCGCCGGTTGTTCCACCCTGTCGAGGCTTTCTCCTCGGCGGGGGCATTGGGAGCCATGATGCTGATGACCCTCTGAACCCGTTCGCAGAACATCAACCATCGTTCCCGGATACACAAGCTGCCCCACCAAGGGGCAGGCAGACTCAACACAACGCCTGACGGCCATGCGGCCGACCGGCACCAACTACTCAGAGTGGAGTGAAACCTTGGAAAGCTACGACGCCCTCCTGGCCTCGATCACCCCGGTCACCGGCGAAACCCGGACCATCCTGGACCCCGCCACCGGCACCGTGGTCGGCGAAGCCCCCGTCCACACGGTCCAGGACCTCGAGCAGGCAATCGCGGCCGCCGCCGCGGCCCAGCCGGCCTGGGCGGCGCTGGGCCACGACGCCCGTTCCGCCGCGCTCCTGAAGGCCGCCGACGCCGTCGAACGCTCCGCCGAAGAACTCGCCCAACTGCTCTCCCGCGAGCAGGGCAAACCCCTCAACGGCCCCAACGCCCGCTTCGAAGTCGGCGCCTGCGCCGCCTGGCTGCGCACCGCCGCTGCCACCGTCCTTGACCCCGAGGTCGTCGTCGACGACGGCGAAACCCGCGCCGAACTGCACTACCGGCCCATCGGCGTCGTGGGCGCCATCGGCCCCTGGAACTGGCCCATGATGATCACCGTCTGGCAGATCGCCCCCGCCCTGCGCATGGGCAACACCGCCGTCGTCAAACCCTCCAAAATGACCCCGCTCTCCGTCCTGGCCCTGGTCAAGGTCCTCAACGAAGAACTCCCCGACGGCGTCCTCACCGTCATCTCCGGCGACCGCGAAGTCGGCGCCCGCCTCGCCGGGCACCCCGCCATCGGCAAGGTCATGTTCACCGGCTCCACCGCCGCCGGCCGCGAAATCATCAAATCCTCCGCCAACACCATCAAACGCCTCACCCTGGAACTGGGCGGCAACGACGCCGGCATCGTCCTGCCCGACGCGGACCCCGCCGCGATCGCCCAGGACCTGTTCTGGGGCGCCTTCATCAACACCGGCCAGACCTGCGCCGCCCTGAAACGCCTGTACGTGCACGACAGCATCTACGACGCCGTCTGCACCGAACTCACCGCCGTCGCGGCGGCCATGCCCATGGGCGTGGGCCTGGACGAAAACAACGTCCTGGGCCCCCTGCAGAACAAAGCCCAATACGACATCGTCGCCACCCTCGTCGAGGCTGCCAGGGAATCCGGCGCCCGCATCCTCACCGGCGGAAATCCCGACCCCGAACAGCCCGGCTACTTCTACCCCACCACCCTCATCGCAGACATCGACAACAGCAACCCGCTCGTCGCCGAGGAGCAGTTCGGCCCCGCCCTGCCCATCATCAGGTACTCGACCGTCGATGAGGCGGTCGAGATGGCCAACGCCCTCGACGTCGGACTCGGCGCCTCCGTCTGGTCCACCGACCTGACCGCCGCCCGCGAAGTCGCAGCCCGCATCCAGGCCGGCACCGTCTGGATCAACAAACACGGCGCCGTGGACCCCCGCATCCCCTTCGGCGGCGCCAAGCAATCCGGCTACGGCCTCGAATTCGGCACCGAAGGCCTCAAAGCCCTCGGCGTCCCCCAGATCATCAACGGCTGAGGTCACAACGGCTGAAGTCACCAAAGGGCACCACCGGAGCAGTTCCGGTGGTGCCCTTTTGCGTGGTGCCCTTTTCCGTGTTGGAAGATCAGACCGCCACTTCGAGGAAGCCGTCCCGTTCAACCGTCCCGGCTTCCCGCCCGGACTGCGCTGGGTTAGGGTTGCGCTGACGTGCATTCGACGGACCCGCCCCTGGGGAGGATTTTCATGATGAACAAGGTCACGTGCGATCTCACCGTTTCCCTCGACGGCTACCTTGCCGGCCCGAACCAGACACCCTCCGAGCCCTTGGGCGAGGGCGGGGAAAATCTGCACCGCTGGATGTTCGAGGAACCCGAAGCCAATGCCGAAGCGATCCAAGGCATCCTCTCCTCGCGCGCCTACATCATGGGCCGCAACATGTTCGCCGGGCCCGGCGCCGGCCCGTGGGCCCCGGATTGGCGCGGTTGGTGGGGCGAGGAGCCGCCGTACCACGCCCCGGTCTTCGTCCTCACGCACCATCCCCGCGCTCCCCTTCAGATGGACGGCGGCACCACCTTCAACTTCGTGGCCGACGGTATCCAGTCCGCCCTGGCCCAGGCAAGGGAAGCAGCCGACGGCGGGGACATCGCCGTCGCGGGCGGCGCGGAAACAGTGCGACAATTCCTGTCAGCCGGGTTGATCGACGAACTCCGGCTCCACATCTCACCGCTCATCCTCGGCGGGGGTGCCCGGCTCCTCGACGGTGTCGGGGACGTCAGGCTCGAACCCACCGAGGTGGCCGGCACCGGACTGGTGACACACATCCGCTACCGGGCGCTCCACTAAGGCGGTGGTAGCCGTAGTGGCGCAGCCAGCCATCCGGGGCCGTCTGCGCTCATCGGTTCAAGGGTGGGAGTCCCCATATGCATGATCGCCCCGTCGCAATCCTTGTCGTGTCCAAATCCAAGCGCCCCAAGCAATACTGGTCGCCAGTGGCAGCAGTGCCAACACAATCCCTGCGACTCGGGGATTGAATGTACTGATAACGGCTCCACCGACCGTTGTGAAGTGGCAACGAATTCCTAGTGGCAGGAATTCGTACGTTCCCTCGGGAGCTTTAGGCCCCCCTTCAGGAGATGACACGGACCCGGAGGGCGGATAGTCATGCAGGCAAACGGAAGCAATCGACGAGTACTGGTGGACCGCCAGCTGTCGGTCGGCCAAGCCCACAAGGAAGTACCACCCCACGGATAGAAGCAATGCGACAAGTACGAGCCTGGATCTTTTGTCCACTTATCCCCCTAGGAAATGCTCCACGTAACCATCCCACAAGGTTGACGAGGGCGCTCGTAGCGGCGGAGCGGCCTCGCTAAGCGGAACGGATCAGGCCGCACCGCCCGGCGGTCGGTCCAGGACAGTGGGAACGTACTCGAGCAGCTGGAGGCGGCCGTCGAAGGTCCGGCTCCCCACCATTTCGAGGGAGACGTCGGGGTAGCCGTCGTAGATCCGCTCCCGCCCGGTGCGGCCGGTGATCACGGGGAACACGACCAGCCTGAACCTGTCCACCAGGCCCGCAGAAAGCAGTGAACGGCACAGGCTAAGGCTCCCGAGCGTGCTCAACGGGCCGGCCCCGTCCTGCTTCATTTTCCGCACGGCCTCGACGGCGTCGCCGCTCACCAGCT
Organism: Curtobacterium sp. LFS079; assembly: GCF_047977865.1. Lineage (NCBI taxonomy): Bacteria > Bacillati > Actinomycetota > Actinomycetes > Micrococcales > Microbacteriaceae > Curtobacterium > Curtobacterium sp. LFS079. The sequence continues at coordinate 164,977 of NZ_JBFPFO010000004.1, forward strand.
GCGAATTCGGCCAGCTCAGGGGTGCCTTGAGCGTGGAGGAGAAGACGAACTTCGGTACCGCGGCAAGGCCCGTCAGCGCGGCGCCTTCGTCCTCGGAGAACCCGGAACCCTCGCCCGCGGCTTCCTCGGACATGCCGGACATCAGCCGGTAGGTATTCGCCCCGAACAGGAAGGTGTAGCCCTTTTCGGCTTCCTCCCCCAGCCACGCCAGGTATTCCGGTCCTTCCAGCCCCCACCACCCCGGCCAGCCTTCGGCCGAGGCGTAGCCGTCCAATGAAATGATCAGGTCCACCATCAGGCTCGATGCGTCGGCAGTAGTTTCGCCCATGACAGTCTCCTCGTAATGATCGGCGCCGGTGCGCGCCATGCTAGCCCCGCCCGATGCTGGCCTACAAGGGGAACTGGGCGCCGGGCGCTACTTGCCCGCCGAAGCGTGCTCGATGCAGTACGGCGTCCACGGCCGCGCTTCGAGCCTGCCTTCGGCAATGGCGGCCCCGCAGACTACGCAGATGCCGTAGGTTCCGGCCGACATGCGCTCAAGGGCGGCGTCGACCTGTTCCAGACCGGACCGGCTTTGTTCGAACAGGGCGGAGGCCTGGGAAAGCTCGAATGCGATGGTGCTGCCTTCCGGATCATGCTCATCATCGACATTGGAGTCCTGCCGTGCGGCGCTCACGGAGGCGATGTCCCGGCGGAGGGCATCGAGCAGGGCGCGCTTTCGGGCACGCTCTTCCTCGAGGAGGATCCGGAACCGCTCCGGCATGCCGCTCACCGCTGTGCCAGCGTCCGCAGGAGTTTCAAGGCCACCGCGATCCCGGCGATATCTACCTGCGCATGGGTAATGACTTCCGCGAATGTGCTCTTGATCCGGCGGAGCTGCTCTTCGCGACCCCGCTCCCACTCCTCGATGCGTTCCATCGCCGACGCCCCGGGGGTACCGCCCCGGCGGGTCGTCTGCATGACGGCGGTGGTTATTTCGACGACGGCCGCGTACGCGTCGTCCCGGAGCGAGGCGCGGGCAAGGGCCTGCCAGCGGGTGTCCCTCGGCAGGTCCGTGATGCGCAGGAGCAAGGTGCCCACGCCGAAGGCGTGAATCACCGTGTGGTACATGTCGGCAATGGCGGTGAGCGGTTCATCCACGCGCTCAGACACGAGCGAGATGTCCAGCAGCGAGAAGCTCTCCAGCAGATCGGAGGCGCGCCGCCCCAGTTCCGGCGGCATTCCGACGTCGTACCAGTGGGCCAGGCGTGCCTTGGCGCGGTCCAGGTCGGAGCCCCGCAGGAACTCCGTGGTCCTGGTCCGCAGCAGGTCCAGCGCCGGCATGATCCTTGCCATGGCCACCGCAATCGGCTGGTCGCGGTGGTCGTGCGTCACATACCAGCGGGTCGCCCTGTCCAGAAGCCGGCGCATCGGCCGGGCCACTTCCACCGCGTGTTCGCTGGGAATCCCGGGAGGCAGGCCGGCCACAGTGTCCACGAACCACGGGAGATCGTAGGCCTCGCGGACCACCACAAAAGCCCTGGCTACAGCCGCCGCAGTGGCCGTGGTTTCCTCCATGGCGCGGAACGCGAACGTGATCCCGCCAAGGTTGATCATGTCGTTGGCAACAACGGTGCAGATTATCTGCCGGCGCAGCGGGTGGGCATCGAGTTCGGCGTCGAAGCGTGCGGACAATTGCCCGGGAAAGTAGCCCCGGAGGACGCGCGTGAACCACGGATCATCGGCGAGATCGCCGGCCACCAGTTCCCTGGCCAATTCGATCTTGGCGTAGGCGGCGAGGACCGACAGCTCAGGTGCGGTCAGGCCGGTGCCCGAAGCAAGCCGCTCCTGGAGCTGTTCCGCGTCCGGCAGGCTTTCCAGCCCGCGGTCAAGGTCGGCGGTGCTTTCGAGCCATTCCATGATCCGCTCAAATCCTGGGATGGACTCCAGCGCCAGGTGCCGGTCATTGAAGAGGAGGACGTTCTGGTCGGCGTTGTTGGCCAGGACCAGCCGGGCCACCTCATCAGTCATGGACTGCAGGAAGCCCGCCCGCTCGGCTGAGCCCATCTTGCCTGCCGCAATCATGCGGTCGAGGAAGATCTTGATGTTGACCTCATGGTCCGAGCAGTCGACGCCGGCGGAATTGTCTATCGCGTCGGTATTGAGCAGGACACCGGCCAGGGCTGCCTCCACCCGTCCCCGCTGCGTGACCCCCAGGTTCCCGCCCTCGGCAAGGACCCGCGCCCGGACCTCCCTGCCGTCGATCCGGATAGAGTCGTTCGCTTTGTCCCCCACATCGGCGTGGCTCTCGGCCGAGGCCTTGATGTAGGTGCCGATGCCTCCGTTGTAGAGGAGATCGACGGGCGCACGGAGGACAGCCTGCAGGAGCGCCTGGGGCGTGAGGGATTCGACGCCGGGGTCCAGTCCCAGGACTTCCCGGACCTGTTCGGTGGTTTCGATGGTTTTCGCCTGCCGGGGGTACACGCCGCCGCCCGCACTGATGATCCTGGGATCGTAATCTGCCCAGGAGGAACGGGGCAGCCCGAAGAGCCGCTTGCGTTCTTCGAAGGACGCTGCCGCGTCGGGGGCGGGATCCAGGAAAATGTGCCGGTGGTCGAACGCAGCCACCAGGCGGATGTGAGGTGAGAGCAGCATGCCGTTGCCGAACACGTCGCCGCTCATGTCCCCGATGCCGACGGCGGTGAAGTCATCGGCCTGCGGGTCGATGCCCACTTCACTGAAATGGTGTTTCACGGATTCCCAGGCTCCGCGGGCCGTGATTCCCATTTGCTTGTGGTCGTACCCGACCGAGCCCCCCGAAGCGAAAGCGTCGTTCAGCCAGAAACCATAGTCCGCTGCCAGGGCGTTGGCCGTATCGGAAAAGGTCGCGGTTCCCTTGTCGGCAGCGACGACGAGGTAGTAATCGTCGCCGTCGTGGCGTTCTACGCCTTCCGGCGGCACCACGGCCTCACCGTTGGCAGTGACCATCAGGTTGTCCGTCAGGTCCAGCAGCCCGCTGACGAATATCCTGTAGCACTCGAGGCCTTCGGCGAGCCAGGCTTCCCGGTTGCGGGCCGGGTCGGGCAGGAGCTTTGGGTAGAACCCGCCCTTGGCTCCCGTCGGAACGATGACGGAGTTCTTGACGTTCTGGGCCTTCACCAGGCCGAGGACCTCCGTCCGGAAATCCTCGCGGCGGTCCGACCAGCGCAGCCCGCCCCTCGCCAAGGCGCCGAAGCGCAGATGGACCCCTTCAACCCGCGGGGAATACACCCAGATCTCGTACTCCGGCCGTGGAAGCGGAGCCACCGGGATCGAAGCCGGGTTGAACTTGAAGCTCAGGTGCCCCTTGCCAAGGAAGTAGTTGGTCCGCAACGTCGCATCAACGAGGTCCATGAACGTGCGCAGCAGCCGGTCCGCATCCAGGACGGGGATTTCGTCAATGGCTGCCAGCAGTTCCAGCCGTGCCCTCGCCGTGATTTCGGCCCGCAAATTCCCCGCCAGGCCGGGGTCGAACTTGGCCCGGAACAAGGCTAGGAGGGCATGGGTCGCCCGGGGGTTGGCCACCAGTGCGTCCGCGATGAAGTCGTACGAGTTGGTGGTGCCCAGTTGTTGCAGGTACTTCGCATAGCTCCGGAGCACTGCAACCTCGCCCCAGCCCAGGTGCTCCCGGACCACCAGGGCGTCGAGCCGGTCCGACTCCATGTCGCCCCGCATGGAGGCGCCGAAGGCATCGGCGATCAGATCGCTCGTGGCCTCCGGATCTACCCCCGCGGGATATTTCACGCCGAGCTCGTAGAGGAACAGCTCCGGCCCGCCTGCACGCCGGAGCCCGTATGGTCTCTGGTCCAGGACCTCCAGGCCAAGGTTGTGCAGGAAGGGCAGGATCTGCGTGAGGCTCCGGGGTTTGCTCAGGTAGAGGCGGATCCGCACGCCGTCCACGGTGCTGGCTGCCGCCGGAGGTTTCCCGGCCCCGGTATGGACCGTGAGCAGCGGATCCGTCAGGGGGCGCCCGCCTGCGCCGTCCATGTCGAATTTCTCGAAGGTGACAATGTCGCCGACGGCGGATTCCGGCTCATGGTCAGCGCGGTAGTTCGCGGGGAAGGCGTCCAGCCACAGCTCGGACAGGCGGGCCGCCTGCTTCCCCGGAAAACGCTCGCGGATCGTTTCTTCGAGTCCGTCCGGCCACGGCCGGACGGCTGATATCAGCCGCCGTTCCAGCGCAAGGGACCGATCCTCGCCGATCGTGCCTGCCTGGGCTTCCGCCTTGTCTCCGGCAAGGTGCAGGCGGAAGAAGACGAAGGCCATCGGTGAGCCCGTCAGGCGGACGTCGAACTCAATCGTGTCTGCCCTGAACACGTACCGGAGTTCCCGTTCCATGAGGAGCCGGACGGCCGTGCTGTACCGGCCGCGCGGGAAGATGACTGTCGCGGAAACAAAACGGCCGGTACTGTCGGGCCGCAGGAAGACCCGGGGCTTCTGCCGCACTTCAGCACGGAGGATGTCGCCCGTGAGCCGCGTGAGGTCGTCCACTCCGATGCGGAAGAGTTCGTCCCGCGGGAAACCCTCCAGGATGGCGAGGGTGTCCTCGGCCGGGTGCGACCGTGGGGCCGATCCCAGGCTTTCGCAGACGGCCAGGATTTTGTCCCGGATCACAGGTATCCGCAGCACTGACTGATGCGCGGCGCTCGCGGTGAACAACCCGACGAACCGCTGTTCCCCTCTCCCCGCGCCAACCGCGTCGTACACGGTCAGGCGCAGCTCGTCGAGATATGACTGGCGCATGACGGTTGACCTCAGTTCCGAAGTTGCCATCCGCAACACCTCCCCCGGGTCGGCACCCGGGACCATACGCGGCACATCGGCGCCGGAACCCCCTCGAGGGCTCCTCAGCAGTCCGAGCCCCGAGCCCTGCCGGGGCGAGAGCACTTCGCGGCCACCCGCCGTCGTACGCTCAAGTTCGTCATAACCAAGGAACACGAAATTGCCGTCACCGAACCAGCGGAGCAGCTCCCTCGTTTGTTCCACGCGAGGTTCGGCACGGCCCGGAATTCCGGCGATGGCGGCGACTGCGGCGGTCAACCGTGCGCGGATCGCGTCACCGTCCTCAGCCGCGGCGCGGACGTCGTCGAGCACTCTGTGCAGCTTGTGGATCAGTTCCCGGGCCACGGCGCCGTCGGCCAGCACGCCGATTTCGGCCGCGATCCAGACCTCCGTTACGCCGGTTTCCCGGCCGCCCCCGGCCAGGAGGCCCTTCGGGGAAGAGCCGCTCCAGGCGTCCACCAGCTCGTGGGACGCCGGGTCCCGGAGCACCTGGAAGTGGGGGTGTACCAGCAGCCGGATCGGGACGTCGTCACGCGTCAGCTCGGCGGTGACGGACTGGACGAGGTACGGGAGGTCCTCGGCGACGATCGCCACGATGCTCGCGTCCAGTTCGTTCAGGATCCCGACGGCGGCCTGACCAGGCTCCCGGGAGCATGCCAGCTTGAGGTGGTGCCCGGACCACGCGTGGAGCGTCTCGGCGCCATAACCCTGCAGTTCGTCCGGCGACAATTGCGCGAAGTACTCCGCGAGGAAAGGTTCGGTCACCCGGGGGAAAGCGGACGTTCCGTGTTCCGCAGGCAACGGGTTCTCAGGCATGCCACTGCACCTCCGCTGCGGGAGTACAACGCCCGGTGCGGCCGGCACGTCGGCCTCCCGTTCCCTCCATCATGGTTGATGGCGGGAGAAAGGCAAGAGGTGTGAATGCCTCCACTTTCAAGATATCGCGCCGTAGTGGGCTTGCGGCAAGGCCCCCCGGCTGTTTCATACTGGCCATCGGGTGCGAAAGGGAGAGTGGTCGGGAATGCACGATGTGGTGATAGTCGGGAGCGGGCCGACGGGGATGATGCTGGCAGGCGAACTGCGGCTCGCAGGGGTGGACCCGGTGGTCCTCGAACGGCGCGGCTCGCAGGAGCTGGCCGGCAGGCGCGGGGGCGGAATCCACGCCCGGACGATTGAGCTGCTCGACCAACGGGGAATCGCCGGCCGGTTCCTCGCCGAGGGCAAGACGATAGCAGCCGCAACATTCGGCGGCACCGCACTTAAGCTGGGCAGCTTGCCGACACGCCATCCGTACACCCTCGCCCTGTTCCAGAACCATATTGAGCGGCTGCTGCTCGGGTGGGCCGAGGAACTGGGGGTCTCGATCCGGCGTGGCGTGGAGGTCACCGGCGTCGCGGTTGACGACGGCGGCGTCGACGTTCAGCTCGACTCCGGCGAATCGCTGCGGGCCAAATACCTGGTGGGTGCCGACGGCGGCCGGAGCGTCGTGCGACGGGCGGCTGGTATCGGCTTCACCGGCCCGGACGCAACGCGCAGCAGCCTCATCGCCGAGGTGAAAGTGACCGAGGAGCCGACGCAGCCCGGGAAAATCGACGAGCGCGGTGTCCACGGACTGCACGCCATGGGCGATGGCATGGTCCGGGTGGTGTTGACCGAAGCGGTGCTGGGCCCGAACACCGAACCCACGCTGGACGAGCTGCGGCAGGGATTGGTTGAGGTCTTCGGCACGGACTTCGGCGTGCACAGCCCCGCGTGGTTGTCACGGTTCACGGATGCCACCCGTCAGGCGGAGGCATATCGGAAGGGCCGCGTGCTGCTGGCCGGGGACGCGGCGCACGTGCACTCCCCCACGGGCGGCCTCGGCATCGGCTTGGGGTTGCAGGATGCCGTCAACCTCGGCTGGAAGCTTGGGCAGGTGGTGCGGGGCGCCTCCGGTGAGGAACTGCTCGACACCTACCACGCGGAGCGGCACCCTGCAGGGGCGCGGGCACTGAAGTACACCATGGCGCAGTCGCTGTTCCAGAAGGCCGATCCGAGGCAGGAGGCGCTCCGTGACCTGCTTGACGAGGTGCTTGGCCTCGACGGCGCCGGCACACTGATGGCGGCGCTGATCACCGGACTCGACGTCGCGTACGACCTGGGCCCGGGCCACCCTCTGCTGGGGCGCAGGATGCCGGACCTCGACATCGTCACCCCGGAGGGCACGGTGCGCGTGTTCGAGCTCCTGCACCAGGCTCGGCCGCTGCTGCTGGAGCTCGACGGTCCCGGCCTCGACGCCGGCGCCTGGGCCGGACGCGTCCGGCACGTAACGGCCGGCTACGACGGCGCGTGGGAGTTGCCGGTGCTCGGTCAAGTTGCCGCGCCCACGGCCGTTCTGGTGCGTCCCGACGGCTACATCGCTTGGATCGGCGAAGGCTCAGCCGAGGGGCTCACCGAAGCGCTCACCACCTGGTTCGGCACGCCGGGGACGTAGCCCGATGGGGGCCCGGTAGTTAGCTGCGACCACTTCCTCGCTCCACCGGATGGGGCCATCATGGACAGGGGGAGGAAGGGGCTCGGCCATGTCACAAAGAGCGCGCACCACCCGGGATTCGACAGAGACGTCGGCATTCAAACGGCGCTTCATGCGGAAGATGATTTTCGTCCTGTCAGGCGGCATGTTCCTGGACGGTTACATCCTAGGAATCGTCGGCCCGGTCACCGGCAGCCTGACCGCCGATCTCGGCCTGTCGACGCTGTGGGAGGGATTGATCGCGGCCGGCCCCTTGTTCGGCATCTTCTTCGGTTCCCCGGCAGGCGGCTGGGCCGCCGACAAGTTCGGCCGCAAGCCCCTTTTCATGCTGGACATGGGCCTGTTCGTCGTCGCGTCGGGACTGCAGTTCTTCGTCGGCTCACCGGAACTGCTCTTCGTGGTCCGGCTGATGATGGGCGTGGCCATCGGCATGGAGTATTCGGTGGGCTGGCCACTGATGTCCGAATTCGCCCCGGCCGAGCTCCGCGGGCGCCTGCTGGGCGTGACGCTGATCGCCTGGTACACCGGGTTCATGGTCGCGTTCGCGCTGGGCTACTGGCTGGCCCACTCGACCACCCTTGGCTGGCGCACCATCCTGGGCACGAGCACACTGCTGGCGGTGGTCCTGTTCGTGGCCCGGTTCGGCCTTCCCGAATCGCCCCGGTGGTTGTGGAACCAGGGCCGCACGGACGAGGCAATGGCAGTGGCCCACCGGTACATGGCACACGCGGCGGAAATGTCCGACGTCGAGCATGAAGACACCGAGAAGGGCACCTTCGGAATGTTGTTCTCCCGGCGCTACTGGCGGGCGACACTCTTCGTCTCCATGTTCTGGTTCTGCGCGGTCGCGCCTTACTTCGCCATCGCAACCTTCGCCGATTCGGTGCTCGGGCAGTACGGTCTCAGCGGCGGCCTGGCCGGCGGAGTGGGCCTTTCGGCCGTAGCCCTTTCTGGGGTGGTCCTCACTGTCCTGCTGATCGACAAGGCCGGCCGGCGCGTGCTGACTGTGCCGCCGCAGTGGATCTGCACCGCGCTCCTCGCGGTCATCGGCCTGTGGGCCGGAGCGCCTCCGTTCGTGGTGCTGGCCTTGTTCTTCGGGTTCTCCTTCTTCAACGCGATCTACACCACCCTCACCGGTGTCTACCCAGGTGAAGTGTTCCCCACGGAAGTCCGTTGCGTGGGGACCGGCTTCGCTGCCGCAGTCAGCCGAATCGGTGCCGGGTTGGGCACCTTCCTGCTCCCGTGGGCAATGGTCAACCTCGGTCCCGCGACGTCGATGCTGATCGCCGCCGGCATCGCCCTTGTCGGCGCCGCGCTCTCGCAGTGGCTGGCCCCCGAAACGAAGGGCAAGAGCCTCACCGAGGCGGCGTCAGGGTTCTCGCACTAGAGAGCTGGCGTAGGCTTCGAGGACCCGATTCGATCGCCCCTTAAATCGCCCCTTAAGGAGATCCGGCCATGACAGAACCTGAAAAGTATGCCAGCGTCCGTTACGTCGTTGACGACGTCCAGGCCGCCGTCGACTTCTACACCACGCATCTCGGCTTTGCCCTCAACACCAACGCCGTTCCCGCCTTCGCTGATGTGGTGCGTGGGCGTGGTCCGTTGCGGCTGCTGTTGTCCGGTCCAAGCAGCTCCGGCGCCCGCGCCACTCCAAGCGATGCCGCCGCGGCTGGCCGCAACCGCATCCACCTGATCGTCGACGACTTGGACGCCGAGATCGGCCGTCTCCGCAGGTCGGGGTTATCGTTCCGCAGCGACGTGGTGACCGGGCCGGGTGGACGCCAGATCCTGCTCATGGACCCCGCCGGCAACCTCATCGAATTGTTCCAGCCGGGCGCACCCACGCCGGCCGCCCCCTGAGCGGATTACTCCTGATCCCCCAACCCGACTTGTTCCATCATTTCCGTCAACCATGGCCGGTGTTCACGATGGAATGCAATTCCTTCGGGCAGCCCCCGCACAGCAGGTTCGGAATCCGTGATGTCTATGGTGATCCGGCCGCCCGCCATGGGCGCGTTGGTGATGTGCAGGTCGCCGTACGAGGCCGGCAGCGCCGGATCCATCCAAAAGCCGCCGCGGGAGATGTGGGCGTCGTACCTCATCAGGCTGGTGATCAGCATGATCGGGCTCGTGGCCGCCCAGGCCTGCGGGGAGCACGCCGTCGGGTACGGCACGGGCTCGGCGACCTGCCCGCGATCGAAACCGCAGAAGAGTTCCGGAAGCCGGCCGTCGGTGTACTCGGCTGCCTCGAAGAGGGCCGTCGCGATTCGTTGCGCCTCGTCGACAAACCCGTAGCGCATCAAGCCTGCTGCAATGATCGCGTTGTCGTGCGGCCAGACAGACCCGTTGTGGTAGCTGGCGGGGTTGTACGCCCCCATATCGCTGGCGAGGGTGCGCACACCCCAGCCGCTGAACATCTCCGGAGACATGAGCCGTTCGGCCATCTGCGGCACCTTGTCCTCGTCGACGATGCCATGCCATAGGCATTGCCCCATGTTGGACGCGCACGCGTCCACTTGCCGCTTCTTGCCGTCCAGGGCGATGGCGTAGTAGCCGCGCTCGGGCATCCAGAACTTCTCATTGAACCGCTTCTTCAACTCGGCCGCTTCGGCGGTGAGTTTGGCTGCCAACGGTACGTCGCCGGCGTCGTAGGCCATCCATGCCCTGGACAAGTACGCGGAGTACACCAACGCTTGGACTTCGCAAAGCGCGATCGGCGGCTCTGCCAGGCGGCCGTCAGCGAAGTTGATCCCGTCCCAGGAGTCCTTCCAGCCTTGGTTGATGAGGCCCTGTTCATTGAGCCGCTCATACTCGACGAAGCCGTCGCCGTCCTTGTCTCCGTAGTTCCGGATCCAGTCCAGGGCGCGGTCGGCGTGCGGCAGCAACGCGGCGATGGTGTCCTTTGCAAAACCCCAGCGGCTCACCGATGCGAGTGCCATGACGAACTGCGGGGTTGCGTCGACGCTGCCGTAGTAGACCGACTTGCCTCCGAGCGAAAGCCCGCTGGAGACGCCGAGCCTGACCTCGTGCAGGATCTTCCCCGGTTCTTCCTCGCTCATGGGATCCACAACCTTGCCTTGGCGGTCCGCGAGCGTCTTCAGAGTGCCCAGTGCCAGGGACGGGTCCACCGGCAGCGCCATTTCCGAGGCCCAGAGCGAGTCCCGGCCGAAGAGCGTCATGAACCATGGAGCGCCCGCGGCCACGACGATCCTCTCGGGATGGGCGGGATCCTCAATGCGCAGCGCCCCCAGATCGTCGTAGCTGCGCCGCAGCGTCCGTTCGATGGAGCGGTTGCCCATGTGCAGCTTCGGGATCTTCGCCACCCATTCTTCGCGACGGCGGTCACTCGGTGACGCTTCCCCACCGCCTTGGCTAACGAACGACGCCGGTGCGGCGCCATTGGCGATGGGCACCACGCTCAGCCGGGCACTCCATTGTCCGCGCGGCGGGACGACCGGCCGGTAACTCAGGGCATCCGTGGCGATCTCGGCGCCGTCGGCCCTGACGACGACGCCCTTCCGGACACCCTGCCACGAGGCCCTGATGGTCAGCGACTCGCCGTCGGGCACCCGGGATTCTTCCCAGGGCCGCTGGACCCTGGCCTCCTTCACTTCGAAGAGGTCCGCGAAGTCCGATTCAACGTTGAAGGTGATCTCGCACTCGGCCTCGTCCGGGGAATAGTTCCGGACGGTGATCTCCTCCAGGATCCCGGCGCCGACCTCCCGGACGCGCTCGACAATCAACGGGCTGTCCGCGTACCCGTCGGAACGGGGCACCCGGCCGATGAACAGGGCCCGGTAGGGTTCTGTCGTCGACGCGGTCAATGGTTCCAGGGACTGGCCGTTAATCCTCAAGCTCCAGCGTGACAAGATGCGCGTGTCCTCATGGAAGACACCATGAGGATGTTCGGGGTGGATGTCCCCGTTCGCCTCGGAGATGCAGAAGGAGGAACCCTCCACCAACGTCACGGTCCCGGGCCCCACCGGGCCGGCAGCCGTATCGGCGTTCCATCCAGCCATCCCTGCCTCCTTGAGCAGCACAAAGAACCGGACGCCGGGCGGTTCCGGGTCCAGGATCCGCCATGGCCTGATGGATAGACGCTACGCCTGTGCCTTGCCCGGGAACAGGGCGGTCCGCGACTTGGGGACTTTGTGCCCTGTTCCGCCACCCGGAGGCAATCCTAGGATCGGCACATGGCAGACACGCATGCAGTGCCGGAAGCTGAAAAAACCGACACGAAAAATGCATCCTTTGAAAGACTCCTTCGCGACCGTTAGGACTTATGCTCATGGGCGATGTAACGAATCATGGCAAGATCGATTTCGAGGACTGCTACAGCCTGCTCGCCGCAGGTGTCGTCGGCAGGCTCGCTCTGATCGTCGATGGCCACCCCGAGATCTTCCCGGTGAACTACGTGCTCGAGCGCAGGAGCATTGTGTTCCGCACTGCGGCCGGAAAGAAGCTGTGGGAAGCCAGGAAGGAACTGGCCACCGCCTTCGAGATCGATGGCTACGACCCCACCACCCAGGAAGCCTGGAGTGTGATGGTGCGCGGCAACACTTCGTTGATCGATGACGCGGACGAGGAGGCCGCCGCGGATGCCCTCGGCCTGGAGCCCTGGGAACCAGGGCCAAAATCCCACTACGTGCGGCTCTCGCCCAGGGTGCTGACGGGACGGCGGTTCAAAGTCAACGCACCGGACGTGTGGGCGACCCGGCCCAACGACGCGCGTCGAACGTCCTTTGAGTAATCGCCTGTTGTCAACGCGCGATTGACATCCGGCGGCTGGACTCCTCCTCGGCTCACTCAGCTCTGCCCTCGTGGCGCACGCCCATTGCCCCGTACTCGTGGTCCACACTCCGGAACGCGGCTGAGCGCACGCACCTGGCCACTCCATCGTCGGGGTGCGGCGCGGTGGGTCCTTCGGCCCTTGTAGGGACTCTCGCGGGCGGGAAACAATGGCAAGACCGGCGGGAAAAGCCGGCTCAAGACAGGAGTTTGCCGCGTTGGACAGGAGAACCATGGACAGTCAGTCAAGTACGCCGCGGGAGCCCGGCGAGTCGATCCGTGTGTTCATCCTTGACGACCACGAACTGGTCCGCAGGGGCCTCCAGGAACTCCTGGAAGGTGAAGGATTCGTAGTGGTCGGCATGTCCGGTTCCGCCGAGGAAGCAACCCGCCGCATCCCTGCGCTGCGCCCCGACGTTTCGGTCCTCGACGCGCGGCTGCCCGATGGCACCGGCATCGAGGTATGCCGCGATGTGCGCTCGGTGGATCCTTCCCTTGTGTGCCTCATCCTGACGAGCTATGACGACGAACATGCCCTCCGTGGTGCCGTTCTGGCCGGGGCGGCCGGGTACGTCCTGAAGGAGATCGGCGGCTCGGACCTGCTGGGCGCACTCCGCAGGGCTGCACGGGGCGAAACATTGTTTGACGCCGCGGTCAAGGCCAAGATCGTCGAAGGCCTGACGGAACCCCAACGCGTGGATCCGCTGGTGGCCACCTTGACGCCCCAGGAACGCAGGGTCTTGGAACTTGTGGGGCAGGGCCTCACCAACCGGCAGATCGGGGAGCACATGGTGCTGGCCGAAAAGACGGTCAAAAACTATGTTTCATCGATGCTGGCCAAGCTGGGCTTCGAGCGGCGCACGCAGGCAGCGGTGTTCATCGCCCACGGAACCGCGGGCCGTTCGGACCGGGACAGGTAGAGCCCTTCGGGTACGCCCGCGGGTTCGGCCCGTTCCGGGTCCGGGTTGCGGCATGGGCCTTTGTGCCCTGTTGCGCCGGTGGCCCCGGGCGTACGGTCGGCCCATGACGAGCAAACAACCACCTGTTTCCGGTGTCGAGGTCCTTTCCCCCGCGCAATGCTGGGACCTTCTCCGCGGGGTGTCCGTGGGACGCCTGGCAGTCTGGGTGGACGACCACCCGGACATCTTCCCCGTGAACTACAAAGTCGACCACGGGACGCTGGTCTTCCGCACTGGGGAGGGCACCAAGCTGCACGCGGCGCTTGAGGGAGGCCCGGTGGCTTTGGAAGCCGACGGCGTCGACACTGATTCCGGCATTGCCTGGAGCGTAGTGGTGAAGGGCGGAGCCGTCGGCGTGACGCTGACCCAGGAGGTCCTTGACACGGTGGGACTCCTGTTGTTTCCATGGCAGGCCGGCCGGAAGGACGCATTCGTAAGGATCGTCCCGACGTCGGTCAGCGGCCGCCGGTTCAAGGTGACGCCGCCGCTTAGCTGGTGGAGTCCCCTGGACGATGCCACTCGGGCAGGCCTGGAATAGGCCGAAGAGGGCGGGGTCCAATGACCACTCCCCGGCAGCCACCGCCCCCTTGGCCCGATCCCCGGTAGTTCGGCCCTTCGAACGGGCATACGCTGTGCGGCGGTTGCTGGTCAGCCGGTCACCGGCGGCTCGCCGCGTCCGGAAACCTGCATCCACTGTGAGCCCGGATCGGCTTCCGCCAGGGCAGCTGCCCTGATCGATTCGGCCAGGCTCGTGTCATTGCGCGACATGACGTAATGCACCGCGGCAGCCACGATTGCTCCGATAAACCAGGAGAACGCCGAGAAGGCCCCGAGGACCGGAACCAGCGCGAAGACCACCGCAGGGACGGCCGAGACGACGAAGGAAATGACCGCTTTCCGGTTCCAGCCGTACGTGTAGGTGTAATACCCCTGCTCCCGGAACAGGTCCGGCACAAGCACGTGCTGCCTGCGGAGCACGAAGTAATCGACCATGATGATCCCGAACAGAGGCCCGAGCAGCGCACCGAGACCGCCGAGGAAGAGGTTGATGACCACCGGACTGTTGAACAGGTTCCAGGGTGTGATGACGAGCGCGATTATTGCGGCGATCAGTCCGCCCCGCTTGAAATCTATCCGGGAAGGCCAAACGTTGGCGAGGTCGTATGCCGGCGAGACAAAATTTGCCACAACGTTGATCCCCAGAGTTGCCACGGCGAAGGTGACTGCACCGAGCAAGAGCGCCCAGATGCTGTCAATCCGCCCCACAATGTCAACAGGGTCATAGATGTACTCCCCGTACACCTTGAACGTGCCGGCGGTGACAACAACGGAGACCACGGAAAAGGCTATGAAGTTGACCGGGAGGCCCCACAGATTGGCTGTCCATACTGCTTTGCGGGAGGGTGCGAAGCGGGAAAAGTCGCAGAAGTTCAGCATCAGGGTGGAGAAATAGGTCACGGTCAAGGCCATTGCGGCGAAGAACGCGTGCGTGACGCCCCACGTCGCGTTACCCCCTGGCAGGTCGAGGGAAATATTCCAACCCGCACTGACCAGGATGTAGAGCACCAGCACGCCCATCACGACCCAGACGGCGGGGCCTGCCCAGTCCTGGAACCTCCGGATCGTCTCCATGCCGTTTCGCAGCAGGAGAAGCTGCAGCGACCACATCAGCAGGAAGGCCAGCCAGCCCAAGGTTGATTCGCCCAGGAAGTTGTTTCCGGTCAGGACCTGGAGTCCGGGCCAGACTTCCAGGGCGATGACAATGACGGCGCGGGAAGCGAGCCACGTCTGGATGCCGTACCACGCGATCGCCACCAGGGCACGAACCAGCGCAGGAAGATTGGCGCCGAACGTTCCAAACGAAACGCGCGCAAGCACGGGGTACGGGACCCCGGTCTTCTGGCCGGCGTATCCGGAGAAATTCATCAGGGCAAACACCAGCACAATCCCCGCGACCAAGGCCAGGAAC
This sequence comes from Curtobacterium sp. LFS079, assembly GCF_047977865.1. Taxonomy (NCBI): domain Bacteria; kingdom Bacillati; phylum Actinomycetota; class Actinomycetes; order Micrococcales; family Microbacteriaceae; genus Curtobacterium; species Curtobacterium sp. LFS079. The sequence continues at coordinate 180,005 of NZ_JBFPFO010000004.1, forward strand.
ACCTGCCAGGCGCCCAGTCCCAGCGCAAAGAGACCCGCGGCAAATGTGTAGCCGCCAAGCGAGTGAATGTCCGACATCCACATCGCAAACAATGAGTAGAACCCCCAGGAGCGATGTTCAGCCGGTGCGAGATCCTCGTTGTACAGGCGCCGGCTGACCCCGGGCGGAATGACGTGGGACACCTATTCCTCACTTCCAACAACGGCCTGTGGAACGGCGGCGCGCAGTGCCTTGGAGCTGCACCCGCAGCACATCCATTGCTGCCAATATACTCAGCCCGGCCAAAGTGAAACAGGTCACCAGGACGCTGAAGTTGAAACCCCGACGGGAACCGATGCCCTGGCGGGGATGTTTGGGGCAGACTGGTGGCGTGAGCGGAATCCGGTGGGTGCTGCACGTCGATCTCGACCAGTTCATTGCGGCGGTCGAAGTGCTGCGGCGGCCGGAGCTTGCGGGCAAGCCGATCATTGTGGGCGGCCGCGGCGACCCCACGGAACGGGCCGTGGTGTCCACCGCCTCCTACGAGGCCCGGGCGTTCGGCGTTGGTTCCGGCATGCCGTTGCGCGTCGCGGCCCGCAAAGCGCCGGACGCCGTGATCCTGCCCGTCGACTTCGAGGCCTACCTGGCGGCGTCCGAAACGGTGATGGCCACGCTGCATGCACAGCCGGGCGCCACGGTGCAGGTGCTCGGTTGGGACGAGGCCTTCGTGGGCATTGAGACCGAAGATCCGGAAGCTTACGCCCGGCGGGTGCAGGCCGCCGTCCTGGACCGGACGCAGCTGCATTGCAGCGTGGGCATCGGCGACACCCTGGTCCGGGCCAAGGTTGCCACCGGTTTCGGCAAGCCCGCCGGCGTCTTCCGCCTCACTGCCGGGAACTGGCTCGACGTCATGGGCAGCCGGCCCACCAGGGAGCTGTGGGGCGTCGGGGCCAGGGTGTCGGGCCGGCTTGCCAAGCTCGGCATCAACACGGTCGCCGAGCTCGCCGCGGCCGACCCCCAAGGCCTGGTCCCGGAGTTCGGCCCCAGGATGGGTCCCTGGTACGCGCAACTCGGGCGCGGGGACGGAGCCAGCGTGGTGGACGACACCCCGTGGGTTGCCCGTGGGCATAGCCGGGAGACCACCTTCCAGCGCGACCTGACCGATCCGGCCGAAGTGGACGACGCCGTGAGGGAACTGACCGCGCGCGTCCTTGAGGACGTCGTGGCCGAAGGACGGCCCGTGATCGGGCTGACCTTGAAGGTCCGGTACGCGCCGTTCATCACGACGACCCACGGGAAGAAAATTCCCGGAACGTTCGACCGGAAAGAGGTCCTGGCACAGGCCTTGGACCTCGCTGCCGCAATCGAAGCCGGACGTCCGATCCGGCTCCTGGGGCTGCGGGCGGAAATGTCGATGCCCGACGACGCCCGAAAGGGGCATACGCCGACGCGCGGCGGTTGGTGACTTGGAGGAACCATGGACAGCAAGGATGAACTGCGGCGGGCATACGGGCGGCTCATCGCTGCCGTCGCGGCCAACGACGAGGACGCGTTGGCCGGAATCGTCAGCGCCGACATCGTGGACCACGGATCTGTTCCTGGCCAGCCTCCGGGCCTGACCGGAATTGTCTACTGGATGCAAGGACTTCATGCAGCCCTGTCCGGCCTCGAGGGAACCGTGGAAGACACGGTCGTCGAGGGCAACAAGGTCGCCGCCCGGGTGACCTGGCGGGGAACGCACACTGGACCGTTCCTGGGACTGGCAGCTACCGGCAACGCCCTGAGAATCGTCTCGATCCAAATACTCCGCTTCGAAGACGGCCACGCCGTCGAATGGTGGGGCGTGCCCGACCTGTACGGGGCCCTCACCGGGATGGGCGGCCATTTCGAACTCCACGGCGGCTGAAATAAACAGCCTGCGGCCCTCACCTGTCGAGTCCGTCACCAGCAGGAGGAATGATTCCGGCCCATCGAAGATCCATGCACCGGTAATCGGTCCCTGAACCTCGAGCCGCAATTGAACGCCAGGATGTCACCGACCGGGCAGGTTCGCATGGCATCCCCATGAGCTGCAAGTCTCTACCTGGTTGCTCCGCGAGCTGCGTCGATGACCAGGAGATACCGCAAGGATGCTGATCGTCCCATGCACCCGTGAAGCGTCCACTTCCCAGCTGACGTATCCCGCAAGGGCACCCTCGACCAACCGGCAGCAGGCAGTTGTTCCTCAAGAACGCGCGCGCGTTGAGCAGAAGCACTCCACCAAAACACCTTGGACGGCGGCGTCCCGATTCGAACAGTCCCAGCCCTCCCCCGTGAATCGAACGACAGCCAAAACCACTTGACGTCTATGCATGCATCCACGAAGCGTAGCTGACGGAGTCCGCTGCTCTGTATCGCCAAAGCCGCGGCTGCCAAAGTGGCTCTAGCCAGCCAAGGGTTCCTCCCAGTAGGTTGGTCACTACACCTCGTGGCGTGCTTCAAACGCAGTGAGCCAAACGATCATTCTTACCGAACCAGAACGGCCGGAGCGCAATGACGCGTCCCGGTCTGAGGAAACCCACCGGGCACCGCATGCCGCCCGGCGTTCAGGAGGATATTCATGACCGGAATGTTTGAACTCTTCATCGACGATGGAACGCTCTTCAGATTCAGGCTCAAGGCACCGGACGGAACCGTGGTAGCCGTCTCCCGGTCCTTCCCTGACAAACGCGCTGCGGTATCCGGCATAAGCGACGTGCGCGAATATGCCGGGATGGGCCTCATCACCGATCTATGCCCGGAGGTCCCGCTTCACGGAACACCGGCCGTGCTTCCTGCCGAAGGCAATCCGCAAGGAGTCGCCGTCGAGGACTTCCCCCGCAGCAACCCGGCGAAGTCACTGCCCCTGGCCACGGGCCGTCCTGACAGGGGTGCCGGCCTCCATGAAGATGGATCGATTGACGGGCATCATCGCCGTCCCAGGAGGCCTGCGTGGGTTATCAGGGGCCATGGCTACCTTCCGGGGCAAGAAGGACAACACGCGCTGAATCGCTGAAATGTCCGGAGCTCCGCAATCTCCGCGGGGACGATGTAGATGCCAATCCGGCGGACAGCCCACACTGACTCCTATTTCAGCAGGTGCACGATCGTCGTTTCGGTGTTGGCGGGATCCGGCGTCGGATCTCCGTAGATCTCCCAGGAGTGCCCCGCAGACTCCCGATGGTTCGCCGCCATCCACTCGTCAATCGCTTCGTAAGCCTCAACCATGCGGTGGTACGGCCCATGGTGGACTGCTACGGCAGCCTCGCCCCCGGGCGTTTCGGTCACGTATACCTCGCCCGCCGATTCAAATGTGCGTGTGACCTCGACGCCGAAGTCGCACAGAATGGGCGCGGCGGGCTCCTTCGGGTGGTGGTAGACGAAGACGTTGTGGCCGCCCGTCCACAGGCCCGGCTGACTGCGAATGAAGTCCCAGACCTTGCCCACCGCAGGCCCCCACGCCGAGCCAACGTCATTCGGCGCAACTTCCCGCCGCACGGCGGCCAGCATGCGGGGGTGGACAATCTCCACGGTGACGAGCTGGTGCGGATCGTGGTGATTCATGTGCCTTGGCCGTTTTCCGCAGGTTCCTGCGAGGTCACTGGGCGGGCCGCAGTGAGTGAGTCGATGGCTGTCGTCACCAGGGAACGTGCGTGTTCCGTGGTGATGAAGCCGCTGAGCCACCGCCCGGAGATGCCTTCGACGAGGCTCGTGAGGATCTCCGCCATGATTGAGGCCTCGCCCTCAGTTGTCGCCGTGGCGGCCCGGAGGGCGTGTGCGATTTCCTGGTTCCATTCGACTGTGGTCCGGGAAAGAGGCTCAGCGATGTCCTGTTCGAAGATGGAGCAAGCGCGCAGCTCGTTCCAGGCCACGGAATTCCGGCGGACGTCGGGGTCGTCCTTGATCTCGTCGAGGAGGAGGTGCCGGAAATGCTTCGTGCGGCTTTCGACGTCAGGAGAGGGGTCGGCGTCGTCCTTGCTGACTTGCTTGTTGATGTGGTCAAGCGTGGCGGCCAGCAGGCCGGCCCGGTCAGTGAAGTGGTAGTAGAGGAGCCCGGGCGACACGCCGGCCTCTCTGGCCACATCGTTGACCCGCATCCCCCGGACGCCGTTCCTGGCGATGCAGGTGGTGGCGGCAGTGAGGATCTTGGCTAGTTTTTCACTCATTGTTCGACAGTAATACCCGCACGCCAGTCTGCGGCGTGACCTCGGCGGGGGCGGCCGCAGGTTCCGGCCACAGGCGGAGCGCGAGCAGGTACCCGACGGCTCCGATCGCCGTCGAACCGATGAAGCTCAAGTCGATTCCGCCGGCAAGCTGGGAAAAGGGTCCCGTGTAAAGGGAGGTATCGGTTGCCAGGACCCCGAACAGCGAACCGATCGCCCAAGGCACCACGGCACGCAGGTTCCAGCCGCGGCTGAACCAATAGAGTCCCCGCGGGCCGCCGGCGCGGAAGAGCTGAAGATGGGCGGCATGGTAGTTGCCACGGCGGGCAACCAGGAAGCCCAGGACATTGATGGCCACCCACGGCCCCGCGAATCCGTTGAGGACCAGCGTCATCGCTGTGATGGAATCCACCGCGTTGAAGACGAAGACACCCACGTAAAGAAGCGCGACGGCGATCACCGACGTGATGAGCGTGGTGTGGATGCGGCGAAGCCGCGGGAAGAGCGCTTCGAGGTCCAGACCGCTGGCGTAGAGGTTCAGCACGCCCTGACCGAGGCCGCCGGCCAGCGCGATGATGAGAATGGGCAACAGGTACCACGCAGGCGAGGACCTGACGAGGTCTGCGACGTAGGAGCCGCCCAGCTCCGGGATGGCTGCTGCGGTGAAGGCGCCGAAGAGCGCCGTGACGAACAGGCCAAGGAAGACGCCCAGGCAGGCGGATCCCATCACGGAGCGGTCCGAATGCCGGGATCTGGAGATGCGGCGGCTGTAGTCCCCCAGCGTCGGTGCATAGGAAAGGGGGCCGCCAATGGAAATCACCACGGATAGGATCCAGGTGGGCCAGAAGTCGCCGAGGATGTAGGGGGCATGGACCGTTGTGGGGCTAAAAGCGGGAGCGAAGGCGACCACCCCGATGAGGAGCAGGACACCGACCACGGGGGCCACGAACTTCTGCATGGCCACCACGGTGCCGTGACCGAAGAGCGCGACGAGAACGATTTCCACCGAAATCACTGCGTAGCCTATGCCGAGAGTGACGCCGTCGATCGGGATTCCCATCAGGCGCTGGGCAGCGGCAACGAGCGCATCGCCTGAGGTCCAGACGGCGATGGCCGCGTAAGCCAGGGCGAACAGCAGGGTCAACCCGGATCCGATCAAGCGGCCGCGGGTGCCGAAGTGCGCCGCGCTGGATACCGTGTTGTTGGTTCCGGTCCGCGGCCCGAGGAGCGCGAGCGGACCGATGAGGACAGTGCCTAGGAGGAGGCCGGTGAGGCTGGCCGTGGCAGCTCCCACGAAGTCGAGGCCGAAGGTGATGGGGAGCCAGCCGAAGACGATGACGGAGAAGGCAAAGTTCCCGCCGAAGAACACGGTGAAGAGGTTCCGCGGACGGGAGGTGCGGTCCGCGTCGGGGATGAACTCGATGCCGGCAGTTTCAACGCGGCCGAAGCTGTCTTTGTGCGCGGATGCGGCACCAGCGGAATCCGCGTCTTTGCGAATGCGCGTGCTGATCATGGCGAGCCTTTCGTGAGCTGCATCACGGTGATGCAGTGCTCCAACTGTAAATCTGACTGAATTTTCAGTCAAGCCTTTCCGATGCGTTACGCCCGCGCTTTCCCGACAATTAAGCAACGGCGGCGCCGGATGAGACATCCGACGCCGCCCGCGTGTGGGTTGTGCTTGTTGTTAGAGTTCGCTGGGCGCGCCCGGCTCGCCGACAGAAGGATCGATGCCGTACTTTTCGAGGATCTTCTTGATGGTTCCGTCTCCGCGGAGCTTTTGGATGTCCTCGTCCAGCGCCTTGCCGAGGGCCTCGTTGTCGAGGCTGGACGGCAGCATGACCTGGCCTACCCCGGCGAACTGGGGGACGTTCGGGTTCGGCTTGACGTTGACCACGGTGGCGCCCTCGATAGGCGCGCTTTTGAACCGGTAGTTGGCGGATGCAGAGGACGCCACCAGGGCATCGATACGGCCTGCCTTGAGGTCTCCGTAGATCGACTCGTCGTCCTGGTAGATCTTGAAGTCATCCCCAAGCCACTTCTGCATGCTGTCGTTCCAGAGGTTGCCGGCGACCGAGCCGATCTTCTTGCCCTTGAGGTCGTCGCTGGTCAGACCTGTCTTGGAGACGATGGCCTGGGGGTCGCTCCAGAGCGGCGTGCTCAGATGGACGATCTTCGTCCGCGCCTTGGTACGCAGCCAGTTGCCCGAGCCGATGTCGACGCGCTTGGTCTGCACGGAGGGGATCACTGCTCCGGCGCCGCCCGAGGTGCTCACGGTGAGCTTGAGGCATTCGAGCTTGGCGATCTCGTTGATCAGGTCGCCTTCCATGCCGGTGACGTTGTCGCCTTGCAGGATGGTGGCGGGTGCGTAGTCGTAGCTGGCGACGGTGAGCTCGCCGTCGGTGATGGTTTTGAGGTCTTTGTGCGCCGGAGTGCAGCCGGATCCGCCGCTGGCCGTGCTGCCGCCGCCGCAGGCGGCGAGGGAGAGTGCGAGCAGGCCGGCGGCGGTGCCGGCCGAAAGCGTGCGCGCGAGAGTACGGGGAGTTGGTGACATGGTTGTGCTTCCTTGTTGTGGTGAACGGAGGGGTAGTGGGGGTTCAGTTGCGTTGCAGGTGGCGGCCGAGCCGCCGTTCCAGGACCCGGACGAGTCCGAGGAAGACCAGGGTGAGGGATCCGTAGACCACCGCGGTGAGGGAGTAGACGCTGAGGTATTCGAAGGTGATGGATCCGATCTCGAAGGCCTTGGACATCAGTTCGGGCACGGCGATCACGAACGCCAGGGCACTGCCCTGGAAAACGAGGACGGCAAGGCTTGCCAGGGGCGGGGTGGAAATCCGCAGCGCCTGGGGCAGGATGATGAGCCGGAACCCGGTCCAGCCGCGCAGCCCGGAAGTCAGGGCCGCTTCCTTCTGCCCCAGCGGCACCGCGGCAAGCCCGGCGCGGAAATACTCGGAGGCGTAGGCGCCGGTGTTCCAGCTCAGCGCGATGACCGCCGTCGTCAGGGAGGTCAGGGTGATGCCGGCGTCGGGAAGGCTGAAATACAGCAGGTACAGCAGCACCAGGGCCGGCAGGCCCCGCCCGATCTCCACGAAGAAGAAGGAGATCCATTGCAGCGGCGCGATTTTCGCCGCTGCCATGACGGCGAACAACAGGCCGAGCGGGAAGCCGAAAAGCAGCGACAGTCCGGTCAGCTGGAGACTGACGGCCAGTCCCGGGGCCAGGTCCGGGAACCAGGTGAGCCATTGGGTGAGGATGTCCATCAGGCCACTCCGATCTTCCTGCGCAGCCTCAGGTCCACCCGGCGGGAGATGAGGGCGACGATGAGGCTGATGATGATGTACAGGGCCCCGGCCACGACGAAGGAGAACAGTCCTTCGTGGGTTTGTTTCGCCGCTTGCTGGGCGTAGTAGGTGATTTCGCGGACGCCGATCGTGGAGGCCAAGGCCGAGTCCTTCAGCAGGCCGATGCCGTAGGTGGCGATTGCCGGCAGCGCGACACGGAACGCCTGCGGGGTGATGACGTACCGGACCGTGGTGAAACTGCTCAGCCCGAGCGCGTGCGCGGCTTCGCGCTGCCCGTCGGGGATGGACAGCAGGCCGGAGCGGTAGATCTCGGCCATGAACGCCGAGGCAATGATGGAGAAGCCTATGATCGCGGCCTGGATCGTTGACAGGCGCAGGGAGTACTGCGGCAGGCCGAAGTAGATCAGGAAAAGCCACGTGATGGGCGGGATGACCCGGACCACGTTGACGTACAGGGTGGCGATGGTGCGGATGATGGCGATCGGTGAGCGGGCGGCGGCGGCCAGCACCAGGCCGATGAGGCCGCCGAACAGCAGCGAGGCGCCCGTGACATACAGGGTCAGTCCGATGCCCTGGGCGATCGAGGACAGCAGTTGGGTGATCATGAGTGCCTCACCGGTCCAGCACGGCTTTGAGGAACTGCCGGGTGCGTTCGTTCTGCGGCTCGGACATGACCTGTTCGCTCGGGCCGATCTCCAGGACGCCGCCGTTGCCCATTACCATGATCCGATTGGAAACATCGCGGGCGAAGTGCATCTCGTGGGTGACCACCAGCATCGTCATGCCCTCGCCGGCCAGGTCGCGCATGACCGCCAGGACTTCCAGGCCGATCTCCGGATCCAGGGCCGAGGTCGGCTCATCAAAAAGCATCACCTTCGGCGACAAAGCCAGCGCCCGGGCGATCGCGATGCGCTGCTGCTGCCCGCCCGACAAACGGGCCGGATACGCCGCGGCCTTTTCCGGCAGGCCCACCCGCTTCAGCAGCCGGTTGGCGACCTCTTCGGCCTGTTCCCTGGACGAACCCAGAACCTTGCGCTGGGGCAGGGTGATGTTTTCCATCACGGTCAGGTGCGGGAACAGGTTGAAGCTTTGGAACACCATCCCGGTGACCCGGCGCAGGTGGTCGAGGCTGGCCTTGTCCGGCAGCTTCCCGCCGGCCACCACACGGGCCCCGCCGATCAGGATGGTGCCCTCCGTCGGGGTTTCCAGGTAGTTCAGGCAGCGCAGGAACGTGCTCTTGCCCGCACCCGACGGCCCGATGATCGAAACCACTTCCCCCTCGGCCACCGTCAGGTTCACATCCGACAACACCTTGTGCACGCCGTAACTCTTGCCAAGACCGGAGACCACCACCTCACCCGAAAGCGCGGTAGAGGGAGCTTTCGTGCCAAAACTCAAGCCCATTTTTCGTTTCCCTTCAGGGAGCTGACGCGCATGACCCTGAGACAGGTCCGCTGAGGGTGCATCTTTCATGGGTATGTCTTTCCTTCTTCTGACTGGCAAGGCTGCCGCGACCTTGAGTTCAAGTGGACAGGGAGTGTGTTCCCGATCACACCTAAATAATACATCCTCATATGTTTAAGGCAATGCCTTTTTGAAGAGAGTTTCTACCAACCGCTGCGTGACGGGAGCTTTGCCAGTCGAGAACAGCAAAATAATGCTGTGGCTCTGGGAAACGTCCGCATGTCCAGGCGCGGGCCACCAAGGACCTTTACGCCGCGAGGGAGGTGTCCGCGGTCAAACGGCGGCTTTGAATCATGCGTGGTGGCATGTGACGCAGGTCAGTTCAAGGTCCGCCGGTTCGCGCGACGTACGGCGAGCAGGTTGTCGCGCGAAGGTCGCAAAGCGGCTCATCGCAGACCCAGCAGCAAACCTTCAAACGCGGACCGGACGAAATTGCGGTGTACAAGAACGCCGGCGGGGTGCAATCTGGACTTGGTTGTCAGCCAGCATCTGATGAGCCCTTAAGCTGACCCGCGCCCGGCAATCCGCTTCGGCCAGCATCGACGACGCCGGGGATGGACCCACTGTGTACCGGCAGCCGGGCTGCGCCGCCGGGACACGGTGGGTTCCTTTACGGGGCGTCCGTCGTTTAACGGGAACCGAGTCCGGTTTGGACCTGTGCCAGGATCTCTTCGGCCACCCGCTGTGCTTCGGCATATGCGCCGTGGGTCCCTGCGGTCTCCGATGAGTAGTCACCCGCGAAGTGCAGCGTGCCAGCCACCGGTTTCCGGATCAACGGCAAGGCTGCGTTACGCTCCGGCGTAAGCAGCGAGAAGCAATGGCGCCAGGACTGGATGCGCGCCCCCACGATCCGATTGCGCAGGCCAGGGGCCACGGCCAGGAAGTGCTCGAGCCACTGGTCCAGCACTCCGGAATCGGCTTGGTTGGCATCCGGCACATACCCCGAGCTGTTGCCGTAGCAGACGAATTGGACGAGGTTCTCTCCCCTGCCGGGAAGCGGGTTGATGATTGCATCGAAAGGTCGCCCTGGTGTGACCACGAAGGACCAATCGTCGTAACCCAGTTGAACAGGCGACGGCGCTCCCGCAATACCTGGTGCTTCGACACCACGCACATCCGCAACGACGCCGAGGACAGTGGAACCCGGCGTCTTGACCTTTTCCAGCGCTTCCTTCTTCCAGCCCGGCAACTCTGCGATCTCTGCGATTCGAGGCGCCGGGACGGCCATGATGACATGCCGCGCACGAAAGGTAACGGGGGTGCCGTTGGCTTCGGAGGCAACAATCTCCCAGTCCCCCGCTGAGTCCTGGCGGGCCGACCTAGCCGAGCACTGCTTGCGCACCTCCGTCGAAACGAGACTTTTGGCCAGGGCGGCCGGGATCGACTCCATGCCGTTGCGGGCAAACATCCGGTTCTTCTTTTCATGCACCACATAGCTGGCGAAATAGCGCAAAGCATACGTCGCGCTGAGCTCTGAAGGCCTGGCGACAGAGCCGCCACGGATTGCAGCTTCCAGAATTTCCTGGACCTCTGCCGGAAGACCGTCCAGTTGAGCTTGGGCGGACATGTCTCCGTAGTCCTTTGATACCGGACGCAGTTGCCCGCCACTTGTGTTGTTGAAGTATTCCTTGCTGGCCCGCTCCATGAATGCACTCAGTGCGTCCTTAGACGCTTGCGGCAGGGGCAGGTTCGCGACTAGTTCGGCGTTGTCATTGGCCACCACGGTCTCACCGTTGACATGAATGCCGAAACTCGCAGGCTCGAACGGAACCAGGGGTACACCCAGGCTCAGCGCGAGATCATGGGATGGCGTCCCGCTGTAAACAAACATGGCGCCCAGGTTGATCGGCTGCCCCTGCACATCGACCGTCAGGGCCCGTCCGCCCAATCGATCAGTTTCTTCCACGACAACGGCAGACAGTCCGCCACGTTCGAGATGATAGGCAGCCGCCAAGCCGGCCGGCCCGCCACCAACAATTACGACGTCGTACATTTTCTTCTCGCTCTCCAGAGTGTGGCTTTGACCGCCGCCTCATCGTCCTCTTCCATGCCCCCGCCGGGAAAGCTCGGCCAGCTCCCAGATGACCCTTTTGAGTCACTGAGTCATTGAGTCGTTAGCCTGCCCGTGGCACACTGTCATCTGATGCAGCGCGCAACGACAAGGCCGGGGCCACCCGTGCGAGCCGAGGCCCGCAGTGCGGTACTCACTGCTCCCCTATGGATGCCGTCGCCGAAGTGGTCAAGCCGATCCATCGCGGAGGCACTGGGCGTTAGCCAGTCATTCGTAGCCCGCACGTGGCGCGACACAATGATCGAATCGGATGTGTCTTTGCATCTTGATTCTCTTCTCTCGCAGAAGGCGATGAAGCTCGCAGGCATGCTGATCGTTCCATCCGGATGCTGCCTGGTTCTTAGCCCCGCCCCCGAGGCACTCGCTCCACAACCGTTGGTGCCCTTGGCCGAAAATACCCGCCGTCAGCTGCGTTCGGTCCTGGCTGCTGACCTCGTCAGGAAAGAGCTGGATTGTGAACACCCCACTGCTCTCATAGATGACTTCTGGAGCGCGATCGGCAAATCGCGCTATTCGCACGCTGATGTTGTGATCATGTCCTCGGGCGATATTCCTGTCCCGGAAACCGTTTCGGTTTCCTTGGCTTACCCGAATGAAGCGGATTGGCAGGCGGCGTTCCACACCTTATGCCGCTTGCCTGAGCGCGCAAATTCTGAACAATTCAGTGATCTCGAGGGGCGACTTCGACGCTGGTACCAGATAGAAGAGAGTGCGTTCCGCGACGAACCGTTTTCCTGGGTTGCGAAGCCGGAACGAGGAAATCCTGGTGAAACGTCCGCTCCCCGCGGGGCTCCTAAGGGCCGCCCTGTAAGTCAGAACGGTCTGACCGATGCAATTGTCTTGGCCATTCGCCAAGGGTTGGCTGCGGGAATATTCAGGAACTACGACGAGATCTCCGACAGAACGTTGTCACAACTTCTGGGAACGAGCAGAGGTCGAATCCGTCAAGCATTGCGGGTACTAGCCGAGGACGGCCTGGTTACGGCGGCCACGGATAGTACGGTAGTTGTGCGCCTTCCCTCGGTCGAGGATGTCGTCGAAACCTATGCCGCGAGGCGGGCTCTTGGCACTATGGCCGTCCGGGCCGCAAGCCGCTGGACGTCTGATAGTCGCGAGACTGTAGCGCACGTGCTCCAGGAATTGCGTCTCTGCGCTGAACACGAGGATATCGACGGCGCACAACAGGCGGACCTGGCCTTTCAGAATGCACTATTCCAAGCTTCAGGCTTAGCCCGTATCCCCGTCATGCTGGAATCCTTGTCCAAGCAAACGTTGATGTTCATTTCTGTCATAGGTATTCGCTATGCCTATCCCCCCAACCGCATAGTAGAGCAAAACACGGCAATCTTTGAGGCAGTCAGCAAAGGCGACAAGGACAGTGCAGCCCTAGGCTGGCAGGCCAAAATTGACGAAGGTGCACGGTATATGGTCGAGCAAATTAGTCAGCTCAGCAAGCGTTCAACGCGGACGAAAAATTAACTCGCTCAAGATCGGGAGAACCAGTTTAGAGCCGGCATGATCCAGTAAACGATGGTGCAGAGCGGCCCTCAACCACCACAAAGCTGTTGACACTCTCATGACCCGTGCTCAAGGATTTCAACCTGAGGGAGGAGAAGCCAATGACCACGCTGAGTGAGGCTGCGCCGGAAGTACTCCAGCGGTATTACCGGATCCTGGCCGCCGGCATGGATGCGTACGACCCCGACGGCGAGCTTCGCACCCTGCTCGTCGACGACCTCGAATTTGAAGGTCCAATCTCAGGGAAGCGCACAGGGGCAGCCGGATTCTGCCAGGGTGTAAAGGGCTTCATCGCCAATGTGTCGACCATTGAGGTCGTTCAGGAAGTTCACGGAGCAGACGCCTCCGCGATGCTCTACGACGCCCACATGCCCGGCGGGATTGTCCGGATCGCTGAGTTCTTCCGCCTCCACGACGGTAAGATCTCGGCTCTCCGGATCCACTACGACCCCGCTGAATACATGCAACGTGGCGGTCACTGAGCACACTAGCGCGAGGCGGAATCAAGGACAGTGCGCAAGGTGGCGCCGAACTCGACGGGCTTTCCTGCGTATGGGTTCTCGGGGCCGCCACCGACGAAGCCGCCGTGGTGGCTGGGGAACACGACTGGAGGCACGCCGAGGCGATCGGCGACGGCATATGTGGTCCGCGCAGTGATGGTGTTGCCGGTTTCTTCGCCGACACCCAACACCACGTGAGTGGGAGCCGCTTTAACGGCGTCGAGGTCGTACGCGTATCGGGTGACCGCAACGCTGCGCTCGGACAACAGCGGGTCATCCCGGCTGCCGTCGTCTTGGGCGGGCAATCCGAACATCGCCGGGTCGGCCGGCGGCTGGGCGAAGTACTCACTGGTGAACTCGCCGGGCCACATGGTCAGCGCGATGAATTGCGCCATGCCAGGTCCGAAACCGCCGCCCTGGTAGGCCTGTCGGACGTTGCCGAAGGCCCGGTCGGCTTCGTCGGCATCATGGGAGAGTGCCCAGGTCGAAGGCGGCTCGTGCGCCACCAGCGTGTGTACGTCGTCCGGGTGGGTCGCTACCCATGCCAGGCCAGCGACAGCGCCGCCGCTGCTGCCGAAGACGTCGACCTTGCCCGCACCAAGGTGCTCGACCAATGCGTGGAGGTCGGCAGCCTGGTCCTCAGGCCGCTGATCGGTGCGACCGTCGCGACGCACGGCGCTTCGGCCGAGACCCCGCGGGTCATAGGTGACCACGGTCCGATCAGGAAACTGCGCGGCCAGGTCGGCGAATCCGGCTGCCGTCATCGGCTGGCCGATCATGACGAGGATGGGCTGGCCGTCGGCGGACGGGATAGGCCCGTGGACGTCGTAGACGAGATCAACGTCAGCTAGTTCCAGGGTGTGCGTTGTGGTGGTCACGTTCGTCTCCTTGTGCTGGCTGGCGTCAGAAAGCCCACTATCTACAACCATTTGGTTGTATGCTAGGTGGCTCGGGCGGGGTCGTCAAGATACCGGACCTGGTGAAACTCGTCGGCTGCGCGGCGTCATGGACGGAAGTCGAGAGCTTCGAGCAAGCGTTTCACCGAGCCGCCGAGGTTCCAATCGGCTGCGAGACGCCCGAGTTCAGTGCGCGAATCTCCGACGACGGGGTGCAGCCGTGCTCCGGCCTCGTCGAGAGTTGGCAATGCGAGGTCGCGCACGACATTCACGACGGCGGGCGCAACCGTCAGATAGTCGGCGGAGGCGGCGAGTTTCGACCTCACCGACGCGGACAGCCCGCTGCCCGGATCCGCCGCGGCCGCAAGTAGCCCGTCCAGCGTGCCATACGCCAAGAGCAACGACGCCGCACTCTTTTCGCCGATCCCGGCGACACCCGGCAGGCCATCGGAGGCGTCCCCGCGCAACGTCGCGAAGTCAGCGTACTGACCAGGCAGCACACGATACTTGCCAACGACAACGGCATCGGTCACGACCTCGAGGTTCTTCATGCCTTTTGCTGTGTAGATGACCCGCACCTGCCGGGCGTCATCGACCATCTGGAAGAGATCACGGTCCCCCGTCACGACGTCAACAGGAAAGTCGGCATGGCTGGCATAGGTGCCTATGACGTCGTCGGCTTCATGCCCGGCCGCCCCGACAACGGCGATGCCCGCGAGACGGAGCGCCCGGCGAATCATCGGAACCTGCACTACCAGCGCGTCCTGCACCACCTCGACGTCCGGAGCACCCACCACCACCTCAGCGACCCGGTGCGACTTGTACGACGGGATGAGATCCACCCGCCATTGAGGACGCCAGTCCTCGTCCCAACACGCCACCAGATGCGTCGCTCCATACTCGGTGACAAGCCGCGCGATCATCTCCAGTAAGCCGCGAATTGCGTTCACCGGCGTGCCGTCGGCGCGTCGGATCGAATCGGGCACGCCGAAGAACGCACGAAAGTACAACGACGCGGTGTCCAGAAGCATCAAACGGTCGGCCATAACCGATCCTTACACCCAGGCGCCGTCAGACCAAGATCCCTCCTACGCACGGAACCGGATGAGCCTGCGATTCCCAGCGGCCGCCGGGATCATCCGCCGGCCTCCCGGCCAGGCGCCACGGCTTCCACGACGGCGTCCGGCCATGGCTGAGCCTTGGCGGATCCCGGCGGCACATGGGCAACTGTCACGGTGCCGAAAGCTGCCAAACCACCGGTCAGCCCGCCGTGCGGATGTCCCTCGATTTCGAAGGCATACGTCATGGACGTTCTGCCGAGCTTGAAGATGCCCACGGTCGCCGTGACCCTCTGCCCGAACCACAGCTTGGCCTTGAAATGGATCTCCTGGTGGATGCGAGGAACGCTTGGGAAGTAGTCAGGCAGTTGAAGCTTGCGCAGGAATAGTTCGGCCTCGGCGGACTCCACCCAGCGCATTACTGCCGAGTTGTGCTGGTGGCCCGAAGCGTCCGTATCCACCCATTCCACGGTGCGCTCGATGCTGACTCGGGGATTCGATCGGGACAGGCGGTCCACGGCGCGCTCCTCTCACTTGTCCAAACCCTCTGAAAATATCAGTTCACTGGCGTTCGTCATCGCTGATACACCGAAAGTCTATCGCGTTCTATTTACGAACGTCACTCTAACGATATAAAATTGGGACCAGGCGATCTGATGGACACATGGACGTGATCCATCTGGAGGCCCTGACCAAGGAGGCAGCAAATGTCCGGTTCACGCTCAGACGAGCAGCAGGAGAATATGCAGGAAGTGTCCGTGCGCGCCCTGCTGGACGAAGAGTTCAAATCGGTTTTCGGTGGCACGACGCCGGTCACGGTGCCTTGGGCGGGCCTGACCTTCATCTGACCCTGGCCCCGGCAAGCATCGTGCAGATCAGCCGGCTGCCCGCCATGTAGCCTATGACTGTAAATCGAATCCGGAACCGATCGAGGTAGTCCTGCATGGCCAAGGCTGATGCCGTCCCTGACGTTGCCCCCACGCCGCGCCATCAACACCTCATTGTCACCGTGTATGGCCTCTATGCCCGCAACCAGGATGGCACTTTTGCTGTTGCCGAGCTGATACGGCTCCTCGGAGACCTGGGGGTCGAATCAGCGGGCGTACGGTCTTCGGTTTCCAGGCTGAAAAAGCGTGGAGTCCTGGTCAGCCTGAAACGCGGCGGGTCCGCGGCCTACAAGCTTTCCCCGGAACTCGAGGATGTCTTTACCGCCGGTGACGAGCGGATCTTCGCACCTCGCCGTGCCCAAAAAGGCGATGCCTGGCTCCTGGCGTCCTATTCCGTCCCCGAGGCCCAACGGCACCTCAGGCACAAGCTGCGGACCATCCTGACCCGGGTCGGCTGCGGCCAGGTGTCCCCCGGGTTATGGATAGCTCCCGAAAATCTTGCGGATGAAGTCCAACAGCAACTCAGCCGGGCCGGCCTCATGGGATATGTGGACCTGTTCAAGGCAACGCATCTCACGGAAGGGCACATCCACGAGAAGGTGGGTCAATGGTGGGACCTGCCTTCCCTGGAGGCTCTTTACACTGACTTCCTGGAACGCCACCAGCCCGTCCTCCAACGCTGGGAGCAGCTTGAGGGTGAGGCTTCGGAGTCTCCCGAGCTGCTGAAGGAGGCCTTCGCCGACTATGTCCCCATGGTCACCGAATGGCGCCGCCTGCCCTACATGGACCCCGGACTCCCGGAAGAATACCTGCCGGACAACTGGCACGGCCTGGCAGCCCAGGAGCTTTTCACGAAGCTGCACTCGTTGCTGGGTCCGAAGGCCCAGCGCTACGCGAAGTCCGTCGTCGGAGAAAACTAAAGCGCGGCAAAGGGGCGCTTGGGCCCGCAAGCCCAAGCGCCCTTTCGGAAAACTGCCAGTGTCCCCGGCAGCAGCGTCAGTGTCCCTGGAAGGCCTCCGCCAGCCACCAGGAGCCTCCGTCCGAGGCGATCTTCGCATCAATCACCAGCGGCCGGTCCTGTCCTCCATCACGGAACACGGAAACCCACTCCCGCACCGGCTGCAGATCTTCCAGCGTCCGCACCGTGACGCCGTCGGCTCCGTACCCCCGGGCGATGGCCGCAATGTCACTGTCCGGAAACGACACGCTGCCCAGGTCCTCAAGGTCATGATGGGCCGCGAAATGGTGGACTTCTGCGCCGTATGCGGCGTCGTTATAGACGATGCACACCAACGGCAGTTTGAGCCGGACGGCGGTCTCCAGTTCGCTGATGCCCATTAGGAACCCGCCATCGCCGGCGCCCAGGACCGGCAGCCGGTCGGGCCGTGCGACGGCGGCGCCGATCGCGGTGTAGAGTCCGATGCCGATGGCCTGGAACGCCTGCGTGAAGCAGAAGCCGAACTCGTCCGGCACCGCCAGGTACTGGCTGGGGTAGCCCATGAAGTTGCCCGAATCGACGGCAACGATCCTGTCCGGGGGAAGGATCGAATCCAGCTCCCGGCTGATCACCCGCGGATCTATGGAGGTCGGCGTGGAAAGGTCCGGCGTCTCCACATCCCGCCAGCGCGAACCCAGCTTAATGGCGAGCGCGTTCTGCTCGGTGCGGTATTTTTCCACCGGGGCGGCTTGGATCCTGAGCAAAGCGTCCAAGGCATCATCCGCTGTCAGGGCAGAATCCCCCAGCACCCCGAGGGCGATGCGCCTGTTGGCACCCAAGGCCGCGTCTTCGACGTCGATCTGGACCACTCTTGCGTCGGCGGAAATGAGCCGGCCGTGGCGCATCGTCCACATGTTCAGGGTGCACCCCCATCCGACAATAAGATCTGCGCCGCTGATCAACTCCGCAGTCAGCGGCGAAGAAAACCCGCCTGAGATGCCGAGATTATGCGAATCGCCATTGAACAGGCCGCTGGCAACAGCCGACGTTGCCACGAGTGCCCCGGCGTGCCGGGCAAGGGCCAGAATCGAGTCGCGGGCGCCCCTGCCTCCTCGTCCGGCGACGAACACCGGGCGCTGGGCCAGAGAAATCATGGTGACGAGCTTTTCCACCGACGCAAAGTCCGGCCGGATCCGGGCAGGTTCCGGTACTTCAACGACGTCGATCAGATCAGCTGCCAATCCCTTCTGCGCATCGAGGGGCAGACTGAGAACGACAGTCCGGCGTTCGTTCACAGCAGTGCGGAACGCCCTGACAGTGTCGGCGATAGCCGTTTCTGCTGAATGAATCCGCTCGGCGACCGCGCCCACGCTGCGTGCCAAGGCGTCCTGGTCGATCTTGAAGTTGGAGCGGACGGCCGCTCCTTGGGTGTCGGCAGTCAGCACAATCATTGGCGTGCGGCTCTTGGCCGCCTCCCCGATGCCTGTGATCGCGTTGCTCAGCCCGCATCCTTGGTGCGTTGTCACGACGCCCACCTTGCCCGAGATCCTTGAGTAGGCGTCGGCCATGGTCGCCGCGCCACCTTCGTGCCTTGCGGCAGTGTAGGGAACGCCTTCCTTGATGAGGGCGTGGGTCACGTCAAAATTCCCGCTCCCCACGACGCCGAACACATGACCGACGCCCAGCTTGGCCAAGGTCCTGCCAACGAGGGCCGAAACCTGTACTTTCCCGCTCATGGCCCCTCCACGAAAGCAAAGACCCGGCTGGGACTTCCCGTTCCGCCGACAATCGGCAACGGCGCGACGACGAGAGTTGCTCCGGTGATCGGAAGCCGCTCTACGTTGCGGAGCGAGGTTAGTCCGTATTTGTCCGCGCCAAGGAGGAACGAGTGGACGGGAAACATGGGGTCCATCGTGGCCGCCTGGCCGGCGTCGACGCCGACCGTCTCGACCCCGAACCCACTGATTCTGTCGTTGCCGGCGATCCACTTGGCACAGGATACCGAAACGCCAGGAGTGTGCGGTCCGCCTTCGTCCGCGTTGATGAAGTCGGCGGCGTTTCCGCCCCGGGCAGACCAGCCGGTCCTGAAGAGAACCCAGCAGTTCTCCGGCAGTTGGCCGTGCTCCAGTTGCCAGTGTTCAAAGTGTTCCGGCTCCAGCAGGAAGTCCGGATCCCGGGCGACGTCGCCGCTCTTGTCAATGACGACGATCGGGCCAACCAGTCGCTTCGGGTCGATCTGGTCAACGGATTTTCCCTCCCGACCCGTAATCCAGTGCACGGGAGCATCCAGATGGGTGCCGGCGTGTTCGCCCATGGTGACGTCGTTCCATGCCCAAGCCGGTCCGGCGTCGTCGAAATTGCTCACCGGGGTGAGCGAGAGCCCGACCGTATTGGCCAAGGGTTGCGGCAGATTCAGGATCGGAGTGTCAGGGCTGAGGGGCGTCGTGAGGTCGATGACTTCGATGGAGCCGGCTGAGAGGGCTGCGGTGAGCCCGTTTAGAACAGACATTGTTCTCCTGTCGGTTGTTGTGGTGTCATTTCAGCTTTTGGGCCACAAGATGGCCGGATCCGCCGGATAAACCCGGGCCGGGGTGGGTGGAAGCGCCGATATGCCACAAGCCCCTGATCGGGGTTCTGTGGTTGGCAGCCTGAGGGAAGGGGCGCCAGAGGAGGTTCTGGAAGAGTTCCGCCGATCCCCCGTAAGGGTCGCCCTTCACAGCATTGGGGTTCTCTGCAGCAAGATCGTTCGGAGCCAGGATGTCCCAGGCCAGGACCGAAGCCCTGGTGCCCGGCGCAAACTCCTCGAGCCTTGCCAGGACACGCTCCATGTACTGTTCCTTGAGTTCGGGGGTCCACCCGTCCGCAACGCTGAGCACCCCTGCCGCGTCCCCGGCCGGTTCGAACGGCACTTCCTGCAGTTGCAGCCACAGAGTTGCCTTCCCGGCAGGCGCCCTGGAGGGATCCAGGACGCATTGCTGGCCGACGACGACGGTGGGGTCAGTCGGCAGCAGTCCCGCCTCCGCTTGGGCGCAGGCAATCCCGGTACTGTCAGAGCCGTTGCTCAGGTGAATCAGCGGAACGGCGTTCAGTGCGGGATCCAGCCATTCGACGGGTTTGCCGAGGGCAAGATGAATCTGCATCGCGCCCCGGCCGTTCTGGTAGCGTGCCGCGGCGTCGGCCGCGCCAGCGGGTGGTCGCCGCAGGAGCGTGGAGTACAGGGCCTGGGGGGACACGTTTGCCAGGACGGTCCGGGCTTGGACCAGGCCGCGGGACGTTCTGACGCCCGATGCACCTTTGGAGTCCACGAGTATCTCCTCCGCCTCGGTCTCCAGCATGATCCGTACACAGTGGTCCCGGAGTAGCGCCTCAAAAGCCGAGACGAAATTCGATGCTCCGCCTTTGACGACGGGGAGGCCGTGCCCATGCATGCTCATGGCCATGACCGGAAGCATGACGCCGCCGCTTGCCTGGTCCGGGCCGAGCCCTGCATGAAGCAGCCAAGGCGACCACAGCTGGTCGGTTTCCCATCCGTCAAAGCGGCTCCTGAGGTAATTGCGGCCGCTCATCACTGAGTCCCGCACGAAAGACTCAGTGCCTCTCACCTTTCCTCGCAGCAGGGCTCGGAACGCAATCCTCATAAGTTCCTTGACGGATCTCAGCTCCGCGCCGAAAGCCGCGAAAACGGTATCGGCGTTATGTCCGAGGTCTTCCAACATTGTTTGGTAGGCGCTGTCATCTCCGCGCGTCCGTAAGGCCGAGGCGGTGAGCTGCGGGTCGCGATAGGCAACGACAACCCGGTGTTGTCCCGTCCTCGGGTCGGCGGCCACGCTTGCTGTCACGGCGCCGTCGGTATTGCAATATTCCAAACCCCGGACGTGCAGCTCGTGCCCCAGGACCTGGTAGGCGCCTCCCGAAACGAACAAGGGATGCCAGGAGGAGAATGTGTCATGTATGAACCCGGGCAGGGTCCGTTCCGCTGAATGGATGAAGCCGCCGAGCCTGTCACTGCGTTCAATGAGGCACACGCTCTTTCCGGCCATCGCGAGTTCCGCCGCGGCTACCAGGGAGTTGATACCGGAGCCGATGATTGCAATGTCGCTGGAAACGTCCATGTGGCGTTCGGTCCCCTCAGAAGTCCGGATGGCTGGCGGCGGTATGGTATTTGCCGCCATGGAACACCAAGGGCGCCCCTCCGGTGTTTTCGTATTTCTCGACCTCGCCGACATAGATGACGTGGTCACCGGCGTCGTGCCTTGACACAGTCCGGCACTGGAAAGTGGCTACCGCTCCGTCCAGTAGCGGAATCCCTGCAATTCCTTCCGAAGTTTCCGCGCCGGCGAATTTGTCGGTCGACGGGGTTGCGAATTGCCGGGACAGCACATGCTGGTCGCTGGCAAGGATGTTGATGGCGAAATGCGTGGAGTCCTCGAAATCCCCAAGGCTCGGCGAGCGCTTACTGGGACACCACAGCACCAGCGGAGGCTCCATCGAAACCGACGTGAAGGAATTGGCGGTCATCCCCACCTTCCGGCCGTTGCTCCCGAGGGTCGTGACTACAGTGACCCCGGTGGCGAATTGCCCGAGCGCACTTCTAAGATCCCTCAAATCAAAGGCCGCCGAGTCCTCTTCCTTCCCGGCCTGCACAAAATCTGCGGCAGCTTGGGGATCGAACCACCACGGATAGAACGTGCGGGGATCGTCGAAGCCTCCGGCGATGCTGGCGGCCAGTCCGGGATGCTCTGCCGCTTCAGCCAGGACAGCGCGCTGGTAGTCCCTCCGGGGCTTGAGCATGTCGTTTGTCCACCCGACTGCCCACTGGCCCCAGCCCCGCCAGAACTCATCGAAGGTCCGTTCCATCCACTCCCTGTCGAACGGCTGGTCTCCCCTGCGGAGGATGGAGTCAAGGTAATAGCGGGCAGCGAGGGTGGCATTGTTCGACCCCTGCCCGGTGAGGGGGTCGTTGAGGAGCACGGCGTCTCCGAGGCCGAACACGAGTTTGCCCTCCCCCAAATCTCCGACGGCGGAACGGACGGTAGGCGTGATCCGCCCCAGGAGAGTGGCTCCATCGTCCGTCAGGCTTGCATTCGCGAAGTTTCCCGCCTCATGGGGAAAGTGCTCTTCCAGGATTTCCAGCGAGCGGCTCAGCTGTTCTTCCGGGGTGCTGACATCGGTCCATCGGTCCATCGGCCCGCCCACGACGCCTTCGAACACCATCATCCGGCACGGGCCGGAAACTGTAAGCCCCGGGAAGGTGAAGAATTCGCCGACGCCGGGCACCACGGACATGCGGATGCTGTCAGCTCGCTCGGTGGACTGATCGTTGCCTGCGTCGCCCAGCGAAACGTAATTAAGGGCAAGGACCCGCTGGGGCCGATCGAAGGGAGACTTGGACTTGTCCCTGGGAAAGATCCCGCCGATCTCGCCCTTGCCGGTGCTGACAATGACGAGCTCATAGGCCTGTGCGAGTTCTTCCAGCATTCGCGGCGTGACTTTCTCAATGCGGAAATCACCGCCGCCGGCTACGAATGATTCGATCCAGGCGGCGCTCTTGATCCGCTGGTCAATTGAGCGCGCCGCCCCGTCCAGGGGCGCTTCCCACTGGATGGCGTCCTGCCCGGCCCCGCCTTCAACGCGCAGTTGTATGGCGTTGATCGCCGGCACGGCTGCTTCGCGATAGAGGCTGGCCAGCGCCGGACCAAGCTGCCCTTCGGCAGTGAGGGCCGTGGCGAACATGCATTGGCTGGACATGACCTTGCCCGTGCGGATCTGGGCAGCCGAGCGGTCTGAGAACAGCGTGACCGCATAGCCCTCCCGCTGCAGGCCCAGGGCCAGTTGGGCGCCGGATTCACCGGCTCCGATAATTGCGATTTTTCGCATCTTTTGCTTCTTTCAGGCGACAGAGTTTGCCGGTAGTGATGGAACAGCAGTCAGGACGCCGTCACAGGGGCCACGCTTGCCAGATAAGCCGAGGCCTTGTCCGGGTACATGAACCATTCCTGGAAGTCAGGCGGATTGTTGAAGCCGTTGACGAAGCGGTTGGCGATTTCGGGTGACTGGCCGGCGGCTCCCAGAAGTTCAAGAACGTGCGGGGGTGGCGGGGCGAGAAGGGCGTTGGTCCAATGCGCCACGTGCCGGGCGTAGTCCCAGTACCGTTCGAAGGCTTCCTGCATGAACGTTGCATCGAAGGCAGCTTCGCCGTGCGCCGCAATGCTCTGCAGGTACGACGCTGCGCACTTGCTGGCATTGTTGGAGCCCTGGCCGGTGATGGGATCGTTGAGGACCACGACGTCCGCGATGCCAAGGACTTGCCGGCCGCTGGGCAGGGTGGCAATCGGATGCCTGACGGTGGGAGCGAAGCGGCCTTGCAGGAAGCCGTTCCGGTCGGTCAGTTCGACGTCGGCGGCCCGGACTGCTTCCCACGGCAGGTACTGCTTCAGGATGTTCTTGGACGCTTCCAGGTGTTCCTCGGGTGTGAGGCCCTTCCAGCAGTCCATGGGCCCGCCCGGGATGCCTTCGAACACCATGATTTCGCAGGGGCCGGTTGTGGTGAGGGCGGGGAAAGCGAAGTATTCGCCGACTCCTGGAATCAGGTTGAAGGAAACGGCGGAGTGCTCTGCCCTTGGTTCCATCCCCTTTACGTAGGTCAGGGCCAAGGCCCGTTGGGGAGCGTCGTAATGGCTGCGTGTGGCATCTCGGGTGAACAGCTGTGCTATTTCTCCCTTGCCGGCCGCCACAATGACCAAGTCCGACTTCAGGGTGTAGCGTTCAAGGTCCTCCACGCCTGCGTCCTCGAAGACGAGCTCGCCGCCCCGGGCCACGAACTCCTCCATGAACCGGGGGAACTTGACGCGTTGGTCAATGGACTGCGCCGGGTTGTCCAGGCGGGAAGCCCAGTTGATGGCTTTCTCCCCCGGAACGTCGGGGTGAGGTATGGTGAAGGAGATTCCGTCAACGGTCGGCGCCTCGGGCCAGAAGTCGAGCCCCAATGCCCTTTCGTGTTCAAGGGCGTTGTGAAAAATGCATTGGCTGGATGAGACCTTGCCTTGGTGAATTTCTTCGGCGGTGCGGTTTGAGACCGTGGTCACGTCGAATCCGGCTTGGAGCAGACCGATACCCAACTGCAGGCCGGCCTGTCCCGCTCCGACGATGGTGATGTGGCGCTGTGTCATGGTGTTGCCCTTGTCTTTCTGCTGTCCCGGCATCCGTGGATGAATGGAGGTGAGTCTATTTGGCATGGTCTGGGGGCGGGATGGGGATGGGTCTTCTCCCCGCCCGGAAGCTCTGTGTGCACGGGCATGACGTCCTTCACCGGTCGTCAACTGCCTTCAGCCATGAGGAGCGGTATGGCTTCCTCGGCGCGTTCCGGCCCCAGCGCCGAGTATCCGCCGTCGACTGCCCAGTCGGCTCCGGTCACGAAACTGGCCCGGTCGCCGGCGAGGAATGCGACGACGTCGCCGATCTCCTGGGGCCGGCCGACCCGCTTCAGGACGTGGAAGGGGGCGGCCACGGCGTCGGTCTTCTCGATGTTTCCGTTGCTCAGGGAGTCCATGATGTTGCTCCACACCCAACCCGGACTGACCGAGTTGACCCGGATGCCGTCCGCGGCGAAATCCACGGCCATGCTGCGGGTCACCTGCACCAGGGCCGCCTTGCTGGCCGGGTACAGCCACCGGCCGGTCTGGGCGACGGAACTGGAAATCGAGGTGAAGTTGACGATGGCTCCGTGGCCCGAAGCCTTCAGGTGGGGCCGCGCTGCGTTGCTTGCCATGACGGTGCTGACGAGGTTGACGTTCAGCGCCTCCAGCCAATCGTTTCGATTCGATCCCGCACCGTCGTCCTTGTAGGTGCAGGCCAGGTTGACGAGGATATCGATGCTTCCATGGGCCGCTGAGGTTTCATCCATGAGCCGGGATACAGCGGTGTCATCCGTGATGTCGGTGTGCGAAAAGCTGACACCGCTGCCCAAAGCGCTGAGCTGGGCGCCGCCGTCGGCGTCGATGTCGGCAACCACCACGGCGGCACCGGCTTCCCGAAGCGCTGTGACGACGCCCCGGCCGATCTTGGTTACGCCGCCGGTGACGATTGCGGTCCTGCCGGAGAGTCCTGACATGGTCAAACCTTTCGTGGATGGCTGTGGGATGGTGCCGGTGGGAGTGGCTACTTGGCTGCGGGCCTGGGTGCGGGCTTCGGATGGGTGCGTTCCCATTCCAAGCGGCGCTCGTGGACGAGCTTGACGTTCTTCATCTCTGCTCACCCCTTCCACCGGAGTTCGTTGTTGCATTTCCATGACGTGCGTCATACTTGTTCTAAAAGTGACTCTATTCACACCCTGAAAACCGGTATATCCACTTGGCGCAGGGCACATCCGAAAAGCGAAAACCGCGGAAGTCAGGTGCGCAACCATGAGAATCCTGCCGCGCGACGTCCTAAGAGGCCGTCCAACCGTGGCCACCAAAGATGTCGATGATGCCCACCAAAAGATCGCCGAACTCTTTTGCAGCCATGATCTGGTTCCCCAGACCCGCGGACATTCCGTTGACATGAAATTGCGGTCCCTGCACCGTGGCGACGTCGGGATCGAATACCTGGACTACGGTGCGGAGGTCCGGATCAATCCGGAAGGGCTTGAGAACTTCCACCTCGTTCAGATTCCCCTCGCCGGCCACGCGCGCATGAGCGTTGGCACGAACACCATCGAATCCAGCCCCTCAACGGCAACGGTTCCTCCGATCGACCGCCCGTTTTCAATGGCATGGGATAGCGGAACTCCGCATCTGATCGTCTATGTGAAGCGCCTCGCGCTTGCCTCAGTGGCCGAACAGCTCTACGGAGACAGCCCGCGCAACGGCGCGGAACTCGGTTACGCGATGGACCTCACCGGTTCGCCGGGCAGGGCCTTCCTGAGGTCCGTCGTCGAACTTCACGAGGACATGATCAGCAAGTCATCAACCACGGCTCCTGCCTTCGTCCAGAAGCTTCTGGTCGACACCATGTTGTCGCGGCTTCTCATGGCCATGGACTACACGTTGGTGGAAGGCAAGGAAGGAAAGCCGGACTCGGAGAGCCGTTTGATCCAGCGCTTCAGGGAACTGCTGGAACGTCACGCCACGGAGGAGATCGCCGTCCCCGATATTGCGGAGAATCTGGGCGTCTCGGTGCGCACGCTGCAACTGGCCCTGCGCTCCGAACTCGGCGCCACGCCGTCGGAGCTGCTGAGAAGAGTCCGCTTGGATCGCGCCCGGGAACTGCTCCTCGCTGCGGAGCCCGGGCAGGAGACCATCATCGCGATAGCCGAGCGCTGCGGGTTCTCCCATCAAGGCCGGTTCTCAGCCCTCTACCTGGATACCTTCGGCGAATTGCCGTCGGAGAGTCTTCGGCGTTAACGCGGAAAGGGGCGGGAATTCTCCCGCCCCTTTCGGCAATCACGACGACGGCGCCAGCACGCTTGGGGGATCTCCTTGCGGAACGCTCCCCTACTTCATCCCTTACTTCACCAGGACCTTCCCCGGCAAGGAGTCGGGCGTCCAGCGCAGATGCGTGGTTGCATCCTCGGCATCCGGCTCCTTCAGCAGGGACAAGCGCGGGCGCACGGCGTCGGTGCGCGCGCTGGGCGGCTTCCGCCGTCCTGCGCGGAATTGCGGGATCCACTGGGCGCCGGGGCCCGCGTATTCCTGCTCCGCCGCGGCGTGAAGGGTCCACTGCGGGTCGTACAGGTGGGTACGGCCGAGGGCAATGAGGTCTGCACGGCCTGCGAGGAGGATCGAGTTCACGTCGTCGTAGCTGGAGATGGCCCCGACGGCGATCACAGCCACGCCTGCCGGAGCGGCGACTTCATGGCGGATGCGGTCCGCGAACGGCGTCTGGTAGCTGCGGCCAAAGGCAGGCTTCTCCTCCTTGGCAACCTGCCCCGTGGACACGTCCAGGCCTTCGGCGCCGTGGGCGACGAAGGCACGGGCGATCCCGACGGAATCGTCGGAAGTGTTGCCACCTTCGATCCAGTCGGTCGCGGAAATGCGCACCGTCACAGGCTTGCTTGCAGGCCAGGCTGCGCGGACGGCGTCGAACACCTCCAGCGGGAACCGCAACCGGTTCTCCAGGCTGCCGCCATATTCGTCGGTCCGGCGGTTGGACACCGGCGAGAGGAAGGAAGACAGCAGGTAGCCGTGCGCGGCGTGGATTTCCAGGAGATCGAAGCCGGCTTCGTCCGCCCGGCGGGCGGCCTCGACGAACTCGGCCTTGATCGCGTCCATCCCGGCCCGGTCCAGCTCCACCGGGGTCTGGTTCCCGGGGCCGTACGGCAGGGCGGACGGCCCGACGGCGGTCCAGTTGCCGGAGTCGAGGGGCTCGTCGATGCCTTCCCACATGAGCTTGGTGGAGCCCTTGCGGCCGGAATGGCCCAGCTGGGCACCGATCTTCGCAGTGGAACGGGTGTGGACGAAGTCCACGATTTCCTTCCAGCTGTCGCGCTGGACGTCGGTGTACAGGCCGCTGCAGCCGGGAGTGATCCTGCCGGCCTCGGAGACGCAGACCATTTCGGTCATGACAAGGCCGGCGCCGCCGAGGGCCTTGGAACCGAGGTGGACTTTATGGAAGTCTCCGGGGATGCCGTCGACGGCCGAGTACATGTCCATCGGGGAAACGATGACGCGGTTCTTCAGCTCCAGCCCACCGATGCGGTAAGGCTGGAACATGGCCGGCCCGGTTTCGGTGAGCCCCTGGGACTCAGCGAAGTTGCGGTCCACGGCCTCGGCGAATTCGGGGTCCCGGAGGCGCAGGTTTTCCTGGGTGATGCGGCGGCTGCGGGTGAGCAGGTTGAACGCGAACTGCGTCGGGTCCTGGTCCTTGTACTGGCCGATGCGTTCGAACCATTCAAGGGATGCCTGGGCAGCACGCTGCGTGGACGCGACCACGGGACGGCGCTCGGCCTCGTAGGCCTCCAGGGCGGACGCGACATCCAGGTGCTCATGCAAGCAAGCCGCAAGGGCCAGCGAGTCCTCCATTGCGAGCTTGGTGCCCGAGCCGATGGAGAAGTGCGCAGTGTGGGCGGCGTCGCCCACCAGGACCACGTTGCCCTTGCGCCAGCTCCGGTTGCGTACCGTGTTGAAGTTCAGCCACTTGGAGTTGTTGGACAGGACCTCGTAGCCGTCCAGTTCCTCGGCGAAGATCGAGCGGATTTTGGCGATCGCCTTCTCGTCGGAGACGCCCGGCGGGAAGACCTCGTCCGCGGTCTCGTCGAAGCCTGCCGCGTGCCACACGTCCTCGTGCATTTCCACGATGAACGTCGAGCCTTCATCCGAGTACGGGTAGCCGTGGATCTGCATGACGCCCCACTCGGTTTCCTTCACGAAGAACTTGAAGGCCTCGAATACCTGGTCCGTGCCGAGCCACATGTACTTGTTGGTGCGCGGGTCCAGGTCCGGGCCGAACGCGTCGGCGTACTTGGCGCGGATCTGCGAGTTGACGCCGTCCGCGGCGAGCACCAGATCGTAGTTTGCCTCCAGTTCCTCGATGGCCGGTGCCATGGTCTGGAAGCGCAGGTCCACGCCCAGTTCGGCGCAGCGGCGCTGCAGGAGCTCAAGCAGCTCCTTGCGGCTCATTGCTGCGAAACCCTGGCCGCCGACGGTGATCCTTTCGCCACGGAAATGGATGTCGATGTCGGACCAGCGGGCAAAACGGCGGCTCATGTAGTCGGCCACGACGGCATCGGCATTGCCGATGCCGCCAAGGGTCTCGTCGGAAAACACGACGCCGAAACCAAAGGTGTCGCTGGCGGCGTTCCGTTCCCAGAGCGTGATGTCGTGGGACGGGTCCAACTGCTTCATCAGTGCTGCGAAGTACAACCCGCCCGGGCCGCCTCCGACAATGGCAATCTTCATGGTGTTGCTCCTTCTCAGGCCTGGCTCTGGCCGGCCGGGGTAAGTTCTTTGGTTTCGCCCGCGACCTGCTCGCGGAGCTTGAAGTGCTGCAGCTTGCCGCTGGGATTGTGCGGGAGTTCGGTCACGAAGCGGACGTCCCGCGGGTACTTGTAGGGGGCAATGGTCTGCTTGACGAAGTCCTGAATCTCCTTGCGCTTCCCTGCGTCACCAACGACGCCCTCGCGCAGCACTACGAAGGCGCAGACGATGCTGCCGCGCTCCGGGTCCGGGATTCCGATGACGGCGTTTTCCACAACATCCGGGTGCTGATCGATGGCGGATTCGACCTCGGGCGCGCCGATGTTGTAGCCGGAGGAGACGATCATGTTGTCCGCCCGTGCCTGGTATGTGAAGTACCCGTCGTCGTCCATGGAGAACGTGTCGCCTGTGACGTTCCAGCCGCGGACCACATAGTTCGCCTGCCGCGCGTCGTCGAGGTAGCGGCAGCCTGTCGGGCCGATCACTGCCAGGCGTCCGACGTGGCCGGGACCAAGCTCATTGCCTTCGTCGTCCAGGATCGTAGCCCTGTAGCCGGGCACGGGCCGCCCGGTGGTTCCGGGCCGGATGTCATCGCCGGCCGCTGAAATGAAGACGTGCAGCATTTCCGTGGCGCCGATGCCGTTGACCAGACGCAGCCCCGTTGCCTTGTGGACGGCCTCCCATGTCTCCTTGGCCAGGTGTTCGCCGGCGGAAACAGCGATGCGCAGGCCTCGGAGCAGGTCTCCGCGGTTTTCCTTGAGGATGGTGCGATACGCCGTGGGTGCGGTGAACAGGATGGTCGCCCCCGCGGCCGCTGCTTGTTCAGCCAACTCCACCGGCCCGGCCCGTTCGATCAGCAACGACGACGCTCCAAAACGCAGCGGGAAGACCACCAATCCGCCGAGCCCGAACGTAAAGGCCAGCGGCGGGGAACCTGCGAATACGTCGGCCGCCGTGGGCCGCAGAATGTAGCGGGCGAAGGTGTCGGCGTTGGCCAGGATGTCCCGGTGGAAGTGCATGGTCACCTTCGGCACACCGGTGGTGCCCGACGTCGGGCCCAACAGGGCGACGTCCTCCGCGGCGGTGTCCACGGCCGTGAAGATTCCGCTCTTGGCCTGGCAGCGGGCGATGAGATCGCCGTCGTCGTCATGTGCGCCGTACGAAAGCACCGTGATGTCCCCGCCGGCGGCCGCGGCAAGCTCCTCCACGAATCGATGATCGGAGATCGCGACTATCGGCTTGGTGAGCTGGATCAAGGTGGCAACCTCGGCGGTGCGCAGCATCGGCATGGTGGTCACCACCACGGCGCCGGCCTTCAACACGCCGAGCCAGGCGGCGACGAGCCACGGATTGTTGGGACCGCGCAGCAACACGCGGTTCCCGGGGACGACGCCGAGATCTTCGCTGAGGACCTGCGCTACCTGGTTGGACCGCTTCTGCAGTTCTCCGTAGGTCCAGACGGATCCATCAGGCGTGCGCAAAGCGGGACGATCGCCGCCATGTTCCTCGACGGCCTTGTCGATGAGCACAGCTGCAGCGTTGAGCCGCTCGGGATATTGAAGCTCGGGCAAGGTGAATTCAAGCGCCGGCCAGGTATTTGCCGGTGGCAGGTGATCACGGGTGAACGAGTCCACGTGGGCCGATGCCGTATGGGTCATGGCCGTTCCTTTCAAGTGGTGCATCTCTAATGCTGGCGGATAGTGTTCCGGGCGCCTAGGCGCCGGGGCGAATCATTCCTTCTTGGGCAACGGTGGCGAGAAGCCGTCCTCCCCGGTCGAAGAACCGGCCCATGGCCAGTCCACGGTTGCTTTGGCCGGACACGGCTTCCTGGGCATAGAGGATCCAGTCGTCGGCGCGGCCTTCACGGTGGAACCACATGGAATGGTCAAGGCTGGCTGTGGTGAGTCCGGGGCTGGACCAGTGCAGTCCGTTGACCCTGAGCAGGGGTTCCAGGATGGTGTAGTCGCAGACATATGCCAGGGCGGTTCGGTGGAGGTCCGCGTCGCCGGGCAAGGTGTCAAATGCCCTGACCCAGATGGCTTGCTGCGGCACGTTCCCGCCCTCCAGCTCGACGTAGACGGGTCCCGGAACATGGCGCATATCGAAGCTGCGGCCAGCGGACCAGTATTCCGCGGCAGCCCCCGTTGCTTCGGCCAACACTTCTGCTGCGCTGCGCAGGGATTCGGGCTCGACGGCGGCAGGAGACCCGGGCTGGAAGTCCGGTCCGGCCTCCGGAACCTGGAAGGAACCCATCGCCGCGTAGACGGGCTTGCCGTTTTGGAAGCCGCGCACTGCACGGGTGGAGTACCCGCGGCCGTCGCGCAGGCGCTCCACTTCATACCGGACGCTGGAACCGACATCGACGGGACGCATGAAGTAGCTGTGCATCGAGTGCATCTGCCTGTCGACGCCTACAGAGCGCATCATGGCCGCAGCGGCCTGGGCCACCATGTCGCCGCCATAAGCCTTGGGCCACGGCACATATTGGGTGGTGGCTTCATAGGCTTCGTCGAAAACCTCGGCGGGAACCGGTGTGAGGTCTACGGCCCGGAGGAACGTCTCCGAGGTCAAGGTTCCGGTGATCATTGCTTAGGCCCGGCGGTAGTCGGCAAGGGTTTCGTCGGCGACGTCCTCGAGGTTGACCACGAGGTTCTCCGGCGTGCGCGCGGTGAGCCAAACGAGTTCTTCCGTGACCGACATGTTGGCTTCGACGTGTGGCATGAATGGAGGAACGAATACCCAGTCGCCGGCCTCCATGTCGATGAACTCCTGGTAGTTCTCGCCGAAGTAGATGCGGCCGTGGCCGCGCAACACATAGCCGCCGGTCTCGGCCTCGCCGTGGTGGTGGGGCAGGGAACGGTATCCCGGGGTATTGGAAACCTGGCCGAACCAGATCTTGGTGGCCGGGGTGTGCTGGATGCTCACGCCTGACACGCGGATGCAGTCACCGGACTGGGCCGTGTTCGTGTCCTCCTCACCGGCGCGGGTGACGACGGGAACCACCTTGCCGTCGGGCTGGGCGTAGATGGAGTTTTCGCCTTCGAGGCGGTATTCGGTGGCGGTCTGGCTCATGGGTTACTCCTTGGTTGATGGGGTTGCGTGGATGCGGACGACGTTCTCAAGGCGCCCGATCCCGCTGATTTCGGTAGTGAGGACATCGCCGTCGCTCAGGAAGCGCGGCGGGGTCATGCCCATGCCCACTCCCCCGGGCGTGCCCGTCAGCACGAGGTCGCCGGGGCGCAGGGTGGTGAACCGGGAAATATAGGAAAGAAGCTTGGCGGCACCGAACACCAGGGTGCGCGTGTTGCCCTTCTGCACGACGTCGCCATTGACGTAGCCGTAGACGTCGAAGTCCCTGCCGGCCTCGTCGGGAGTGACCATGACCGGGCCTACCGGCGTGGTCCGGTCGAAGGCCTTCCCTTGGAACCACTGCAGCGTCCGGTTTTGCCAGTCGCGCATGGAGACATCGTTGGCGATGGTGTACCCGGCAATCGCCGCCTTGGCCTGGTCCTCGTCCGCGTGGAACAGTTCGGAACCTACGACGACGGCCAGTTCGGCTTCCCAGTCGACGCGCTCGCTCCCGTGGACCTCGATGACGTCCCGGGCTCCCACCAGCGTGTCCGCGTACTTTGCGAAGAGTGTGGGGTATTGCGGGAGTTCGCGGCCCATTTCCTGGATGTGGTCCCCGTAGTTGAGTCCGCAGCAGATCACTTTGCCGGCACGCGGAAGGAGCGGGGCGAAGTCAGCATCTGCTGCGTCCAGGATGTTCGCCTCATCGGCGGCCTCCTCCGTCGACCGGACGGTCTCCTGCCAGTCCGGCCGGGCGAGCAGGTCCCCGACGTCCGCGGCAGGCAGCGCGAGGTAAGAGCCCGCGCCAGTGGCGAGTGCCGCCGTCGTACCTCCGCCGGCAGTGCGCAAGGTGGCAAGTTTCATGGGGTGTGTCCCTTCGGGGTTCGATATGTCGACTTTTTTACGGTCGTCACATATGCTCAAGGTACACGACAGAAATGATTCTGCCCAGAGCCTTTTCAAAACTTCCCGCAACCACACAAACCAGGAGGAATGGCATGAGCCACAAGACGATCAACCCGGGCACGCTCCCCAAGCCGTCAGGATTTGCCCACGGCACACTCGCGGGAAATCTCTTGTTCCTGGGCGGGCAGACCGCGCTCGACAAAGACATGAACATCGTCCCCGGCGGCATCGTGGAGCAGTTCACGCAGGCGTTTTCCAACGTCCTGGCGACCCTGCGCGAGGCCGGCGGGCAGCCCGAAGACCTGGTCAACGTGACCATCTACCTCACGGACGTGGACGACTACATGGCCAACGGCCGGGAAATCGGACGCATCTGGCGCGAAATGGCGGGTTCCGAGTACCCGGCGATGGCCGGAATCGGCGTCACGCGGCTCTGGCAGAAGGAAGCGATGATCGAAATCCAGGGCATCGCGGTGATCCCGGAGCGGTAGTCCTGCCTCAATGGCCCGGAACCGTCCCATAGACTGGGGCACGCAAGCCCGCTGTCGTAGGACAAACATGGCTCACACTGGACGGGCTGGGGCGCCAGGGCCAGCGAATAGTGTTCAAGGAGAACGAGCCTGGACTTCTCGGGATTACAACAGAGCCAAGTGTCGGGATCGGCCAGACCGCGCAGCTCGTCATGACAAGCCACGGTTCACTTCTGTGGGATCCGCCCGGGTATGCCGATGACAGCGCAGTTCAGGCAGTGCAAGCGCAGGGCCCCGTACTGGCGATCGCCGCCAGCCGTCCGCACATGTTCGGCGTCCAGGTCGAATGGTCGCATCGGCTCGGCGGCGCCCCCGTGTTTGTGGCCGGCGCAGACCGGCGCTGGCTGGGGCGCAACGATCCGGTCATCAATTACTGGTCCGGCAGCCTGACCATTGCCGAAGGGTTGACACTGCACCAGACCGGCGGGCACTTCCCGGGCAGTGCGGTGGTGCACTGGGCCGCAGGGGCAGGTGGCAGCGGAGTCCTGCTGACCGGTGACAGCGTGTTTCCGAATCCAGACCGCCGCTCCATCGCCTTCATGCGCAACTACCCGAATCACTTAACGCTGTCCGGCGCGGTGGCCCTGCGGATCGCCGCCCAGCTGGGAGAGCTCGAGTTCGACCGGATGTACGGAAAACTTCAACAATGTCATCGCGTCCGGAGCCAAGACAATCCCGCACGATTCCGCCCAACGGCACGCTGCGTGGGCCCGGGGAGACTTCGACCACCTGACATGAACCCCGGAAAACCCGGTAGACCGCCGCTAGCTGTTGAGCGCATGCCTTGCCACGGAAGCTATGTCCTTCGGGGTCGTCCGGCAGCACCCGCCAATGAGCCGGGCACCAAGTTCACGCCAGATGCCGCTCCCCTCGACCAGGTTTGACGGACCCCCGGAACCTTCAGCCCCCGCGGCGGGCCCCCACGTCTTGGTGACCGGGTCATAGCTCTCACCCGAGTTCGGGTACACGATCAGGGGCTTTTCAGTCGCATTGCGAAGAGTTTCAAGCGCCGGAGAGACCAATTCGAGCGGGACGCAATTCACGCCAATTGCCGCCACCCGCGGGTGTCCCGCGAAAAGTGCCGCCACCTCACCCAGGGGCGTTCCATCACTGATGTGGCCGCCATCCCGGAGCGTGAAGGAGAACCAGGATTCGACGTCGAACTCTTCCGCGATTGCCAAGAGAGCCTCGGCCTCCGCGAACGAGGGCAGCGTCTCGAATGCTACGAGATGCACTCCCGCCTTCACGAGGGCAGCAACGCGGGACCGATGGAAGTCCATGAACTCTTCCCGACTGAGGAAGTAGTCTCCCCGGTACTCCGAACCGTCCGCGAGGTAAGCGCCATAGGGCCCGACCGACCCGGCAATGAGAAGGGGGCCGGCGTCCGGGTTTTCGGCCAGGTATTCGCGCCGGGCCTCGTCGGCGAGCCGGACACTCAGCGCCACCAGTTCCAAGGCTTTCTCCTCCGTGATGCCACGGCGGGCAAAACCCCGGGGCGTTGCCTGATAGCTCGCAGTCAGGGCAACGGAGGCCCCGGCGTCGAAGTAGTCGCGGTGCACCTGCTTGATCAGCTGCGGCCGTTCCATCAGAACCTTGGCGGACCACAAGGGATCGTCCAGCTTGCAACCGCGTGCTTCCAGTTCGGTGGCAAGTGCACCGTCCAGGGTCAGGTTCGCGCCGGCGTCGAGGATGCGGGACAGCGTGGAGGGACGGGACGTCATTCAGCGCTCCAAAGGCTCGGGATGGCTTTCTCTCTTGTGATCATAATACGCATTTTTCCATGCTTGTAATGACCATCACACTGTGCCACGATTGCATCCAAACAGCCGAACGAACCATTGGACAGAGGCATCCCTTGAACATCGAGATGAAATCAGTACGTAAGCTGCGCGTGCATTGGCCTATCGAGCCGGAGACTTTCTCACGGATTGCGAAGGGCGAAGCCGAAGCATTCAAGGACGATCACGGCATCGCGGCCCTGCTCGGGGCCTTGGCGGAGTCCGGAGATCTGGGGGACTTCGGAAACTACCGGCACGTGTTTGAGTCCGGTCTGGGTTTCGAAGGCTTCACTGTGGCCGAAGGAGCCAACCCTACACTGGGCCAGGTTGGCCAACAGACCTTCTCGCCCACTTTCGTCTTCACGACGTATTTCGACGCGGCGCTGGAAGACACCGCAGTGGACAGGTTCACGCATCGCCTCGTGGAAATCCACCCTTGGGAAGTGCCGGTCATCGAGTTGTCCGCCCCAATCAGCGTCTCCAGCACTGCGCTGGCGGCAGTCCGCGGGAGCGAGGCTGCATCATGATTGAAGCAAGCACCACGAGTCTTTGGAGCAGCCTCGGGCAGTTGCTTGCCGGCAGGTCATTCACCGACCTGACCCACGCTTTCCACCCCGGCCAGCCGCATTTCCCGGCCTTCCCGGACGAAATCAGGGAGGCTGTCTTCGATCTGGAGAAGGGGGACGGATTCACCGCGCACCGCTATTCGATCATCGGGCAGTGGGGCACGCACGTCGATCCGCCGTCACATTTCATCCGCGGCGGGCGCACCCTGGACCAAATCCCGGTGGAGGAAATGGTGCTGCCGCTGGTCATCCTGGACATCACCGAGCGCGTCAGCACCGATTCCGACGCCACCCCCACCGTGGCGGACATTCAAGCATGGGAGGACCGCAACGGCACCATGCCTGCGGGCTCCTTTGTGGCGTTGCGGACCGGGTGGAGCCATCGCTGGCCGGACGCGGAAGCCATGGCAAACAGGGACCCGGAAGGCGTCAGCCATACACCGGGCTGGTCCAAGGAGGTCCTCTCATTCCTGATTCAAGAGCGCTCGATCGCCGCGGTCGGCCATGAACAGACGGACACGGACCCCGGACGTGCAACCTCCCGCCAGGACTTCAGCCTGGAGACCTACGTGCTGGCGCAAAACCGCTGGCAAATCGAGCTCCTGGCAAACCTGGACGGGCTTCCCGAGTGTGGCGCGGCCGTCATCGCGACATGGCCGAAGCCCCGGCAAGGCAGTGGATTTCCCGCGCGCGTTTTCGCCATCCACTGAGTCGCCGTCCACGAGGGCTGGCCTGTCCGGTGACTAGAATCGGATCCATGCCTAAGACATCGAGCATGGGCCGCGGAATCAGGGCCATTCTTGCCGTTGGCTCACGCAACGCGGCAGGCCTTCCGGGCGGCACAGTCGCCGATATCGCGAATGATTTGGGCAAAGACCGCAGCCAGGTTTCGCGGAGCCTGCGGAGCGCCCAGCAGGAAGGCTTCCTTGACCGCACCGGACAGCGATCATACACCCTGGACTGGTCCATCTTCACGGACGCCCAGCAGCTGACGGAGCAAAGGCTCCGCATCGACGGCGCAGCTGCCTTGGAACGCCTCGCCGCGGCAACTGACGAGGGATGCTTCCTCGGAGTGCTGAGCGGCGACAGCACGGTGACCATCGGCGAGCAGGTTCCGGCTAACAGCAAGCTGGTGGGGTCCTGGCTGGGCCGGCCCTACCCGGCTTACTGCAGCGACGCCGGCCAGGCCTTGCTCTGGGAAGCGTCTGACGCCGAGGTCCGGACATTGCTCGCAAACGCGAATTTCGTCCGCCATGGCCCCAACACGCCCGTTGATGTGGAGGACTTCCTGGCGCGATTGCGTGCCGCACGCGAGCGGGGATACTGCATTGTGGACGAGGAAGCAGAACCTGGCCTCTATTCCCTGGCCGTTCCGGTCCGGGACTTCAAGGGCGACGTGGTGGCCGCCCTTCAGGTGGTGGGTCCAAAGGCCCGCCTGGAACCGCAACGGGAATCCTGCGCGGAGTCGCTTGTGTCGTGCGGAAAATGGCTTGAGTCAGCGCTGGGCCATTTGAGCCCGGCCATTTGAGCTGGGCCATTTGAGCCCGGCCATTTGAGCTGAGCCATTTGAGCCTAGGGAGCGGCTCGCTAGCGGGTGCCGTCCCGCTCGATACCCTCACCGGACGCGAGCCGCCTGGCGGCTTCGGTCAGCATGCCGGCGATCTCATCGGCCCGGCCTTCGATCTCCTGCCTGCCACCGAGGACGCTGAGCGAGGCAAGGATG
Organism: Curtobacterium sp. LFS079; assembly: GCF_047977865.1. Lineage (NCBI taxonomy): Bacteria > Bacillati > Actinomycetota > Actinomycetes > Micrococcales > Microbacteriaceae > Curtobacterium > Curtobacterium sp. LFS079. The sequence continues at coordinate 217,261 of NZ_JBFPFO010000004.1, forward strand.
CCTCCCTCGGGATTGCGGACTGGAACGGCCAGCTCATGGATTCCGTGTTCGAACTCTTCGGCCGCTAGCACGAAGCCGTGCGCCCTGTCCCGGTTCATGAACCCGTCGACCTCGAGCGATGAATGGGCAGCACCCGGACCGCCGACGCCGATGAAGTTGACGTCCGTGAGAAGCTCCTCGATGGCAGCGTGGTCGTGGTCCCAAAGGAGTGCCCGCCCGGATCCGGTGCACCATACGGGCGTCACCATGCCGGGCTTCACAAAACTGCCCGGGAGGGCGTCGTTGCTGGATGCCCGCAGGAGAATGGCGCGGTAGCCGTCCCGGACGGAAACGCGGCATCTGAGGCCCAAGGAAGCAAGCAATGCCTCAAGCTCAGGCTTTGTTTCCCTGACCCAGCCGGTGTTGAGCGATGCCGCCAGGCCGAAAAAGCGCGGACCTGCCCGGAACGGCCCCCGCTCCACGCGTTCCAGCAACCCGAGATCGCACAACTCCTGCGTCAGCCGGGATACACGGCTCTGTTCCATCTCCAGTTCGGAGGCAAGCTGGGAAACGCCAAATAGCCGCCGGCCCCGCTTCTCCCGGTCCGCCACCAGCCGCACAATCCGAAGCCCCTGCGCCATGGACGATGCTTCCGAGAAAGAATCCACTATCAACGCTCCTTCCTCCGGATAACCACGCCTATTCTCACATGCCTTCGCGGCCGGAAGACGAACGTCTCCCGGCCGCGAAGCTGGAAAAGGGTCATGCAGTCAGGCCGCTTCGACGGCGCGCGCCCTGGGCCCGTACTTGAAATGGAAGAAGGCGTAGCAGGCGCCGACGAAGGGGACGCCGAAATAGAGCGCGGTCACCTGGTTCGGGTCAAACGCGATGCCGATCAGCGAAACCAAGCAGAGCGAGAATCCCAGGATCGGCACCAGCGGGAACAACGGGGCTTTGTATGTAAGCGCGGCGACGTCACCGCCGTTCTTGACGAAGTTCCTCCGGTGAAAGAAGTGCGAGGCGGTGATTGACATCCAGACACCGACGACGGCGAAGCCCGCCACCGAAACGAGCGCCAGGTACACCGTTTCGGGTGCCACCACGCTGCTGATGAGTGAAGCCAATCCGCCCAGCATGCTCACCGAAAGGGCGATCATGGGGATGCCGCGACGGGTTAGTTTCCGGAACGCCTTGGGAGCGTGTCCTTCTTCTGAAAGCGAGTAGAGCATTCGTGCGCAGGAGAACAGGCCGCTGTTGCCTGCGGAAAGGAGCGCGGTAATGATGACGAAGTTCATAACGTCTGCGGCAAACGGGATGCCGATGGATGAAAAGACGCTGACGAACGGGCTCTGGTCCACTCCGACCTGGTCAAACGGGAGGGTCGCGGCGATGACGGCAATCGCTCCGACGAAGAAGATGAGGAGGCGGAAGACCGTGGTACGCATGGCTTTCGGGATGCTGGTTGCCGGATCCGCCGTTTCGCCAGCAGCGACGCCGATGAGCTCGGAACCTGAAAAGGCGTAAAACACGGCCAGTGCGGTAATCAGGACGCCCGTGAAGCCGTTGGGGAAGAGACCGCCTGGGGTATTGAAGTTTTCGAGCAGGAACGGGTGGCTGCCGGAGGCCGCCAGGGGGTGGAAGCCCAGGAGGGCCGCTCCGCCGAGGAGGATCAGGACCACGATGGTGCCGACCTTGATGATGGAGAACCAGAATTCGGATTCGCCGAAGAACCTCGATGAAATTGCGTTGGAGGCAAAGAGGATCGCCGCGAAGACGATGCACCAGACCCAGACGTCGATGCTTGGAAACCACCGCTGCATGAGCAGGCCTGCTGCGGTGAACTCCGAGCCGATTGCCACAGCCCAGCAGAGCCAGTAGAGCCAGGCGGTGACGAACCCCGTGGCGGGGCCAATGGACCGTGCGGCATAGATGTGGAATGCCCCTGAGACCGGGTACGCGATGGCCAGTTCCCCGAGGCAGGCCATGACGAGGTACACCACGAAGGAGCCGATCAGATAGGCGATTACCGCGCCGAGCGGTCCCGCCTGGGAGATGGTGTAGCCCGAGCTCAGGAAGAGTCCGGAACCGATCACGCCGCCCATGGCGATCATGACCAGGTGCCGCGGTCCCATGGAGCGACGGAGTCCGGATTCGGCAGAGGGCGGTGTGGCTGCTTGTGGTTCGAGCGCGATGGATGGTGACGGTTCCATGGTGTCTCCCAGTTGGGTGGGTCAGGACAGGTGCGGGGCTTTGGTGTCTTCGGCAGCGCCGCCGTCGGACGACGGGCGCCGGGAACGGGATAGTGACGAAGGTAACACGAAACGGTCTGATCAGTCATTAAAAACATTTATGAATGCATATGTTGCACGAGTGGTCATTCCGGGCTACATGTCGAATCGACATCGGGATGGTCGATCCGCCCCGTTTTTCGGTCGGAATCACATGCCCTGGCTGACAGGGAATCCAGTGAACATTGGGAGACCGATGTAACCGATTGAAGGAGCACCATGACCACCTACGACATTGCGCTGATCGGCTTTGGCGGCGTCAACAGGACCTTGGCTGAGCTGATCGCAGCGCGCGGCCAGGCCCTCCGTTCCGATCTGGGTTTTGGCCTGCGGGTCGTTGCCATCACAGACCTCCGGCTCGGATCCTTGGTCCGGAACGAAGGCATTGACCTTTCCATGGCCCTGCAACTCGGCGGGAGCGAAACCTTCGCGGACCATGGCGGGTCTGCGGACGTCAACAATGAGTCGGTTATCCGCACGTGCCCCGCCGACATCATCTGCGAAGCAACCTTCACCAACCCCGACGACGGCGAGCCCGCAGTTTCGCACGTGCGGTGGGCCCTCGAATCGGGCAAGAGCGTCTGCACCACTAACAAGGGCCCCGTTGCCCTTCGTGGGGCCGAGCTGACTTCCCTGGCTGAACAGAATGGCGTGCGTTTCGAGTTCGAGGGAGCCGTGATGAGCGGTACGCCGGTCATCCGTTTGGCGAAGAAGATGTTTCCTGGCCTCGAGTTGAACGGCTTCGAAGGCATTCTCAACGGCACCAGCAACTACGTGCTGGGGCGGATGGAAGCCGGGCTGGGCTTCGAAGACGCCATCAAAGAGGCGCAGGAACTCGGTTACGCAGAGGCAAACCCCGCAGCGGACATCGAAGGCCATGACGTCCAGCTCAAGGTCCTGGTCCTGGCCAACGAACTTCTCAACGCAGGCATCGAGCTCAAGGACGTTCAGCGGAAGGGGATCTCGACGGTGACGCAGGAAGATATCCGGAACGCAGCCCGCGAGGGACGACGCTGGAAGCTCGTCGGTTCGGCGCGGCGCAATCCCGACGGGACCGTCGTCGCGGGCGTAGCACCCGTCGCAATCCCGCTCGGCCACGGGCTCGCCGGGGTCTCAGGCGCCACGAACGCAGTCTCATTTGACACCGACCTCCTTGGCCCGGTCACGGTCTCAGGACCCGGAGCCGGCCGCATTGAAACCGCCTATGCCCTCCTCTCCGACATGATCGCCATGCACGCGGCCAAGACAGGGGCAGCCGCGCATGTCTGAGTCCACCCTTTGCCCCCCGGAAACAGTTCTGCCGCAGTTCCATGAAGTGACGAGTCCCTACGACGGCAGGGTGGTCGGCGCCGTCCCGCTCACCCCTGCCACCGCCGGCGAAACCCTGCTCAACACAGCCAGGGCTGGAGCCCGGAAGGCACGCGATTTGTCCCGCCATGCGCGCGGGAGGATCCTCGATGCCGCAGCGGCGGACATCGAGCAACGAAGCGAAGAGTTCGCGCAGACAATTGTGGCCGAGTCCGGAAAGACCATCCGACAGGCACGGAAGGAAGTACTGCGCGCGGTCAACACCCTCCGGTTGTCCGCGGCCGAAGCACGCAGGAACGCCGGCGAGGTCATCCCCTTTGACTCTTACGAGGGCTCTGAGGACCGGACCGGGTGGTACGCGCGGGAACCGCTCGGCATCATTGCGGCGATCACGCCCTTCAACGATCCCCTCAACCTGGTGGCACACAAGGTGGGCCCGGCCATCGCAGGAGGAAACGCCGTCGTCCTCAAACCCTCCGCCCTGACTCCCCTGTCGGCGCAGTTGCTCACGGACGCCCTCGTCGACGCCGGCCTCCCGCCGGAGGCCCTCACCGTGGTCCACGGAGATCGGGAGGTGGCCGAAACAATCATCCGCTCCCGCGACGTACGCATGGTGTCCTTCACCGGCGGATTCTCCACAGGAGAAAGCATCGCCCGCACGGCCGGCTTGAAGAAGCTGTCCATGGACCTGGGCGGAAACGCCCCGGTCATTGTCCTGGACGACGCCGACCTTGACGTCGCCGTTGAGGCCTGCGTCTCCGGAGCGTTCTGGGCCGCCGGCCAGAACTGCGTGGGGGTTCAGCGGATCCTCGTCGCCGCGCCGTTGTACAGCGATTTCCGTGAGCGCTTCCTGGCGGCGACGGCCCGCCTGGTCGTCGGCGACCCGTCAGACGAACGCACGGACGTCGGGCCGATGATCAGCCTTGCCGCCTTGGGCGAGCTGCGGGCCAAGCTGGATGAAGCGATCGACGCCGGCGCCGTCCTTCTCGCGGGCAATGTCGCAGACGGAAACCTTCTTCAGCCGACCGTCCTGGAGGCCGTTCCGGCGGGCTGCAGGCTGTGGAAAGAAGAAGTGTTCGGACCCGTGGTGATGCTTGATGCCTTCAACACCTTCGACGAAGCGATCGAGATTGCAAACGCCATCGATTTCAGCCTTCACGCGGGCATTTTCACGGATTCCCTGACCAGCGCCATGGAGGCGGCCCGCCGGCTCGAGGCAGGCGGCGTCATGATCAATGACTCATCGGACTACCGCTTCGACGGCATGCCGTTCGGGGGTTCCAAATACGGGAGCATGGGCAGGGAGGGCGTCCGCTTCGCCTACGAAGAGATGACCCAACCCAAGGTTGTCTGCATCAAGAACAGGAAGCCATGACCCCCGCTTCGGTCATTCCGTGACACCCGGCATCTTCGGGCCGCGGCGAATGAGACTGGAAAGCGTCATGGCGGTCACGGTGTCCGTGACCCCCGGAAGGGCGGCGATTTGCTCCCAGATCTCCTGGATTCTTTCAAGCGAACGGGCCTCGAGCCTCACCAGAAGATCAAAGTCGCCGCTGACCACCTCACACAACACCACTTCCGGAATCGACCGCAATACAGTGACGACGTCCGATCCCCGCACCCGGTCTTTCCTGTAAACCATCAGGAAGGCGGACACCGACCCTTGGCCGGGTGGACCGGCGACGACGGTATACCCCTGGATATACCCTTGCCGTTCCATCCGGTCGATCCGCTGGCGCACGGCGTTACGCGAGAGCAGGACCTTCGTGGCAAGTTCGGCATGACTGACGCGTGCGTTCTTCGTCAGCTCCGCAAGGATCCGCTGATCTATCTGATCAAGGCTCACTCGATCCTCACCCTTCAAGCAATCAGCCCGGCCGCAACCCGGGTTCACCAACCCCAAGACCGAAAGCCTCAGAAAACACATGATAGTTGCGCACAATAGCGGCCCGCGCCATGGCAGCCGTCAACGTGCCAGTCCCACCTGCCCCGGCGCCATAGGTTCAAGGGCGGGTGTCCTGGCTTTCGTAGACGGCATGACCCGCCGCGACCGTCAGGTCGTGCCGGCCCCTTGCCTGCGCCACGTTGCGCCCGGCAATGCGTCCGGAAACCATGGCCCAGCCGATGTGCAGACCGTGGTTGAGCAGCTGGAGCCCGCCCTGCCCGGTTGATCCGGCGGCCCACAATCCGGGGATGGCTTCGCCTTCGGCTGTGGTCACCCGGAGTTCGGTATCGACGGCCAGCCCGCCGTCGGCCAGTGTGATGTACGCGTTCATCGGGCCGAGGGCATAGAACGGGCCCTCGCTCACACCCTGCCCAAGGTGCCGGCGGTCGAAGTCGCCGTCCTTGCCGGCCGCCGCCTTTTCGTTCCATTCCGCGACAGTGGCTGTCAGCACCGCGGGATCGAGGCCGGTGCTGGCGGCCAGTTCCTCGATGGTGCCGGCCCGGTGGTACACGTCCGGGCGGTACCGCTTGTAGTCGTCAACGTAGGCGTAGGCGACGCCGGGGAACGTTGACACCGGGTTGGGCCAGGCCGAGAACTTCCTGGCGACCCGTTCGTCGAAGATCATGTAGGCGGTATTTTTGCCATCGGCGGCGGTGGCCCGTGCCATGGCCTTGTCCGAATCCTCGTTGGCGATACGCTTCCCGCCGTGACCCACCAGGATTGCTCCGGCACGGTACATGGTGTTGTTGGGGCCGACCCAGCTGGTCAGTGCACCGCGGATGATGTAGGCCAGGATCTTCCGTGGCAGGCGTTCGACCACCAGGCGCATCGCCTTGGAAATAAGCGGATGGGACGGCAGCATTTTGATCGGGTCCACGCGGGTGGAGGGGGCGAAGCGAAGCCCCTCATACAGGCGGTCCATCTGGACCATGACACCGCCCGCCTCGGTTCCCAGCCTGAGTCCGTCGCCGGTGTTGTTGGGGTTGACCGGCGGGATTTTGGCCGCCTCCTCCCCTACGTACTTGGCCTTCATTGCGGTGGACGCCGAGTAGTCGCCGGTGGCCAGGATGACCCCCCGGCGGCCGAAGTACTCCGTGTCGTTGGCCCGCGCGCCGATGATTTCGCCGTTGGCATTGCGCAGCAGTTCCTCCACGCGCACGGACGTGTGGATGACGACGCCGCGCTTCCTGCACTCACGAAGCAGCGCCTCGGCGTAGGCACCGGAGTTCGGCAGGACATTGTGCATGCGGGGCTTCTCGTAGGGCGGCTCGGGGGTGGGTCCGAGGAACTGCACGCCGATGCTGCCCAGCCATTCCACAGTGGAACCCGCGTTTTCGGCGAGGATCCGGCGCAGTTCCTTGTTTTCGCGCTGCTCGAATTCGCCGTTGGCCACCTTCATGTCCTCGACGAACAGGTCGATGCTGTCATTGACTCCTGCGCGGTACTGGTACCCGGTGTTGGCGGCGGTGAAGGAACCCACGGACATCGCGGTGCTGCCGCCCACCTTGGGGCATTTTTCCAACACAATCACGCTGGCTCCACTGGTGGCAGCGGAGATCGCGGCACTCATGCCGGACCCTCCGCCGCCGATCACCAGGACGTCCGCTGTTGAACTCATTGCTGCTGGACTCACTGCTGTTAACTGCACTGTGCATTCCTTTCACTGCCGTGCCGGGAGGCGACGACGGCGTGGCTTTCGTTCCGTTCGAATGAGGCAGCCCGCGCGGCCGCCGAGATCCCGGCCCAGCGCCCGGTGATGTAGCCGGGGGCCAGGCCGCCGGCGTAGCCGTAGTTGGACAGCCCGCCGATATCGGCACCGGCGGCAAACAGCCCCGGCACCGGGCCGCCGTCGTAATCCAGGGCCTCGCCGTCCGCGTTGGTGCGGATCCCGCCGAAGGTGAACGTGATGGACGGCTGGACCATGAGCGCGTAAAACGGGCCGTTTTGCGGCGCCCGGGCGGAGGCCGACACCGGAACGCCGTCGGCGGTGCCCCCGCCCCGGCCCGCGACGTCCGCGTAGCGGTCCAGGGTGCGGGAGAGCTGATCGCGGTCCACGCCCCAGCCGGCGACCATGTCCACCAGCTCCGGGAGGGTTGGTGCCACGGCATGCCGCCCGCCGGCGTCGACGGCGATCCCGAAGCGGTCGATACTGCCCAGGCCCGGGAACGGCTCCTCAACGACTTCCGTACTGCGCACGGTCTCGTCGAAGATGAGTACACCTCGCGCTTGGGGCTGGAACGTGACGGCCTGGTTGAGCAGTTCGTCGCCGTCGGTCTCGTCCGCGAAGCGCTTGCCCTTCAGGTTCACCAGCACCGTGGAGCCGGAGTAGTACTGCGAATAGGGCAGATAATGCCCGGTTTCGAATCGGTGGACCGGATACGGCAACAGGTGCCCGTAGAAGGTGCTCATCGCCGTCGTTCCTCCGGCGCCGGCGGCGCGCGCGAGGCGCAGCCCGTCGCCGACGCTGCCTGGGTTGGAGCGCAGCATCAGCCGGTCCGCGTTGGGTCCGATGGAACGGGTCAGCTCCGCGCGGTCGCCTTGGAAGCCGCCGCTCGCCAGGACGACGGCGGCCGCTTCGTAGCGGGTACGGCGCCCGTCCGCGGTGCGCACCAGGACGCCCGTTACGGCATCGCCGTTCCGCACAAGCTCCGTGACCACGGCTCCCGCGGTGGCCTCTCCCCCCGCAGCGAGGACCTGGTCCCGGCACCAGGCCAGGATGCCGTGAATGTCCGTGGAGTAGCCGATGCCGAAGGTCATGATGTCCCGCTTCGGCTCCGCGGCTACCCGGACGCCGGCGGCCCGCAGCTCCGCGAGCGCCTCCTCGTAGTCGTCCACCAGTCGCCTGCCGAGCTCCACGTTTCCCAGCGGAATCCGCGTCCGGTAGGCGTCGACGCTGGGTGCGGTCCAGAACATGCCCGCCGAGAGGGCGGCCGAACCGCCGAATACCGACTGCTTCTCCAGCAGCGCTACCTTGGCGCCGCGCCGGGCTGCTGTCATCGCCGCGGCCGAACCGCTGACGCCGGATCCGACCACCACCACGTCCACCCGGCGGACCTCGGCCACGCCAGGATCCTCGTCCACGCCGCGGTCCGTTGCCACGAGGTTTTCCTTCTGCTTCGTGCCCGTGGTCATCGCGCCACGCCCGATGCCAGCCTGGCGGCGGCGTGCTCTGCGGCGATGCGGCCGAAGACGGCGCCCTTGCCCAGTGAGGTGCCGGTCATGTAGGCGGCGCCGTGGAATCCGCCGGTGAGCTCGCCGATCGCGTAAAGGCCGGGAATCATGTCGCCGTCGACGTCCAGCACCTGGGCGCTGGGATTGATGGTCAGGCCGCAGTAGGTGGTGGTCATCAGGGCCTTGGCCGGGTAGGCGTAGAACGGTCCCTGGTCCAGCGGCAGGAGGTCGCCGACGCCGTTGCACAGGTGGGTGCGGCCCACCTCGTCCCCTGCGCGGCCGGCCACAGAGGCGTTGTAACGGGCCACGGTCGCCACCAGCGCGGAGGGGTCGATGCCGGCGGCCTCCGCCAGTTCCTCGAGGGTGTCCGCCTTGAAGAGGTGGCCCAGGTCCTCGATCATGCCGATGTCGTTGAGCGGGATACCGGGGTGCGATTTGGCCCGGACCTTCGCGTCGAAGATCTCGAAGCCCAGCCCCTCGGGCTGCTTGAGCACCTCGCGGCCGAGGGTCTTGTAGGACTTGGACTCGTCCACGAAGCGCCGGCCGTCCTTGTTCACGATGATCGCGCCCATGTAATACGCGGTGAGCAGTTCGTGGAACTCCTCACCGGTTTCCGGGTGGGAGCCGTAGGTGGCGGTGATGTAGGCCATGTCCGCGACGCCCGCCCCGAGTTTCCAGGCCATCTTGAGGCCATCACCGGTGTTGCCCGGCCCGCCGTAGGGGATCGCCGCGAGCTGTTCCGGGGCGAAGGTCCGCAGCAGATCGGAGCTGCGGCTGAAGCCGCCGGTTGCCAGAATCACGCCGGCACGTGCGGTGAACAGAGACTCCGTGCCTTCGGACTCGACGACGACGCCGGTCACCTGGCCTTCGTTGCAGCGCACCAGCCGGACCGCGCGGTGTCCCAAAAGGGTTTCGCCGCCGTTTTCGGTGAAGGTCCGGTGCAGCTTGGCGAGCAGTTCCTTGATCACGGTGTTGTGGCTGCGCGGGGCCGACTGTCCGGAGCTGATTTCCAGGGCCCGGAAGTTCGCCCCTTGGTCCTTGAGCCAGTGGTAGGTCTCGTCCTGGCGTTCCAGGTACGCCTCCAGTAGTGCGCGGTCATTGACGCCGCCACCTGCGGAGAGCAGGTCCTGCAGGAACAATTCCGGAGAGTCTTCCACGCCTTCGGCCGCCTGCTCTGCGGTCCCCGAGAAAGCGAAGAATCCGCCGCTCATGGCCGAGGAGCCGCCGAGCTTGCCGGTCTTTTCCAGGAGAGCGACCTTGAGGCCGGCCTGTGCTGCGCTCGTGGCTGCGGATTGCCCCGCAATGCCGGACCCGAGGACCACCACATCGTAGTTGTGTTCGGACATGGTCATGATGCTGTCCCTTCCAGGAGTGTTGCAGTGATTGCCAGGAGTGTTGCAGTGATTGCTTCTTTTCCCGCCCGCGTGTGAGACAAGGTGCCTACGCGGCGGCCGGTGGTTCAGCACGTGAGCCATCCGCCGTTGACGTCCAGGCTGATGCCGGTGATGTAGGTGGACTGGTTTCCGGTGAGGAAGGCCACCGCATCGGCGATCTCGTCCGGTCTCGCGAAGCGCTTCATGGGGACCTGCCCGAGGAGTTTGGCGTCCTGGCTGACACCGCCCATCATCGGCGTCTGCACGAATCCCGGGGCCACGCCGTTGACGCGGATCTTCAGCTCGGCGAGTTCGTGGGCCAGGCTGGCCGTCAGGTTCTGCAACGCCGCCTTCGATGCCCCGTAGGCCACGGAACTGGGAAGGTACGGGGCGAACTCCGCTTCCGGGCCGCCTCCGGTGCCGGTCTTGGCGGTGATGGACAGCAGGTTCACAATGCTGGCGGACCCGTCCCTGGGCATATGCCGGTAGACCTCGCGGATGAGGAAGAAGGGCGCGGCGACGTTGACCGCCATCACGCTGTTCCATTCCTCGTCGCTGAGTTCGAAGAAGGGGATCTTGCGGCCGTTGCGCTTGGGTGAAATGCCGACGGCGTTCACCACCACGCCTACCGGACCAGTACCGGCCGCGAAGGCGGCAAGCTCCCTGTTGACAGCTGCGTCGGCCAGGTTGCCGGCGAAGCCGCGGTGTTCGGCCCGGCCCACGTCCGGGAGTGCGGCGGCCGTGCGGTACGCCGCCTCCCGGTCGAGGTCCGCGACGACGACGGCGTAGCCTGCCGCTGCGAGGCGTCGGCTGATCGCCTGGCCGATGCCGCCGGCGCCGCCGGTCACGATGGCCGTCCGCGGGAGAACCGGCTGCGTGGCCGCTTCCGCATAGAGGGTGGCGGTGTGACTACTGGTCATGACCGGGCTCCTGATTCCGGCTGAACGCCGTGTGGGGATCGGTGATGGCGACGGGCAGGGTCCGGATCGGCGAGAAGGACGTCGGGTACATGATCCGGTTCTCCATCGTCATGATCATCGGCCGGATGATGGCCAGGCATTCCTGCCACGGCCCGTTCTTGGCGAGTTCGGCGCGGCGGGTCCGGCGGTCCTCCAGGTCGTCATAAGCCCAGAAGTGGTTGAGCTCGTTCTGCCGGCCGAATTCGGTGACGAAGTAACCGAGGAAGCCGCCCAGGATCGGCTTCTGCGCGGGCAGGCCGATGCTTTCGTAGGCTTCGAGGTACTCGTCGAGCCGGGCGCCGGTATGCAGGACGTAGGTGCGCTGTTCAACAATCACCGGGTCACGGCCTCTTCGGCCTCTTCGGAGACAGCCAGCCCGGCGGCGGGCGCCGTCGTCGTCGTTTCCTCAGCGGGAACGTAGCGGCCGAACCGGTGCTGGCCGCCCTCGAGGGTCTTGCCGTCGCCCATCAGCGCCAGGTTGATCAGCGCCGCCGCAATGATCACCATCCAGGCGACGGTGATGGAGACAGTGCTGCCGCCGCTGATGCTCATCAACCAGGAAGCCAGGAACGGCGCGGGCGCGGCGAAGATCAGGTTGGACCCGGTGAGCGCGAGTGCGGATCCCGTGTACCGCATGTGGGTGGGGAACGCCTCGGCGAAGAGTGCGCCCTGGCCGGCGTTTCCAAACTGCGCGGTCACCAAGGAGAAGGCCACCATGCCGAGCGTCAGCGGGAAGCTGCCCAGGTTCACCACCGGGAAGAACAGGACGGCGGCGAGCAGCGTGCCTGCGGATCCGATCATCAGGATCCGACGGCGGCCGTAGACGTCCGCGAGCCGGCCGCCCCACCAGATCGCGATCACGGAGAGGAAGTTGGAGATCATGATGATGGTGAACGTCTGGCTCTGCGAGAAGCCATGGGTGGTGAGGTAGCTGATGCCAAACACGGAGACGATGTAGAAGGTCACCACGATCGGGGCGAAGGCGAGGATGAGCCGCAGGATGGTGACGCCGTGGGTCTTGATCACGGTGGCCGGGGTGGTGGATTCCTGGGCGATCTCCTGCATGCCTTCCTTGAATACCGGCGTCTCTTCAACCTTGAGCCGGATATAGATGCCCACGGCCACCAGCAGGATGCTCAGCAGGAACGGCACGCGCCAGCCCCAGGAGAGGAACGCTTCCGGGCTCAGTACGCCGGAAAGGACTGCCAGCACCAGGTTCGCGGCCACCTGGCTGATCGGTGAACCCATCGCCATGAGCCCGCCGTAAAAGGCGCGGCGGTCCGCAGGGGCGTGTTCCATGGTCATCAACTGGGCTCCCGTGGCCTCGCCGCCCAGCGCGATGCCCTGGAGGAAGCGCATCAGAACCAACAGGGCCGGGGCGGCGATGCCGATCGCCGAATGCGGGGGAAGCAGGCCGATAACCATCGACGCGACGCCCATCATGATGAAGGTGGTAAGCAGGATCTTGCGGCGACCCAAGCGGTCTCCCAGATGGCCGAACACGATTCCGCCGAGCGGACGGGCCACGAATCCGACGCCGAACGTTGCGAAGGACGCAAGCAGCGCGATGGCGGGATTCATGTCATTGAAGAACAACTTGGGGAAGACGGTTGCGGCCATGGCGCCGTAGACAGCGAAGTCGAACCACTCAAGGGCGGACCCGAAGGTACCGCTGAGGACGGCGCGCTTGGCCTGGCGGGAGGCGGGTGTTGCGGGTTTGAGCGAGCGCTTCGCGGCTCGTGACGGCTGGGACAGACTCATCAGGACTCCTTCGTCAGGTGAGCAGGGGGCGCCTGTGGCGCCTTTAGCTTGGAGGTCACGCGGTTGGGGTTTGGCGATGCGAACGACGCGCAGCCCTTTGGGTCCGCTGCGTACGTTGTGCTGTGAGGTTAGTCAGCTCTATGCGCTCGACGCAACGACTGCTAATCTAAATTGCGTGATACGCAATATTGATGCACCCAGGGTTGAATCGGTCCACCGGGCGCTGGTGCTGCTCAAGCACATGGCCGAGCAGGGTTCCCTCAGCGTGACAGAGGCTTCCAGCATTCTTGAGGTCAATCCCTCGACGGCCCAACGCCTGCTGGTGACGCTTGTGGGAGACGGCTTCGCCGAGCAGGCGGCCCAGCGGCGCTATGTCCCCGGCCCCGAGTACCGGCGGGCGGCCATTGGCAGCGCCCCGCCATCGCTGCGGGTTCGTGTTCGCCCGCACCTGGAGCGGCTTTTCGCAAGGGTGGGCGAGACCAGCCACCTCGCAACCCTCATCGGCACGGATATCCACCACCTGGACGGTATCGAGGCCACCACCCATGCGCTGCGCTTCGGCCTTCGCACCGGGATTGTCCTGCCGGCCCATGTGACCTCGGCCGGCAAGGCCATGCTGGCGGACCTGCCACGGGAGGACATCGAGAGGCGCTACCACGTCCTCGACGACTCGGCGGCTGCGGTCAACGCAGGCATCGATTTCCCCAAGCTGTACCGGGACGTGGACCAGACGCGCCGGCAGAAGATCGGCATGAACTTCGAAGAGAGCGAGGACGGCGTGGCGGCGATGGCAGTATCCCTGGGCCTGGTGGATGGCCAGCACGCTGCCTTGAGCATCGCCATGCCGATCGGCCGCTTCGCGCGCCAGGACGCCAAACGCCTGTCCGCCCAATTGCTGGAGACGGCCGCTGAATTCAAGAAGCAGGAGCTGCCGGCCTGACGTGGCCCAGGACCAGCTCGAAAGAGCTGCAAACCCGGGCCACGAAGGCGCAGCGGGTCACGTTGTCAGGCAGAGCGCTGGCTGGCTAGCCGGTTCCGGGGTACCCCGGCTGCCGGCTTGCCTTCACCGGTTTGGCCGTAGAGCCAATCGTTGTACCGGAAGTCATTGTCCTTTCGGCTCTTGAAGAGCAGGTTGCGCAGGGTCCGTGCCAGTCCGGCGACGTGCCAGGATTCGCCCCACACGCGCGCCGTGCGTTGGACGCGGGCCGTGCGGGCAGCGCGGAGCGCGTTGAATTCCTTGATGGCATCGTCCCAAGCTGCCGGGTTGATGCCGGCTTCCGTAAAGACGGTGCCGTGGCTGACGTCCTGGAGCACTGCGGCGTCCTCAAGTGCCTGGCAGGCGCCCTGCGCGAGGTATTGGAGCATCGGATGGGCGGCGTCGCCCAGCAGCACCATGCGGCCTGCAACCCAGTTTTCGATCGGGTCGCGATCGTACATTGGCCAGCGGATGCCTGTGCCGAGGTTCTTGAGCGCAGCCTGGACGGCGGGGACGCAGTCCTTGTATGCGGCCTCGAGCTCGTCCACTCCCCCGTACTGTTCCTCGCCGCTTTCAAAGGACGGCGACTTGAAGACGGCCACCGTGTTCAGCAACTCGCCCTTGCGCAGCGGGTACTGCACCAGGTGGCAATCCGGTCCGAGGTACACCACAACATCCTCAAGGTCGGTCCTGGGAGTCTCCGGAGTGATGGGCACGGTGCCACGGTAAGCGACGTAGGCAGAGGAAACGGGTTCGTCGTCGGCCACGAGCGGCCGCAAGGTCGATTTCAGCCCGTCGGCCCCGATCACGACGTCCGCTTCATAGTCCACGCCGGCGGTGGTGTGCACTATGCCCCGGCCGTGCAGGGTTTCTACGCTTTCCACCATGACATCGTTGACCAGCTTGACTCCAGCTGCTTCGCATCCTTCCAGGAGCACCCGGTGCAGGTCGCTGCGGTGAATCACCACATACGGGGCGCCGTAGCGCTCTTCGAATTCGCCTTTGAGGCTCTGCCGGGTCAGTTCTTCGCCCGTGATGGCGTCGCGGAACACGAGGTGTTTGGGCTGGACGCCGATTTCCAATGCCTTCTCCAGCAGCCCCCACCGCTTCAGGACGCGGGAGGCGTTCGGGGCCATTTGGAGCCCGGCACCTACCTCGCCGAATTCGGGAGCCCGTTCAACCAGGGTGACGTTCGCGCCGTTCTCGCGGAGGGCCAGGGCTCCGGCCAGTCCGGCCATTCCCCCGCCCACAACCAGGACATCAGTGGACGTTGTGTACTCAGACATTGCTTGCTCCTTGGGAGATTTTGGTTTTGATTTTGAGTCCGACGGCGGCCAGCAGGACCGCTGCGATGGCGGCGGCTCCGGCGAACGCGAGGAAGTTGGAGTTGACGCCCAGCCCGGCTGCCAGCAGGAGACCGCCGACCTGCGGTGCGATGACGGCGCCAACACGGCCCGTCCCCAGCGCCCAACCAAGTGCGGTTCCGCGCAGATGGTCCGGGTAGTGGCTTGCCACGGCGGCGATGATGAGGCACTGCGTGCCATGGGTTCCGACGCCGGCAAATACCAGGGCGAGGTACACCACCGTCACCGGCGGGCCGGCCAGGAGGAGCGAGAGCCCGGCGGAGGCGACGGCGGCCGCCGCAATCGCCGTCGGGATCGGGCCGAAACGCGTGCCGGCCCAGGCTGTGATGACCGAGCCGGCAACGGCGCCGAGGTTCAGGGCCAAGGCGAAAGTGAGCGCCGACCCCAGGTTGTAGCCGGCCAGCTGCATGAGGTTGGGCAGCCAGGTTCCCAATCCGTACCAGGCGAACAGCGTGGCGATGGTGGCGAGGGCGAAGAGCACGCTGACGCCCAGGTACGGTGCGCGGAGAAGGGATCCGAAACCGGACGTGGCTCCCGCGTTCTTTCGAAGCCCGCCGGTGGTCAGCGTCTCAGGGAGGTACTTCAATCCCAGCGGAACCACGATCACCAGCGCCAGTACGGCCACAAGGAACATGGACTGCCAGCCCAGGACGGGAATCAGGGGAATGCCCACCAACGCTGCGATTGAGCCGCCGATCGGGACGCCGGACATCATCAATGTGGCAATGGTGGACCGCCACCTGGCCGGGACCAACTCAGCGACCAATGCGTTTGCCGAGGGAACCAGTCCACCGAGTCCGATGCCGGCGAGTAGCCGCAGGGCTCCGAAGACGGCTGCGTTGGGCGCGAAGGCACAAAAGATGGTGAAAGCCGAGAAGACGATCGCACAGCCGAGGATGGTTTTCCGCCTGCCCCATGCGTCGGCCATGCGCCCGGCGAAAATGGCGCCGATCATCATTCCGAGGAACGCCATGGACCCGATGGTCCCTGCGGTCGCTTTGGTCAGTCCCCAGCCGGTCCCTGAAATCAGCGACGACTGGACGGTCCCGTAGACGATGAGGTCGTAGCCGTCGAAAACCACCAACAGCCAGCAGACGAGGACTGCAAACGCCGAGCCTTTGGAAAAGCGCGGTGCCGTGAATGTGGTGACTGCGGTATGCCCTTGCGACACTGCAGTGGGAGGGAGGTGATTCATGCCACTACTGTCCTGTCCACGGAAAAGCCAGCACCATAGAATTCTGTTGTGCAGAACAAACCGCCCCCTTCACCAAGCCGGAAGCCCGTGCAGAAACGGCCCACGTACTCCGTCGAGGCCGTGGACAACGCCTTGCACCTTCTGCAATTGCTTCGCGACGGCGGCGCGCTCCGCCTCAAGGACGCTGCGGCAGAGCTGGGTGTCGCACCGTCCACGGCCCACCGGCTCCTGGCGATGCTGGTCTACCGCGGCTTCGCGGTCCAGGACGAAAACCGCCGCTACCTCCCCGGCCCGGCAATGGGAGTGGGCCCTGCCGGGCTGAGCTGGACAAGGCTCCTGCGCAACCTGGCGCAACCCCACATGGAACTCCTCTCCGCGCAGCTCAATGAGACGGTCAACCTCATGGTCCGGGTAGGCACCAAGGTCCGCTTCCTCGCCACGGTCGAGGGCAGCAACGTGCTTCGTATCGGCGACCGCCAGGGCACGGTCATGCCGGCCGACAAAACCTCCGGCGGGAAAGCGATGCTTGCCGAACTGGAACCATCCATGATCGAGCAGTTGTTCCGCAGTCCCAATGCAGAAATCGGCGGCGACACTATTCCGGTTGCTGAGTACGCCGCCTTCATCCGCGAACTGGTGACCATCAGGAACAACGGCTTCGCAGCCAACTTTGAGGGCACCGAGGAGGGCGTCAGCGCCCTGGGCATCGCCTTGCACAACCGGCACGGACATGTGGTGGGAGCCCTGAGCGTCGCCACGCCTTCCACCCGGTTCAGGAAAGTCTTCGACGGCGGTTTGGTGGCGGCCCTGCGCGAGACCTGCCGGCAGCTCGAGATCGATATCGCAGCCAACCCCGCAGACGCTTCATAAGGAATTCTGCACAGCAGAATACGCTCGGATTTGCTGTCCCCAATCCCTAGGGTCGAACTACGCCCAGAACGTTCAGACCTATCGAGGAGGCCAGCGTGTCCATCAGCACCGAGAACACGACTCACGAATCAGTGGCCGCCAGCCACGTGTTGCCGGAGCCGACTCCGGAGGAAGCTGCCCAGCTGGAACAGCTGTACAAAGACTTTGACAGGGAGAACTTGATCCCGCTGTGGACCGAGATCGGTGACCTGATGCCGATGGTCCCCACTCCGAAGGCCGTACCGCACGTGTGGCGCTGGAATGATCTGTACCCGCTGGCCGCGCGTGCAGGGGATCTGGTTCCGGTGGGCCGCGGTGGAGAACGGCGGGCCATAGCCCTCGCCAACCCCGGCCTGGCCCGCACACCTTATGCCACACCGACGCTGTGGGCCGCCATCCAGTACCTGGGCGCCCATGAAACGGCGCCGGAGCACCGCCACTCGCAGAACGCCTTCCGCTTCGTCGTAGAGGGCGAGGGCGTGTGGACGGTGGTGAACGGAGACCCGGTTGCGATGCGCCGCGGCGACTTCCTACTGACCCCGGGCTGGAATTTCCACGGCCATCACAACGACACCGACCAGCCCATGGCATGGATCGACGGCCTGGACATCCCGTTCGTGCACTATGCCGACGCCGGGTTCTTCGAGTTCGGTACCGAGCGCGTCACGGACGAAGCCACCCCGGACATCTCCCGCTCCGAAAGGCTCTGGGCCCACCCCGGCCTGCGTCCCCTCTCGGGGTTGGAGGACACCACCAACTCCCCCATCGCCGCGTACCGCTGGGAACACACCGACGCCGCCTTGCGCGAACAGCTCCTGCTTGAGGACGAGGGCCACCCGGCCACTGTGTCCCAGGGCCACGCAGCGATCCGGTACTCGAACCCCACTACGGGCGGGGACGTCATGCCCACTATCCGGGCTGAGTTCCACCGCCTCCGCACCGGCGCCTCCACGGAACCGTTGCGCGAGGTGGGCTCCAGTGTCTGGCAGGTCTTCGAAGGCACCGGGACCGTCACCCTCAACGGTGACACCAAGGAGCTGGCCAAGGGCGATCTGTTCGTCGTCCCGTCCTGGCAGGAATGGTCCCTGACGGCGGACGCCGATCAGCCAGGATTCGATTTGTTCCGTTTCAGCGACGCCCCCATCTTCGAACGCCTGAACTTCAACCGCAGCTACACCGAAGGACGCAACAAGTAATGAGACTCCTCACCCTCCGCACCGAAACCGCCGCCGGCAAAGGCACGGTAGCCGTCCGCCAGGACGGCGAAACCCTCACAGAGATTCCCGGATTCACCGACGTCGGCTCCCTGCTGAAGGACCCCGCCTGGGAAACCACGGCTGCGGCGGCCAACGGCGCAACCCACGCGCTCGACGGCGCCGACCTCGCCGCCGTCGTGCCCGCACCGGGCAAGATCATCTGCGTCGGCCACAACTACCGCAACCACATCAAGGAAATGGGCCGGGAAATCCCCGAGTATCCAACCCTGTTTGCGAAGTACGAGGAGTCGTTGATCGGCCCGAACGATGACCTGGCGTTGCCGCAGGAATCGGACACGGTGGACTGGGAAGCAGAGCTCGCGGTGATCATCGGCAGGAAGGGCCGCCGCATTGCCGAGGCTGACGCCGCTGAGCACATCGCCGGCTATGCCGTTCTGAACGACATCAGCATGCGCGATTACCAGTTCCGCACCATCCAGTGGCTGCAGGGCAAGACCTGGGAGAACTCCACCCCGTTCGGCCCCGCCCTGGTCACCAAGGACGAGTTCACCGCCGGCCCCCTCATGACTTCCGCCGTCGACGGGGAAATCCAGCAGAGCACGCCCACCGGAGACCTCGTCTTCACCCCCGAATTCCTGGTCTCATACATTTCCACGATCATCACGCTCAACCCCGGCGACGTGATCGCCACCGGCACGCCTGGCGGCGTCGGCCACGCCCAGGACCCCAAGCGGTACCTGCAGGAAGGCCAAATCCTGGTCACCACCATCGAGGGGCTAGGCACACTGAACAACCGCGTGGTCAAGGAAGCCTGATGGTCGCCCGCCACGACCAAACCACAGATCCGCGCCTGCAGGAAGAACTCCTGCAGGCGCGGCGGGGCACCGCGTTCTTCGCCCGCAAGCTGAACGAACTCACCGACGCAGAGCTCGACGGCGGCACCCGCCTTCCGGGCTGGACCCGCCGCCACGTCGTCGCCCACGTGGGCTACAACGCCCGCGCGATCGCACGGCTGGTCGAATGGGCTGCTACGGGCGTAGAGACACCCATGTACCCCTCTCCCGAGGCCCGGAACCAGGAAATCAACTTCGGCGCCACGCTCTCCCCCATTGCCTTGCGGAACCTGTTCGACCATTCGGCCGTGCACCTGTCCGTCGAATGGCGCGACCTCCCCGACACGAACTGGGCACGCGAAGTCCGCACCGCCCAAGGCCGCACCGTTCCCGCCTCCGAGACCGTCTGGATGCGCACCCGCGAAGTCTGGATACACGCCGTAGACCTGGATAATGGCGCGTCATTCAACGACATCCCCATATCCGTGCTGGAGCGACTCCTGAAGGACATCACCTCCGCCTGGCGAACGCGCGGGACGGACGCAGGCCTTGTGGTCAAAGTGACCGGCGCTGAGGCGAATGCCGGAAACCTCACGTTCGGAGACACCAGTGCCGCCGGCCCAACGATCATCACCGGCCCCCTGCCCGCCGTCGTCGAATGGGCCGCAGGACGCGGCACCAACGGCGTCACGACGGACGGCCAAGGGCCGGACGGAGCCGTCCCGGCCGCACCTGCGTGGATCTAAGCCTGACAACACCTTCCACGCATACCGTGTTTGACCCTTTTTGCCTTTCGATGACTACACGCATTGCGTAGGCCGTGTGTCCTCGTATGCTGGCTGGATGGCGCGCACAGCAAGAGAACGCATCGACGGCGATCCGGTTTCATCGAGCATCCACAAAGCGCTCATGGACAGGATTTCCAGTTTCGACGCGTGTGAAGTGCAGGAGAACGCCTCGTCGTTCCACGTAGTGCACGGGCGGGCGTTTCTAGGCATCCATCCCCGCCGCGGCGGTATTCTGATCAACATTGTTCTGACCAGGCAACTCGACTCGGAACGCGTTCACCGGGCCGAACGTGTTTCGGCCAACCGATGGCACAACGAGTTCGTCCTGACGAACCCCTCAGAGATCGACCCCGAACTGCTTGCATGGATCCGGGAAGGATACGCCCACACGGCCAACGGATGAAACGTCGCGGGCTTTCATCTCACTTATCGTTCCTTCTCTGTGCGTTAGCGCGGACGTGATCAGGCCAGTGCTCACGCGACGTGAGGCCAGAGGCCTTCGTAAGCCAGGTCAGCAAGCGTAGTGAGCGGCACGCGAAACGTCTTCTCCAGCGTGCCGTTGCTCTCGCTCAATATTGAGTACTGATCGGGTTGCACGAGTTCAGCATGGCAAGTCCGGACGCACTCCGAAGCCGTGCGTATCCCTTCAACGTGCCGCCCTTGCGCGAGCTTCCGGTTCATCATCGAGATCAACTCACTAGGAATGTTGGCTTTCTCATCCCTTCCAGAATCGGACCTGGAGAACCGTGCCAAAGGTGCCGGATTGAGACACTTTCAAGGTCATTCCCACGGCGCCAGCACCCGACTGCACAAGGTACGTCGCAGGGCGCTGGCATCATCGGTTGTTGGGATCAGTCGGCTTGCTGTCGGCCCAGGCGCGCATAGACGTCAGGCCGCTTGGAGCGGAGGAAGAATGCGTAAACAATTCCGCCGAAAAACAAGGCGAACGTGAAGCTCATGAAGATAACGGTCAAGACGGTCGAGCCGCCAATGAGTTCAGGGTAGTTCGCAATGGCCAGGTAGGTGATGGCACCCAGGAAGACGACGCTGATGAGCGGCGCGACCATGGTCTTCCACACCGACTCGGGCGCAAAGCTGCGCCGCCGCAGGAAGTACACAAGCACGGCAAAGCTGGTGATGAACATCAGGAGCAGAACAGCGAACGTGCCGCTTCCACTCGCAATCGGATAAAGGGCGTCGGGAGAGACACCAAGAATCGTAAAAATCACCGTTGCCACGGCCCAGATGAGGCCGACGGCAAGTGCCGACACATAGGGCGACTTGTGCCGGGGGTGTACGCGTCCAAGGAATGCAGGAAGGGCACGGTCGGCTGCGAGCGAGAAGCTGTACCGGGCCGCGATGTTCTGGACGGACAACATGCACGCGAGGACTGAAGTGATGAGCAGGATCATGGCGACATCGGCGAAGATTTTTCCAAGCAGCGCGCCGACGGCGTCGTTGAACAGATTCACTGTGTTGCTCTCCGCGGCGGCCTGCACGTTTTCCGGTCCCAGGAATGCGATGAAAGCCCAGGAAGCAAGAGCGTAGAAAAGGCCAATTCCGACAACGGCCAGATACGTCGCTCGCGAGATGGTCTTGTCGGGATTCCTGACCTCGTCCCGGTAGATGACCGTGGCCTCGAATCCGAAGAAGTTCCCAACGGCGAAGAGCAAAGCCAGGCCAACGGTTGCGTCGGATATCGATGGGAGCGCGAAGCCAACCCCCTGCACCGCTTCGAGTCCTTTTGCTGAGAACGACGCGATGTCGAAGACGACGATGATGGCAACCTCCAGAAGCATCACAGCAGTGAGCAGTTTTGCGGAGAGATCAATCCTGTTGTAGGCAAGGACCGTTGTGACGGCGGTGATGGCCAGCGCGTACCAGTACCAGGGGATGTCCGGCCCGTTCAGCGTGTTGACGACGAAGCCCTGCAGGGTTACGCCGAAAAACGATGGCGCGAAGAATCCTATGAAAATGTAGCCGAATAGTGCGAGGAAGGCGCCACCAAGCCCCGCAGGCTTACCCAGGCCGGCTGTGACAAACGAATAGAACCCTCCGGGTCCCTGAACGCTCCGGCTCATCGTCACGAAACCGATTGAGAAGATCAGCAACATCAGTGTCACCAGGGTGTAGATCGCCGGAGCCGTCTGGCCGCTGAACATGAGAAGGACCGGCAGGGTTCCCGCGACCGTGGCCAGCGGCGAGGAGAAGGCGAGCACGTTCATTACGAGTTCACCCACCCCCATATTGCCGCTGAGCCGGTTCTCCTGGGTGGGGCGCGTGGCCTTTGGCGCGTCGATTGTGGTGCTGTTCATGTAATCCTCGTCACTAAGTTTTGAGTGCTGAATCACAGTATCGATCCCGCTTGCGGCGGCGTTGTGCCAGCTTGGGACACCGCCACGGAAGGCCACGTAGCCCTCGGATCTTTACCCGCCGTTCGGGGGACTTCGGCTAGGCCGGGGTGCGGCTGCCGCTGCTGACTTCCAGGATTGAGCGGGACAGCTCAACCGTTCGGTCCAGCAACTCCGCGAGCCCCGCTTCGCTGCCGTCCCAGCCGGCCCATCGGCCGGCGCCGTCCAGGAGGGTGAAAATCACCCTGCTGGTTTGGGATGAGAGTTGATAGCCCATCTCTTCGGCCGCCGCCGCAAACATATCCTCGTGCAAGCTTGCCCATAAGCCGACTTCGGCGCGGACCTCGTCGCTCATGAAGCGCGCCACCCGGTCGGTGGCGACAAGGAGGTCCCGGAGGTCTGCCTCAGGCCGCTGCAGCTGCTGCGCAACGTGGAAGCGAACCAGAGCCGCCCAGTACTCCTCGGGAGAACTGGCCTCGTTGGCTGCAGCGAGCAGGTCACGGGCAAAGGTGTAGGTGAACCACCGAAGCGACTCAGCGACAATTTCGTCCTTGCCATGAGGGAAGCTCGAGTAAAGGCTGGGCGCCTTCATGTCCAGCTCGCGACCCAAGGTTCTCATGGTCACGGACTCGAAACCCTTTGTGGTGGCCAGCTGCAGGAACGCGGCAAGGATGCGGCGGCGCGCGGGTGTCCGGGTAGACCAACCACGGCCCGACAGGAACTCCGCAACGGCGGCATTCGCCCGCTCACGCGGCAACTGGCTCATCTAAACCTACTGTCGGACGTTATGGACCCGGAGACGGCCAGGGCGTCGTGTCGCCGATGTCACGGCCTTCTGCCATATCCTGGCGAAGCCTGTGGATAATCCCGGCGGACCGTTTCAGTTGGCGATCAGCCCGTTCCCCCGGATTCGCCTCGTTGGAATGGGCCGACGCACGCAACCACTCCACGTGCCGGCCTTGCGCGAGCTTCCTGTTCATCATCGTGATCAACCTTGTTACTGATAGGACTTTTCGGGTCACTACCAGCATCTGACTCGGCCAATTGGACCGGTCGTGCCAGTTTGATACACCCCCCCGTTCGCGGCCCGCCGGCTGGAACTCCATTCGATGTGCTAGTCCTGAGAAGCTCCGGTGTCCAACGCGATGGCAAGATGTTTGCTTGCCCGCTCCGGAGCAATTTGTGAGACCTGCATCGCGCAACTGAACCCATCAGTGAGCACCAGCGCCTCAGCGATCCCGCTGGCGAGCGCGGGAATGATGGAGTGTTCCGCCACCTTCATCGACATATCGAAGTGTTCCGCTTCGAACCCGAAATTGCCTGCCACACCGCAACACGATGACGACTCAAGGAGGTTGGGCACTCCCCACGCTTCCAGGACGCGCTTTTGTGCACCTGCGCCGAAGACGGCGTGCTCGTGGCAGTGGGTTTGCAGCACGGCCGTTTCGGGTGGGAGGGTCTTTGGCCGCCACCCGCGCTTGATGGCTTCATCCACGGCCACCGAGAACGAGCGGACCCGTGCCGCAACCCTGGCCGCTGCTGCACCGCCCACCAGCTTTGGACCTTCGTCACGGATGGTCGCCGCGCAACTGGGTTCGAGGACGACGATATCCCGGTCTGTGCCGTCGTCGAACTTAGCGATCAACCGGACCAGCCGCCGTCGGGCACCATCGCGTTGCCCCGTGGAAATCCAGGTCAAGCCGCAGCAGGCGTCAGGAGTGCATCCCACGGAGCGTCCGGAGTCGCGCAGCACGCGGGCAGCGGCAGGGACCACCTCCGGCCGGAAAGCGCGCGTAAAGCTGTCGATGAAAAGCAGGACATCCGCATCATCAGTCAGTCCGGCTTCGTGCACTTGGCGGCGGATCCTGCCGGCCTGCGCAAAGTCCGGCAGCCGCCGTCGGGCACTGACGCCCAACAACTCCCCCACGTACCGGAACGGCCGCAGGCGCGTGCCGAGATTGGCAAGTGGTGCGACCTTGGTCAGCGCCGGCAACCACCGCGGCAGCCAGCCGATCGAATAGTGCGTGAACGGTCG
Source organism: Curtobacterium sp. LFS079 (assembly GCF_047977865.1). Classification (NCBI taxonomy): domain Bacteria; kingdom Bacillati; phylum Actinomycetota; class Actinomycetes; order Micrococcales; family Microbacteriaceae; genus Curtobacterium; species Curtobacterium sp. LFS079. The sequence continues at coordinate 241,713 of NZ_JBFPFO010000004.1, forward strand.
GATCCGCCCGCGGTAGTGCTCATCGAGCAGCTGCGACTTGGCCTCAGCGATGTCCACGCCCGTGGGACAGTCAGCCGAACAGGCCTTGCACGACAAGCACAGGTCGAGCGCTTCCCGGACCTCCGGGGTCTGCCAGCCGTTCCGGCTGCTTGCCTTGGTCCGGGTCAGTTCCTGCAGGACTCTCGCCCGCCCGCGCGTCGAATCCTTTTCGTCCTTGGTGGCCCGGTAGCTGGGGCACATGAAACCGCCGGACGTCGCCCGGCACCGCCCCACACCGATGCATGCGTGGGTGTTGCCGACGAAAGGGCTCACCACCGGGAGCAGGTCCCGGTCTTCGGAGGAAAGCACGACGGCGGCAGCCAGGTCCGCGGGCAACTCACCGTGGCTTGGGCCCGGCTTCACAACGCCCTCCAGGGCGAGCGACGCGGAGAACGGCTCTGGGTCCACGATGATCCCGGCGTTGAGAATACCTGCCGGATCCCAGAGGTGTTTGAACGCTTTGAAGATGCCCACCATCTCGCGTGAGTACATCACTTCAAGCAACTCACTCCGCGCCCTTCCGTCCCCGTGCTCCCCCGAGAGCGAACCTCCGTGGGCCACCACCAGCTGCGCAGCTTCCCGGGTGAAGTCTTCGAATGTTTGGCGCCCGGCGTCACTGCGAAGATCGTAGTCGAGCCTCATGTGGACGCATCCTGCACCGAAGTGGCCATACGTGAAGGCGGTGTAGCCATGCGCCTTCACCAGGGGCAGCAGTTCGGCGAGGTAGTCGGCGAGCCGTTCCGGGGCAACCGCTGAATCTTCCCAACCGGGCCACGTCTGCACTCCATCGATCCGCCGAGAGGTCAGGCCGGCGCCGTCTTCCCGCACACGCCAGAGCTTCGCCCTCTCCAGGGCATCCGTGACGATTGAGTGATCGACGACGCGGCCGTCAGCCCGAAGCTTCCCAAGCAGCCGCTCACAGTCTTCGGCAGCTTGCTGGAGGGTGGCGCCCGAAAACTCAACCATGAGGAACGCGTTACCCTGCGGGAGAGAGTCCACGCTGGCTGCACCCCTCCGGTGCCGCATGATGTCCACGATCGATGCGTCGAGGCCTTCGATCGCACTCGGCTTTGCGGCCAGGATGGTCATGACGTCCCGTGCAGATTCAATGGTGTCCGCATAGCCGAGGCAGAGAAGCGCGGTTGTCCTCGGCTTCTGCACCAGGCCAACTCTCGCCCGGACAACGACGGCGCAGGTCCCCTCGCTGCCTGCCAATGCGCTGGCGACGTTGAACCCGTGTTCGGGGAGCAAGTGGCCGAGGTGATAGCCCGAAACCTGGCGGGGAATGTTCTGCAGCTCGACCCGGAGCGGTGCCAGGCTGGCTTGCACCATTGAAGCCAGGCCATGCAGGAGTTCCTCCGCGCGGGCAACAGAGTGCGTGTCCGTTTCGTCAACGGCATGCAGGAAGTCCGGCCCCGCCTTGAGGTGGGCGCCGTCTGCGGTGACCAGTTCCAGCTCCAGCACATGGTGCGTCATCCGGCCGTAAGCGACGGAGTGGTTTCCGCAGGCGTCGTTGCCGATGGACCCTCCAATGGTTGCGCGCGTCATCGACGATGGGTCAGGGGCGAACGTCAGCTCGCCCTTCGTGGCCTTCTCAACGTGGGAACGCAGCTCACCCAGGACAACGCCGGCGTCGGCCCAAACTGTGGCGCTGCCGGCGTCGATGGTTCCTACCGAAGTCATCCGGCGGGAAAGGTCGATGACCAAACCGTGGCCTATCGCGTTTCCTGCCATTGAGGTTCCTCCGCCGCGGGCCGTAGTCGGCACTCCCGTCTCGGAGCATGCCCGCAAAATGGTTCGCACGTCGCCGACGTTGCGGGGGAATGCGACTGCGGCCGGACGCACGCGGTAGTTGGACGCATCGTAGGAGTACTCGGAAAGCCGCCGCGGGGAGTCGTCCACGTCGATGCCCCGATCCCTGAGTTCGTAAAGCAGGCGGGTCACCGCGGCGTCGTCGCGCTTGGGCAAGGTTGCGTTCTCCATTTCGTTGGTTCCACGCGAGTGTAGGCAGGCGCGAGTGCCGCCGCGGTGTGCCAAAACAGAACGGGCACGGCGGATGGGTCCGCCGTGCCCGTCGTGAGCAGGTCCGATTACTTCAGGAACTCGGACAGGTTGTCCTTCGTGATGAGCGTAAAGGGCAGCGTGTAGCGGTTCTCCACCTTCCCGCCCTTGAGGAATTCGGTGACGACCTCGACCGCCTTGACACCTTGTCCGGCGGAGTCCTGGCGCACCGTAGCCGACATGGTCCCGGCCTTGATGTCCTGCAAGGCGGGATCGGTCCCATCGACGCCAACCACGGCCTTGAACTCCTTTGTGCGACCGGCGTCAGCAATGGCCGAGGCGGCACCAATGGCCATTTCGTCGTTGTTCGCCACTACTGCGTCAATTTTTCCCGACGGGAAACGCTGAAGGGTGTCCTCCATGTTGCGCTTCGCTTCGTCGCGGCTGCCCTTCGCCTGGAACTCCGCGACAATCTTGAAGTTCTTGTTGATTGTCTTGTCGAAGCCCGACTTGCGACGGTCAGTCCAGGACGCTCCGTAGACGCCGGCTGCGAAGACCAGGTTGCCGCCGTTGGGGAGGAGTTTGTTGAGGTACTCCGCCTGCATCTCGCCGGCCACGGTGTCGTCCACACCGATGTAGCTCTTGTACCCGACATTTGCACCCTCTGCGAACTCAGTCGACAGGATGAACAGCGGAATGTTGGCGGCGATGACCCGTTTTGCAGCGTTCTGGCTCGCTTCGCCGTCCAGGGGCTGCATGATGACTGCGTCGACCTGGCGGGTGAGCAGATCTTCGACCTGGTTGAGTTCGCTGCCGACGTCCTTCTTCGAGTCGGTGATCTCGAGCTTTACGCCCTTCTCTTCGGCCGTCTTCTTCATGGCTTCGGTCATGTGTGCCAGGTCCGGGTCCTGCAGGTCAAGGACCACGACGCCGATGTTGTAGGTCTTGCCTGCGGCGGACGTATTGCTTGCGTTGCCGCTGCCGGCGCACCCGGTCAGGGTGAGGGCGCCTGCGGCGAGCATTGCGGTAGCCATAGCGAATTTTTGTCGCATTCCCATGGATGTTCCTTTCAGTGGATTCAGTGCTCAGGAGATTGTTTGTTGGAGGGCTTTCGCGGACCTTAGTCCGACTTCCAGCGGTTCAGCAGCACGGCGAGGACCAGAATGATGCCTTGGACACCCTGCTGGAAGTAGGACGAGACGCCGAGCAGGTTCATGCCGTTCATCACGACACCCAGGAGAAGGACGCCGACAACGGTTCCCCGGATGGTGCCGACGCCGCCGAAGAGGCTCGTCCCTCCGATCACGACGGCGGCAATCACCTGAAGTTCGTAGCCGGTTCCGGCCACAGGCGCCGCACCGTCGAGGCGCGCTGTCAGGACGAGGCCGCCCAGCGCTGCCATGACGCCACCAATGAGGTAGACGGTGAAGAGCACGCGACTGGTGGAGATACCCACCTTTTTGGCCGATTCTTCGTTGCCACCCACCGCATAGACGTGCGAGCCGAACTTTGTGCGGCTCAGTACAAACTCACACAGGAGTGCTGCCAGGAGGAAGATGATCACCGGCACAGGGACGGGGCCGACGAACCCTGATCCGAGCCATTCGGCCGGGCCGCTCAGCCCGGAGACCACCTGGCCGTCGGTCATCACCAGCACTGCGGTTCGAGCGATGGCCATTGTCGCCAAGGTAGCCAGGAACGGCAGGATCGCACCCCAGACCACCATCGCTGCGCTGAGGAATCCCACCAGCAGCCCCACGCCCAGCCCTGCTATCAGCGGGAGCCAGAAAGCACCTCCGCTGGCCGGAGCGAGCAGAGCAAAGGTCATGCCCGCCAGGCCGACCACGGAGCCGACTGACAGATCGATGCCGGCTGTGATCATGATGAAGGTCATCCCAAGCGCGATCACCCCGATGATCGACGATTGCCTGATCACGTTGACGATGTTGTTCAGCGTGAGGAAGTTGGGTGCGGCTGCAGCCAGGAACACGATGATGAGGACGAAGAAGATGAGGATTCCGTAGTCCCCGACGAAGCGTTTGGCCTTCGTGGCAACAGATCCCTCCTTCAGGTCCGCCGGTCCCAGCTTTGTCTTGAGGTTTTCCATAGTGAGGGTCACGAGTCGCTCCCGTCCGTAGTGCCGCGTGCAGCCATTGCGTCAACGACGTCCATCGATGAAGTGCTTCCGATCCTGCGGCGCTCCTCGGGGATGCCGCTCCCGTTGTCGACATAATCGTCAAGGGTGCCGTGTGAGATGAGGTGCGCAACCTGGGCTTCGGTGACGTCTCCTACGTGGAAACGCCCCACAACCTGCCCCTGCCGCATGACCGCGAAACGGTCGGCAACGGCGAAAGCCTCGTCCAGCCTGTGTGTGATGATGATGACCGCGATGCCCAGATCCTTGAGCCGCTGCGTCACCTCGATGAGCTTGTCCACCTTCGCCACTGACAAGTTCGCGGTGGGCTCGTCCATGATGATCAGGCGTGCATCGAAGGCCAGGGCCCGGCCGATCGCGACTGCTTGCCGCTGTCCACCCGACAAGCGCTTGACTTTGAGCCGGGGGTTGATGGGAATGTCCAACCGCTCGAGCACCCGCTTGGTCTCGGCTTCCATCTTCTTCCGGTCGATGATCTTCAGCAGGGGGCCAAGGATGTTCTTTTGCGGCTCCCGTCCCAGGAAGACGTTGGTCCGGACATCAAGATTGTCCGCCAGGGCGAAGTCCTGATAAACCATCTCTACTCCCTGGTCGCGGGAGGCCGACGGCGTGGGGAACTCGGTCTTTTTCCCGTCCAGCTCGATGGATCCGCGATCGGGTTGATACACACCCGTGAGTACCTTCATGAGTGTTGATTTTCCGGCGGCATTGTCCCCCAGCAATGCGAAGGTTTCGCCGGGCTGGACATCGATGCTGACGCCGCGCAGCGCGGACACCGCCCCGAATGTCTTGTGTATGTCTTTAAGTGCGACCAAGGGAGGGGTCGCTGGTGGTGCGTCGGTCATCTCATCCTCGTTTGATAGGGCCATGCAAATGAACCGGTGAAACACCTTGGGCGGCGGTCAATCAAACTACGTTGTTTGATTCTGCAGATTCATGGGTAATTCCATGGGGCTCATTGACTGCGTGACCTTAGCCACACTGTTTCACTTAGTTGAAGTGTGACCGGTTCCACAGGCGGGCGGCTGTGCCACTTTGAAACACGAATGATACGTTTCATACAGGGTTCAAAACCTGCACCGGGCCGCGCGGATTGTTACGCAACGTCGCACGGCCCGGGGCAGGCAGTATCTTGGCCTAGTTGGCCAGGTCTACGGCCACCGCAGCCCCGGTGCGGGCCGATTTCTCGGCGGCATCGGCCAGGATCAGGGCCGCGCGACCATCTTCGAAACCCGGGCTCCGGGATGGTAGCCCTCGAACTGCACGCAGGAATTCAGCGACTTCAAGGCGGTAGGCCTCAGCGTAGCGCTCCAGGAAGAAGCTCTGGTAAGGACCGATCGCTTCAACTGCCCGGGCGCTCCAGTGCCGGACGAGGGTGTCACTCTTGTTCGCCACCTGCAGCAAACCTGTTGAGCCGAAAGCCTCAATCCGCTGGTCGTAGCCATAGGATGCGTGGCGGGAGTTCACGATCGTCACGAGTTGATCCTTCGACCCGCGCAGGGTAACCACCGCCGAATCGAAGTCCCCGGCCTGGCGGACGTTCTCACTGAAGACGTTCGCGCCACGCGCCGACACTTCAACGATCTCCGGTATGAAGTACCGCGCCATATCCAGATCGTGAATGGTCATGTCCCGGAAAATTCCGCCGGACTCGGCAAGATACGACGCCGGCGGCTCCCCTGGGTCCCGGCTGGTGATCACCATCTGCTCCAAGGTGCCGATCTCATCAGCCGCCACACGACGCTTCAGTTCGACAAAGTGCCGGTCGAAGCGCTTGTTGAATCCAAGGGCGATGGGCACATCCGACGCCGCTGCCTTCCTCCGGAGCGCGTCCACGCGAGCGATGTCCAGGTCAATGGGTTTCTCGCAAAGGACGGGCACGCCGGCATCGATCGCCATTTCAACGAGATCCACGTGGGTCGCTGTGGGCGAGGCGACAATAACGGCATCGACCTCCCCCGAGGCGAACACCTCCCCGGGGTCGTCACTCACCCGGCCACCGAATTCGGCGGCTGTCCGTTTTGCCCCTTCGATGAAGGGGTCGCATACCCAGGCGAGCGTTGCTTCGTCCAGGGTTGCGAGGCTCATCGCGTGTACTTGGCCTATGCGGCCGGTACCGAACAGGCCGATCCTGATCTGTTGCGTCATTGCAAGCTCTCCGATGTCGATACGTCGTTGAAGTGGAAAGGGATTTGTCAGTCGATCTTTTGCCGGCCCAGGCGCGCATATGTTCCCGGTCGCTTGGCACGCAGGAAGAAGGCGTAGGCAATGCCGCCAAAGAACAAGGCAAAAGTGAAGGTCATGAAGATCGCAGTCATGATGGCGGAGCCGCCGATCAGCTCGGGATAGTTGGTGATCGCCAGGTAGGTGATGAGGCCAAGGAAGCCGACGCTGATGATCGGGGCCACGATGGTTTTCCAGACCGACTCCGGGGCGAAACTACGGCGACGGAGGAAGTAGACGAGGACAGCGAAGCTCGTGATGAACATCAAGAGCAAGACTGCGAAGCTGCCGCTACCGCTGGCGATGGGATACAGGTTGTCCGGGGACACGCCCACGATCGTGAAGATCACGGTCGCCACGCCCCAAATCAGACCCACGGCCAGCCCGGACACATAAGGGGACTTATGGCGGGGGTGTACCCTCCCAAGGGCCGAGGGCAGCACCCCGTCGGCCGCGAGGGAGAAGCTGTACCGGGCCGCAATGTTCTGTACAGAGAGCATTGACGCCAGAATCGAAGTGATCAAAAGCACCGTGCCCGCATCCGCGAAGATCTTTCCGACCAGCGCTGTGGCGGCGTCGTTGAACAGGTTGACAGTGTTGTCCTGGGCAGCGCTCTGGGTGTTGTCAGCTCCCAGGAACGCTATATAGGCCCAGGCCGCGATGGCGTAGAACATCCCGATGCCGGCCACGGCAAGGTAGGTTGCCCGCGGGATCGTCCGCTCGGGGCTCTTGACCTCGTCGCGGTAGATCACCGTGGCTTCGAATCCGAAGAAATTACCGACAGCGAAGAGCAGGGCCAGTCCCAGTCCGGCGTCCGCGAGCCACGGCATGGAGAAGCCGATGCCATGCTCCATGTTGCTGCCGCTCGAGGCGAAGGAGACGATGTCGAAGATGACGACCACCGTGGACTCCAGGAGCATCACGGTCGTCAAGACCCTCGCCGAAAGGTCGATCCGATGGTAGGCGAGAAACGTCGTCACTGCGATGATGGCGAGCGCATACCCGTACCACGGGATCTCCGGTCCGTTAAGGGTGTTGGCAACGAAGGACTGCAGCGTTACTGCGAACAGCGGCGGCGCGAAGAATCCGATGAAGATGTAGCCGAACAGCGCAAGGAAAGCCCCCCCTAGACCCGCCGGCTTGCCGAAGCCCGCCGTGACGAAGGAGTAGAAACCACCGGGGTTCTTGACGCTCTGGCTCATCGTGACGAATCCAACGGAGAAGATGAGCAGCATTGCCGTCAGCAGAATGTAAATCCCTGGCGCGGTGTGGCCGCTGAACATCAGCAGCACCGGGATGAAGCCCGCGACTGTAGTCAAGGGCGATGAGAATGCGAGCACGCTCATCACGAGCTCGCCGACTCCCATATTGCCGCTGAGCTTGTGGTCCTGGGTATGGGCCGGCGTTTTCGTCGTACCTCTTATTGTCCTTGGCATGGAATCCTCGTCGCGAAATTTCGAGTGCTGAATCACACTACCGACGGGGATCGTGTGGGGAGTGTACCAGCTTGAGGCATCGGTCCCCATGGAATGCGCCGCAGCCCCTACCGCCGGCACATTCCATGGGTAGGCCTGAGTCAGGGTTTGTCCGTCACCAGGACTGGTGCGGCCACCCCGAGTTTCTTGAGATCCACAACATCGTGGAGGGGCTCGTTCGCCTTCCATCGTCGGAGGTTCCGGGCAAAGGAATCCACCACCCGACCCCGCCAGCCAATCAGGTCCCCGGAGGCATGCGGCGAGACGAGGATGTTTCTCCGGCTCCACAGCGGATTCCCGGCGGCCAGGGGTTCGTGTTCAAAGACGTCGAGGGCGGCACCGCGAAGATGTCCTGCGTCGATCGCGTCAATGAGGTCCTGCTCCACCACGACGGCGCCGCGGCCAACGTTGACGAGCCGTGCACCCGGCCTCATCTTGCTGAACCGGAGCCCGTTGAACAGGCCGCGTGTCTCCTCGGTGAGCGGCAGCGTCAGCACAACGTCTTCGGCCTCGCCAAGAAGCATGTCAAGGTCACCGAAACCGCAGATGGGACCGAGCTGCGCGTCATCTCTCGCCGACCGCCCCACCGCCGTCACGTCCATGCCGGCTGCCCTCAGCAGGAGGATCGTCTCGCGACCAACCGGCCCCGGGCCCACCACCAAGACCTTCCTGCCCAGCAGGGACTCCGTTTCGCGGTGCTGCCATGTGCGTGCCTGCTGCAGCTCGATGGTCCGGCGCAGATCCTTGGTGAACATCAGCAACACGCCGAGGACCCACTCGGCGATGGGCCGTTCGCAGACGCCGCGCGAATTGCTGACCACGATGTCGCTGTTCACGATTTCGTCGGTCATGACGCTGTCGACGCCGATGCTTGAGGTGTGGATCCAGTCCAGCTTCCCGGGGCCTACTTCGCGCAGGAGGTTGGTGCGGAAGTCGTTCAGGAACAGGATTCGAGCCCCCGGCAGCGCAGCCCGGAATTCGTTCGCCGTCCGGACCACCACAACGTCGGCTTCCGCTTCCAAACGTTCAACCGGAGGTACCGGACGGCCCTCCTGGACGATCACAATCACTTTCGGTCGTGACACGTTATCTCCTTCCGCGGCCGCCCCTGCATGGGGCCGCCGCAAGTCTGTGGGTGATTGGGCAATGCTGGTTACCAGCCGCCCTGCCAGCCGCTCATCAGGCCGTAGGGCAGCCTCTGAGGTTCCTCGTCAGGCAGGCCTTTCAGGAAGTCGAAGTCACAGCCCTCGTCGGCCTGGTTTACATGGTCGATGAAAAGGCGGCCGTATCCGCGGCGGTACTTCGGCTCGGGAAGTTTCAGTTCCGCAAGCCGGCTCTCGATTTCCTCCGCCGGGATATCGAGGTCAAGGCGCTGGTTCTCGACGTCCAAGACAATCGGGTCGCCGTCGCGCACGATCGCGAGCGGACCTCCCACGGCGGCCTCCGGGGAAACATGCAGCACGGTGGTCCCGAATGCCGTGCCGCTCATGCGCGCGTCCGAAATTCTCACGACATCCCGGATTCCCTTGCGCAGGAGCTTTTCGGGGATGGGAAGCATTCCCCATTCCGGCATGCCAGGCGCGCCGACCGGTCCGCTGTTGCGCAGCACCAGGACCGAGTCCTCGGTGATGTCCAGCTCGGGATCGTCGATCCTTCGCCCGAGGTCGTAGATGTCCTCGAAGACGATTGCGGAGCCCTTGTGCTGCAAAAGTTCCTTGGAGGCTGCGCTGCGCTTGATCACCGCACCGTTTGGTGCCAACGAACCACGGACGACGGCGATACCACCGGAGGCGTCGAAGGGCGCCTCGAGGGTACTGACGACGATGCCGTCGGGCTCGGGCGCCGAACGGTAGCCCTTTTCAAGGGACTCACCGGTGACCGTGACGGCGTCCCTGTTCAGCAAAGGATCCAGTGCCTTCAGCACCGTGGGGATGCCGCCGACCTCGAACAACTGTTTCACCAGGTACTCGCCGGATGGGCGGACATTGACGATGCGCGGCGTCCGCTGCGAGATCTCGTGGAACCGGTCCAACTGAAGCTCGTAGCCGACCCTGCGGGCGAGCGCCAGGAGGTGCACCACCGCGTTGGTCGAACCACCCACGGCCATGAGCAGCGTGATGGCATTGTCGAAGGCTTCCTTGGTCAGGATTTCGCTGGGCTTCGGGCCTGACAAGGCCATTTCCACGGCCCGGCGGCCGGTGGCTTCTGCGGCCTGCCCGCGGCGCGAGTCGACGGCGGGAATGGAAGCACTGCCAGGCAGGCACATGCCGAGTGCTTCCACGAGGGACGTCATGGTGGAAGCCGTGCCCATTTCACTGCAGTGGCCTGCAGATGGCTTGGCAGCGGATTCGAGTTCGTCGAAGTCGGCCTCGGTGATCTTGCCCGCCCTGAGTTCGTCCGCGTACTTCCACGTGTCCGTGCCGACGCCGAGCTGCTTTCCGCGGAAATGGGCCGGTTCCTGCGGGCCGCCCGTCAGCATGATGGTGGGGATGTCCGCGCTGGCTGCGCCCATGAGCTGGGCCGGAACAGTCTTGTCACAACCTCCCAGCAGCACGATCGCGTCCAGCGGGTAGGCGCGGATGGACTCCTCGACGTCCATGGCCATCAGGTTCCGGAACTGCATGGCTGAGGGCTTCATGAGGCTCTCGCCCAGGGAGATCGTGGGGAATTCCAGCGGCAGGCCGCCGGCCATCAGGACACCACGCTTTACCGCATCGGCAAGGAGCTTGAAGTGGATGTTGCAGTTGACGAGTTCCGACCAGGAGTTGGCTATGCCAATGACCGGCCGGTCCTTGATCGCGAAGCGCGAGAAGCCTTCGGCCTGAATGGCTGTCCGGTGCACGAACCCCGTGAGGTCATGCGGCGCGAACCAGCGTGCGCTGCGGAGATCGTTGTAGTTCGACTCAGGCATATCTTTCAAAGCTCCTTGGCTTGTTGGTGTCTTGTGAGGTCTTGGGTGGGGCAATTACGCGGCGGACGTGCCGCCGTCGAACGCCATGCTGGTCCCCGTGGCGAAGGTTCCCTCGACGGCCAGGAAGTAGATGGCCGCAGCTACTTCCGCGGGGTCGGCGAGCCTGTTGAGCGGCACGGAACCCTCCTTTTGCTGCAGGGCCGCGACCGGGTCGGCTTCAGCCGCCAGTCCCGCCCGCAGCATGGGTGTATCGATGGGGCCGGGGCAGACGGCGTTGACCCGAACATCCGGGGCAAGTTCCAAGGCAAGCGCCCGGGTCAGGCCAACGACTCCCGCCTTCGCGGCGCAGTAGTGCGCCAGTCCCGGAACGCCCATCGAAGCGAGATCCGAGGCAACGTTCACGATGGCGCCCCCGCCTGCTTTTCGCATGTGCAGCCCCGCTTCGCGGGCGACGTAAAACGTTCCGGAAAGGTTGGTGTCCAGCACTTCACGCCAGCGGTTTTCGTTCAGCTCCGCCAGGGGGACATAGCCCGCGATGCCGGCCGCGTTGACCGCTACATCGATGCCGCCGAGTGCGTGGATTGCCCCGCGGACCCCGTTGGCTGCGGATTCGGCGTTCGCGACGTCGGCGACGACGGTGTGCGCATCGCCGTCGATCTCGTCCGCCACGCGCTGCAGTTCAGCCGGGCGGCGTCCCAGCAGCGCCACCGTGGCTCCCCTGCCCGCAAAAAGCTTCACTGTGGCTTCCCCGACTCCGGAGGCGGCACCGGTGATGAGCACCCGCATGCCCTCAGGACGAAGCAGTCGATTCCGGTCCTTCATCGTCGATGGAACTCCCTTTTTAGTAAGCGTGGCCAGCTGTCACATTCCACTAAAACAGCGCGCGGGAAGGCCCGGTTGTCTCAGATTGAGACACAGCACACACCCGCCGCATTCGTAGGCTGAACGACAGATGCCGCCCCTCGTGCGGCACCACTTCGGAGAAACCAGTTGCTACACAGAGGAGTCCACTTGGAACAGCAAGACCGCATCGGGGTTGGCCTGATATCGGTGGGGTGGATGGGCCGCCTGCACTCACGCGCCTACCTGGCCACCAAACAGTTCTTCCCGGAACTGCCGCGGCATCCTGAGCTTGTGATCGCCGCCGACCCGGACGACGCCGGCCGCCACCACGCAGAAGACGCTCTGGGTTACAAGGAAACCGCCACCGACTACCGCAAGGTTCTGGAGAACCCTGACGTCGACGTCGTTTCGATCTGCTCCCCCAACTTCCTCCACCACGAAATTGCCCTGGCCACGATCGAAGCCGGCAAGCATTTCTGGATCGAGAAGCCCATGGGACGCAGCGCCCGGGAATCGCGGGAAATCGCGCAGGGTGCAGAGGCTGCGGGGCTGATCACCTCGGTGGGGTTCAACTACCGTCATGCCCCGGCCGTTGCTGAAGCCCGGCGGCTCATCCGTTCAGGCGCGCTGGGACGAATCACCAACGTGCAGATCCGGCTCCTCACCGGCTATGCCTCGGACCCCACCCAGGTCTTTACGTGGCGCTATGAGCAGGCCCGGGCGGGGTCCGGCGTGCTGGGCGATGTCCTCAGCCATGGATTCGACCTTGCGCAGTTCCTGGTTGGCCGCATCACCTCGCTGAACGCCGTCACCGAGACGTTCATCAAGGACCGGCCGCTGCCTGCGGGCAACTCCTCCAATTCCTTCGACATGGGCAAGGCCTCGGACGTCACGCGCGAGGTGGAGAACGAGGACTACACCGCCATGCTCGCCCGCTTCGAAGGCGGCGCAATCGGCATGTTCGAATCCACCCGGGTTGCCATTGGCCCGCACGCCGAATACATCATCGAGGTGTACGGAACCGAAGGCTCGCTGCGCTGGAACTTCGAACGCATGAACCAGCTTGAACTCGCTACGGACCGCAGCGGCTACCGCACCATCATGACTCCCCCGTCCTTCGGGGAATTCGGACGCTTCCAGCCCGGCCCTGGCCCCGGAATCGGGTTCAATGACCTCAAGACGATCGAGGCTGCCCTCTTCCTGCGGTCCGTGGCCGAAGGCAAGCAGCTTGGCCCCTCGGCGGCTGATGGCTGGTCCGCCTCCGAACTGGTGGATGCCTCCCTCCGCAGCGCCGGGTCCGGGGATTGGATGGAGGTTCCCGAGGTTTCCGGCACCACGACCTACCAGGCGTAATCGCCACGACTCCTGACCCACACCAAAGGGAGGCCGGATCATCTGATCCGGCCTCCCTCTTGTGGGAAATTTCCTACTTCGCGAAGCGGAACAACTTCTTGTTGGCGAACTCAAGCATGCCCACCTTGCCCAGCTCGCGTCCGTAGCCGGACTTCTTCACGCCGCCGAAGGGAACATCGGGGCCGCTGAGGTCGTAGGCGCCCACGAACACCATGCCGACGTCGAGCTGGTTTCCGACGCGCTCAGCCCGCTCGGGGTCGTCACAGATCACCACGGAACCAAGGCCGTAGGGCGAAGAGTTCGCGAGCTTGATCGCTTCCTCGTCGCTGCCCACCTTGTAGAGCTGTGCGACAGGGCCGAAGAGTTCCTGGCTGTACACGTCCATGGACGGGGTGATGTTGGTGAGGACGGTCGGGGTGAAGACATTGCCCTGAGGCTGGTTGTTGCCCACCAGGATCTCGGCGCCCTGGTCGACCGCGCCCTGAACCTGTGATGTCAGGAACCTGGTGGCCGATTCGGAGGACATCGGACCGAAATCGCCGTTCTCGTAGGACTGGCCGGCAATCTCGGCTTTGAACTTCTCCGAGAACTCGTCGAAGTACTTCTCCAGCACAACGATCCGCTTGGAGCCGTTGCAGGACTGGCCTGTGTTGCCCATGCGGCCCATGACGGCCTTCTTCACGGCAAGGTCCACGTCGTCGGTGTCCAGGACCAGAAAGACGTCCGCGCCGCCGAGTTCCAGCACGCACTTCTTCAGCGCACGCCCGGCCTGTTCGGCCACGATTGCGCCTACCTGCTCCGAGCCGGTGAGCGAAACGCCCTGCACCCTGTCATCTGCAATGATGTCCGAGATCTGCTGGTGGGTGGCGAAGAGGTTGACGTAGGCGCCCTCGGGGAAGCCTGCGTCGCGGAAGAGCTCCTCCAGGGCGAGAGCCGACTCGGGGCACTGGCTTGCGTGCCGGACAATAACGGTGTTGCCCAGGATGATGTTGGGGATCGCGAAACGGGCCACCTGGTAGTAGGGGTAGTTCCAGGGCATGATGCCGAGGATGACGCCGAGGCCCTGGTAGCGGAAGAAGCTCCGCAGCCCGTCGGCGACCTCGAGTTCCTCATCGGCGAGCCACTCTTCGGCGTTTTGCGCGAAGGCCGAAGCAATTGCGCCGGAGAACTCGGCTTCGCCTACTGCTTGGTGAAGGGGCTTGCCCATTTCCCGGTTGATGATTGCGGCCAGTTTGTCCTTGCGCTCGACAAAGAGGTCGGCCAGCTTCCGGGCCAAGGCGGCACGCTCCGCCACCGTGGTCTTGCGCGACCACTCCTGGTAGGTGGCCTGGGCAGCGCTGAGTCCTGCCTCTACCTCGGCGTCGGTGGTTGCGGGGTACTCTGCGTGGGTGGTGCCCGTGGCCGGGTCAATAACGGCGAATGCGCCCATGGTGAATGCTCCTGTGTCGGAAAATCGAATGATCGGGTGTATGCCCGTAATGGGCCGGGCGGGACCGCCTGATGACGATCCCGCCCGGTGGCCCTTAGTTCGTGCCAGGTAGGGTGGTGGCCCCGTAGTAGCGCTGACGGGCACGGCCCTGGAGGTGCTTCGCAGTACCTTCCTGGCTGCCCGGGCGCTCGGAGGTCATCGGGACTCCGACGTCCCAGAAGGCGCCGTTGCCGGAGAGGTACCGCCAAGGTTCCACGCGGGCGACGATGACGGCCGGCCCTTCAACTTCCCGCGCTTCTGTGAGCGCGGCAGAGAACTCCTCGATCGTCGTCGTGGACCATGCGGCACAGCCCATACTGGCCGCATTGGCAGCGATATCGAACTCGAGGACGGCCCCGTCCAGGCGACCGGACTCCTTGCCGCGTTCCCGGTATTGGGTACCGAATTCGCGGCCGGGGCCGCCCTTGGAGACCTGGAGCGGCCAGATGCACTGGTGACCCCGGTTGTCGATCACGATGGTGATGATCTTCTGGCGTTCCTGGACAGCCGTCACCAGTTCGGTCGGCTGCATGAAGTACGTGCCATCGCCGATCAGTACGAAGACGTCGCCAGGGGCGTCGGGGCGGGCCAGCCGGTATCCGAGGCCGGCAGGGATTTCGTGGCCCATGCAGGAGTTGGCGTACTCAAAGTGGATTTCCGCGCCGTTCGACGGATCCCATGCCTTGTGGATGCCCTCCACCACACCGCCCGAGCCCAGGATCAGGGCGTCCTGACTGGTCGCCTGCTTGTTGAGCACGTCAATGACTTGCGCCTGGCTCATGTTCTCGCCGGGGAATGCCTGGAGGTCGTGCTGGCGGACCTCCCGGGTAGCCTTCTGCGCGTCCGCGATGTCGCTGCGGAATTCCTCGGAAGTGCCGTAGCCCCCGGCGGCCAGGCGCTCGCGCAGCGCGGACAGGGACAGCCGGGCGTCGCCGACCACGGGGAACGAACCCATCTTGTGGGCGTCGAACGAGCTGACGTTGAGATGGACGAACCTGACCTTCGGGTTCTGGAACAGGGAATGCGATGCGGTGATGAAGTCCTGCAGGCGCGAGCCCACGGTGATCACACAGTCGGCACCGTCGGCGATCTCATTGGCACCAACGGTTCCGGTGACGCCCAGGCCGCCCATGTTCAGTTCGCTGACCGGGCCGCTTCCCTTGCCGGCGTACGTCTCGGAGACAGGGATGCCGAACTCGGCACTGAAGCGTGCCAGTTCCTCCTGGGCCTTCGAGTAGCGGACGCCGCCGCCAGCGATGAGCAGGGGACGCTTCGCGTTGCGGATGATCCCGGCGGCGTCGCGGATCTCGTCCTCCACGGCCGGACGGCGGCGGATGTGCCAAACCCGCGGCGTAAAGAACGCTTCAGGGAAATCGAACTCCGCACCTTGGATGTCCTGCGGCAGGCAGACGACGACGGCGCCCGTTTCCACCGGGTCGGTCAGGACGCGCATGGCCTCCGGAAGGGTGGACAGCAGCTGTGCAGGGTGCGTGATCCGGTCGAAATACCGGCTCACGGGGCGGAAGCAGTCGTTCGCGGAAACATCCCGCTCAACCGGGTGCTCGATCTGCTGCAGGACAGGATCGCCGAACCGGTTGTTGATGATGTCGGCCGGGAACAGGAGTACCGGAAGGCGGTTGGTGGTTGCGGTGGCGGCGCCGGAAATCATGTTCGTGGAGCCGGGACCCGCGGATGCCGTGCAAGCAAGGGTTGCGGCCCGGTTGGAAGCCTTGGCAAAACCGATCGCGGCGTGAACCATCGACTGCTCGTTCTTGCCCTGATAGTGGGGGAAGTCCACACCGTACTCATCGATTCCCTGGGCGAGGCCGACGGAGTTGCCGTGTCCGAAAATGCCATACATGCCGGGAACCAGGCGCCTCCTCTCGCCGTCAAGTTCGCTGTACTGGACCTGAAGGTACTCAACGATCGCTTGCGCGACAGTGCGGCGGCGGACGTTCTTGATGTCGACGTCGGTGCCGATGTCAGCAGCTGCTGTGCTTGTCATGCGTTCTCCTAAATTCGTAGGTGCGTCGGCACTTGCAAACCGATTCGCCCGAACATCAGGTTTTCACCGGGGAGAAGCAAAGTTCTGTCCCAGTTTGATACGACGCCCGGATCAGCCCGTAAGAACAAAACAGCAGCCGACGGCGGCACTTGCGTACCGCCGTCGGCTGCTGTTGGTGATGGCGTGTCAGTCGAACCGGTAGGGCTCCTGCGGGCCCACCGACGGCAGGGGCCGCGGCCGCTCACAGGTGCTTTCGATCTCGATGTGCCGGCCCTGTTCCGATGAAGCTTCGAAGGCGAGCAGGACTTCCAGCACGTGGTAGGCGAAGTCGCCGCCGGTGCGCGGTTCCAGCCCGTTGCGGATGGCATGGCCGAACTCGGCCAGGCCGATGCCGCGGTAGGCGTCGTCACGGTGCGTGATCGGGGTCACGCGCCAGTCGCCACCGCCCGGAGGGGTCATGTCCAAGGCGAGGTCACGAGGCTCCCCCCGTCGCAGAACGGGCGCGCCGGAGAAGTGGTCCGGGTTAGGCGCAGCCAAGGAACCACCCGTCCCATAGATCTCCAGGTGGGGCAGGTTGTGGTTCCAGACGTCCCAGCTGACGATCACCGTGGCGGCGGCTCCGGACTCGAAGTCGATGGTGCCGGTCACGTGCGTGGGGGTCTTGATCTCAATGACTTCGCCCTCGTGTCCAGGGCGCGGCCGCGTCTCCGAGGAGCGGGGCGCCGTGGCGGAAACCCGCTTCACGGGCCCAAAGAAGTTCACCAGGTTGGTGATGAGGTATGGCCCGATGTCCAGCATCGGCCCGGCTCCCGGGCTGTAGAACGGATCCACGTTCGGGTGCCAGTGTTCGTAGCCGCGGCACGCGAACGACGCGAACGCGGCCACGGGACGGCCGATCCAGCCGTCGTCGATGAGCTTGCGGCTGGTTTGCATGCCGGAGCCCAGGAAGGTGGTGGGCGCCGATCCGACCTTGAGGCCGGCTTCGCGGGCTGCGTCCAGGATCTGCTTCGCTTCCTCCAGCGATGTAGCAAATGGCTTCTCGGAGAGGACGTGCTTGCCGGCCGCGATGGCTTGGAGCGTCACGGGTGCATGCAGCTTCGGCGGGGTGAGGTTGAGGACCAGCTCAACCTCTTCGTCTGCCAGCAGTTCCTCGGGAGAGAGGGCCTTGGGAACCAAGTACTCCGCTGCACGCTTCTTGACGGCTTCGGCGTTGACGTCCGCGAGTGCCACCACATTGACGTCAGGATGGACGCCGATCTTGTCCAGGTATTGATTGAGAACGTTCCCGACGCCGATAATGCCGACTCGAATGGGTTCCATGTGAATCTCCGTCATTTGTTGTTGAAACAGTCCGGGGCGAGGCACGAACCCCGCCCCGGAACCAGTAGCGATGGCGGGGACTGCTAGCCCGCGAGGCGCTCGCGCCGGATTTTTGCTGTCGCCTCTTCGTCGATGGCATCGCCGGTGATAACGACACCGTAGTCCGCGGCCGCCGCCTCGAGCGATACCCGGGACTCACGGAAATCGTCCAGCACTGCCAGCACGTCACGCTCAAGCGGGTCTCCGTAGCCGCCGCCACCGGGCGTTACGGAAACCACCCTTTCTCCACGCGGCAGGTCGTAGCGGCCCACCACCGGAATCTCGCGGTGCTCACCCGTAGTGAGGTCCTCGACCCAGGCAGCTGGAGCCTGGCCGTCGCGCCCGCCCCGGACGCCCTTCGGCGGGTTCAGCTTGCCCTCGATGCCATAGGTGATGGTCACGCTCTCGCCACGAGGCTCCATCGTGACCCGCGTGGCGAGTCCGCCACGCTGCCTGCCGGCTCCGCCGGAGTCGGCCACAAGGCTGCGTTCGTGGATCAGGATCGGATACCGCTGTTCGTCCACCTCAACACTGTCGTGGTAGAGGAGGGCACCACATACGGGCCGCTGGTACGTCGGCCAACCGTCAACGTAGGGGGTCGCGGGCCCGCCGACGCCGCCCACCAGGATCTGGTTCACGTAGGCGTTGCCGTTCCGTTCATCGATTCCGGAGATGACCGACTTCGCGGGCGCCTGGCCGGCAGCACCCTCGGCGGTGCCGTAGCCGTCGTCGATCTGCGAGAAGGCCGCCTGGACGATGTTCACGACGCGGTCCGCGAGGTTGGTGGTTCCGGACGAGCAGGAGTACGGGTGCTTCGGCACGCCGACAGCGCAGCCGTCCCGCAGGAGCACTTCGACTCTGCGGAAGGTTCCGGCGTTGCTCGGCAGGTTCTCCGGGATGCCGGAGAGGATGCCTGCCAGGGCTGCGCCGGTAGCCGTTGCCCTCGTGAGGTTCAGGCCGTTGGGGAGGTTGTCCGGGTTGTCCCTGAGGTCGATGACGATCTTGCCCTGCTTGGGCTTGACCTCGAGGGTTGCCTGCAGATGTACGCCGTCCGGACCGGTGCCCGGGAACGGGTCATGGGACGAGGTGCCGTGCAGGACGTACTCGGGCAGGGTCTCGATGGCGCTGGCGGTGAGGCGCTCGGAGTAGTCGAACCAGGCATCAACGAAGTCCACGAGGTCATCGACGCCGAATTTCCCGGCGAGTTCGTGGATGCGGCGTTCGGCGATGCGGGAGGCACCGACCGATGCGAGGTAGTCGCCGTACCACTGGTCAGGTACGCGGATCCGCGACCGGCACATGCGGATGATGTCGTCGATGTCCGTGTAGTCACGCTGGATCCGCACGCAGGGGAAGATCAACGCACCTTCCTCGTAGACGTCCCGCGCGGTGGCGAAGAACGTGGTGGGAAGCGAGTTGCCGCAGTCCGCCTGGTGGGCTTTGGTCACGGCGGTGAAGAGGTGCCGGCCTTGGATGAAGATGGGCACCAGGATGACGTGGTCCGCGGCGTGCGAGTTGCCCATGTACGGGTCGTTGTGCAGGAAGGCATCGCCTTCGCGGATGTCGTCGTGCAGCGCCACCATGTCTTCGCCGAGGGGGCCGGCACCGAAGACGTGTACGGGTACGCCTTCCGCTGCAGCGAGCAACTGGTTGTCTGCCGTCAGCACGGCGCAGGAGAAGTCACGTGCCGTGTTGATGACAGAGGAACGTGCCGAACGCAGCAGGCCGCTGGTCATTTCACGGACGATGCCGTCGAATGCATTGGCAAGTACCGAGAGCTTTACGGGATCGAATTCGCGCGCCACGGTTATGCCTCCTTACGGGTGAGGTAGATGTTGGATCGTTCGTCGAGTGTCGCGTTCCATTCCGGCGGGACGACAATGGTGGTCGTGGGCTGGTCGATGACAGCCGGCCCGAGGATCTTGTCCCGTGGCGCGAGCGTGACACCGCGGTACCGCTGCGTGCTGAAGCTCTCGCCGCCGAAGACGATGGAATCGGTCCGGTGGACTTCGCCGGTGCGACTGAGTCCGCTCTCGGACTTGGCGTGTTCCGGGCGCGGGATCTCCACGCGTACGCCCCAGGTGATGACCTCCACGCGGCTTTCGGGATCGTGCGTGCCGTTCCGGCGGTCGTGTTCCTCGTGGAAGGCCCGCTCGATCACGGCTGCCGCGTTGCCGGCGGCGTCGGGGGCTTCGTTCAGGTAGACGCGCAGGTCCCAGGCCTGTCCGGGGTAGCGGGCGTCGACGAAGTAGGTGACATTGGGTGCGTCACCGACACCGCTGAAGCGCTCGGCGAAGACTTTCGCTTTGGCCTTCAGGTCCTCGACGGCGCGGCCTGCCGAACCGGCGTCGAAACTGCGGGTGTCGTTGTGAAGCGGAGAGAGGAATTCCGTCGCGATGGGCGCCCGGTGGGCACCGTACGCGGCCAGGACACCGGCAGTCGCGGGGATGAGCACCGTATCGGCCTCAAGGAGCACGCCGATGGCGGCTGCCACCATGGCGCCGGCGCCGCCGCCGGCGACGATCAGTGCACCGCGGGGGTCAACGCCCTGTTCGAGCGCGGCCTGGCGGATCGCAGTGGCCATGTGGTTGGCAGAGACATCAAGGATGGCCTGCGCCGCTTGGAGGGTGTCCATGTTCAGCGGTCCGGCGATTCGCGTGTCGATGGCCCGGATCGCTGCCTCGCGGTCAAGCGTGAATCCACCTTCGAAGCCTTCGGTATCGAGGTAGCCCAGTGCCACGCAGGCGTCGGTGACCGTGGGTTCCTCGCCGCCACGGCCGTAAGCCGCGGGACCCGGCGTGCTGCGTGCGCTCTGCGGGCCCACCCGAAGCAAGCCACCGCCGTCGATCCACGCGATGCTTCCGCCGCCGGCGCCGATGCTGGAGACCGCGACTGATGAAAGACCGGTCAGGTGCCCGACGAAAGGTTCCCCGAGCCAGGCTTCCCTGGTGTGGCGGACGACGCCTTCTTCGACAAGGGACACGTCGAACGTGGTGCCGCCCATGTCGCAGACCACTACGGTGTCGCGGTCGGGAGCGGCCGCTGCGCCGACGAGCGGCGCCATCGAGGGGCCGGAGTTCAACAGCAGCACGGGGCGGTCCAGGACATCGACGACGTCCAGCACGGCACCCTCGGAGGTGACCACCAGCAGGTCACCGGCGAAGCCGAACTCTTCAAGGTCAGAGCGGAGCTTGCCCAGGTGGTCGGCCATCAGGGGCTTCAAGGAAGCGTCGATGGAGGCAGCCGAGGAGCGGCGGTATTCCCGGATAGTGGGGTTGGCTTCATTGGAGAGCGTGTATGGAACACCGGGAAGGATTTCCTTGACGAGTTCCGCGATCCGGCGTTCGTGGACATCGTTGATGATCGACCAGAGGAACGAGACAGCCACCGCCTCGATTCCTTGATCCTTGAAGGACTCAAGGACCCCGCGGACCTGCTCTTCATCGAGCGGGACAAGAACGTCGCCTTCCGCGGAGATCCGTTCCCGGATCTCGAACGTCAGGTGTCGCGGGATGTAGGGCGGCGGGTAGGCGGCTTTGGAGTCGAACGCGTCGCGGCGCCCGCCTTCGCGCAGCAACAGGGTGTCGGCAAAGCCTTCGGTGGTCAGCAGCGCCGTCTTGGCGACTTTGCCGGTCAGCACCGCGTTGGTGGCGTGGGTGGTGCCGTAGACGATCACGTCTGCGTTGCGCAGGACATCGTCGCCGCTCCATCCGACTGATTCGGCAGCCCGCCGGACTGAGGCTTCAAAGCCGGTGAAGACGCGGTCGTAGGTGGTCAGGGCCTTGCCGACCGCCATGTCACCGGTACTCGAGTCGACCACCACGTCCGTGAACGTGCCGCCCGTATCGACGGCGATCCGGTACCGCGCCTCACCTGGTTGTACTTGAACTTCACTCATGAGTCTTCGTTACTTTCGTAGGGCTTGCAGGGACTTAGGACTGGGGCTTGCTTAGGACTGGGGCTTGCCGACACGGTTGCGAAGGAGCCCGACTTTTTCGATGTCGATTTCCACCGTGTCGCCTGGTTCAAGCCAGACGGGCGGATTCCGCTTTGCACCGATGCCTTGGGGGGTGCCCGTCGCGATGACGTCGCCCGGTTCAAGCGTGAGGAAGCTCGAAAGGTAGGAGACGATGCGGGCGATCGGGAAGATCTGGTAGCTCGTGTTGGAGCGCTGAACCTCATTGCCGTTCACACGGGTCACCAAGTCGAGTGCCTGCGGGTCGCCCGCCTCGTCGAGCGTCACCATCGCCGGACCCCACGGTGTTGAGCCATCCACTGCCTTGCCGGCGAGCCACTGGGTTCCCCGGTATTGGAGATCGCGTGCCGTGACGTCGTTCAACGGGGCAAGGCCAGCGACGTACCGGAGGGCTTCGTCTTCCGTCACCCCGCTTGCGGAGCGCCCGATCACAACAGCCAGCTCACCTTCGAAGTCGAGATTGTCGCTGACCCGCGCACCACCGATCTCATCCTCGGGACCGATCATGGTGGAGGCGAATTTCGCGAAGACATCCGGGTACTCGGGGAACGCCCGCCCGGTTTCGGCCACGTGATCCTTGTAGTTGAGCCCGATGCAGAGCACCTTCGCCGGGTCCGTCACCGGGGCGGTGAGACGGACCTCGGACCGCGCACCCACGCGGGCCACAGGGTCTTCCCCGACGAGGCTGCCTACTTCAGCGGAGATCGCCGCGATCCGGTCACCGTAGAGTTCAAGGAATTCGCGGACGGAGGCAGTTGCCCCATGGACGGCTTCGGTCGATCCCTGGAGGAGAAGTTCCAGGTCATAGACAGAATCCTCCGCGAGGACTCCTCCCCTGACTCCGGATTCGTGTTCGTAGGAAACGATCTTCATGCCTGGTTCCCTTCGTTGTTTCCCGGAGCTTGGCCGGCGACCGCACGTACGGCATCGGCAAGCCGGTCCGCGATGTCCGCCGCCACCTTCTCGTCCATCGGTGTCGAGAGGGAAAGCAGGTTGGCCGGGGAGCCAAGCAAGCCACGCGCATACGTCGCCCACCACAGTCGGTTCTGGATCTCCTCGCTGACCTTTTCAGCGCCGGCAGGAACTGCGCGGAGCAGCGAGCCACGTCCCCGGATTTCCCAGCCTGCTTCAGCGACGCGGGCGTTCACCGTCTCGCGGGTCCTGTCACCCAATTCATTCAGACGCTGAACTTCGTCCTCCGGGTACAGTCGCAGGGCGACGGCGCCGGCAGCCATGCTTACCGGGTTGCCTGAGAATGTGCCGCCGTGAGGAAGGCTGCCGGGGCGCGTCGGGTCCACTTCGGCCATGAGTTCGGCCTTGCCAAGCACGGCACCGACAGGGAATCCCCCACCAATCAGCTTGCCGGTGGTGAGCAGATCGGGCGAGACGCCGTATTCGCCGCTAAGGCCGCTGTATCCGAGCCTGAGGCTGATGACCTCGTCAATGATGAGTACAATTCCGTAGCGGGTCGCGAGCTCACGGGCTCCACGGACGAACTCCTCGGTGATGCTGAGCAAACCTGCCCGGTTAGGCAGCAAGTCGAGGATGATCGCGGCATATGCGTCCGGTGCGGCTTCGACCGTCTGACGCAAGAATTCGACGTCGTTCAGCGGTACTGCAGTAACGTCATCGATGACGCCACGGGTCAGTCCGCGTGTGTACGCGGGGCCGCCGGGTACCAATGCGACCT
This sequence comes from Curtobacterium sp. LFS079, assembly GCF_047977865.1. Classification (NCBI taxonomy): domain Bacteria; kingdom Bacillati; phylum Actinomycetota; class Actinomycetes; order Micrococcales; family Microbacteriaceae; genus Curtobacterium; species Curtobacterium sp. LFS079. Next base: position 265,211 of record NZ_JBFPFO010000004.1, read on the forward strand.
CGGACGTTCCGTGGTAGCCGCCCTTGGTGACTATGACGCGCTCACGGCCGGTACTCGCCCGCGCAATGCGGATCGCGGACATCACAGCCTCGGTGCCGGAGTTGGCGAAACGCACTTGGTCGAGGTCCGGTACGCGGGAAAGCAACAGTTCGGCCAGGTCCCACTCGTAAAGGTTGGGGATGCCCCAGCTGGCTCCGGATGTCAGTGCCTTTGTCGCCGCTTCGGTGATTTCGGGATGCGCGTTGCCGTGAATCAGCGAGGTGAAGTTGTTGTTGGCGTCAATCAGTTCGCGGCCCCGGTCGTCCCAGACCCGGTAGCCCTCGCCGCGGATCGCGTAGGGGCTCGGCGCACCCGTGTAGTAGGTCGACCGTCCGTAGCCGCCCGGCAGCAACGGGAAGCCCCGGGGGCCACGGCGCACGTGCGGGTCTTCCGTCAACTGGTGCTCTGCGAGCTGCTCCAGATTATTGTTCGTTCCCAATTTCGTGGTTCTCCAGTCTTTTCAGTTCACAAGATCGATCAGCGGCTGCCCGGTGAGCGCCAGCCGTACCCGCTCCACGGCACCGTCCTGCAATGCCGCCGTCGCACGGTTTGACCGCCAGGCGATGTGGGGGGTGAGGATGGTGTTGGGGGCCGAACGAAGTGGGTGGTCGGGACCGAGCGGCTCCTGGGCAAAGGTGTCAATGCCGGCCCCGGCGATGTGCCCGGCCTTCAACGCCGCCGCGAGCGGGGCCTCGTCGATAAGGCCGCCCCGCGACACGTTGACCACCACCGCACCCTTGCGCATTTTCGCCAGCACCTCGCCCGAGATGAGATTTGCGGTGTCATCGTTCAGCGGCAGGTGCAGTGACACGACGTCGGAGTTTTCCAGGATGTCTTCCAGTCCTGCGAGTTCCACGAAGCTCTCCGTGACGAACGGGTCGTAGGCCCGTACCCGGGCTCCGACAGCCTCGTACATACGCGCAACATGCTGCCCGATGCGTCCCATGCCGAGGACTCCCACCTCGAGTTGCGAAAGCACGGGGGTGTCATAGCCGATGGTCCCGGCCCAACCGTGGTCGCGGATCGAAGCGTCTCCAGCCGGCAAGCGGCGGGCGAGGGCGAGGCCCATAGCAAACGCATGCGAGGCGACTTCTTCCGAAGCAGTGCCCGGAACAATCGACACCGGAATGCCCGCGCCGGTAGCGGCGGCTACATCAATATTGTCGTAGCCGATGCCGTAGCGGATGACTGCCCGGCACTTTGCCATGACCGGAAAGTCCTCAGCGGTGAGCCGCGCGTAGGGAGTGATCATCACAATGTCGGCTTCAGGAAGGCCCGCGCGGAAGGCGTCGCTGTCGGCCGCGGGGTTGAGTTTGTAACCGAACTCCTCCGCAAGCGCATGCTCACGGTCCAGGTTCGGGAAATGGTGAGGGGCCACAAGAATGGTTCCCTGGGCATCGCGGGTCATAGTCGTCGTCCTGTTCGTGTCGTACCCTCGTTCGCTGCCAAGCACTCCGGGGAGGGTGCCGGTGTTCGGGTGATTTCAAGTACAACGCGTTATCGGAAGCCCTATCCGTACCAGATCGAGACACCCGCTGGGACACTGTGCCGGACAGCTGCGGCCCCCGCTGCGGCCCCCGTCCGGGCAGCACAATGGGCCGGCCATCCGGGATAGCCGGCCCCATTGGTCGGACAGTGAACTTGACGGACAGTGAACTTAGAGGTCAAACCCCCGACTGCGGAAGTAGTCCATTCGCCGGTAGAGCGTCGACCGGCCAATCTGGAGCGTCTCGGCGGCCAGGCTGCGGTTGCCGTTCGCTTCCTGGAGTGCGCTGCGGAGTTCGCTGAGCTCCGCGTCCTCCAGCCTTGAGAGGCGACCCTTGGTCAGGGCCCTGTGGAATCCCTGAGGAAGGTCGTCCACGGTCACTTCGGTGCCTTCTGCCCGCTCCACAGCGTTGGAGACGACAGCCCGCAGCTGATCGATGTTCCGCGGCCAATCAGAGTTTGTCAGTGTGGTGAGAAGCCTGCGGGACAGCCTGCGCTCCCCCAGCTCCCCGGCAATCGCGTTCGCCAGCTGCGGGATGTCTTCCCTCCTGTTCCGCAGGGGGGCCACGGAGATTTCAAGCACGTCGAATGCCTCGGACAGCAGGAGGGTGGCGTCCGTGGGACGTGTGATCGTGAAGATCAGTTTGGTGGACGCGTTGCCCCGAAGGCTTTTGGCGATTTCACCGGCTTCGTTCTGCGAAAGTTCGTCAGCATGTTCGATGATCAGTGTTGATGGCAGCTCCGTGGTCACGCGATGAAGAACATCCCGGAATTGCGGAACCTTGAGCGCTCCGCTCCTGGCATCGACCACGATTTGCCCGCCACGCAAATTGGCGATGGCGCTCGCGAGCCGGCGTTTTCCGCTGCCGAGTTCGCCAATCATCACTACCGAGCGATCCTGGTCCACAGCTTTCCGGGCCAGGTTCAGGGTGCGCTTGAATTCGGTACTCGTTCCGTCCAAGTGCTTCATCAAGCGGTCGGCCGTCCCTTGCAGGGAGGTCTCCGGCTGCTGCGTCAAGCTCTTGGTCTCTGCCCCACGGTCCTTGGACGGAGAATGTGGCCGGACGACAACAATTGCCCCGACGTTCGCGGCGGACAATGTAACGGGTGAGACTTCCAGGGTGGACAGTCCCGGCCCCTGAAGCATTACCTCACAATTCAGGTCCCGCCCCGAGGACATCACCGCATTGGCGTATCCCGACAGGATCGAAAAGTCGCCATCCTCCAACGAAGCGGTCGCCGACGCGTTCATGAGCGAGTTCTTGCCGTCCAACGCAATAACGGCGCGGTTGCCCCTCCTCCGGGAAATGCGAAGGTATTCGCTCAGCAGGGCGCGTTCCCTTGAAGACGTCCGAACCTCGATGTCCCGTTCAATTCGGGATGCTACGCCCTCAAGCATCAGCAGCGTTGAGGACGGTTCAATTGTTGACACTCTGTTTGCGGGAAGAGTCAGTCCAATGACGGCCCGCACACGGTTGTGAAACGGATCCCGGACCAGTGAAGCGAAGCACCAGTTTCCACGCATGTCCTCACGGAAGTGTTCCTCAGGGGCCAGCCAGACACCACGTCCTTCTTCCAGTGCCAATCCTTCACCGTTGCTGCCGCAGCTTTCTTCCAGCAGCGAATATCCCGCGGGAAAGCCGTCGTCACGCAGGAAGTTGGCCTTCACAAGGACGCCGTTAGGTGCCGTGAGGCTGACATATCCGCCCAGATCGGCCGCAACTTCGTCCAGCTTTTGAAGATGCGGACCAGCAGCGTGGATCGTGTACTCATCCACGCGTCCTTCGTCGAAGAATCCACGGTCTGCCACGGCGTCGACTCCCGCGGCGCGGCTGCGATACCAGGAGCGCGCCACGATCGGACGGATTCCCGAGAGATCGGCGTGCGGCTGCATGAGGAACAACTCACGAACACGATCCGTCTGCTGCAGCGATTCGTACGGCCAAGGGGACAGTACTTCGGCGGAGGCCATTGGAGCGATCTTTCTTGAGGACTGGAAAAGTTTTAGGAGGCGACGGCGGTACCGCCGCCATGGGAGGCAGCGCGGCGGGCGCGCCTACCCCGGGTCCGGGGACGGAAGGCCTGCTGAGCCTGCCAGGTCTCGTCTTGGGACGCATTGTCTTCCAAGGCCCTGGCATTGATGTAAGCGGCGACCATGCCGGAAAGGCCGCTTCCAAGGATGATGTTGCTTCGGCTGGCCCCCAGGCTCGAATTTTCGGTGACCATGTTCTACTCCCGTCAGTTCCCTGAGGCGCTCCAAGCGGGTGCTTCTTCGCTCCACCTTCAGAATACCTAACTAATGATCGTTAGCAAAGAGTTCTTGCCCCGTTATTTCCTTGTTAGGGTCGAGTCATGAGTGGTACGTCCTACGAGACTGCACGCGACGCTTTCGCGCACCGCCTCGAGGAATGGGATTGGGCGGGGCAGGGAGCCTCGCGCCGGCACATTCTCGAGGCTTTCCTTGAGCTCGCCATCACGAACGGCTTCAGCTCGGTGTCCATGAGAACCATCGCGAATGCCGTCAACATCAAGCCCCCAAGCCTTTACTCACACTTCCCGGCCGGCCGGGACGAAATTGTGGCCGAGTCACTCCGCTGGCATTTCCACCGCTTCGGCGTCGCCCTCCTCGACGCCGTCGGCCAAGCGACCTCGGCAGAGGATTTCTGGGAGGCCATGGTGAGGCTCCATTTCACCCGCCAGGTGCGACTCCCGGAGAGCAACTTGTGGGATCTGCTGGTTGCTACGGACAGAATGGCGGGCATCCTTCCGGCAGACCTGCGTGCCCAGGTCGATGACTGGGTGAACCTTTACCAGAACATGTACGTCGCCGCGGCCGCTGACATGGGGTATCCGCAAGCGGAGGACCGGGTCAAAATAGTCATGACCATTCTCGAAGGCGCCACCCGATGGGCGTCGCCCGAATGCGATGACAAGGAACTGGAGATCTTGTCCGACCGCGCAGTCATGCTTTCGAACACCGTGCTTGGACTTGAGTTCGATGCCTCGAAAAGATCCCTGCCGCCAAGAGACCTTGCCAAGGCTGCATCAACGGGCGGCAGAGTCCCAAAGTGATTCATCCGGCGATGTATCTACACAGGATCGTCGCCTGCTGCCTCAAGCCAAGCGCTAATCGATGCGGCAAAGTCCGTATTCCGGCGTCGGTCGTAAGTCGGCATCGTAGCGATTCCAAGAGGCTGCGACCGCGGCTCCCGCATCAATTCGTCACCGATGTGGTTGAGCAGCACTCTTGTATGTATGTCGGATAGCCGTGCCCGTGTCAGACCGCTTGTGGTCGTCCGGCACACCTCGAGCGGTCAGACTCGAAGTAGCAAGCCGGCCGCCGCCTCGGTGACGATTTCGTCAACACTCGACGCGATATTCATAACAAACCCGAATTCATCCGCTCCCAACGGCTCCAAGGTCGCCATTTGGGAATCCAGGAGCGACGACGGCATGAAGTGGCCGGGCCGGGAGTTCATGCGCTCCAAAAGCAGCTCCGGGCTGCCTTCCAAGTGCACGAACACCACGGTTGGGTCTTCCGAACGAATGATGTCCCGGTATGCCCGTTTCAGGGCCGAGCATGCAATGACCAGTCCGGCGTCGGGCGCAGCCGCGAAGAGCCGGCCGACCTCGGCAAGCCAGGGCTCCCGGTCGCCGTCGTCCAGGGGCGTGCCTGCCGCCATTTTGGCAATGTTCGACGCCGGATGCAGGGTATCGCCGTCGAGGAACTTTGCGCCGATCGCCTCGGCGAGGGCCTCGCCCACAGTGCTCTTCCCGCAGCCGGAGACGCCCATCACCACTACGTGGTGGCGGGCGTTTCCGGCCAGGTTCGCCTCACCAGTCATGAACGGTGCCGTCCACGAGCCGGTTGTAGGGCAGGTATGCCTGCTGGTACGGGAAGGAGTTGGCTGCTTCCTCGTTGAATTCGACGCCGAGGCCTGGCTTGTCGCCGGGGTGCAAGTAGCCGTCCTTGAACGTCATGGATTGCTCGAAGACCGTGTTGGTCTTGTCCGAGTGCTGCATGTATTCCTGGATGCCGTAGTTGTGGATGGCCAGGCCCACGTGCAGCTGCGCGGCGAAACCGACCGGGGAAATGTCGGTGGGGCCGTGGAAGCCGGACTTGATCTGGTACTGCGCGGCGAAGTCCATGACCTTCTTCAACGGCGAGATGCCGCCGAAATGCGTGGATGCCGCCCTGACGTAGTCGATCAGTTGTTCCTTGATGAGGGTCTGGAAGTCGTAGACGGTGTTGAAGATCTCCCCGATGGCCAGCGGGGTGGTGGTGTGTTGACGGACCAGGCGCAGGCCTTCCTGGTTTTCGGCCGGGGTGCAGTCCTCGAGCCAGAACAGGTCGTAGGGTTCCAGGGCTTTGCCGAGCTTGGCGGCCTGGATCGGGGTCATGCGGTGGTGGCCGTCGTGCAGCAGCGGGATTTCCGGGCCGAATTCGTTGCGCACTGCTTCGAAAACGGTCGGTAAATGGCGCAAGTACGCGCGGGTGTCCCAGTCCTCTTCCTGCGGGAACGCGCCGCGGCCCGCGGGCTCGTAGTCGTAGCGTTCGCCGGAGGCCTGCGCCTGCGCGGCCACCCCGTACACGGCTTTGATGCCCGGAATTGCGGTCTGGATCCGGATCGACTTGTAGCCCAGTTCCAAGTGCTCCCGGACGGAGTCGAACAGGGACGGAATGTCCGAACCCGATGCGTGGCCGTAGGCGCGCAGCCCGTTGCGCGAAGCCCCGCCCAGGAGCTGGTAGACCGGCAGGCCGGCCACCTTGCCCTTGATGTCCCACAACGCCATGTCGACGGCGGCAATCGCCGCCATGGTCACGGGGCCGCGCCGCCAGTACGCGGACCGGTACAGGAACTGCCAGGTGTCCTCGATGCGGTGCGGGTCCTTGCCGATCAGCAGCTGGGCGACGTGTTCCTTGAGGTACGCGGCGACGGCGAGCTCACGGCCGTTCAGCGTGGCATCGCCGATACCGACGACGCCGTCCTCGGTGGTGATTCGGAGGGTGACGAAGTTGCGGGTGGGGCTTGTCACGAAGACTTCCGCGGCAATGATTTTCACGGCATTTCCTTTCGGGGGCGAGCGTTCAGGGTGGGGCTGTTTGCGTAGTTGGGCTACGGCAGGAAAATTGCCATCAGGAAGCGTTGCGTGCTTCATGGCCGGTTCCGGCAAATGATTCAGCCAGCTCCTCCACGAGGCCGACGATGCCGGGATCCGCGGCAAGTTCCGGGTCAAGCAGACGCAGCAGGGCTTCGATGCGGGTGCTGCCCTGGAGTGTGTTCGCTGCCGCAATCGCGGATGCTTGCGGGTCCTGAAGGTTCGCGGCGGCCACCGTAAACTGCGCCCAGGCGGCGATCATGCGGGCTGCGGCAGCGCCGGAACGGCCTGCCGCACGCTCGGCGCGGAGAACCGGCACGGAGCGCATGCGCAACTTGGTGCTGCCATCCATGGCGATCTGTGAAAGGTGGTGCGCGATTCTGGAGTTGCCAAAACGCTCCAGCAAAGCCACCCGATATCCGGCAATATCCAAGCCCTGCTGCTTGAGGTGGCGTGCCGCCTCGTCCCAGAATTCTTCGACGGCGCCGCGGCAGCTTTCGTCTCCGAGCGCTTCGGCCACGGTCAAGTGGCCGTGCAGCTGACCGGCGTAGGCAAGGAGCGAGTGGGCGCCGTTGAGGAGCCAAAGCTTGCGATTCTCGTAAGGCTCGATCCCGTCGACAAAGATCGCGCCGGCGTCTTCCCAGCGCGGGCGCCCTGCCGGAAAATCGCCGCTGAGGACCCAGTTGTGGAACGGCTCGGCAACAACGGGCGCTACGTCAACGTAACCGCACGCGGTGGCCACGGCGTCGAGGTCGGCTTCCGTGACGCGTGGCGTAATGCGGTCCACCGAGGTACTGACGAAGCTGATGTTGGCTTTGATCCACGTCGCAAGGTCCGGCTCGAAGGCAGCAGCCATCCCGACCACCGCGTTGCGGGCGACCGTCCCGTTGTCGGAGAGGTTGTCGCAGCAGACGACGGCGAGCGGGCCGGCGTCGGCGTCCCTGCGGGCGGCGAGGCCCAGCACCAAGCGCCCCAACGGCGTCGCCGGCTTGCCGGTATCGGCACTTAACACGGCGAGGTCCGCCGCGACGTCGGGAGCTTCCTTGTCCAGCGTCCCGCCGGCATTGAGCCGGTACGCGGCCTCAGTGATGGTCAACGTGATCACGGACGTCAGCGGCGCGGAAACAAGCTCGACGAACCGTCCGACGTCGGCGCCGTCCACTGCCTCGACAATGCTGCCGACGACCTCGAAGGAATCGCCGGCCTCGGAGCGCTCCACCAAGGTGTATAGCCCGTCCTGGGCGGCAAGGGCGACTGCCGCATCCGGCCTGCGACCCGTGAAGGAGGCGATTCCCCACTCCGCGGCATCGCCGGCGTGCTGCGTGTACCACGCCTGGTGCGAACGGTGGAACGCACCGAGGCCCATGTGCACAATGCGGATGGCAGCCTTGGGTGCCGGCTTGATGGCGCGGTTTAGCTTTGGCAGTTCCTGCTCGGTTGTCACAGTTTGAAAACCCTTCGTGGCGAGGAATCGACGAGGTCGACGATGATCTCGTGGGCCCGGTCTTCGCTGACGCGATGCTCGGCGACCAGCCGCGCCAGGAAGGATGCTTCGATCCGGCGCGAGGCGTCGTGCCGGGCCGGAATGGAACAGAACGCCCGCGTGTCGTCGATGAAGCCGGACGAGCGCGAGAAGCCCGTGGTCTCCGTGACGGCCGAGCGGAAGCGGAGCATGGCATCCGGGGCGTCGAGGAACCACCACGGAGCACCGAGGTACACAGAAGGATAGAAGCCTGCCAGCGGGGCCAATTCCCGGGAAAATACAGTCTCGTCCAGAGTGAACAGCACCAAGTGGAAGTCCTTCGCCGTGCCGAAGTCCTGCAGGAGCGGGCGAATGGCCTCGGTGTAGTTGGTGGCAACGGGAATATCGTGACCGCTGTCCGCCCCGAATGCATTGAACGTCGGTTCATGGTGGTTCCGGAACGAGCCAGGGTGGATGGTCATGACCAGGCCGTCCTCCACCGACATCCGGGCCATTTGGTACATCATGTGGGCTTCGAAAACGTCGCGGTCCCGGGCCGTGGCCTTGCCGGCGCGGGCCAGCTCGAACAGTCGCGTGGCCTCGGCGTCATCGAGCTTGATGGTTGCGGGAGTGCGGACGCCATGGTCCGCGGAGACAGCGCCATGGTCCACGAAATAGCGTCGGCGGTTCTCGAGGGCGGCGATGTATCCCGCGTAGCCGGTGGCGCCGCCGCCAGCGTTTTCGATCAGGCGGTCTACCCTGCTGTTCCAGTCGGCGCCTGCGATGTTCAGGTAGGCGTCGGGGCGAAACGTCGGCAGCACGCGGCCGTGGAAGGACGGGTCCTCCGCGATGGCTTTGTGGCTTGCGAGGTCGTCGAGCGGATCGTCGGTGGTGGCCAGGACCTCGATGTTGAAGTCCTTGAAAAGCTGGCGGGGGCGGAACCCGGGCTCTTGCAGGCGGGCAGAGATCGCGTCGAAGCTGGCATCGGCGTTTTCTGCGCTGAGCTCGGACTCCAGGCCGAAGACAGCTTCGAACTGGGTCCGCAGCCAGTATCCGGAGGCAGTGCCGTCGAAGAGCGGCCAGGCCTCGCAGAAAGCGTGCCAGATTTGGCGCGGGGTGGCTGTTGATCGCGGACCGACGCCGAGCCGGTCGAGCGGGACACCGCTCGCGTGGATGAGCCGGGTGACGTAGTGGTCAGGAGTGACTAGCAGCGCCGCAGGATCGGGGAATGGGGTGTCCTGCTCGATGACAGCGGCGTCAACGTGGCCGTGCGGGGAAATGATGGGCAGGTCCTGAACCTGTTCCAGGAGCGTGCGCGCGATGCTGCGCGTCCCGGGATCCGCGGGCAGGAGTCGGTCGGGATGGGCGGCAATCGACTGTGACATAGGTCAATGTTCTGCGCCTCGGCAACTCCCTGTCAACCGGTTGCCACAAATTGCCAAATCGTTGCCATCCTGGCTTGGGTGCGGTTCCCGACGCCGACATGGCGGCGCCCGGCTCAGCGGCTACACAACACCGTTGAGGAGCCTGCCGCTCGAACCGCGGACCACGAGTTCGGTATCCGCCCGGACGGGCGAGGCCGGGGTAGCCCGACCGTCGAGCATGTCCAGTAGGAGTTTGGTGGCCTCGGAACCGCACTCCCCCAGCGGTGAACGGACAGTCGTAAGCGGAGGGGTGGTGAAATCCGCGCCGAAAATGTCGTCGAACCCGACAATGCTGATCTGGTCCGGCACGACAATCCCCGCCGCTTGGAGTTCCTGCATCAGTCCTATGGCCAGAAGATCGTTATACGTGATGACTGCTGTCGCGCGGCTTTCCACTATTGCCCTCGCAACCTGCCGTCCGCCGTCGAGCGTCGGCTTGGAAGACTCAACCCGGAAGGACTCCAGCCTCGACCAATCACAAGCCGCCTGAACGCCTTCCCAGCGGCGCTCGGACATCCAGGACCTCACCGGGCCTGCAACATACGCGACCCTGCTGTGCCCGTTGGCGGCGAAGCTTCGCACAGCCTCACTGATGCCCTTGTTGACGTCGGGAACCACACACGGCACGTGGTCAACCTCCCTGTTGATGACGGCAACGGGTTTGGCCGCCGCGAGTTCGCGGATCCGGTCGTCGTCCATGCGGGGGCTGGCCAGGATGAGCCCGTCCACTGTGCCCAGCATTCGCCGGGCCGCGGTGAGCTCAGTGTCGGCAGATTCCGCCGATTCCGCGAGCACCATCGTGTAGTCCCTGGCGGCGGCCGTCGCCTCGGCTCCTCGGATGATCCCGAAAAACGTGGGGTTGGTGATGTCCGCGACGATCAGCCCGATGGTCTGCGTGCGGCCAGTGGGAAGGGCCCTCGCGAAGGGATTCACCCGATAGTTCAGCTGCGCTGCGGCATCCTCGATGATCTTCCGGGTCTTGGCACTGACCCTGCCCGGTTTGTTCAAAGCGCGGGAAACGGTGGACGGATTGACGCCCGCGAGCTCGGCGATGTCGTAAATGGTGGCGGAGGGCTTCTCTCCGCGGCCGCGCTTGGCGCGGGCCGGCGTCCGCCGGCTCTGGGGTTCACTCACGGACCCATCCTAGCTTTTTGGCAACAAATAGCCCTTGTTGCCACCCGGAAAAAGGCGCAAAAGTCGGGCGCTGGCCACCGCGAGCGACTTCCCGGAGGCAGCGGAGCTGGTGACCAAGCTTTACGACGAGTTCGGCTTCGACACCGTGAACATCGGTCCACTCGACGAAAGCTGGCGCGTCGAACGGGACCGCCCCGCTTACGTGGTTCGGCAGAATGCCGAGGAACTCAAGGAAAACCTGGCCCGCGCGCCGCGCACCACCTAACGCGCATCATCCAAACAAGAGCCCACGGAAGCAGCCGCCTGCCTTTATGAGGCGAGCGGCTGCTTCTGCAACAAGCGCCCGACGCCGGCGGTCGCCAGGGCGGGAACGCTTAGGTGTGTGCGACGACGGCGAGCCCGGCCAGCGCTGCTGTCCTGCGCAGGTACTCAAGGTTCGCAACGGTACGCTGGGCGAGGGGAAGTTCGGTGGAGAAATCCTCCACTGTGACCCACGAGTCGTAACCGAACCCAGCGAGCGCCCGGAAGTACGCGAGCACGCTGGCCTGGCCTTCGGCGAGCGGTGCCCATTCGTTGGCCCACACGGCTGCACCCGACTCGTCCTTCGAATCGGTGCGTACCCAGCGGGCGTTCTTCACGTGGACATGTGCCAAGTAGGGGCCAAGGAGCTGGAGTGCCGGCAGCGGCGATTCCCAGCCCTCGATCAGGAGATTGCCGAGGTCGTGGATGACGCCGACGTGCTGCGGATCCAAGCCTTCGAGCAAGCGCCTGGCCGAGGAAGCAGAGGCTGTCACAGTTCCATGGTGCAGTTCCACCAGGGCCTTGACCCCGTGGTGCGCGGCGCGCCCGGCCACCCATTCGTAGTGCTCACGGGTGGCGGCGAACAGTTCCGGGTAGGACAGGCCGCTGGGTTCCTGTCCGCTCATGGTCGAGTTGCCCAGCGGGAGCACGTTGACACGGACTTGCCGGGCACCCAAGGCGGCCGTTGCCGCGAGGACGCGATCGACGTCGTTGTGGTTGTCGCAGCGGGCGTAGCCGCCGAGACCGGAGAACTCGAGCCCCGCTTCCGCGGTGAGCCGGGCGATCCCGGGGATCGAATCTTCCAGTCCCGTCATGGGCCAGGTGGCGCGGTTTCCCGCCCAGAAGCCCGGTTCGGCTGCCTCCGCTTGGTCCGTGACCCGCCATTCGATGCCGTCCCAGCCCTGGGCGGCGAGGTTGCTGGCGGCCTCGGCGGGAGACCATTCGGGGGTGGACGCGGTGAAGACCGAGAATTTCATGGGTTTCAGGCCCCTTCTGTTGCGGCATCGCCTGCGGACATGCCCCCAGGCGTCCCGGTCCGGACTTCGAGTTCGTTGTACTTGCCGGCGAGCACGTCGTCGAACAAGACTGGCTTGCCCAGGGTCGCGGACGCGTAGACGCCGCGCACGGTGGCGAGCGCGTTGACGGCGTCGCTGACCGTGACCCGGGGAGCCCGGCCCTCGGCGATGGCCCCGAGGATGTCGCGGTATTGGCGGACATGTCCGGCGGGGTAGACGGTGGGGTCCTTGGCTTCGTAGTCCTCGGCCGGGTACTTGGCGAGCTCCTCTTCGGCCTGGTTGCCGCCACCCTGGAGGCCCATGCTGGACGTTTCGCTACTGGCGTCGGCGGCGTGGAAGTACTGGAGGAGATCGTTGTCGATCACTGCCGAGCCCTTCGAGCCCATCAGCTGCAGCCGGACGGTCAGGCCCGGGTAGGCGGCGGTGGTGGCGTGCAGCACGGCGAGGCCGCCGTTTTCGAAAGTGACGGTGGCGACGGCGGTGTCCTCGACTTCGATCCGCTCGTGCGCAAGGCGGGCGGTGTGGGCGTTGATTTCGACAGGCCGTCCCATGTACCAGAGGAGCAGGTCCACGGTGTGGACGCCTTGGTTCATGAGTGCTCCGCCGCCGTCCATGGCCCAAGTTCCGCGCCAGTCGCCGGAATCGTAGTAGCCCTGGCTGCGCCACCACGCCACGGAGGCGATGGCCGAGGTGAGCCGGCCGAAACGATCCTTGGCAACGGCGTCCGCCACGGCAACGCTGGCTTGGTCGAAGCGGTGCTGGCTGATGACGGAAGCGACCACGCCGTTCTTCGCAGCTTCCTGCGCGGCGGCTTCGATTTCCTGGGCGCGGCTCAGGTCGACGTCGAGAGGCTTTTCGATGGCCTTGGTTGACGGTTTTCTTGAGCTGGAACGCTCAAGTGGAAAATTGGAGTGGAGCGCCATCCTGCAGAAGATGGCGAGCGACCTTGGATTCTCGAAGATCCTGTTCGGCCTGTTGCCTAAGGACAGCCAGGACTACGAGAACGCCTTCATCGTCGGCAACTACCCGGCCGCCTGGCGCGAGCATTACGACCGGGCTGGCTACGCGCGGGTCGACCCGACGGTCAGTCACTGTACCCAGAGCGTACTGCCGATTTTCTGGGAACCGTCCATCTACCAGACGCGAAAGCAGCACGAGTTCTTCGAGGAAGCCTCGGCCGCCGGCCTGGTGTATGGGCTGACCATGCCGCTGCATGGTGCTCGCGGCGAACTCGGCGCGCTGAGCCTCAGCGTGGAAGCGGAAAACCGGGCCGAGGCCAACCGTTTCATAGAGTCGGTCCTGCCGACCCTGTGGATGCTCAAGGACTACGCACTGCAGAGCGGTGCCGGACTGGCCTTCGAACATCCGGTCAGCAAACCGGTGGTTCTGACCAGCCGGGAGAAGGAAGTGTTGCAGTGGTGCGCCATCGGCAAGACCAGTTGGGAGATATCGGTTATCTGCAACTGCTCGGAAGCCAATGTGAACTTCCATATGGGAAATATTCGGCGGAAGTTCGGTGTGACCTCCCGCCGCGTAGCGGCCATTATGGCCGTTAATTTGGGTCTTATTACTCTCTGAATGATGACGTGCTTGCCGGCGGAAAGGACTTCGAGGGCGTGCTGGATGTGCAGGCCGCTGGGCGTGGCGAGCGCGACGAGGTCGATCTCCTCGGCCGCGAGCGCGTCGGGGATGGTCGTGTAGATGGCCGGGCGGGGCCGGCCGCTTTCGGCGATGAAGGCTGCGAGCTTTTCGGCGGCTTCCGGAATGGCGTCGACGAGGGCGACGACGGTTGTTCCGGGAAATTCCTGCAGTGCTGCCGCGTGGGTGCGGCCGATGACGCCGCAGCCGGTGATGGCTACCCGGATGTTGCTCATGCTGTTTGGACTCCTGCTTCTGCAGTTACTTTCGCGAATGCGCGGGCCGCGATGCCGAACGCGGTAGGACCGGAGAAACCACCGAGGCCGTGGGCGCCGGCCAAGTGTGGCTCAAGGCTGGCGAAACCGGTGTAGCCGTCTGCTTTGAGCGCCTCGACCGTGCGCTGCACATCGCCGTCGCCCTCCCCCGCCGGGGTGACGTGTCCGTTGGCGAAAAGGGCGTCCTTCACTTGGAGGTATTCGAGGTGCGGCCGGAGTTTTTCGTACGCTTCGTCGAACGGCTTCACGCCTACCTGGACGAAGTTCGCGGCGTCCCAGGCGACCTTCAGGGCCGGGGAGTTGACGGTCTCGATGATGTCGAGCACACGGTCCGGGACGTCGCCGAAGATGTCCTTCTCGTTTTCGTGCAGGAGGACGACGCCGGACTCCTCGGCTACCGCCGCGAGGGCACGCATGCGCTCGATGACGTCGTCGCGGATGCTTTCCACGGCGACGTTTTCGCCGTAGTAGAAGGAGAAAATCCGGATGTACCTGGCATCAAGCACCTTCGCGGCATTGACCGCACGGCGGAGCCGCTCCACCTCGTGCTCAACCGGCAGGCCGACGTCGACCTTTCCAATCGGCGAGGCGATCGCGGAGACCTTCATGTCCTTCCCGGCGAGCAGGGCTTTCAACGTGGCGAGCTGCTCGTCGGAGAGGTCCACGATGTTGGTCCCCCACGCACTGCGTACCTCTATATGGTTTGCCCCGAGCGCCTGCAGCACGGCGATCTGGATGGCTGGATCATCGTCAATCTCATCCCCGAAACCTGAGAGCAGCCAAGGGGTCTGAGTGTCCGAAACCATGGTTATTTAACTCCTCCGGCGGTGAGCCCGCCTACTAGATAACGTTGGAAAATCAGGTAAAGGATGACCACGGGCGCCGCGCAGACGAGCGCGGCCGCCATCATCTGGCCGTAGTAGGGAATCGCGCCGCCCTCTTGGGAGGCACCGAAGATTTGGAGTGCGACGGCGGCTGTCTGGCTTTCGGGGCGCGTCATGACGGAGGCGAAGAGGACGTCGTTCCAGCCGAGCAGGAACGCGAAGATGCCGGAGACCACGATCCCGGGCCAGCTGAGGGGCAGGATGATCTTGAACAGGACGCCCAGGTTGCTGGCGCCGTCGATCTTCGCGGCCTCTTCCAGTTCCCGTGGCAGGCCCCTCAGGTAGGTGACCATCACCCACGTGGAGAACGGCATCGCGAAGGTCAGGTAGGTGACGAACAATCCCCATTGGGTGCCGATGACCTGGATGCCGAGATACGTGGCCGCCGAAGAGAAGAGCACGAAGACCGGAAGCACCATCAGCGTTCCGGGCACCGACTGCAGGGCGAGCAGCCCGCGGAGGATGGTCAAGCGGCCGCGGAAGCTGTACCGCACCAGGACAAACGCGGTGGAAACGGACAGCGCGGCGGATACGACGGCGGTGCTGCCCGCCACCAGGACGCTGTTGGCCAAGCCGGTGGCGAGCCCCACGCTGGTCCAGATCTTCGAATAGTTCTCAAAGGTGACGCTCGAAGGCCAGAACTCGCCATTTGCGACACCGATGTCCGAGTTGATGGACGACAGGAAAATGTACAGCACCGGGATGAGGACCACGGCGCACAGGAAGACCAGGATGATGACCAGCAGCGGGCGCGGAAGGAGCCGCGTTACCTCGTGCTGCCGGTTGGAGCCGGGCCGCATGACTGCGGCGTCCGCCGTCGAACGGCGGCTTGTGACAGCGGAGGCGCTCATTTCTTCGCTCCAGGAGTCTCGGCGTCGTCAAGCTTGACGGCGCGCAGGTAGATGAACAGCGGGATGGCTATGAGCACCAGCGAAATGAAGGCCATGGCGGCGCTCAGTCCGAAGCGGAAACTCTGGAAGCTCGTCACGTAGGTGAGGATCGGCAGGACCTCGACGTCGCTCGGCGCGGGTACGCCGAACAGGACGAAGGGAAGGGTGAAGTTGTTGATGTGGTGCAGCATGCCGATCAGGAACGCCAAGGAGAGCGGACCTTTCAGGTAGGGGAAAACCACAAACCGGAGCTTGTTCCACCACAGTGCACCATCCAGGGCCGAAGCTTCGTGGACCTCGTGGTCAACGGACTGGAGGCCGGAGAGCGCCAGCAGGTAGATGAAGGGCCAGGACGCCCAGATCTGCACCAGGATCAGGGTCCAGAATGTCTGCGGACCGTTGAGCCAAAGGCCCGCATGGATGCCGAACGTTCCGAGTACTTTGTCTACGATGCCTTCGGGCTGGAACATCGTGCGCCATACCGTTGCCACCACGAATGCCGGCAGTACATACGGGATCAGGAAGATGGACCGGACCACTGCGCGGCCCTTGAAGGAGTTCTGGGTGGCAACTGCTGCGGCGATGCCCAGCGGGAGTGTGATGACCATGGCAATCAACGAGTAGCTGACGCTGAGCCAGATCGCGTGCAGGAGCGGTGATGCCACGGCCGCTTCAACGAAGTTCTCCACCCCGATGAACGGCGAGCTGATCCACTTCCGCAGCGTGTACTGGTCCAGGTTCAGTGTGGACATGTAGATGCCCAGCAGAAGCGGAACAACAATGATGATCACCATCAGCGTGCCGCCTGGGATGAGCATCCAGAGCGGCCGGTTGCGCTCGCTCAAGCCCTTGCGACGCGGCGTTTTGGGTGCGCCGGGGCTGTTGCTTGCGCCTGTAGGCGGTCCGGCGGCGGCCGAGACTGTTCCGGAAGCTCCGGATGCGGCGGACTCCGCCGCGATCCGGACTTCGTTGGAAGCATCAGTAGACATTGGAACTAACCTTTGGATGCGCGGTCCAGGGACGCCTGGCCCTTGGTCTGGGCGTCCTTGATCCTTTGGGCAAGCGCGGACTCGTCGATGCTGCCCTTGCTAAGGTCAGGGATCGACTGGACGGTCACGTTCAGCAGGGCAAGCTGGATATCGCCCCATGCACCGGTGAACGGAGTTGCCTTCGACTTCTGGGCCGCATCAGCGATGGGCTGGAGCTTGGGATCCGTGAGGCTCTTCAAGGCTTCGGCATTGGCGGGCAAGTCACCGAAGGTCTTCTGGTAGTTGAGCTGCTCGTCCTTGGACGTGATCAGGTTGATGTAGGCGAATGCCAGGTCCTTTTGCTTCGAGTAATCGGCCACCACCACGTTGTCACCGGAGAGGATGCTCGCCGCCTTGGCACCGTCGCCCTGGGGGCTGCTCTGTCCGGGAGCGGTCGTCGGCATCACGGTATATGCGTATTTGCCGGCAACGGCCGACTTCTCGAGGGTCGGGATGGAGCTCGACGTCGTCATCATCAGGTAACCGGCTTTTCCACTGGCGAAGGCGGCAACTGCGTTGCTGTTGCTCCAACCGATCGACGCGGGATCCACCACCTTGTCGTTGGTGAGCCAGCCAAAGTAGGTATCGTAGGCCTTCTTCACTGCGGGATCGTCGAGCTTGAGCGTCTTGCCGTCCACCAGCGGATCGCCGGCCTGGACCGACATTGCCCAGATGAACTTCCACGGATCGAAGTTGTCCTTGTAACCGGTGGCGAGGCCGTAGGTGCCCGCGCTTGCGTTGGTCATCTTCTTGGCCTGGGTTGCAAGCTCGTCCCAGCTCGTGGCGGGCTTGTCGATGCCGGCCGCAGCCAGCAAATCCTTGTTGTAGGCCATCACGAAGGGGCGGCTGACGAAGGGGATGCCGGCGAGGTGGTCCTTATCCGGGCCCGAAATGCCCAGGGTTGCGGGGTTGAACCTGTCCTTTCCGCCAATCTTCTTCCAGTCGTCGTCGGACAAAGTGACGAAGGCCCCGGTGGCAACGGCAGTAGGGGTGAACGTGGTGCCAAGGCTGTAGACGTCCGGACCCTGGCCGGAAACCACGGAAGTCTGGATGCGGGTGAGTTCGTCATTGGCTGATGCGAACGTCTCGAACTTCACATCAGCGCCAGTCTGCGCCTTGAACTTGGCGGCGATATCGGCCTGCCACTTCTTCTGTTGTTCTGGGTACTGGGCGTTGACGCCGGTGAGTACGCTGAGGGTCTTTCCCTTGCCGTCCACCGGTCCTGCGTTTCCGCCGGAGCCGCTGTTGCCACCTCCGCACGCGGATAGGGCGAGTGCTGCAGTTACTGCAACGGCTGCGAGCTTGGCTGACGATGCAAACTTCATTGTTTTCCTCCCTGGATACCCAACGTCCACAACGGCGTGGTGCACATCACATCGGGTGATTTCTCCGAGTCTAGGCAGGGCGCAACAAGCTTGGCAAGCGATTGCCAAAAATTGCCAATGGTGCTGCAATAGTGGAACAAGCCACTCACTGTTGAGCGGCTGCAGCAGATGAGGAACAACCAGGCCATGGCAGATCTCCAGCTCCAGCCACCGGGCAGGCAGCCCACCATCCGCGACGTCGCCGAACTAGCCGGGGTGGCCACGTCGACCGTTTCCAGGGCCCTCTCGAATCCGGACAGGGTGAACCATGTGACCCGGGAACGCATCGAAGAAGCTGCTGCCCGCCTGAACTATGTGCCCAGTTCCCAGGCGCGCGGCCTCAGCTCGGGCCGCACCCAGGCAGTGGCCGTCCTGGTCCCTGACATCACCAACCCGTTCTACTTCGACATCATCCGCGGCACGCAGCACCAATTGAAGGCCGCCGGTTACACCCAGCTGCTCGTGGACACCGAAGAATCCGCCGAGATGGAAGCCGACGCGCTTCAGAAAATGCGCCGCTCCGCCGACGGCTTCATCCTCGCTGCCTCCCGCCTCACAGACGCGCAACTGGCTGAGGCCGCAGCAACGCAACCCATGGTCACAATCAACCGGGCATCGGCCAACGCACCCACAGTGGTGATCGATACGCCGTCGGCTATCATCCAAGCACTCGAGCACCTTGTCTCGCTGGGCCACAGCAGGATCTGCTACGTCGGCGGCCCGGCCAGTTCGTGGTCCAATGCAAAGCGCTGGAAGGCGTTTGAAGAGGAGGCCCGGAACCGGAACCTGAACACTTTCCACGTGGGCCCGTTCGCGCCCAAGACAACCTCCGGCGCGGCTGCCGCCGACGCCGCCGTGTACACGGGAGCCACGGCCTGCATCGTGTTCAACGACCTCCTGGCCATCGGCATGCTCCAACGGCTGCGCGAACGTGGCATCCGGGTTCCGGACGACATGTCCATTGTTGGCTGCGACGACATCTTCGGCGCCGACTTCTGCAATCCCCCGCTCACGACCATGGCCTCGCCCATCGAACAGGCAGGGCGCGTGGCTGTTTCCATGCTCCTGTCCCAACTCAATCCGCTGTACGGCGGAACCAACCGCCGGCTTGCCGTCATGCCCACGCACCTTACAGTCCGCGCCTCAACCGGCCCTGCGCCGTCGTAATTGACCGTAAAGACCGCTCTAGATAAGCCCGATGTCCTGACCCGGCGCTGAGAGCTCATCAGCGGCGCGAGCCGGGGCCGGCTTGTCGATGCTCCCCACCACGTCGGCGAGAAGTTGATCCGTGTGACGCCAGTCAGCGGACCGCTGCGGCCGAACGCGGAAGCACAGCGGCACGTCGCGCTGAGCACCTTCCGGGACCTCGATGTGCAGTCCTTCCGCATCCTGCCTGTAGACGATCTCCGGCCGCCACGGGCCAGCAAGATCCACCCGCTCGATCCCGGACGACAGCAGGGTCAGTTCGCTGCTGAACGATCGAATCCTCACCTCCGAACCGGTCACCGGGCCGAGCACTGTGGCGTAAATGTCGCCGCGGGCCGTCGTGAATCGGATGTCCCGATCCGTATACGGCTGACGCTCCGTATCCGTGAACGCACCTTCCGCGACGGCGGTCGGCCCTTCCCCCGGAACAATCCACGGTCGGGTGCCGTAGATGGCCTCTCCGTTCGTTGCCAACCACGACCCGACGGCCCCGAGCAGAAGCACCTCCTCGGCGGGAATTGTGCCGTCCGCCTTCGGACCGATGTTAAGCAGGAGAGCACCGTTCTTCGACACGATGTCCACGAGATCGCAGATGAGATCCACCGGATCCTTCCAGTGCTGCGGCTCAACGTGAGACCACGATGTCGTCGAAACGGAAGTGTCGGTCTGCCAGAAGTCCGGCCTGATGCTGGCGAGTTGGCCGCGTTCCACGTCGAAGACAGCAGTGCCCTCGGCGAAGGCGTCGTACTTGTAGTTGATCGCGACGGTACGCCCCCACTGCTCGGCACGCGTGTAGTAGTACGCGGCGAACCGGCGGAGATACGGCGCGAACGCGGGCTGCTCGATCCACCAGTCGAAGTACACGATGTCGGGCTGTTGCAGGTCGACCAGTTCACAGGTGCGCACCAGCCAGTCCTCCAGGAATGCAGTGCTTGGCTGCACCTCCTCCGGCGCCGCGGGTCCGTATAGATCAAGCGTCTCCGGGGCGTCGACGTCCGAGGGGAAAGTACGCCCGCCGTTGAAGAAGAACCAGTGCTCCGCCCGGTGAGTCGATACCCCGAACGCCATCCCCTGTGCGCGCACCGCATCGGCGAGTTCGGCGATGACGTCGCGCTCCGGACCCATCTCCGCTGCATTCCATCGAGACAGGGCCGTTTTGTACATCGCGAAGCCGTCATGGTGCTCTGCAACCGGCACCACGAACCGCGCACCCGACTTGGAGAGCACCCGGGCCCACTCGGCGGCATCGAACTTTTCGGCGCGGAACATCGGGATGAAGTCCTTGTAGCCGAACTCGCGCTGGTCTCCGTAGGTGAGCCGATGGTGAGTGTATTCGGGCGTCCCCGGCCGGTACATGTTCCGCGAATACCACTCGTTGGCGAACGCGGGAACGGAATACACGCCCCAGTGAATGAAGATGCCGAACTTGCCTTGGACATACCACTCGGGCGGGGCGATACGCAGTTTCTCCCATTCGGCTGCCCACGGGCCCGTCTCGATTACGGCGTCGATCCCTTCCAAGCGCGCGCGGACGTCAGTCTGGTCAGGGTAGTTCATCGCCCGGCCCCGTGAGCAGGCGTGTACTCAGCACGCGAGAACAGCACCTCGCCAGCAACCGCTCGAAGACCGACCGTCCGCCCAACGAATCCGCCGGCGACTTCGGTGGAGAGGTAGCGGCCGTCCAGCCTTGCCAGTTCCCTCTCGCCGTCGTCGTCCTGGACGGCAAGGACAAGATCATCCGGCCCCCCTGTTGTCGCCGGCTGCGATTCGATGATCAGGCGACGGGATCCGTCTGCGAGTTGCTGATCGTCTGCCACGGTTTGGCTCAACGCACCCACACGAATCCGGGCCTCGGCCCGCCCATCGACAAGTACTACTTCGGCCCAATGCCGCTCGTCCATGCGAACACGCACCGCGGCCGAATCGGACACCTCGGTGACGGCCGCGAAACGCCAGTGTGGGTCGGAAACACGGGCCGCAAGCATCGACGGCGCCCCGTTCGGTGAAGCGACGGAGACGATCTGCACGCCGTCGGCAGTGGGCCGGGCTATCTCAGCAGGGGCGCTTCCCGGCGAGATCCAACGTGCGTCGAGCGGGCCATCGAAGGTATCGGCGAACGCCGTGCTGGGCGCCGCGAATCGGAATCGATCCGGCACCACAACAGGCCAGCCATCCACCCAATCAATACCTGCCAGGAAAGTTTCCCTGCCATTCACATGGAACATCGGAGTGGCGCCGCGCGGTCGAACGCCCAGATAGACCATCGCCCAGGAACCGTCGAACATCTCGACCATATCGGCGTGACCGACGTTCTGCACAGGGAACACAGTGCTTCGGCGGGAGAAGATCGGGTTCTGCGGATGCAACTCATACGGACCGTCCGGAGACGAAGACCGTGCGATGCCGACGGAATGGCCACGCTCGGTACCGCCCTCCGCGTAGAGCAGGTACCAATATTCGCCGTGACGGAACACGTGCGGCCCTTCCGGGTATGCCAAGCCGCTACCTCGGGTCAGGGTACGCGGCTCATCGAGCAACCGTCCGGATTCCAGATCGACACGCACCTGCGCGATTCCCGGCACGGACGGCATGTTCGAGCAGAAAGTCAGATAGCAGACTCCCTCATCGTCCCAAGCCAGATCGGGATCGATTCCGAGGAGTCCCGGGAGCAGGGTGCTCGGCCCCCAGGGGCCTTCGATGGACGGCGCAGAGGAGATCAGCTGTCCGGGCTCTCCCGATACATTAGTAGTGATCATCCAAAAGCGACCGTTGTAATGACGAAGCGTGGGCGCATACACGCCCCCGCCCGCGCCGGCTTCGCCGGCTACCAGATGTGGATCGCCATCCAGCGCATGGCCCACGAGACTCCAGGTAACAAGATCCGGGCTCCGCCAGAGCGGGACTCCCGGCGAGTACTCAAACGTTGAATGCGCCAAGTAGTAGTCACCACCTGCTCGACAGATCGTCGGATCAGGGTGAAATCCCGGAACGATCG
The DNA here is from genome assembly GCF_047977865.1 of Curtobacterium sp. LFS079. Classification (NCBI taxonomy): domain Bacteria; kingdom Bacillati; phylum Actinomycetota; class Actinomycetes; order Micrococcales; family Microbacteriaceae; genus Curtobacterium; species Curtobacterium sp. LFS079. The sequence goes on from NZ_JBFPFO010000004.1 coordinate 287,451, forward strand.
GGTGCTCTGCTGCCGAAACCAGCAGAGCGGACGCCTCGGCGGCGTCGAAACCTTGGGAACCATCCAAACTCGCAACATCCATCATTGGATCTTCTCCACTCGCCATCGGGTCGGAACTAAAGTCACGCAGTTCGAAACAGCCATCGAAAGTCGGCTTGGATCGAAGCGGTTCGAACAATGATCCTAGGGTGACGGGATGATTAGCGCAAGAATTTTATCGAAGCGCTTCCGCAACCAGATTCCAAGCATTATTCTCGACTGCATGCCACTGACTGACATGCCTCTTGACGACCTCCGTACATTCCGCCCCGAAGTCGCTCAGCCTGCTGATTTCGATGATTTTTGGGAACGCACCTTGGTTGAATCACGCGCGCTCGCGACTCAGGCCACGCTGAGTCCGGCCATGACCCCGATCACCGAAATCATCGTCGAAGATCTGACATTCTCCGGTTTTGGCGGTGAGCCGGTCCGCGGATGGGTCACCCGCCCCCGCAAGGAGGGAAAACTTCCCACCGTCGTTGAATTCATCGGATACGGTGGTGGACGCGGTATTCCCGGCGAGCACTTGAGGTGGGCCGCCACCGGCTACGCCCATGTACTGATGGACACGCGAGGACAGGGCTCCGGGTGGGGCTCTGGTGGCGACACTGCCGACCCACATGGATCCGCCGGCTCCGTGCCCGGATTCATGACCCGCGGCATCGGCAGCCGGGACACCTACTACTACCGACGAGTGTTCACTGACGCGGCGCTGTTGATCGATGCCGTTCAACAGTTCGAGTTCGTCGATGTCGAGCGCATCGCCGTTACCGGAGGCAGCCAGGGCGGTGGGATCTCCCTCGCCGCGGCCGCTCTCAACCCGGCTGTCCACGCGGCAATGCCCGATGTTCCGTACCTGTGCCACTTTCGCCATTCTGTTGGGCGCACACCAGAGCATCCGTTCCGCGAGATCGAGCAGTACCTGGCGGTGCACCGCGAACGCGTGGACACAGTGTTCGAGACCCTTTCGTACTTCGACGGTGTGAACTTCGCGCGCCGCATTACCGTCCCGTCATTGTTCTCAGTGGGCCTTATGGACTGCGTGGTACTGCCCTCCAGCGTGTTTGCGGCATACAACTACTCCGCAGCGGTTGACGCCGAAATCGAGGTATATCCCTTCAATGGCCACGAAGGTGGCCAGATCTCCCAGTGGGTACGCCAGACCGAATGGCTCGCCAAACGCTTCGGAGTCTTGACTCCCGCCGACACAATGGTTGGCTCCCGGTAGGGCCGCCGATGAGGGCCCCAGTGCGCCAATCGAAGCTGGCCGCGCCGCAAAAGCGGCGCGGCCAGCTTTGTGGAGTTGGTCGGTAAGTGGCGGTGTTCTTTGATCGGTATCTGTCGCTAGTTGCCGATGACGAGGACGCTGGCGGCTGCTTCGATGACGTCGTCTGTGATTGTTTCCAGTTGGTTGGTTTTCAGGACGCGGGTGATTTGGGGGAACAGCCGCTCGAGGAGGCGGAAGTTGCCGCGGGTTATCCGCTCGATTGCGGCGATGGCTTGGGCGTCGGTGAAATCCTCTGGGTCCAGTGTTTTTCCGAGGCGTTTCCAGTGGCGGTCCAGGACGAAGAGGAGTTCTTCGCGGCCGAGGGTTCGGTAGCGGTGGGAGAAGCCGAGGCGGCTATACAGCTGTGGGTAGTGGCGAAAGCGTTGGTCAATGCCGGGCATGCCAATAAGCATGATCGCGATATGGGTGCGGTCGTGTTTGTCTCTGAGCTGCTCGAGGATGGTCGGAGTAAGCCGTTCGGCTTCGTCGATGATCAGTAGTTCGACCCATCTGTTGGTGTTACTGGCGTGGACACCCGTGACCTTGCCGATAAGACGTTGGTGTTCGTCCGCGCAGATGCCGATCCTGACCTGTAGGTGGTCGATGTCGCGCATGAGGTCCTTGGGCCTGGGTAACACTTCGGGTGTGTAGAAGACCGTGCGGGAACTGTTGGCCAGAGCGTAGTGTTTGGCATCATGGTCGCCCCGCGGGCCCCATTCTGTGATGTAGGGCTCCAGCTTGTCCCAGTTGGCGTAGCGGCGTGCGGACTGAGTCTTGCCTACTCCGGCATCACCATGGCAGATCCCGATGGTTTGTTCTTTGCGGACGGCATTAGCGAACTCCGTGAAGCGCCTGTGCTCCTTGGTAACGATGAAGTCCTGGTTCATGGTCAGTCCTCTTCATAGGTTCGAAGCCGGCGCCTGGTTGGTGTTGGTGTTGTTTGTCGTGGTTCCTCGCGGGTTACGAGCGCCGGTACGCAGTCGTTGATGGTCCGGCGCAATTCGCGCCGGCGGGCCCGGCGGGCGGCTTCGATGTCACGGAGGCTAAGCCTGAGGTTGGGATGGTTTTCGTCGATGGCAATGCAGATGAAGGTGTCGTGGTCGTAAACCCTGATTTCGGAGATGTCTCTAGGGTCGTAGCGGATCGTCACTGTATGCCCAACGAACGGTGCGAGGGTTGGAGCCAGGTAGCGCTGGCCCTGAAAGTGGATTCCGTCGCGCTGGACCGTGCGGTGTTTAGGCACTGTGAGCAGCAACCCGTCGAGCTGTTCGAGGCTATCAGGCATCCGGGGAAGCCAGCCGCCTGCAACCCAGGCGTCCCGCGGAGATCGCCCGAGTTCCTGATGAGGCCGTTCGTTGTAAGTGGCGATGAAGGAGCCGATGGCGCCGTCAAGGGCGGCAAGATCAAGCGCAGGTTTGGGCTTGCGGCTTCCAGATCCAAGATGGCCAGGGAGAGCCGCGAGGACTTCGGTGTTGATGGTGCCAAAAAAGCGCTCGATCTTCCCTCGTCCCTGGGGCCTGGCAATCGTTGAGAACATGAGGCGGATGTGAAGTTCGATGGCGGTGCGTTCACGGTGGTGGCTGGTGAAATCGGAGCCATGGTCGACGTGCAGCACATCAGGAATGCCGCACATCGCCCAGGCGGCATCGCTCTTGCGCCAGATGGCCTGCCGGAGAGCGAGGGCTGTGTTCATGGCCGAGGGTGCGCCGGTGAAGACCATATATCCGCACAGTGCCCTGGAGTGATCGTCCATCACGGTTGTCAACCACGGCCGGTCCGGTTTCCCGTTCGCTCCGATGATGAGGATGTCGAGTTCAGTGTGGTCGGCTTGCCAGATCTGGTTGGGGTGGTCGGCGCGGTGACGGAAGACGAGTTCGTGCTGGTCGCGGTAGGAGGCGGGGCCTTCGAGGGCGAGGGTTACCAGAGCTGGATCGAGGGCTTGAACAATGCCGCGCACCGTGGCGTAGCTGGGCGCGGGCAAGCCTCCTTGCGCTGCTTCGGAAGCGGCCAGGCGGTGCAGCGTCGCCAAACTCGGCCGCGGTTTAGTCAGGGCCAGTCTTTCGACGAACGCTACCGTCTGGGGATCCGTGTACCGCTTTCCTGTGTCGGAGCGCGGGTTCTTGTCCAGCGCCTTGATACCGCCGGCCTTGCATAGCCGGTGCCAGCGTTGGAGGGTGCGGGCACTTATGCCCGTGTAACGTGCGAGAGCGGCGAGGGGAACCTGGTCCTCGACGTGAAGTCGGAGGATCTTCCAGCATTCGTCGCCTCTCATTGTGGCCTAGGCGCCGGTACGCCTACGGGCCGCTATGGCCTGCTGATGCCGATACAGGGTTGCCCGGCTCCAGCCTACGAGGCGCGCAGCGTCCGGTCCACGCGCCACACCACGACCGTGTCGCCTTTCTCGGCGTAGGCGAGCAGCTTCTTCATCCCGGGCCGCTCAACCGCAGCCTTGCTCCCGGAGGTGACATCGGCGAAAACATCACCCTTCTGAACCCCAGTAGCAAGCAAGGCATCGAGCTGCAGTTGGGCATCCTGGCTCGAAGTGCTCACCCGCGTATATCCGAGAAGCCTCACCCAGCCATTATGCCTCAAAAAGTCCCAGCCAGACGCCGTCCAAGACAGATTTCACCGAGACGAGTTTCCAAGACATGCTGCGGGCCGAAACAGCGCGGTGCTGCGCAAACACATTCGCCTCCAGACAAGTGACTTGAAAACCTGTGGCTTTTTGAGGCATATGACTTGCCGCGGGCGACAAACTATGACATTGTCCTCTCGTTTTTGATATCTATTGGGGGGATTTGCCTTGTACAGAAAGATGGCTGTTGCCGTTGGCGTGACACTGTTGATGTCCGGCCTTACCGCTGGATCAACAACGCCTCTGCACACACAGACGGCGTTCCTACGGTGAAAATAGGGGTGAAGCCCAGAGTCGATGATCCTGGGCGCGGATCCGTGAAACTGCTCGAAGAATCAGCAGAGACGGGCGAGAAAGTCTACACGGGGACACTGAAATCAGGTGAGCCCATCCACGTCATTCAGTACGAAAGCCCAGTTGACGCGTTTGAGTCGCCGAGGCAGAAACCGCAGATAGATACTAGGAAGATGGACTGGATCGGAACATCCTCCGCCGAGAATCCAGGGTTGGTGGACGCATCCACCAATAAGAACCAGGTCGATGTCCGACCGGATTCGATGAAACCGAACCTTGCCGTCGCCACGACGGACCACACTGTGAGTCTAAGCTGGCGCGTCTCCGGGGCCGACACCGTCTATCAAGTCTTCCGGGATGGCGGCCTCTTGTCTGAGGGTGTGACTAACAATTTCAAGGAAGGCGGGCTGAGCCAAGATTCAACACACGAATACAAAATCGTTGCCAAAGGAACGTCCGATGCTCCATCGGCGGTTTCCGAGAAAACCCTAAGGATATCCGTATCCGGGACAACGAAGCCCGCCCCGAGGGCTTATCAGCCGTATACGAACGCTGTCGAGTACAAGACCTTTATTCCGGACAACAGGGTCACTCTGGACGTTGCCGGGGCGATCAGCTGCGGCGTGGTAGGCCAGGATGGCTGGAGCTTTGGCGGCGACAACCGGAGCTACCGGGCTCCGACGACAACAGCGCCCGCCGGTGAGTCGCAATTCCGGACGTTCATGTGGGCGAACGTCAATTGGGGTAATCCTGATAGCCAGTCGTTGGTCCTGCTCAAAGCCGTTGGGCCGACGACGCGGTACCGCAACGGTGTCTTTGTGGATACCCGCACGGCTAGCTCGGCGGGTATGGAGTTTCTGGAAGCCTATCGGAGTGGTTCCTACGCTCAGGTCAGGTTCAAGCACAACGTCGGAAACCCTTACTGCAGCATCGGGTCCATCCAGTACAACGTAATGAACCGGATCTACCGCTCGGGTCTCATTGAAATGGTTGGCTGGCGGTTCCAGGCTCCCGCGCACGAAGCGTACGCTCGTTTCAACTCGACAGGATCTGACACATGGAAGACATTGATTCAGCGTCCCAACCTCGGTTTCTCATGCCTGTTCGAGCCGGCCTGCGCTACCGACAACATCAACGTCTCTGTGGCTGGATGAGAAGCCTCATCCAGCTCCACGAGCTGAAGGTTTATGCAATATTCCTCGGCGCATCACTGGTTCTGTGCTCGGTGTATGTCTTCGTCATTCTGGCCAAGCCGGTAGTGCCCGGAAGTATTTTGACGTCGTACGCCATTACGCTGGCCGTCGCACTGGCGATGACCCAGTTTCTATGGGCCCCGATATTTTCCCTGCTGAAACGTTCCGAGACACCGAAAATATTGATCCCGGCGGCCCTCGTGGCAGCTACCCTGCTTCTCGCCTTGGTCTTCGGCATTTTTGAGATGAGTCTTCTTCATTCGGCAGCTGTGGCCATTCTCGTGGGGATTTATTTGAGTTCTATTGCCCTCATTGGTGGATGTATTTTAATGATGCTGGAAACGCGCGCGTCCTCATGATCGGGCCAACCAGGCGGTCCATCTTTCGCCGTTCCGGAAAAGGACTGAACACCACGTCACTGATGTGACCTTCTCGGAAGCGAACTGACGACCATTAGCAGGGACCGGGCCAGTTGCCCGGTCCCTGCTCTTGCACCCTCACCTTGCAGAAGATGAATTGCGAGATTGCCGGAAACACACCTCGACAGCGGGGTAAGCGTCTCAGAGGCACGGCAACTTAGCTACTCCTCCACGGCTAGCGTCCTCGTCATAGGCAACTAGCGACAGATACCGATCAAAGAACACCGCCAATTATCGATGAACTCCACAGCCAGCTTGGCCTGTTTAACGGGCTGCGACTTTAACGGGCTGCGACCTGGATGATGATGCTTTTGGCGTCGGCGGATTCCTCGACGGCTGCCAGGATCCGTTGGACGGCCAGGCCGTCATCGAACGACGGCGACGGTGCGGTTCCGTTGTTGATGGCGGTCAGGAGGTCGCGGATCTGGTGGGTGAAGCTGTGTTCCCAGCCGATCACGTGGCCTTGCGGCCACCAGGCGCCCATGTAGGGGTGGTCGGGTTCGTTGACCAGGATGCGCCGGAACCCCTGTTCCCGGACGGGAAGGGTGGCGTCGAGGAAGCCGAGTTCGTTGAGGTTTTCCAGGTCGAACAGCAGGGAACCCTTGTCCCCGTAGATCTCCAGGGCCAGGGAGTTCTTCCGGCCGGTGGCCATGCGCGAGACTTCCACGGAGGCGATGGCCCCGGAGGCGAGGGTCAGCGTGGCCCAGGCGGCGTCGTCGACCGTTACTTGTTCCGGACCGCCCGCGCCGGGGCGGTGGTTCACGAAGGTGTGCAGGCGGCCGGAGACTTCGGTGACGGTGTCCCCGAGGAGGTACAGGACCTGGTCGATCGCGTGGGAGGCGATATCCCCCAAAGCCCCGGACCCGGCGGTTTCCTTGTTCAACCGCCAGGTCATGGGTGCCTGGGCGTCGGTTAGCCAGTCCTGCATGTACGAGGCGCGCACGTGCCGGACCGTGCCCAGCCGGCCCTCGGCGATCAGTTCCTTCGCCAGGGCCAGGGCCGGGACGCGGCGGTAGTTGAAGCCGATCATGGACTGCACACCCCGGGCCCTGGCTTTGGCGGCCGCGGCGGTCATGAGTTCGGCTTCGGCCAGAGTGTTCGCGAGGGGTTTTTCAACCAGAACGTGCTTGCCTGCCTCGAGGGCCGCGATGGCGATTTCGGCGTGCATCCAGCCCGGGACACAGATATCCACGATATGGATGTCGTCCCGGTCGAGGACCGTGCGCCAGTCCGTGGCCGATTCCGCCCAGCCGTACTTCCCGGCGGCCGCGGCGACCTGTTCCGGGTCCCGGCCCACGAGCACTTTCTGCTCGAAGGCCGGAACATCGAAGAAACTGGCCACGTTCCGCCACGCATTCGAATGGGCTTTGCCCATGAACGCGTATCCGATCATCGCCACGCCCAAGGTCCTGGCGCTGTCAGTGCCCTGCGGGCCGGCGCCGTCCTTGTTTTCGGTAGAGTTCATGGCCTGATTCCTAGAGTGCGGATGCGGTGGGGATGCTGTTCGAGGCCGTGCGCAGGTCCAGCCACGATGCCTGCTCCTCATTCAGTTCGATGCCGAGACCCGTCATCGTGGAGCGATACTCCGCGATGGACCGTGGCCCAACCAATGCAAAGGTCGGGAATTGCTGGGCCAGCACGTAGGCCAACGCCACAGCAGTAGCCGGCACTCCGAATTCCGCTGCCAACTGTTCAGCGCGGCGCTTCCGCTCAAAGTTCGCATCGCCGTAGAAGCAACGTACGAGATCTGAGTCACTGAGGTTGTCAGGGTTCGCGCGGGCGAAAAACCCTCGGGCCTGTGAAGACCAGGGCAGGAGCGCTACGTCGCGTTCGGTGAGCCATCGCTTGGACGCCGGGTCAGTAGCAGTTCGACATCCGGTCCAGGGGACATCGTAGGCCTCCGCCAAGCCGAAGTAGTTGCTCAGTACCGTAAGGGGCCGCTTGCCATTCGCGGCCGCCCAGGCATTGGCTTCATCGAACCGCTCCACCGTCCAGTTCGAACCGCCAAAGGCCGTAATGCGCCCTGCGCCGGCGTGCGCGTCCAGTACATCAACAAACTCACCGACTGGGATGTCAGGATTGTCCCGGTGCATGAGGTACACATCGGCATACTCGAGTCCCTGCCGGTCCAGGGATTCCAGCAGTTGCCGGGACAGGGAATCTGGATCACAGTGCGGCGTGTGCGCTCCTTTCACAATGACGACCGCCTCCTCACGGACCCCGCGGTTGGCGAGCCATTTTCCGAACCGCTTCTCGTGTTCACCGTCATTGCCGTACAGCCATGCCGTGTCGAATGCGTTGCCCCCGGCCGACCAGAACGCGTCAAAGAGTGCCGAGGCATGCGCCAGGTCCGGCTGGTTGTCACAGCCCATGACAAGCCTGGAGACGGGTTTGTCCAACCTCGGAATCTGCGCGTAGCGCATGGGTGCATCCGGCATTACAGCCAATGGCAGGCCGGAGACGGTAGGAATGTTGGCCTGATCGGCTTCGAACGGAAATTGCACGCCGACCTGGTCCCGCCAGCGGTCCAGTACAGCGGAGGTTCCCAAGGTGTCGTCAAGGAACATCTCTACGGGCTCCTGGCCGGTTGCGACCGCTTTGGCGAGGGCGTCGGCCTCCAGGGCGTAGGCCCGGTTGGCCGGGTTGTCCGAAGCGAACGTGAACGTCTGCGGCTGCTCCCCCACGCGCCGGAGGACCAGCTCCTGGCGGTCGTGAATTGTCCACGGATCAGAGAGGAACAGGGTGCCCTCCGAACCGGAGACTGTCACCTCTTCGGGGTTCTCCATACGAATCCCCGCACGCAGAGTTGCCGTGAGGTTTGAGGGAAAGGTCAGCTGTGCAAGCGCCCACTCGTCCACGCCCGTGCCGCCGACATATCCGGCCGCCCGCAAATCGATGGGTTCAGCGAAGGGGCGCCCCAGAGCTGCGCCTGCCACGGCACGTGCCATCGTCACGGGATAGCCACCGACGTCGAGAATGCCTCCACCGGCAAGGTCCGCGTCGAACAACCGGCCCTTCTTCTCCGGCACGTCAAAGCAGAAGCTGGCGTCGACGTGTTGGACGCGCCCGATGGCTCCCTCGCGGATGAGCTCGAGGAGCTTCACGGTCTGCGGATGGAACCGGTACATGTACGCCTCGATGAGGATGACGCCCGCCGTGCGCGCGGCGTCGACAACTGCCATGGTGCTCCCATGATTCGGCGCGAGCGGTTTCTCACACAGCACATGCTTGCCCGCGCGCACCGCGGCCAGGACGAGCTGCGCGTGACTGGTGTTCACAGTTGACACGTAGACAGCGTCAACGTCCGGGCTCGACAGCACCTCTTCGTATGTGCCGGTGATCGCGTGCGGGACACCGACTTCGACCGCGAAGTCCTTCGCACGGGTCCGGTCAGAACTGCCGACCGCTACGAGTTCCCCTGTCTGGCTGGACGGAAGTTCCTTTGCGAATTTCCTGGCGATGTACCCCGGGCCGAGGACACCCCACCTGATGGGCTCCGTGACAGACGCCTTCATGACAAACTCCTTTGCGCTTCAACTTTCATGGAATGACTGGGTGCCAGGGATTCAGAGGGCGACGGCGACCGTCCGGCCGCCTTCCACGGTCACCTCAAAACCGGCAAAACCGCCGTCGGCCTTGGGAACGACCACGGTGCGCCGGTGCCCGTCCACCGCGGCGAAGGCCTTGAATTCCAGCTCGTTGGCCCAGTCATATTCAGGCCTGTCGCTGACAGTTCCGAGGGGTAGCACTGCACCCTGGCGGACGTAGACGGCGGCCTCCATCACCGGGAACGCCTTCCTGTGCCAGCGGGGTCCGGACAGCTGTTCACCGCTTTCCAAATGCGTCCACGTTCCCTCCGGCAGGTAGAAGTCCACCGAGCCGCCGCTTCCCATGACTGGAGCCACCAGCAGTTCGGACCCCAGCATGTACTGGCGGTCAAGGTGGGCGCAGGCGGGGTCGTCCGGGAACTCCATGAACATGGGCCGCATCAGCGGTGACCCTTTCTGGTGAGCGTCCTCGGCTGCCGAGAGCAGGTACGGCATCAGCCTCATCTTGAGCTCGGTGAAGTGGCGCAGGACGTCGCTGGATTCGTCGTCCACCAGCCACGGCACGCGGTACGAGTTTGAGCCGTGAAGCCGGGAGTGCGAGGACAGCAGCCCGAACGCGATCCACCGCTTGAACAGCTCCGGATCCGGCGTGCCCTCGAACCCGCCGATGTCATGGCTCCAGAACGCGAACCCGGACGAGGCCAATGACAGGCCGCCGCGCAGCGATTCGGACATCGCCGGGAACGTGGACTCGCAGTCCCCGCCCCAGTGCACGGGCAGCTGCTGCCCGCCGGCAGTGGCCGAGCGGGCAAAGAGCACGGCCTCCCCCTCGCCGAGCTCTTTGCTGAGCAGGTCGAACACGGTCCGGTTGTATAGCTGGGCGTAGTAATTGTGCATCTTCTGTGGATCCGACCCGTCGTGCCAGGCCACGTCCGTGGGGATCCGCTCGCCGAAGTCCGTCTTGAAGGAATCCACTCCCTGGTTAAGCAGGGTGCGCAGCTTGTCCTGGTACCAGGTGACGGCGTCCGGGTTGGTGAAGTCCACCAGGCCCATGCCGGCCTGCCACATGTCCCATTGCCAGACGGAGCCGTCGGCCCTTTTGACCAGGTAACCCAACTCGGCGCCTTCACCGAACAAGTGCGAGCGCTGCGCGATGTAGGGGTTGATCCACACGCACACCTTGAGGCCCCGCTCGTGGAGACGGCGGAGCATGCCCTCGGGGTCCGGGAAGGTGGCGGGGTCCCAAATGAAGTCGCTCCAGTGGAAGGCACGCATCCAGTGGCAGTCGAAGTGGAACACGGACAGCGGAAGCCTGCGCTCAGCCATCCCGTCGATGAAGGACATCACGGTCTTTTCGTCGTAGTCCGTGGTGAAGGACGTTGAGAGCCAGAGTCCGTAAGACCATGCGGGCACCCGGGCGGGCGTTCCGGTCAGCTCGGTGTAGCGGCGCAGGATGTCTTTCGGCGTCGGTCCGTGGATCACAAAATACTGGAGCTTCTGCCCTTCGACGCTGAACTGGGTGCGGGACACCACTTCGGAGCCGATTTCGTAGGACACCCGCTCCGGGTGGTTCACGAAAACGCCGTAGCCCGCGTTTGTGATGAAGAACGGCACGTTCTTGTAGGCGAGCTCACTGGACGTGCCGCCGTCCTCGTTCCAGATGTCGATCGACTGGCCGTTCTTGACCAGCGGCCCGAACCGCTCGCCCAGGCCGTAGACATTGGTGCCAACGCCGAGCGTCAGCTGTTCGTGGATATAGTGCTTCCCATCCTGGTCCGTGATCAGGCCGATGCTGCGGGGCATCGAGCTGGTCAGCAGCCGGCCGTCCCCCAGGAAGTCAACGTTCCACTCACCCGCTGTGCTGATACGCGCGGTGAGGCCGCCCGAGGTGAACGTTGCCGTGCCGCCGTCGTTGCCGATGCTGACGTCCGCGGTGCCGTCCTTCAGCCCGAAGTGCGGGCCCTTGTTCACGCCGCCCTGGAAGTGTTCGATGGTCACGCCTATGACATCCGGCAGGGGGGACTCGAAGGTGATGGTCAGCTGGGGGCAATTCAGGGCGTCACCGCGGTGCGCGATCCTCTTGGTGGGCGCGTAGACCCGCAGCGTGTCTTCTGAGGCTTCAACATCCGATACATCCCGCGGATGCAGCGCTGACAGGCCCTTACGGTAGAGCCAGTAGCCGTCCGTGAATTTCATGGGTTCCCCTTATTTCGCTGGTTCTTTGAGTACGAGCGCCCCGAAAGGCGGCAAGGTCAGGTGCTGGTTGTGCTCGGCGCCTGTGAGCAGGTCTACGGAGGCCCAGCCAAGCTGGACCGGCTGCGGCAGGTTCGAATGGTTGAGCAGGAACAGATGGCCGCCACGGCTGGCAGCTTCCACGGGTTCGGGAAGCGGTGCGGCCAGCGGAGAGGTGATGCCGGCCGAGTCCAGGGCTGCAGCCATGACCAGGTCCAGCGCCTCCGCCGGAAGATCCGCGCCGACGTACCATGCACTTCCCTCGCCTTTGCGGTTCCGTACGACGGCGGGCTTTCCTTCCAGCCGTCCCGCGCCAAAGTGCGCCACGGCTTCCGCGGTTTCCTCCCTGAGTGCCAGGTTTTCGGCCCAAATGCCGGCGTGCCAGGATTCCTTGGTCCCTTTGGCGGGTACGGTGCTGCCAAACTCAACGCCCAGCGGCGCGGGGAGCGGCAACCACTCCTCGCCATCCACACCAACAAGTTCCGCCAGCACTCCCGGGAAGCGTCCCGGAACCAGATGTCCGTTTACATCCGCCACTGCGCTGAACGGACCCACCACCAGGTGTCCGCCGGACTGCACAAACGCGCCAAGGGCGTCCGCGTTCTCCGCCGCAAGCATGAATAGGCTGGGTGCCAGTACAAGCTCGAACCTGCCCAGGTCCGCGGACGGATGGACCACTTCAACGGCCAGCCCTCTCCCAAGGAGTGGCGCGTAGTAGGCCTGGACCTGTTCCAGGACACCCAGCCGGTTGGTGGGAGTGTCCGGTGATTCGGTAGCCCACCAACTGTCCCAGTCAAAGAGGACCGCGATCTTTGCCCTGCATGGCGTGCCCGCCAGCTGGCGCAGGGAGTGCAGGTCATTGCCGAGTTCTGCCACTTCGCGGAACACTCGTGTCTGTTCTCCAACCAGGGGCACGACCGCTGAGTGGAAGCGTTCGGCGCCGAAGCTGGACTGGCGGAACTGGAAGTAGCAGACGCCGTCTGCACCACGGGCAATGGCCGACAAGGCATCCACCCGCAGTTCTCCCGGTTCCTTGGCGACGTTGTGGTCGCGCCAGTTCACTGCCGAGGTTGCGGACTCGATGAGCAGCCACGGTTCGCCGCGGGAGAGCCCCCGGCACAGGTCGTGGGTCAGCGAGCCCAGCTTGTGGGACTTCGGATCGGACGGGTCGGTGTACCAGTCGTTGGCCACAACATCCGTTTCCTTGGCGAAGGAGAAGTAGTCGGCGCCGCGGAAGAACCCCATCAGGTTGGTGGTGATAGGGCTGGTGGCGTCGTAGCGGCGGATGATGTCCCGTTGGCTGCGGTAAAGGGATAGCAGCTGGTCGGACGTGAAGCGCTGGAAGTCCAGGGCTTGGCTCGGGTTGATAAGGTACGGCGCCCGTCGCGGCGGCATGATCTCGTCCCAGCTGCCATACAGCTGGCTCCAGAAGGTGGTTCCCCAGGAGCGGTTCAGTTCCTCCAACGATCCGTAACGCCGCATCAGCCACGCACGGAACGCCAGGGCACTTTCGTCGTCGTAGCTGACCTGGCCCAGCTCATTTCCCACGTGCCACATGGCAACTGCAGGGTGGTCCGCATACCTTTCGGCCAGCGATTCCGTGATGGCTGCCGCGGCACGGCGGTATCTCGTGGATGACGGGCTGAACTGGTTGCGCGAGCCATACCAGAGCGTGCGCCCGTCGGGGTCCACGGGCAGCGTCTCGGGGTTAACGTGTCCCAGCCAAGGCGGCGGTGATGCCGTGGGGGTGGCGAGGCAGACCCGGATGCCACCTTCGTGCAGCAGGTCCAGGACGTCGTCCAGCCAGCCGAAGTTGCGGGCCCCTTCCCTGGGTTCGAGAAGTGCCCAGCTGAAGACGCCGACTGTGGCGAGGTTGATGCCGGCCTCCTGCATGAGCCGGATATCCTCCGGCCAGCTTTCCGCCGGCCACTGCTCGGGGTTGTAGTCCGCGCCGTGGATGAGTCCGAGTGTCTCCGTCAGAGAGGCCAAGCCGGGCTTGAGGGTGGACGCGGGAGAATGGTCAAAGTTGGTCATGGTATCGAATCGCTTCAATCAAGGCTGAACGGTGGGCTAATCTAAAGCTGAGCTGGTACGCGCCGGGGCAATCGAATTTGATCGAAATGGTGCGGCGTTCCACGAAATTTCAATGGCTATGATGGTGGGTGTCCCACCCGCGGAGAAAGGAGTGGCCCGTGGCCACCATGAGTGACGTCGCCAGGACTGCAGGAGTGTCCACCAGCACCGTGTCTTACGTGCTGAGCGGCAAGCGCACCATCTCCGAGGAGACCCGTGAACAGGTCCTCGCAGCCATCAGGAAGCTGGACTACAGCCCCCACTCGGGCGCCAGGTCCCTTGCCTCCAGCCGGTCCAACGTGCTCGGACTGATGGTTCCCCTGCGGGCCGACGTGAACGTCAGCGTGATCATGCAGTTCGTGGCGGGTGTTGTGACCACCGCCCGGGATTACAACCAGGACGTGCTGCTCCTGACCCAGGACGACACCGACGGCATCCACCGGGTGACTTCCCAGTCCATCGTGGACGGGCTGCTCATGATGGATATCGAAGCCCGCGATCCCCGGATCCCCCAGCTTGCAAAGCTCCGGAAGCCGGCTGTCCTGATCGGCATCCCGGACGATCCGCAGGGCCTGAGCTGTGTGGACTTCGATTTCGCAGCCGCCTCCCGCACTGCCGTGCGGCACCTTACGGAACTCGGCCACAGGAGCATTGGCTTCATCGGCTCCCCGCAGGCCTCCCTGGAGCGCCACGCCACCTACGCCGACCGTGCCCGCAAGGGCTTTGAGGACGCCTGCCAGGCTGCCGGCGTCGTCGCCGCCCTCAGGGCCGCTGAGCCTACGTCCGGCGCGCTCGCCGGCGCCCTGGACGACATGCTCTCGGGTCAGGAGCCACCCACTGCACTGGTGGTCCACAACGAAGGACTGCTCCCCCTGCTGCGGGAGGCCCTCGCCCTCCGCGGGCTGCAGGTCCCTGGGGACATCTCGGTTGTTGCCATCGCTCCCGAAGACGTGGCGATGGCGTCCGCCCAGCCGTGGACGGCGGTTTCCATACCGGCCCACGACATTGGACGTACCGCCGTCGAGATGGTCATGGACCGGCTCAACTCGGACAAGCCCGTGGAGATCCGGCTCATTGTGCCGTCCCTGGTGCAGCGCGAAACCTCTGCGGCCCGCAGCTAGGATGGCCTGTCCGGCACTGTCGAAAGTCACCCCTTCACCGCACCGATCATGACTCCCTTGGTGAAGTGCTTCTGCACCAGGGGGTAGACCATCAGGATGGGCACCACCGCCACCACGATCACTGCCATCTGCAGGGCAAGGGACGGCGCTGCCCCCTGCCCCACGGCAATCTGGCCCGGAATCATCACGCCCTGCAGGACGTAGGAGCGCAGCACCACCTGGAGCGGGTTCATGGCGCTGTCGTTGATATAGAGCACCGCATTGAAGAACGCGTTCCAGTACCCCACCCCGTAGAACAGGGAAATTACAGCGGTCACTGCCTTCGACATCGGGAGCACAATCTGGAACAGGATCCGCCATTCGCTGGCCCCGTCTATCCGTGCGCTGTCCAGGATTCCGCGGTCAATCCCCATAAAGAATCCGCGCAGGATGATGATGTTGAACACCGAAATGGCACCCGGCAGGATCAAAGCCCAGTAAGTGTTGATCAGGCCAAGGCTCGAGACCAGGAGGAAGGCCGGAATCATGCCGGCGCTGAAGAACATGGTCAACAGCAGGGTGAACAGGAGCGGCGTATGGGCAAAGGAACCCGGCCGTGACAAGCCGTACGCGCAGAGCACCGAGACCACCATGCTGAGCAGGGTCCCCACGGCGGTGACGCCTACGCTGACCAGCACGGCCCTGGTGACCACTCCCCCGCTGATGATCTGGCGGTATGCGTCCAGACTGATCTCCCCCGGGACAATCACCATTCCGCCCGCCGCTGTAATGGTGCCCTGGGAGGAGAGGCTGGTCAGGACGATTGAGTACAACGGCCCCAGCACGGCAATCACCACTATGGTGAGCACCGCCGCCTTGCCGATCCTGGCCGCCGGGCCCGGCTCCTCTTCCCATGCCGGCCTGGACGAATTCTTGCGGCGCAGTGCCGCTGAACCCGATGCCGCTGAACCCGTTGCTGCCTGTTTGGTTATGGTGCTCATGATTTTGAGTACACCCCGCTCTCTCCGAATAGGTGGGCCAGTTTGTTGGCCCCGAGAATGAGTGCCAGCGATACCACGCCCTTGATCAGGCCGGCCGCCGCGGCATAGCTCCAGTCGCCGTTACGAATGCCCGTGTAATACACAAAGGTGTCCAGGACCTCGGATGCTTGCGCTCCTACGGCGTCGCGTTGCAGGATCAGCTGTTCGAAGCCCACCGACAAAGCATCACCCAGGCGAAGAATCAGCAGCAGGATGACGACGCTGCGCAGCGCTGGCAGCGTCACGTACCACATCCGCTGCCAGCGGTTCGCTCCGTCGACGGCCGCTGCCTCGTACTGCTCCTGATTGATGGCGCTGAGAGCGGCCAGGAAGACGATGATTCCCCAGCCGGCGTCCTTCCAGATTGCCTGTGAGGTAATCAGGAAGAGGAAAGTGTCCGGGTTGGTCATGATGTCCGTGGCCTGCCAGCCATGTGCCCGCAGGCTCTGGCTCAGGAGGCCTGCCCCCCCGAACACCTGCTGGAAGACAGACACCACCAGCACCCACGAAAAGAAGTGTGGCAGGTAGACGATTGCCTGGATGGTGGAACGCAGTGCCGGAGACAGCAAGGAGTTGAGCAGCAGTGCCAGCAAAATGGGGATCGGAAAGAAGAAGACCAGCTGGAAGGCCGTGATCACCAGCGTGTTCGTCACGGCGAGCCAGAAGCCCTGGTCCCCCAGGACGCGGGCGAAGTTGTCGAGCCCGACATAGGGGCTGTCCGGGATGCCCACGAAGGGTGAGTAGTCCTGGAATGCCACAACGTTGCCGAGCATTGGGATATAGGCGAAGACCAGGAGCAGGGCAATGGCCGGCAAAGTCATCAGCACCAGGGATTTGTCCCGCAACAGCCTGGCCCGCAGGCCCGCGCTCTTGCGGGTTGTGGACGTGCCCCCTTGGCTGGCGAGGTCCGGGCCGCCCGGGCGATCGGCGCGTCGTGCTGGAACCGCCGAAGCGGTCAGGGTGGATTCGGAGGTGGTCATGGCGGCCGTCCTAGGCATTCAGGAATCCTGCGTAGAACTCACGCAGCTCATCTCCGCCGTTCTTCTTCCAGGTGGCGACCGCTGCGTCCAGATCGGAGAGGCTCTTTCGTCCACGGAGAATGTCCTTGTAGAGGTCGTCGAACGGTTTCCCGAGGGAACCGAACTTGCTGGGTTCCTGGATCTGCATGCCGTAAAAGAGGGGATCGACCACGTACGGGGCTTGGCGGACTTCCCAGTCCGTCTTGGTCTTCACGAAGCCGGGGTACTGGACGGAGTTGTTCACCGAAGCGGAGTTCACCAGGAACGCGTACGTGCTGGTGACTTCCTCCTTGCCCTTGGCCGTGGCCTGCGGAACATTCTGTGCGTCGCGGGTGTAGTGGATGCCTTCAACGCCGTTGACGATCAGCATGTTCTCCTCCGTGCCGAAGGGCGCGGCCACAAAGTTGGCCAGGGCCAGCATTTCCTCCACCTTCGAAGGATCATCCGTCTTCTTGATGAAACTGAAGATGGCGGCAGGTGAGCCGCGGAACAACGTTGGCTTGCCGCCGTCGGCAGCAAAGAAGTCCATGGGCTGCATCTGGAACTTCGGGTTGCTGGACAGGTTCCGGCCCAGGGCTTCACCCCAAGCACCCACCCCGTCGCAGGTCATCAGCACCGCGCCGGACTCAAAGCGCTGCTTCTCCTTCTGGGAGTTGCCGGCCACGGCATCCGGGTGGACAGCGCCTGAGGCGAAGAGTTTTGCACCCCATTCCAGGGCAGCCCGGTATTCGTTGGACTCAAACTTGTTCTGGAGCTTGCCGTCCACCAGTTTCCAGTTATCCACGCCATGCATCATCTGCGCGCCGGTCCATACCTCTTCCGAACCCCAGCGGTTCTTGGCCGGGTTCGTGATTTCCTTGGCCACTGCGATGTATTCATCTGCGGACTTTGGCGGTTCCAAGCCCAGCTCATCGAACAGGTCCTTACGGTAGAAGAAGGCGTTCGTGACCTGATCGGACGGGTACGGCAGCCCATAGAGCCCGCCCTCGAAACAGCTGTACTTCCAGGCAGAGGTGGGGAGATTTGCCAGGTTGGGGTACTTCTTGATCTTGTCGCCGGCAAGGTACTCGGAAAGGTCCGTGAAGAGACCCTTGACTGCCTGGCCAAATCGCGGCGGGATGTTCCAGGAGGGGATGACCACCCAGTCCGGCACGTCCTTGGGTGAGGCCAGCACTGTCTGGATCTTGTCCCCGTAGGTATTTCCGTCACTGACCTGGAAATTCAGCTTTGCACCCAGCCGTTCGTTGACAGCCTTGAAATAGCTGTTGTCGGACTGCGGGATTGCCCACCAGGCCGGTGTCATGACGGTGTAGCTGCCGCCTTTGCCCGGAATGCCCTGCACTGACTTGACTAAGGATGAGGGGATCTTGGTGAAACCGGGCGAGGAGCCGTTCACACTCGGAATGTCCGGTTTGACGATGTCGAGCGGGATGTAGCTGGGCACGAGCTTGGACGTGGCGGCGGACATCCCCGCGGAACTGGTGGGCTGCGCCGCCGCTCCCCCGCCGCTGCATGCGGTGAGCGCAGGGAGGGCGGCAAAGGCCACGGCACCACCCACGAGGCCCAGGAAGGACCGGCGGCCTACTGCGGTACGGCCGAGCCCATTCAGGGACGGGCTGCGTTCCGGTGAGGCATTTTTTCCAAGCATGATTTGCACTCCTTCGTGTGAACTTCTCTTGGTATGAGGCAGGCCTGACTGCCGGACTGGCTGCTGCGCTGCGCAGCTTCGCGACGGGGCGGCTTGGCCAGGAAAATGTCGAAGCGATTCGATTGGCTCAGCTTAGGTGATGCCAAATCAGACCGCAAGGGTTTTTTGTGTTGCAGCTCACACGGCAGAATGCCACACTGGTTGTCGAGTTATCGGCACGCAAGCGTTTAAACAATTCGGCTCCAAGGACGGACCAATCATGCCAACCGCATTAACCGCCACCACCGCTGCCACTCCCCAGGCCCTGCTGGCCCGCCTCACGTTGGACCAGAAGATCGCGATGCTCCACCAGCACGCGCCCGCCGTCGTCGAACTGGGCCTGGCCCCGTTCCACACCGGAGCGGAGGCCGCCCACGGGGTGGCGTGGCTGGGACCCGCCACAGTATTTCCGCAACCCGTGGGCATGGCCGCCACCTGGGACGAGGACCTGATCCGGCGTGTGGGAACAGCCACCGGCCACGAGCTTCGCGGCAAGAAGGCGGCCGACGCCTCAGTCGGCACCAACGCCTGGGCCCCTGTGGTGAACCCGCTGCGGCATCCGCTGTGGGGGCGGAACGAGGAGGGATTCTCGGAGGATCCGCATCTCACCGCAGCGTTGGCCGGCGCGTACTGTGCCGGGCTGAAAGGGGACCACGAGGATTTCTGGCTGACGGTGCCCACGTTGAAGCACTTCCTGGCCTACAACAACGAGGCCGACCGGAACGTATCCAGCAGCCAGCTGCGGGCCCGCGTGCTTCACGAATACGATCTTCCGGCCTTCCGCGGGCCCATCGAAGACGGCGTGGCCGGCGCCGTGATGCTCTCCTACAACCTGGTCAACGGACGGCCGGCCCACGTTTCCGAGCTGGTGGGCAGCGAGCTGCGGCAATGGCGGAACGGTGATGACATCACCATCGTCACGGATGCCGGCGGACCTTCCGCGCTCTACACGGCGGAGAAGTATTTCGACGACGGCCCATCGGCCTACGCCGCTGCCCTCCATGCCGGTGTGGACAACTTCACGGAAGACAGTGACAACCCCGGGCCGTCCCTGCGACACCTCCACGACGCCCTGGACCGGGGACTGATCACAGAGGCCGACATCGATCGCGCGGTCCTGCGGCTCCTGACCCTGCGGGAGCGGACCGGGGAATTCGAACCGGACGGCGGCCCCTACGGTGCCCTCGGAGCGGAGCTCGTGGGCGATCCGGCCCACGTGGCACTTGCCCGGGAATCCGCACGGAAGGCCGTGGTGCTGCTCCGCAACGGGCCCGCCGGCGGCACCGAAGCACCGCTCCTTCCGCTGGGTTCGGCCCCGGGGAAGATCGCGGTTATTGGCAGCTTGGGCTTCACGGTCCTCAGCGACTGGTACAGCGGCACTTTGCAGAACGAGGTCAGCATCGCGGCCGGGCTGTCCGGGCGGTACGGGGAGGTGGTGGCCGAGGCAGCCCTTGACCTGGTCTCGCTCCGCTGCGTCCGTACGGGCACGTACCTCGGTGCCGCGGATCCCGGATCCAGCCTCACGGCCGGCGCTGCAACCCCCGGACAGGAGCACATGTTCCAGCTCAAGGACTGGGGCGCCGGCGAATGCACGCTGCAGTCCCCTGCCACGGGTAAGTTCGTGACCGGCGACGGCTATTATCTTTCCGCCTCCGCCGACCGGGTGGGCGGCTGGGTGGTGCAGGAGACCTTCCGCCTGCACCGTGGAGCGGATGGAACCACAGCCATCCAGCACATCGGGACTGGAAAGTGGGTGCGGATCGAGGCGCACACAGGCAGCGTGGCCCTGTCCGCCGCGACGGAGGACACGGCGGACCGCTTTACGCTGCGGACCGTGCGCTCCGGGCAGCAGTCCGCCCGGGAGGCTGCCGCCGCAGCCGATGTCGCCGTCGTCGTGGTGGGCAATGATCCCCATCTCGGTGGCCGGGAAACCCTCGACCGGTCCACCCTGGCACTCCCCGAGTCCGAGCAGGAGCTCATCAGGCTGGTCCGGGAAGCGAACCCGCGCACGGTCCTGGTGATCGTGTCCTCCTACCCCTACTCGCTGGGCGCCTTGGCAGACACTCCCGCAATTGTGTGGACGTCGCACGCCGGGCAGGAGCTGGGCAACGCACTGGCGGACGTGCTCAGCGGCGACTTTGAACCCAGCGGGCGGTTGGCCCAGACCTGGTGGCAGCGGGACGAAGACCTCGCGGACATCCTGGACTACGACCTCATCACCTCCCGCAGCACCTACCTTTACAGCGACGCCGAGCCGCTTTTCGCGCTGGGGCACGGGCTGGGCTACAGCACCGTCAGCTACGAATCTGCTGTACGGGCCGACGACGGCCTGGACGTGGTCCTGCGCAACACCGGAAGCCGCACTGCGCACGAACTGGTGCAGGTCTATGCCGCCTCCCCCGGCCACCGCTTCGACTTTCCGCGGCGGTTGCTCGTTGCGTACCGGCGGGTTCGCCTCGAACCGGGCGCACGCAGCACCGTACGGATACCCGTGCCTGTGGACCGGCTCGCCACGTACAGCGTTACCGCCGGCAGGATGCTGGTGGAACCCGGCACGTACGAGCTGATGGTGGGTCCCTCGGCAAACGACCTTCCCCTGGGCGTTGAGTTGACGGTCGCCGGCGAAGGCAGCGGCCCGCACGCCCGGGGCGCCTGGATCCGGGCGGAATTGTTTGACGAATGCTCCAACCTTGCGCTGGTGCCGGAGAGTCGGATGGCAGGTACCGCCGTCGCACCGGCGTCCCCGGCGGAGAGGGCGACGGCGGTCTACCGGGGCTGGCGTGGCAGCTCACCCGAGTGGGTGTCGCTCCGGCTCTCAGCCACGTCCGCCGGCAGGGTTGCGGTGCAGCTCCCGGGCCAGGGCGGGACCTGGCGGGACTGCGCCAGCGCAGCGATAAAGCCCGGGTTCAACGGTGGGCTGCGGCTGGAGGTTGCCAGCCGCAGCACTGATTTCGAGGCTGTGCGGATAGTCCTGGAGGGGCCGGTGACGGTGAGCGCGCTGCAGCTGGGCGAGTAGAACGAGCAAATCTTTTCCGGCCAAAAGCCGCGTCCTGATCGCGGCGCTCAACGAGTGGCTGTGATCAGGACGCTTGGCCGCTGAACAAACTAGGTGCCTGTCCTTGCTCTCTTGGGGGAGCTGGTCGAACTCCGTGTGATGAGACGCGTTGCGAGCTCAATCCTGGGCCCGTCCGTGTTTGGGTCGATGCCTTCCCTCTGATTCGTCAGGCGCAGGAGCATGCGAAAGGCGGACGCTCCCATTTCCTGAATGGGCTGCCGGACAGTGGTCAGTTGCGGTGTCGCCCATGTTGCTTCGGGAACGTCGTCGAATCCGACGACGCTGACGTCTCCGGGGATGTCGAGCCCGAGGTAGCGTGCGGCGTCGTAGACGCCGAGAGCCATCATGTCCGATGCCGCGAAGATGGCCGTAGGCCTGTCCTCCCGGCTCAGGATCTCGACGGCGAAATCGCGTGCCTCGTCGCGGTTCCAATCGGCAGCGCCGACTAACCCAGGCTCGACTTGCAGGTCCATGGCCGACAGGGCAGAACGAAAACCGTCGAGGCGCGCCCGACTGTAGAGGTGATTCTTCACTCCTCCGATGAGGGCGAAATGGTTGTGCCCGAGGCCCAGGAGGTGTTCTCCCGCAATCCGTCCACCTTCCCAGTTCGCCACGCCCACGCTTGCGGTATTACGCGGAGCAGGACTCATCGGATCGACGAGGACGACGGGGATGCCAGCCGTATCGAGTGCACTCAGCTGTGTCGACGTGGGATCGACCAGGACGACGATGGCTCCGGTTGACGGGCGGCGCAGGAGCCGGCTCACCCAATCGCGACCCGCGCGGGCGATCGTAAGGACCACATCGCAGTCCGCGACCGCCGCAGCTTCTTCGACGCCAGTGAGGATGCTGTTGGCCCATGAGCCTTCGATGTTGCTCACGACAAGATCGACGAGGCGAGGCGCGTTCTCGGCCGAGCGACCCACTGGGCGTGGTCCCTTGGTCTTCGCGTAACCCATCTCCTGCGCGATCCGGACCACGCGCTCACGCGTTGCGAAGGACACATCTGTCGCTCCGCGGAGAACCTTTGACACTGTCGGTGTGCTGAGGCCGGCCGCGGCCGCCACGTCCGCCAAAGTCGGCTTCTTGCCGTCAGCCACTGAACTCAGCTCTTTTGCGCAAAATAATTACCCTTTGATCTCTGTATTCCGATATGTATACTCTCTCTGCGCAAAAGCATATTTGAAAATTGCGCAACTTTTCAAATAACTATGACCCGGTGGCGGGTCGAGGAGGAGAGTCGATGGAGACTTCACGTCTTACTACATCCAGGCGGGGCTTCTTGGGCCTTGTGGGAACCAGCGCGGCCGCCGCCGCCCTCGCGGCTTGCTCAACCGGGGGTGGTGGCGGTGGTGCGAGCGGTAGCTTGAAGTTCTGGAACATGCCGTGGGGTACCCCCGCGTTCAACACGCTCGACAGCAAGATCACCCTCGGCTACAAGCCGGCGTCGGGACTTCCGGCGGCGAGCTACCAGGCGATCCAATGGGCGAACTTCAACCAGTCCTTCTCCTCAGCCCTCGCATCGAAGACCGGACCGGCCGTATCGTCGGGCGGCGGGACTCAGGCGTTCCAGTTTGCCAAGCAAGGCTTCATCGCCCCTGCGGACGACCTCCTCGAGAGCTGGAAGTCCAACGGGATCTACGACGACTTCCTCCCCGGAGTCCTTGACACGATGAAGACCGACGCCGGCTACGTAGCAGTTCCTTACAACCTGGACATGCGGGTGAACTGGTACAACAAGCAGCTCCTCGAAAAGGCGGGGGCGACCCCTCCCACGGACTGGCAGTCCTACCTCGACGCCGCAGCCGCCCTGAAGAAGATCGGTGTGTTCGGGTTCGCGGCCAACGGCAACGCCAGCGGCGGTAACGCCTTCCAGATGATCGTCGGCTTCATGATCAACAACGGCGGCGGCATCTTCGACGAGGAGCACAAGCCGAATCTGGTGACCGCGGCGAACATCGAAGCACTCGAGTTCGTGCAGGAGAACATCAGCAAGGGCTACATGGACCCTGCCGCCATCAGCTACACGGCGACGAACGCGAACTCGCAGTGGAAGGCCGAGAAGTTCGGCATGGGGGTCGACGTCCCCAACCTGGCGGCCAACGTCGGTGGAGCGGCCGCATCGCAGCTTGTCGTCAGTGACCCGCTCACCAGCGCCAGCGGCAAAAAGGGCGCCCTGTACTTCCCGAACAACATCATGATGTACAAGAACACCCCCAGCCAGAAGGGCTCGGAGGCGTTCATGACCTATTACTACCAGAACATGAAGTCCCTGTGGACCCAAAATACGGGCATCGGCCTCCCGGTTTTGAAGTCGATCGCGGCGACCCCGGAGTTCCAGTCGGACGCAAACCAGGTAAAGATCGTCAAGATGTGGCAGCCCATCGCCAAGACATGGGCAGCCCCGGGCGGAACCGCCCTTTTCTCGAACATTTCTTACGTCGACAGCACGCCGGCCATCTCCGACTTCGGCCAGAACGTTCTCTCGGGCAAGTCTCCGAAGGACGCGCTGACGACGCTCCAGACGACGCTGACGTCGCTCATCAAGGACTGATCCGTGACATCCACCAGCATCGCCGAGAGCGTCAAACGTGCACGCCGTGGCGTCGGACCGGCCGGCACAGGACGCCCGACCGGCCCGGCACCGGCCCGGCGGGCGGCAAAGCGGTTTACACCGCGGACCTGGACCCTCATCGCGTTCGCGGCACCCTCCCTCCTCCTCCTTGTCCTCCTCAACGTCTACCCGCTCGTCTATGCCTTGATTCAAGCGCTCCATGACGGCACGCTCCTCGAAACCGGCCCCTTTGTCGGATTGAAGAACTTCGGCGACGTCCTCAGCCAACCCTCGTTCTGGTCAGCGACTTCCTTCACTGTGGTCTTCACAGTCGTTGGCGTGTTCGGCTCCTGGCTCGTCGGACTCGCGATCAGCCTGCTCCTTCGGACCCACATCCCCGCCGGCGGACTGTTCAAGGTACTGCTTCTCCTGCCGTGGATCGTTCCCACCGTCGTCTCCGCGACGTCATGGAACTGGCTGGTGGCAACACCGCAGAGCCCCCTTCCGGTGATCGCCGAGCATCTGGGCTTCGGAAACGTGCTTTTCCTGGCCGACCCGGTGCTCGCGAAGGTCGTCGTCTGCCTCTTCAAAGTGTGGATCTCGTTCCCGTTCATGATGATGATGATGTCGTCGGCTCTCGCCTCCGTTGACACGAACGTCTACGAGGCCGCGAGGGTCGACGGGGCCACCGGGTGGCAGTCGTTCCGGCTCATCACACTCCCGCTGATTGCCCGAACGACTTTCGTGTCGTGGATTCTGATGACGATCTTCTGCGTGAACGACTTCCCCACGATCTTCCTGCTCACCGGCGGAGGCCCGGCACACGCGACCACGTCGCTGGTCCTCCTCGCCTACCTCACCGTCTTCCAGAACTTCCAGACCGGCCCCGGGGTCGCCATCGCCTTCCTGATGACGTTCGTCCTCGTGGTCATCTCGGTCGTTCTCTACCGCCAGATCCGAAAGGTCAACATCGAATGAGAACGATCAGTGCTCCCCGCGAAGACACCCGGACAGGATCCGGAGACAGGGTAGCGGCTCCGGCCAACCGCCAGACCGCGCAGGATCTCCGCATGAGAGGCAAATGGTCCCGCTTCGTCTTGATCCTGGTCATGACCGCCGTCGTCCTGGTCCCGATAGTCGCCGTCTTCGGACTGTCCCTGACGCCCTCCCTCGGCTCGAACGCGGAAGGTTTCACCTTCGAGAACTTCGGAAACGTCTTCACGCAGACGGCCGTCCTGACCTGGCTCGGCAACAGCCTCGTCATCACCGCCGTCACTGTCGTCGTCGCCGTCGCAGTCGCTGCACCTGCCGGCTACGTGCTGTCGCGGGCCCGCAACCGTCTCGTGTCGGGTTACTCGCTCATCCTCTTCGTTGTGCAGTCCCTGCCCGTCGTCACCTCGGCGATCCCGCTCTTCATCCTGTTCGCGAACCTCGGGTTGGTCGACAAC
This sequence comes from Curtobacterium sp. LFS079, assembly GCF_047977865.1. Lineage (NCBI taxonomy): Bacteria > Bacillati > Actinomycetota > Actinomycetes > Micrococcales > Microbacteriaceae > Curtobacterium > Curtobacterium sp. LFS079. The sequence continues at coordinate 313,054 of NZ_JBFPFO010000004.1, forward strand.
CTCTTTGGCGTCGTGATCATATACGTCGGTGCCACGATGTCCGTTGCAATCTGGATGATGGCCGCCTACTACGACTCGATACCGATCGCTCTCGAAGAAGCCGCCTGGATAGACGGTGCTTCCATCTTCGGTTCGTTCACCCGCATCGTCCTCCGGAACTCTCTCCCCGGCATCCTCTCAACAGCGATCTTCTCGTTCCTCCTGGCCTGGAACGACTACCTGATCGCCGTCGTGTTCCTCCGGTCCGACCCGAATTACACCCTTCCGGTCGGCCTGGAAACCTTCTTCCAGCAGAACGCGACCAACTGGGGCCTCGTCATGGCGGTCGCCGTCGTGATGATGCTCCCGCCGATCATCCTGTTCGCGTTCCTCAACAAGTACTTCTCAGTCGGCGGAATCGGCGGCTCGCTCGCCGGCCGCTAAGCGGCGTCCGCAAGAACGTATACACGAACCATGCCGCACCGCGGCAGCAAGGAACACATGAGCACCCCCGATCCACGATTCACGACCAAAACCGCACTTGTTGTCCGCGGCGGCTGGGACGGACACCAACCCGTCGAGGCCACCAACCTCTTCATCCCGTTCCTCGAGGAGCGTGGCTACACTGTGCGTGTTGAGGAATCACCCGCCGTCTACGCCGACAGCTCCTACATGCCCTCGGTCGACCTCATCGTCCAGTCGAACACGATGACCTCGATCGAGCAGGAGGAGTTCGAAGGCCTCCGATCCGCCGTCGAAGCGGGAACCGGCCTCGCCGGCTGGCACGGCGGCATCGCCGACTCCTACCGCAACAACTCCGACTACCTGCAGCTGATCGGGGGCCAGTTCGCTGCCCATCCCGGCAAAGCGCCCGATGAACTGACCGGCGACCAGGCCGACAACTACCGCCCGCACACCATCACCATGACCGAAGCGGCAGCTTCGCATCCCATCACCGACGGCATCGTCGACTTCGAGCTCAACACCGAGCAGTACTGGGTGCTCCACGATGACTACAACGACGTGCTCGCAACCACCACCCAAGCCGTCCGGCCTTGGGATCCGTGGAACCGCGAAATCGTCTCCCCCGCCATCTGGACCAGGCAGTGGGGCAAAGGACGCATCTTCGTCTCGACCCCCGGCCACCGCGTCGACATCCTTGAGAACCCGAACGTCAAGACCATCATCGAAAGGGGATTGCTGTGGGCGTCCCGCTAACCGTCGGAATCATCGGCGCCGGAAAGATCAGCGAGCAGTACTTCGAGAGTCTCCCGAAGCTGCCCGGCCTCAAACTCGTCGCTGTCGCAGACATCAACGAAGAACGTGCGCGCGAAGTCGCGGCTGAGCAGGCTGTCGAAGCCCTGAGCGTCGACGAACTCCTCGCCGACCATCGAATCGACTCGATCATCAACCTGACCATCCCCGCCGCGCACGTCGAAGTCGGGACGCGGGCGCTCCGCGCGGGCAAGCATGTCTTCGCCGAGAAGCCACTGGGGCTGTCCCCGGAAGAAGCCCTCCCCATGCTGGAACTCGCTGACTCTTTGGGACTTCGGGTCGGAAGCGCGCCGGACACCGTCCTCGGCACCGGCGTCCAAACTGCGCTTCAGCTTCTCGACACAGGTGCGATCGGCACACCGGTAGCGGCGCAAGTGCATTGGTCCGCGCCCGGACACGAACGCTGGCACCCGTCACCGCTCTTCTACTACCAACCTGGCGGCGGCCCGCTGTTCGACATGGGCCCCTACTACCTGACCAGCCTCGTCATGTTCTTCGGCCCCGTCGTCCGCGTATCGGGAGTGGCCACGAGATCCGACCGTGAGCGAACCGTCGAGACCGGCCCCCTGGCCGGCACACCGATCCCGGTGGAGATCGATACCCACGTCAGTGCCCTCCTCGAGCACGCGAACGGGGTGACCACCACGATCACGGTCAGCTTCGAAGTCTGGGCCACCAGGACACCACTCTTCGAAATCTACGGCACCGACGGCACCATCACTGTCCCCGACCCGAACCGGTTCTCCGACCCTGTCGAGCTGGCAACCCGCGAAGAACCGGAACGGCGTGAGGCGCCCATCTCCGCTGGCTACGAGGATGCCGGGCGGGGTTACGGACTCGCAGACATGGCCAGGGCCATCGAGACAAACCGCCCGCATCGGGCCTCCGGGCGGGTAGCGTTCCACGTCCTCGAGGTGATGGATGCCATCGCACGCGCGAGCCGGGAGCACCGGGTCATCGACGTCGACAGCACCGTGGAGCGGCCAGCCGTAGTGCCCTTTGGGGCGGCACCAGACACCTGGTAGGCGGTGGTCGAGCACCCGCGAATCCCAGGCGTCGTTTCAGATAGGGCGCAGCCGATCCCCTTCCACGATTCAGAACCAAATCACCTGTTGTCCAACGAAAGCAGAAGCATACGAACAGTCCGGCCACGACCTAGGCAGTTTCCTCGCCTCGGCAACGGACATGGACCGGTTCATCGAATCGGTCGTTTCAACTGCCGACGCTGTCAAGGCAGAGCTCGGCAGCCGCAAGACCATAAACATCTCCTTCGACGAATGGAACGTCTGGTATGAGACCAGATTCCGGGAGGTCGAGAAGATCACAGGCATCGACAACTGGCCACAAGCACCGTCCCTGCTTGAGGACATCTACAACGTGGCGGATGCTGTCGTGGTTGGGAATCTGCTGATCTCCCTGCTGAAGCATGCCGACCGGGTGACCTCGGCATCGCTTGCGCAGCTGGTAAACGTGATCGCGCCGATCATGACCGAACCAGGCGGGCAGGCGTGGCGGCAAACCACGTTCTTCCCCATCGCCACCACCGCACGTCTGGCCCGAGGCTCCAGCCTCCGCCCCAACCTGACCGTCGAGACGTATGACACCAAGGCGCATGGTCCGGTCGGACTCGTCGACGCCGCAGCCACCTACGACGAACGGACCGGTAACGTCGCATTATTTCTCGTGAACCGGGACATCGACCAGCCTGTAACCGTCGAGGTGGAACTGCCGCGCTTCAGCACCCTCCGGGTCGCGGAAGCCGTCACACTCCATGACGAAGATCCTTATGCAAGCAATACTGCCGCCGAACCGTGCCGGGTGACTCCGGCCGCAAACGCGACAGCCCGGCTGGCACAGGGGCGACTCAGCGTCACGCTGCCGCCCGTCTCCTGGACGGCCATCTCGCTGGTGCCCGACACCGCAGGGACCATGGCATGAACCGGGTCGCAGCCGTCGCCCGGCTAACGTGCCGCGCTCCACTGCTCCCGGCGTGTGGCCCCCAGCTCGCCGTTTCTGGACTTATGCGCTGGTAAGAGGGCGTGAGAGGCACGGCTAAACCATGGAATTCGGAGGTCGGGACCAGGGGGGTTCGCATCCAAACCCTATGCTCGCTTCCCAATGATCGTAGGAGGAGGTAACGCGACGACATTGCCGCTGACCTGCATTGAGTTCACACGTATGTAGCCCGTGACCTGACACCGAGGCCGAACAAACACCGGCCGCGGCAGCCATTGTCCTTTCGATACTGCACCGGTGGGAAGACGAAGCTTTCGACCTATTCCAACCGCCCGCTCCGCTCAGCGCGGCAGGGGGTTCGGGCCAGTCGCCGTGACCAACCGCTGCGGGTCCCAGCCGTCGACATGGTGGATGCCGTCGAACGTCCTCTCGGCCGCCATCTTACGACGTGGTAAACGGCAAACGTCCCAGGCCAACCACGCCGGGCGACGGAGCGACCTGACCTGAATCGGGTCTTCGGCTGCGCGCGCTACGCACCCGGCCCACCACCGGCCCTCAGTGGCATCAGCCGCGAAAAGGAGGCGCACCGGGCATTCTGAGCGGCACCTATCTGATAACGGGCACAGGTGCCGTGTCGAAGAAAAGGTACTCCCCTTCCGGGGCGCGGATAGTTCCGGCGGCCTCCGCTTTGTCCCGGATAAAGTCACGGTCCTCCCGGCAAAGTACAACCTGCCCGTGCTGGTCAAGCTCAATGTCCCCGTGCGGGGCTTTGCAGAATTTCTCCGACATCGCCTGGGGAAGAACCAGGCACTCCGGATGTTCCAGAAGCCACGTCCTGGTCTCGGAATCGAGCCGGTCCCACCCGTCCTTGATGCTCACGCCCATTGATACCCCCCCTGACTGGCCTCCTGAATGTTAGTCCGTCCAGCCTACGCCCAGGCTCGATCAGATTGATAGGAAACCTTTCATGCAGGGAGACGTTCCGGCCACCCGTAGCGGGGCCCGGTTGTGGGGGTTTTCCTTGTCCTGAGTATCGCCGCGACGGCGGTCGGCTCGCCTGAGCCCCGGCTTTCCGCACATAAAAAGGGGCCGACGACGTCTGGAGGAGGGCAAATCTCCAAGACTGCCTCATCGTCGACCCCTTGGCAGAAGACGCCGGCAGGTCGCCCTCGGCATTTCTACTTCAATCAGTAGACACGCCTGGGATTTCCCTTGGCACGAGTAGTTTGTACTCGATTTCCAGCGTGCTCCTCAGGCGACACTAGCCGTCTGCCAGCAGCAGGACGCCGTCTGCCTCACCCCACCGGGGGCGCGCCTCCTGGCTCCGCGAAGCGATGCGTCCGCTCGATCTCGGCAACCTTCGGATCGGTTTCATCGGCGCCATAATCTGATGGCCGGGTCTTGTCCTGCCCCGCCGGCACCTTCAGCGCGCGCAGCACCAACGTCAGGACAGCGGCGACGATGAGGTTGAGTGCGAAGGCCGTAATGGCGATATACACGCTGAAGCCGGTTCCCGGGATGGGTGCGAGGGATCCACCGAAGTGCGCGTGGGTCACCGGGTTGACGACGTTGTAGGCCGAGACGGTACCGAAGACTATGCCTACCGCCCATCCGGCAAGCAGCGCCCAGCGGTCAAACCATCGTGTGTATAGCCCGGCGACGACGGCCGGGAACGTCTGGAGGATCCAGATGCCGCCCAGCAGCTGCAGGTTGATCGCGGTGGTCTGGTCCATGGCGATGACGAAGATGAGCGCGCCCACCTTGACCACCAGCGAGACGATCTTGGAGACGCTCGCCTCTGTCTTGGCGTCGACGTCGGGCCGGATGAAGTCTCGGTAGACGTTGCGCGTGAACAGGTTCGCCGCGGCAATGGACATGATGGCCGCCGGCACCAGGGCCCCGATGGCAATGGCCGCGAGGGCAATCCCGGCGAACCACGCAGGGAAGTGGTCCAAGAACAACTGCGGGACCACGAGTTGGGGATTGACCGATCCGTCGAGGTCCGTCGGCTTGGTGCCGGCTTTGATGGCCACGTAACCCAGCAGTGCGAGGAACCCGAGCATGAGCGAATAAAGCGGCAGGATGGCTGCATTGCGTCGGATCGTGTTGCGGCCCTTCGACGCGAGGACGCCAGTCACCGAGTGCGGGTACATGAAGAGCGCCAAGGCTGAGCCGAGCGCCAGGGTCCAATAAGCGGAGTAGTTGGCGCCGCCCGGGATGAACACCCCGGCCGGCTTGCCCGTTGCCTGGTTCACTGTGCCCAGCTTGGTTTCCGCCGCACCGAAGATCGTGTCCCAGCCGCCGAACTTGATCGGAAGGTAGATTACCGCCACGATGACGGAGAGGTAGATGAGCAGGTCCTTGACGACGGCGATCATGGCCGGCGCCCGCAAACCTGAGGTGTAGGTGTAGGCAGCCAGCACGACGAATGCGAGGATGAGCGGCAGGTCCGTCAGCAGCACGTTCTCCGAGCTGCCGAGGCCGAGCACTGTGAGGACGGCCTTGATGCCCACAAGTTGAAGGGCGATGTACGGCATCGTCGCCACAATGCCGGTAAGGGCGACGGCGAGCGACAGCCACCGGCTCCCGTACCGACCGCCAACGAAGTCCGCGGACGTCACGTAGCCGTGCCTGTGGGACACGGACCACAGCCGGCTCATGATGATGAAGATGATCGGGTAGAGGACGATCGTGTACGGCACAGCGAAGAAGCCGCTCACCGCGCCCGTGGCCCACATCGCTGCAGGCACGGCCACGAAGGTGTAGGCCGTGTAGAGGTCGCCGCCCAGCAGGAACCAAGTGATCCACGTCCCGAAGCTGCGACCGCCCAGCCCCCATTCATCGAGGCTGTGGAGCCCGTCGTCCGACTTGCGCCACCGAGCGGCCAAGAAGCCCATGGCGGCGACAATGACGAACAGCAGGATGACGATGATGAGGGCGATCCAATTGATCTCGCGTCCGTTCATGGCCGATCCCCTCCGTTTCTGTTCCCTGCGCGGGCCGCTGTCCGCCGTCGTCGATCCTCTGTGCTGACCAGCCAGTAGGCGATCCCGCTAAGGCCTGCCGAGATGGGCACCCAGAGCAACTGGTACCAGTAGAAGAAGGGCATACCGCCTACGCGGGGCGCATCGACCGAGTACAGCTGCGGCATGAGTGGGAGCACGATCGCGATGGCCAGCAGTATGCCTGCCACCACATAGGGTAACGGCCTCGCCGGTCCTCGGGTTGGCGTCTCGCGAGTTGGCTGTCCGCCGGGCGGAACAGCGGGGAAGGGGCCCTGATCCGGACCCGCACCATTTTGATTGGACACCCGCGACCTCCTTGTCAGCCATACGTGGAGGGCGAATATGTCCTCCCCACCTCTTTTGTACCGCTGTCTGTCCCGCTCGGGAAGGCTTCATCGGCCTATCCGAAGCAACTCGTCGAGGCGGCCTCGGTGTGCGTCCGACCCGCCGCTGGTGCAGCCGGAATCAGGCGGGCGGCAACCCTCCGTCGAGATCGGTTTCAACCAGAGCTACCAGTTTGTCGAAGGCCTCCACGCTTCCCGGACTCTCGGCGCGAAGCACCACGATGTCGCCGTAGCCGGGCTGTCATGGACAGCGTGTTCACGCCCAGACCGGCCAGGACGACGGCGAGTGCCGGGTCCGCGGCGGACTCGCCACAGACGCCCACGGCCTTGTCTCCGGCGGTCTTCGCGCCTTCCACGGTCGGCTGCACCAGGCGCAGCACGGAGAGCTGCCAGGGGTCATTGAGACCGGCCAGCGAGCCGAGCATACGGTCTGCGGCCATCGCGTACTGCGTGAGGTCATTGGTGCCGTGCGACGCGAACGCAACCTCAGCATCGATGGCGCGGGCGCGGATCCGCGGTCATGTTACTTCGTTTCCTGTGTCACTTGCCGCTGTAGACCGGGAAAGCGGCGTGCTCGCCGTAGTTCACGTATTGCAGCTCGCGCAGGGCGGCCATGTCGTCATCGGCGATCACGAAATCGACTTCGGCGTTAGAGCGCATGTGCTCGGGGTTCGCGGTCTTCGGCAGCGACACCGTGCCCAGTTGCACTGTGTACCGGATGCACAGCTGCGGCACCGTCACCCCGTACTTCCCGGCCATCGCCCGGACCTCAGCGTTCTTCAGGATCTCCCCGTGGGTGATGGGCGAGTAAGCCTGGACGAGGATGCCCTTGCTCTCACAGTAGGCCAGCAACTCCACCGGGGTGTTGCCCGCGTGGACCAGGAGCTGGTTCACCTGCGGGACCACCGTCGCGGTGGACAGGATGTTCTCCAGGTCGGATGCCAGGAAGTCGGACACCCCGATGGAACGGACCTTCCCGGCCTGGTAGACGTCTTCCAGAGCGCTCCACGCTTGGCGGTTGCCCTCGGTGTAGTCACCGCCGCGGAAGTCGTTCCAGGGCTGCGGGCTGTGGATGAGCATCAGGTCGAGATAGTCCAGCCCAAGGGTTTCGAGCGAGCGGTCGATCGCGGCAAGCGCGCCGTCGTAATCCTTGATCTCGGCGGCGAGCTTCGTGGAGACGAACAGCTCGTCCCGAGTCACGCCGGAGGTCCGGACGCCGTCGCCGACCCCGCGCTCGTTGCCATAGGCCTGAGCGGTGTCGATGTTCCGGTAGCCGATCTCCACCGCGGTTCGGACTGCGGAAGCTGCCTTGTCATCGTCGACGAACCAGGTGCCGAGCCCCAGCTTCGGTATCTCGACGCCGTTGGCCAGGGTGTAGCTCTCGTTCAGGATGCTCATGCATTCTCTCCGTTTTTCGGCAGCGCGCCATAGACCTCGTCGGTGACGGGCTCCAGCCATTCGTTGCTGACTCCTTCGCCCGGGGTGATGAAGGCGAGGTGGGAGAACCACGAGTCCGCCTTCGCACCGTGCCAATGCTTCGTCCCGGCCGGCACACGGATTACTGTTCCCGGCTCGAGGCTGACGGGGTCCTGGCCCTCGGCCTGGAACCAGCCGCTGCCCGCCGTGCACAGCAAGATCTGGTCCCCTCCGCCGGCAGTTCCGTGGTGAATGTGCCAGTTGTTGCGGCATCCTGGCTCGAAGGAGACGTTGCTGACCGGCACGCTCCCGCCGGCGAGCGGAGCCAGGTAACTCTGGCCGATGAAGTACTGGGCGTAGGCGTCGTTCTTTGCCCCGAGGGGGAAGATCTGCTTGAAGTTGTTGTCAGTCATTCTGATTTTCCTTTTTTGTGATCAGTGGTTGACGTACGCCATGTGCTCGGCGTTGTAGCGCTCGCCGCGGACGCCGATGCGCTGGGCGAGGCTGTCGAGGTCCGCGCGCTCGTCCGCGGAGAGTGCGAGCTGGGTGGCTGCTGCGTTTTCGCGGATACGCTCGGTGCGTCGGGTACCGGGGATCGGCACGATCCACGGCTGCTGTGCCAGCAACCAGGCCAGGGCGATCTGGCTCGGCATCGCACACTTCGCGTCGGCGAGGCCCTTCACAGTGTCTACGAGCGCCTGATTCGCGGCGAGGTTCTCCGTCTCGAACCTTGGGACACGGTTGCGGATGTCGCCCTCGGTGAACGCGGTGGATGCGTCGACTGTGCCAGTGAGGAAGCCCTTGCCGAGCGGGCTAAACGGCACGAATCCGATTCCGAGATCCGCCAGGGTCGGCAGCACCTCTGCTTCAGGATCACGTGTCCAGAGCGAATACTCGCTCTGGACCGCGGCGACCGGGTGCACGGCGTGAGCGCGGCGGATCGTGGCGGCCGATGCCTCGGAGAGGCCGAAATGCTTCACCTTGCCCTCGGCGATGAGCTCGCCGACGGTGCCGGCAACATCCTCGATCGGCACATCGGGGTCGACGCGATGCTGATAGAACAAGTCGATCGCCTCGGTGCGGAGCCGTTTCAGCGACGCCTCGGCGACGCGGCGAATCTGCTCGGGTCGGCTGTTCAGCCCCGCCATCCGCCCGTCTTTGATGTTCCAGCCGAACTTAGTGGCGATCACCACCCGGTCGCGGATCGGCTCGAGCGCCTCACCGACGAGCTCCTCGTTGACGTAAGGCCCGTAGACCTCTGCCGTGTCGAAAAACGTCACGCCCTCGTCGACGGCCGAGCGCAGCACGTCGATCATCTCATCGCGATCGCCGGGGTTGGGTCCGTAACTCTGGGACATGCCCATCGCGCCGAGCCCGATCGCGGAGACCTCGAGGCCCTGGCCAAGTGTTCTGGTGTGCATGATCAGCCTTTCTTCGTGGCAATGTTGTCGAGCGCCGGATGCCGCGGCGAGGACGCGCTCACGGTGGCGGCGAGGCTCGCCAGCAACTGGAGCCGTTGTTCGCTCGGAGAACCGGGCTCGGCTGTGTAGATCAGGAACGAAAGTCCCGGCTCGGCAGTGAGCTCCAGTCCCTCGTAACTGAGGGTGATGTCTCCCACCTCGTGGTGGTGGAAGTTCTTCGTGCCTGAGCCGTGGCGGCGGACATTATGGGTTCCCCATCGTGTGCGGAACGCATCGCTGAGGGTGGAAAGCTCTCCGACGAGGTCGTGGAGCTGCTTGTCCCGAGGGTCATGGCCTGCTTCTGTGCGAAGGATCGCCACGGTGACGTCAGCAGCCGCTTCCCAGTCTGGATAGAACGCCTTGGCCCGCTCGTCGAGGAAGCAGTACCGGGCAAGGTTCCCCTGGCCGGGACCGTCGAAGACCTCGTCGTAGAAGACTCGGCCCAGGGCGTTGGTGCCCAGGATGTCCATCCGCCCGTTGCGCACGAACGCCGGGCCATTCACGATCACGTCCAGCGCACGGGTCAAGCTCTCCCGTGGCACCCAGGTCTTCGCCTTGCGCCGGCGAACGGGCTGTGCACCACCGTTTGCGGCCCGCGCCAGGTCAAAAAGGTGCTCGCGCTCGGCGTCGTCGAGCTGCAGGGCCCGAGAGACGGACTCCAGTACGGAGTCAGAAACTCCGACGAGGTTGCCTCTCTCGATCTTGGCGTAGTACTCCGGACTCACGCCCGCGAGCGTCGCCACCTCGCCCCGCCTCAAGCCCGCCACGCGACGGTGCCCCGAGACCGGCAGCCCGGCCTGCTCGGGGCTGATGTTCGCACGACGGGACATGAGAAACTGGCGTGCTTCATCCCTGGTGTTCATACCAACAACGCTAAATCGACCACGGGCCATCAGGGAGTCCCCACTGGTACACCCTTCTCTGGAGACTCCCTCCGTGGCCGTTTTCGCGATGGACTGGACTCATCCAATCACCGACGAAGGAGTAAAGCCCATGAGCATCAAAGAGCAGAACACTGGCTGGAGCGGTGGCAAGAACGCTTTCGGAGACTTTGCTCCCGGGATGGTCCACTACACCGACAAAGTCCTTTTCGACGAAGTCTGGGAGCGTGATGATCTGTCCAAGCGAGACCGCAGCCTCGTCACCGTCGCCGCGTTAACCGCGCTGGGCAAGACCGAGCAGCTGAAATTCCACCTGGGCTTCGCACTGAAGAACGGAGTCACCGCAGAAGAACTGAAGGAGGCCCTGCTGCAGTTGGCGTTCTACACGGGCTGGCCGAACGGCATGGGTGCGATGAGCGTATTGAAGGGCATCATCGAGGAAGAGAGTTGAGCGTTTACAGCCGCTTGGCACCACCAAGCTGGCTCGTCTGGTAGCGATCTGCGGGCATGCCTGCAGACCCGCGGCTGATAACAATCCGGCGGGTGCCCGTCCCGACTCGATCGGTCGAGCGCCCGTTGCACCGCCGAATTGACCCAAGGAGACATGATGACCGATCCGCGCTCACCTGTCCGGCGTAGCCCCCGCGGGCAGGCCATGGCCCCGCCGTCGGTGCCGATTCGGGCCCAGGCCTTCGATGATCCGCACGGCACCGTCCTTTACTGGCTCGGTATGGCGGGATTTCTGATCAACGCACGAGGAACGCTGCTGGCTGTCGACCCGCTGCTTCAGGACTTCGACATGCCCGTGCTCATCGACTTCCCGCTCCACGCGGTAGACGTCCCCCGACTCGATGGGATCCTTGTCACTCACGCGGACAATGACCATTTCAGCGTGCCAACCTGTACGGCCCTGAATGAAGTCACCCAGCGGTTCCACTCGACCCGCTACGTCGCCGATCTGATGCAGGAACCGGGCATGCCCGCCGACGGCCACGACATCGGTGATGCCTTCACCGTCGGTGAGGTCCGGGTAACCGTCACGCCGGCCGACCATGCCTGGCAGAATGCTGCGCCCAAGCCGGGGCAGCGCACCTTCCACGATGAGGACTCGTGCGGCTTCTGGATCGAGACCCTTGACGGCGTGATCTGGGCACCAGGGGATTCACGGCTGATCCGCCAACACCACCTGACCATGCCGACTCCGGACGCGCTATTGTTCGACTTCTCGGACAGCGAGTGGCATTTCACCCTTGACGGGGCGGTCGAGATGGCAAATGCCTACCCCGACGCGGACTTGCTCCTGCACCACTGGGGCAGTGTGGATTCCCCCGAGTTCGCCCCGTTCAATGCCGACCCGGGCACCCTCCGGGACGTTGTAGTCAACCCCAACCGCATCCGTGTACTCGCACCGGGCGAGCCTTTCCGGCTGGGCGGCGCGTCAGCTTAGTCGCGAAGCAATCAGCGGTTGACGTAGTCGGAGATTCGACTCGAGCCCCGAAGCCTGGCATGAGCATCGCGATTTATCAGTATCCCGGCAAGCTGGGTTCCCCGGGCTTCAGGCTCGGACAGGCATTCATGGACCCGCGCCAGGCGAAACATATCTTGACCCTGAACTTGACGGGCTGAAAAATGTCTCCATGGCGGCTCAGACAGAAGCACAAGCGTTGTTGGCAGTGATCGATCGCCTGGCTTCGCGCTTTCCGGAACAACCCCGTGCAGACATCGAATCGGTTGTCGCCGAAGAGCACGGCAAACTCAGTGAAGGTCCGATCCGCGACTTCGTTCCGCTCCTCGTGGAACACGCTGCGAAGAACCGGCTCGCAGAGTAGCTGGACCGGGGCCAGACCACAGCATGGCTGATCGTGCACCTTGCCGCCGGCACGCAACCTGCCGAGGTTGGCGAGAAAAGCATTCACGGCCGGGTGGGCCTGGGGTCGTAACCTCTCCCCCGGGGCCGAAAACCCGGTCTCAACTACGGACTAAACCCGGGGGGGCCGGAATCCCTTGCGATTGAGAACGGGCACGCTGCGCCGAGACGACATGATCGAGCCAGACCTGGTGGAGGAGACGTGAAGGCAGTCGTGTACGAGCGATATGGTCGCCCGGACGTATTGCGGGTCGAGGACGTCCCGACGCCCACGCCCGCCGCCGGGCAAGTACTGGTGGAGGTCGCGGCGACGTCGATCAACCTCAGCGACTGGGAGTGCCTTCGTGGCTCGCCCTTCTACGCGCGCCTGGGCGGGTTGCGCACGCCGGCGCGCCCAACGCTTGGCTCGGACATCGCCGGCCGGGTCGAGGCCGTGGGCACTGGCGTGACTCGATTCCAGCCAGGCGACGAGGTCTACGGCGACAACCTCCGGCTCAAGGGCGGCTTCGCCCAGTACGCGGTCGCACCCGAGTCTGCCCTCAGCCTCAAGCCCGCCGAGCTGTCGCTCGCCGAGGCATCGACGATTCCGCAGGCCGGCGCGATCGCCCTGCAAGGCACGGCGGGCGCCGCGAACGGTCATCGGGTTCTGATCAACGGTGGGGGCGGAGGCTCGGGTTCATTCGCCATCCAGCTGGCCAAAGCACAGGGTGCGCACGTCACCGGCGTCGACAACGGCGGCAAACTCGAGTTCATGCGATCGCTCGGCGCCGACGAGGTGATCGACTATCGCCGGGACGACTTCACCCGTGATCACGAGCCGTACGACCTCATCTTGGACCTGGTCGCTCATCGGTCCGTGTTCGCGCTTCATCGAGCACTCGCTCCGAGTGGCCGGTATCGGTGCGTGGGCGGGTCCGTGCGGGCGCTGCTTCGGGTACTCACGATCGGCGCTGCCGCCGGACCGGTCACCGGCCGCCGGCTCGGGGTGCTGGCCGTCAAGGAGGGTCCACCGCACTTCGAGCCGCTGACCGAAATGTGCGTCGCCGGGAATGTCAGCATCCACATCGACCGCACCTTCGGTCTTGACGAGGTGCCCCGAGCCCTCGCGTACGTCGGCGAAGGACACGCCCTCGGAAAGGTCGTCATCACCCAGCCCTGACCGACACCGGACCGGCAGCCTCGCCGCCTCGACCACGCCCCGGGAAAACGAAGAAGAGGTCCGGGCCAACGAACCCCACAGGCCCGGTCTGCTTCCTCGAACAACGACGCCGCCGGCCTATGGCCACCACCAGACGCCCTCCAGCCCCACCCGTTTCGTGCCGGCCTACTGGTCCGACGTCCACCCCCGCTGGTGAAGCCGCTCAAAACCGTCAAGGAGCAGATCGAGCGCGAACTCAAACTCGAACTGATCGTCGCAGCCGCTGCCGACAACGGACTCGTCGTCGTGCGCTGCCGCCAAGGCGATTTGCAAAAGGTTGGGATAGCTTTGGGCCATTTGCAGGGCCATGGCGGCCCGCGCCTCGACGGTCATGCCCTGTGGCTCGGTGCCGTTCGGCCCCGCAGAGTCGTTGAAGACCTCCTGCGTAAACCCCCACATGCGGCTGCCCAGTGCGTGCATGATGTGGTGCGTGAGGTCTGCGGAGAATCCGCCCGCCAAGAACATTCCGACGAATGCTTCCATGTACTCCAGCACGGCTGGCGTGGTGTTGGTACGGGTCTCAACTACCGGGCGGGCCCACGGATGCCGGAGAAATACCCGCCTCGCCGCAAGGACCCGCAGCCGGACCGCGATCTTCCAGGGGGCATCGCGGACCGCCGGATCGATCTCGCCGACGATTGTGTCCACCATGCCGTCAAGGAGTTCTTCCTTGTTGGCTACATGCTTGTAGAGCGCCATCGGGACCACGCCAAGCTCCTGCGCCAGCCGTCGCATGCTCAGAGATTCAATGCCCGCCTCATCCGCAAGCGCGACAGCGGCCACCAGCACCCGCTCCCGGCTCAGGGGGCGACGGCGGGTTGCCTCCATTTGCTGGGTCATCTGAAATGGCCTCCCGCGTTGATATCGCCTCCGTTTTGCGCCCCCATTTGTCCTCCATTGACAAGTGTACAACGTACACCTACTCTGTGACTCGTGAGGTGTACGCCGTACACCACTGAGCCGAAGGCGGAGCCATGACGACAGAAACAGCCAGCTCCGTCCCCGCACTCCGCGGCCGCCGTCGGGCACAGTGGTTCGTCCCCGCCGCGTTGTTCTTTCTCAGCCTCATCCCGGTGATAGCCGGGGCGGCACGTCTCACTGAACTAACCAGTGGTGCAGCCGTAACTTTGCAGAACGAGCGCTTCTTCGCATCACCGATCCCGGTGGTGACCCACATTGTCAGTGTCACCGTTTACTGCCTGCTCGGGGCCTTTCAGTTCGTTCCCTCGCTTCGATCCGGCACGCGCGGATGGCACCGGACCGCCGGACGCATCCTGGTACCGGCCGGCCTGCTCGCGGCCTTGTCCGGCTTATGGATGTCGGTGTTCTACGCCCTTCCGCCCAGCGACGGCGAAGCACTCCTCGTTCTTCGGCTCATCTTTGGTTCGGCCATGGTCGCAAGCATCGTCCTCGGATTCCTTGCGATCCGCCGTCGGGACTTCGCTCAGCACAGCGCATGGATGACCCGCGGCTATGCGATCGGCCTTGGCGCGGGAACCCAAGCCCTGGTGTTCATCCCCTGGATGCTTGTCATCGGGCCCACAGACACGACAACCCGGGCAATACTCATGGGGCTTTCCTGGGTGATCAACCTCGCCGTGGCCGAGTACGTTATTCACCGGCGCTCGTCCAGGACGTCCCGGCACTCGTGGAATCAGAACTGAAGGCTTACGTCCGCCGCCGCGCCAAAGACTGCGGAGAAGGGTCCTCGACCTTAGGACTGACTTGTCGGTTCCCAGCCCTTTCCTTCCGCCCGGTCAGAACAGAGCTTGAAGGCGACGCCTGCCGCCCTGTTAGTCGCCTCGGCAGGTGAAACGTCGGAACCCAGGCTTCCTTTCCCGGCTTCAAGCCCGGCGGCGTAACCGACCATGAAAGCCGTCACCGGCGCCGCCGCATGGATCACGGAGTCTGCAGATTTCCTGGCCAGGTCAAGGACCAACTCCTGGTCAACGTCAAGATCCAGGATCTGCAGCGCCCTCGCCAGTTCCTGACTCCATTGGGACAGAACCTGTGCTTCGTCGTCGTTGGGCATGATTTCTCCTTGCTGAAGGTCTCTGAGGGGTCGGGGGTAGTGCCACGAGAATACAAGGCATTCACCCCACGAGTCAGTGGGTTGCCACCGAAGGTTTCCGCAGTTCTGTCGAGTACCACGCGCCGCTTCTGGAACAGGGCGTAATCGCTGTCCATAGGCAGCGGCCGTGACAGACTGGTGCCATGCTGCTCGATGAGCTCGTGAGGACCTCGGAAGCCGTCGCGGCCACCCGCTCCCGGGTCGCCAAGGTCAACGAACTGGCAGGCCTGCTGCTCCGGCTCGACCCCGCGGACATCCCGACGGCGGTCGGCTTGCTCACCGCCAAGCCTCGCCAGGGCCGAGTCGGGGTCGGCTGGAGCGGCATGAGGGCGGCCAAGGGCGAGCCCGCTCCTGAGCCGAGTCTCACTATCGCCAACCTCAACGTTGCGTTGGACCGGCTGCTGGCAGCCGCAGGGACTGGCTCGACCGCGGAACGCGCCGCCACCCTTCGGACTCTGATGGCTGAAGCCACCGAACGAGAGCAGGCCTTCATCGCCGGCGTGCTGCTCGGAGAACTTCGTACCGGTGCACTCGAAGGCGTACTGACGGATGCGGTTGCCCGCGCCGCCGGCCGGCCGGTCGAGGCCGTACGCCGCGCAGCGATGCTCTCCGGCGATCTCGGCGGGACCGCCCTGCTGGCGATCACGGGCACCGCGGCCCAGCTTGACGCAGTCGGCCTCGTCGTCGGGCGTCCCGTGCAGCCCATGCTCGCCGCAACCGCGGCCAGTGCCGGCGAGGCGCTGGAGGCGACGGGGGAAGCGTCGGTGGAATACAAGCTCGACGGCGCACGCATCCAGGTGCACCGTGCCGGCGACGACGTGCACATCTACACCCGCACCCTGGCCGAAGTGACCCATCGGCTGCCTGAGGTGGTGGAGGTGGTGCGCGGACTGCCCGTGCGCGATGTGATCCTCGACGGCGAGACCCTGGCCCTCGACGAGGACGGCGGGCCCCGGCCGTTCCAGGAAACCATGTCCCGGTTCGGGGCGAACGCGGCGCGCACCACACTGCTGCATCCGTGGTTTTTCGACGTGCTGCACGTCGACGGGCGCGACCTGCTCGACGAGCCGCTGGCCACACGCATCGGCGTGCTCGAGCGGATCGCCCCCGGTCACCGCATCCCGGGGAAAATCACTGCGGATGCGGCTGTTGCCGAGAGCGTGTCCCGCGATGCGCTGGCCGCCGGCCACGAGGGTGTGGTGGTGAAGGCGCTGGGCTCGGCCTACGCCGCCGGGCGGCGGGGTTCGAACTGGATCAAGGTGAAGCCGGTGCTTACCTACGACCTGGTGGTGCTCGCCTGCGAATGGGGGTCGGGACGGCGCGCCGGGCTGCTGTCGAACCTGCACCTCGGAGCCCTGGACCCTGCCGGCGAGTTCGGCGAACCCGGCGGTTACGTGATGGTGGGCAAGACTTTCAAGGGCCTCACCGACGCGCTGCTGCAGTGGCAGACTGAAAAGTTCCAGGAGTTGGAGGTGCGGCGTACGGCGGGCACGGTGTGGACCGAGCCGGTCACCGTGGTCGAGATCGCCATCGACGGCGTCCAGCACTCTCCCCGCTATCCGGGTGGAATCGCCCTTCGGTTCGCACGCGTCAAGCGCTACCGTGACGACAAGACTGCCGCGGAGGCCGACACCATCCAGACGTTGCGCGCTCTGCTCCGTACCCCAGGGGGCAGAAAGGTATCGCCCGCGCCGGCGGAGCCAGATTCGGGGAGAGAGGCCCCACTCCCGCAAAATCGGGTTTAACGTTTTTCCGTGCAAGCGCCTGCACGAGTTCAGATCCCAGCAGCGGCGAAGGTCTTGATGAGTCCACAGTCGCCGCGCGCCGGGCCCTCCGGGCCTTGGCTGCGGATCCTTGATTAGGATGTTGCTTTGACGGAGGGAAGCCGGTGAACAAGAACCGCCTGGAGGCGTTCAGTGATGGTGTGCTCGCCATCATCATCACAATCATGGTGCTGGAACTCCATGTGCCGGACGAACCGACCTGGCGTGGTTTGGGGTCCGTCCTGCCCACGTTCCTCAGCTACCTGCTCAGCTTCGTCTACGTCGGAATTTACTGGAATAATCACCACCACATGATCCATCTGGCAAGCAGGGTCAACGGCGCTATCCTCTGGGCCAATCTGCACTTGTTGTTCTGGCTTTCACTAGTCCCGTTCACCACTCGCTGGATGGATGAGTCCGGTTTCCTGCAGATCCCGGTGCTGACGTACGGGATCAACTTGCTGTGCGCCGCGATCGCCTACTTCATCCTGGAACAGGCACTGATCCGCCAACAGGGCCGGAAAGGCCCCCTCGCGCAGGCAATCGGCCGGGACTGGAAAGGCAAAACGTCCCCACTGATTTACCTCGCAGGCCTTGGGCTGACCGCAGTCCAGCCACTGCTTGGAGTGGCGGCCTACGCCATCGTGGCCCTGATCTGGCTAATCCCTGACCGCCGGGTTGAGCACTTCGTCACCCGGGCTCACCGGGACTGACCCCGGCCGGGTGACTGTGTCAACCTTTCTTGGCCCCAGCATGACGGTTATTCCTGGCCCCATTGAGGAATGAGTATGCCACCTGATACAGAGTCACTCCGGCGGCCCGATTCAGGACCATCCGTGACGCCCTGCTGAAGAACCGCCCGAGGGGCACCCTGGAGTTCAAAGTGTGGTGCACATTCTCGGGTGAGGTCTGAACGGCATTCTCAGGCGGTGAACGGAGTTACCGAAGTGTTGGGGGTAGTGCCGATCGTGGTTCCGGTAAGGCACCCAGCGGTCCGTCTTGGCTCATGCCCTGGCGAATCAGATGCGAACCGGTCATTTCGAGAAGGTGAGATCGACCTTACGCCCGTTGCTGATGTGGACGTCGGTCGGGGTGGGCGTGCCAGGCAGCGCAGCGGATGGAAGTTGCTCTGACTTCTTGTTCGGCAGCAGGGGTGCAAAGAAGGCGCCCAGTTCCGCCGTTGCAGTGAGAGGCAGGACGTTTGCCACGTACTGGTCGGGGCGGACCACCACGACGACGCCGGCGCGGTCCACGCCGCGCAGGTCGAAGATGTCCGAGGCGGGATCCGTGGCGTAGACCTTCTCGTAGTCCGTGAGCTGGAAAGGTCCGACTTGGGGTTTGAACACTGCGGGAACGGTGTTGATGTCGACGCTCGTGTGGTCCTGCTGGTAGATCACCTTCAGATCGAACCATGCGTCGGGGTCGGCACCTTCCGGAGTGGCGGCGAGCGGCGATTCGGGTGAATTGGCGATCCACTCGGCGAATTCTTCGGCCGGTGAGGCGGTTCCGGTTTTCGGGTTTTGGGGTGTCGCGGGGTCGGCGAAGACATAGATGCGCCAGCGACCGTCCGCCGTTGCGTGATGGCCGAGGTGCATCGGGTTGCTGTCACTCGCCCGCACGACAGGCGCGGACTTGAAGCGCTTGCCGATGGGGAAGCCTGTTGCAAGGTGCTGGTATTCAGGGGCGGCTACCAACACTGAGGGAGCGTATTCGGTCATGAATCCGGCCGGGAACTCGGCGGTGCGGACGTAGAAGTCCTCGAGCCCCGAGGGGTCTTCGAACTCCTCGGGCTTTCTGGCCATGAGGGTTGACCATTCCTTGTCGAAGTCGATGAGGTTCTTTGCCACCACCTGCCGCTCTTCGGAGTAGGTGGACAGCAGGCTTTCGGGGCTTCGGCCCTCGAGAACGTGGCCGAGCTTCCAGGCGAGGTTGAAGCCGTCCTGCATGGAGACGTTCATGCCCTGGCCGGCCTTGGCGCTGTGCGTGTGGCAGGCATCGCCGGTGATGAACACCCGGGGGGTCCGTGCCCCGCGGTCCTCGGGCAGGACATCGTCGAACCGGTCCGTGAGCCGGTGGCCAACCTCGTACACGCTGTGCCATGCGATGCTGCGGACGTCGAGGGTGTAGGGGTGGAGGATCTCGTTGGCCTTGCGGATGATTCCATCAGTGGAGGTTCTGCGCACGGCGCCCTTGTTGTTGGGGTCCACCTCGCCTAGGTCAACGTACATTCGGAAGAGGTGGCCGCCTTCGCGTGGGATCAGCAGGATGCTGCCGCCGGTTCCGGACTGGATGGCGCACTTGAGGCGAACATCTGGGAAGTCCGTGACTGCCAGGACATCCATGACGCCCCAGGCGTGATTGGCCTGGTCTCCGGCGAGGGTACAGCCGATGGACTCGCGGACCTTGCTGCGTGCACCGTCGGCGCCGATAACGTATTTGGCTTGGACAAGGCGTTCCTGCCCTTCGTGGGGGCCGGAGGTGTGGACCAGGGTCACCGTGACGGGATATTCTCCCTCCTCGGCGACGCTCAGGGAACGAAACTCAAAGCCATAGTCGGGGGACATCCGTGTGGGCGAATTGGCCATGAACTCGGCGAAGTAGTCCAGCACGCGGGCCTGGTTAACGACGAGGTGGGGGAATTCGCTGATGTCGGCGGGGTCATCCGGGGTACGGGCAATGCGAGTGATGCGCGAGGGGTCCGTGGGGTCGGGCTTCCAGAATGCCGTCGCGGTGATCCGATATGCCTCGGCGATGATCCGCTCGGCGAATCCGAAGGCCTGGAACGTCTCTACTGTGCGGGTCTGAATACCGTCCGCCTGGCCAATGGCGAGCCTCCCGGGACGGCGCTCCACGATGCGCGTGGCGACACCTGGGAATTGGGACAGTTGCGCGGCCGCGAGCATGCCGGCGGGCCCGGTGCCGACGATCAGCACGTCGACCTTGCTGGGAAGTTCAACTGGCCGGTTGATGCCGACTCCTGCTGCCGGCTGGATCCGGGGGTCCCCGGATACATAACCGTGATGGTGAAACTGCACGGGAAATTCCTCACTTCGTTGTAAGTCGGTTAGCGTCGAAGCTCTTCAGAACTAGACGCGCGTATCTGAAATTTGACTCTCCGCATCTGGATGCCCCGCCCAATGCCTGTAGTCCCTTGAGGTACTCGTCCAGCCGCGTTTGATCAGCCACGGTCGGCGCGTGCGCGGGAAAGTCAGTGGTAATTCGGATTCAAGGCCCTGCGCGGGCGACAATGCTGCACCTTTAGCTTGTCCGTGGGGGCTGTTGCTCCATCGACGCAATGAGGCGGTGGCTGAATTCTTGGGCCAGTTGGAGGTGCTCGGGTTTCATGGCGCAGGATCTCAGGACAGTGGTGTAGTCACTATCAACTACGACCCATGGATGGTTCCTCGCAAGCCACTTGCTGTCGACCCGATACAGTGCCAGGTGCCAGCCGTCCTGGGCCATAGCCGCGAACGCATCCTCTGTTGCCTCAGATATTTGCCCGGTGGTAGGACGTCGAGGGAAGGCGCAAACGATGTCAAGTTCGGGTTCGACGACGAGCTCGGCACCGTCGGCGGCTCTGATGATGTCAGCTATTTGCAGCGCGGCCTTTCGGCCGTCGGCGATAATCGATCCCATTCCCTCGCGTGACAATCCCAGAGCTTCAACTGTGGTCCAAAATGCGGCGGCGGACGCTCCCGCTCTGGAGCACTCCAGGCTGATCTCACCGAGATGAAGGTCAGAAGAAGAGAAGTAGGTGTACGGGGAATAGTGCGAGTAGAGCTTGCCGACAGATGGGTCAGCGAAGAGCACAGATCCGCATCCGTACGGTTGAAGTCCGTGCTTATGTGGATCTACGACGATTGAATCCGCCCGGCGTATGGCCAGGAAGGGGGCAGGATCAACCAGCGGTTCGGGACCAGTTGCCAGGAGGGTGTGAAATCCTCCGTAAGCCGCATCGATATGCAGCCGGGCTCCGAATTCGGCTGCCAGGTCCGCGGCCTCATGGACCTGGTCCAGTGCACCAAGACCGGTCGTACCCAAAGTGACGACAACAGTCCCGACCCCGCCTTGCGCGAGCCTAACCCTCAGATCCGCCATTGAAAGACGGCCGAGGTCGTCTTCCGGAATGGTTTCATGCGGGGTTCCGAGCAACCGGCACATGCGCTCGTGCGTGTAGTGGGCGTTCGTTCCCGACAGTATGACCTTGCCTGGATGCAACTCCCTGGCAACCCAGAGCGCCTCAAGATTTGCGATGGTGCCGGAAGATGTCAGATGGCCCAGATGTTCTTCATAACCGAACATTTCCGCAAGTTTGGCCACGACTTCCTTTTCCAGGACCGCGGTCGCCGGGCCTCCGTCCATGGCATGGTTATTCGGATTGATCAGTGCTGTAATGGCCTGCGCAACCCAAGCCACAGGGTGCGGGGGCTTAAGGAGTTGGCCGATGTACTTTGCATCCCCGTACGGATACATGTTGGCCAGCCGTTCAACCAGGGAGGAAAGAGCAGCTGAGCCTGATGAGTCAATTGCTGGTCCTCCGCCCCACAACGAGGAATGCGCCTCCAAGTCTTTGGCGCGTTGCCTTAGCTCGGCGATCACGGTGTCGTCCAACCGGACGTCATGAGCCCTCATGAGTATCTCCTATAGCTCTAGCTGGTTCGGGGAGCCGGGTGGTGCAGCAACAGCTTGCGCAGCAGTTCGGCCAGGATCGACGCTTCGGTTTCGGTGAGCCCCGCGGCCCAGGCTTGCTCGCGCTGGTTGTTGATCTGGAAGAGATCGGCCAGCATTTGCTCGCCTTCGTCCGAAAGCTGCACCACGGTTTTGCGCTTGTCCTCTGGATCCGGTTCTCGGGTAACGAGCCCGCTCTTCTCCAATGTGTTGAGCAAGCTGGCTATGGAAGCCGTGGAAACGCTGGACAACCGGGCCAGCTCGTTTGGGTTAACCTGTCCCACCGACTTGATGGTGAACAGGAGGCGGTACCCGGCGAAGCTGATGCCCATGGGGCGGTGCACCGAGACTTCCATGTCCGTGGTCATCCTGTTTGCGGCTCGGATGAGATTGAAACACAACGCCATGGCGGGCGAATTGACGTCCGGGTACAGCTCAATGGCAGCGGCACGGGCCAGTGATTCGTATTCAGAAGACCCGATGCGCTTCGCCTTCTGGGCACCGGCAGTCATCTGGAAGGGCTCCTCAGCGGTTGCAGATTCCTCTGGGGCTCAGGGATCACAGTATCTCCAATAACGGTCAGAAGGTGGCAGCTGTATTTGCTAGAAGTCTAGCGTAAATTCACTAACTGCGCCATTTAGAACCGAAGGTAGTCGGGAGGCTCGCCCGCCGCCGACCTAATAACGGGAGAAGGCAAGCATGAAATAGTTATCAGGTTCTAGTGGCGGCGGAGAGATGCTGCTGCGGCTCCCGGTGTGAATGAACAACACCTCGGACAGGGGAACCTTCATCGAGCACTGTGCCTAGATAGCTTCCGGAGCCCGAAAAACAAAGCTAGATGTCTAGTTTCTGGATCGATCACTAGCTGTATGAGGTCATGACGTTGGTGACACCGATTCGGGCTTTGGCGGCTGGTGGCTGATTTCCTACGGCGGTGTGTGGACGGTGGTAGTTGTAGTGGATGTTCCAGACGGAGAGGGCCTCGGCGCGCTGGGTCTCTGAGGTCCATTCGCGGGCGTACAGGAATTCCTCGGACAGGATCCGGTTGTAGCGCTCGACTTTTCCGTTGTGCCGGGGTGTGTACGGGGTGATGCGCTGGTGCCGGGATCCCTGAAGGACGTGGGCGAAGTCGTGAGCGCGGTAGCAGGCCCCGTTGTCCGTGACGATCCGTTCGATCTGGGCGATCCCGTGGGCGGCGAAGAATGCCTTAGCGCGAGTCACGAATCCGATCGCGGTGCGGGCCTTCTCATCTGGCAGGGCTTCGGTGTAGGCCAGTCGGGTATGTCCGTCGACGGTGGAGTGCAGGTAGACGTAGCCTCCGCGGGCTCCCTTAGTCTTGACTCGGTCGACGGCCTTGGCCTGGGTACTGCCGCGGCCGTGGAGCCGGTGCCCGCCTCCGTCGGGGATTCTCCCGACCTTCTTCACATCGACGTGGACCATATGGCCCGGCCGGCGGGCGATAATCTTCCGCGGTTCGCGATTCGCTTCTCCGTTGGGATCGATGAACTTCCGGCGATTCAGCCCCAGTGCCTTCAGGTGCCGGGACACGGTGCGGCGTGAGACCTGCACTCCTTCCTGGGTGAGTTCGAAGGCGATCCGCGAAGCGGACCACTTCCGTTCCCGCCGCATGGACTCGATCCTGACCACCGCTTCTGCGGGGGTTGCTGTGGGTTGCCGGTGCGGAGCGCTGGAGTGGTCGAGCAGACCGAGTTCTCCGTGTTCCCGGTGCCGTTTAACCCATTTCGAGGCGCAGGTGCGGGAGATGCCCATCTCGGCGGCGATGTGGGCGATCGGACGGTTCTTGCATCGTTCGACCAATCGACGGCGTCCTTCGATAGTCAACGGGGCGTTGCGATGTGACATGCTGGGTCCTTCTTAGAGGCATTCATCAGTGGCCCGACGTGGTGCCCGGTAACAAGGGCAGGTCAGGGCGGTGTCGCCGTTGGCGATTGGCCCGATTCGACCTCTTTTCGAAGCCGATCAGTAGGAGATGCGTGCTCGCCGGGTCGTTTGTCGCGGAATGATTGTGGTTGGCAGTGAATGCCGTCGTGGAAGGACGGATGCGGTCCCAGCCAGGATCTGGTCTGCGAGGAGACTGGCCGCCAGTGCTGCTTGGTCTTCCACTGGCTGTGCGACGGTGCTCAGGTGCAGAAGCGAGCTGATCGGGTGATCATCGATGCCCACAAGGGAGACGTCTTCCGGTGGTGCCAGGTCATGTTCCTCTAGCGCCTTGAGGGCTCCGAAGGCGATCTCGTCGCATCCGGCGACCACGGCGGTGGGGCGGCCACGGTGGCTCAGGAGCTCATTCATGGCGCGGTAGCCGCCATCGATCGAGGTGCTTGTGGTGACGACCAGGTCCTGGTCCGTGTCCACGTCATGCTCCGCCAATGCCCGCTCATACCCTGCCCGGCGTGCGGTCATGGTGCTGTCGGTTCCAGCCAGAACGGCCAGGTTCCAATGCCCGAGATCGAGCAGATGCCTGGCTGCGGTCCAGGCGGCGAGTTCGTTATCGATCCCCACCGTGTCCCACCGGTCCGTCTCCTGGCCCATCTGGATGACGGCGATACCTGCGTCTTGGAAGACGTCGGCTTGTGGGCCTCCGAGGTCCAGTCCCATCACCAGGGTGCCCTCGGCATGCCTTGTCACCTGGGCCAGGAGGGGATTGAGGTTGTCTGTGCCAGGAATCGCCGGGCCGAGTTCCTGATGGAGGCTGAAAACGGAGGATGCGATTCCCCGCTGCTGAAAGATGCGCTGCGCAGTGTTTGCTGATTGTGCGTAGAACCACGAGGTCAGTCGGCACGACGATCTTTACGCTCATGGGGGTTTCGCCGGCCATGAAGGGTACGGGGTGGTAGCCGAGTTTCCCCACCGCGGACGACAGACGATCAGCCTGGTGCCGCGGCAGCCCCGCCTCACCGTGGAGCGCCTCCGAGGCGTCGAGGACGGAGAGCCCGGCGAGCACGGCGACGTCGTAAAGAGTGGCGGGCTGCTCAGACAACGAGGCCCCCTGCGCGGACGATCTCAAACACGCCGTAACCGAACGGGGCAACCGTGACAGTGCCGCCGTCGGCGAGCATGACGCCGTCCGCTTCCAACGGGCGTGCTGTGAGGCCGCGCAGCTCGGGCAGGGTGAGCTCCCGGACGGTGCCGGAGGGGTTCACGACCACAAGGTGTCGTTCTCCTCGGCGGTAGACGAAGGGATAGCCGGCCGTGAGGACGGTGGTGGCCGCCGTGGTGCGCAGCTCCGGGGTGGTGCGGCGCAGCGCGAGGAGGCGACGAACGCGTTCCAGTGTCGAGGACGGCTCGCCGAGCTGCTGTGCGACGGCGGGACGGTCCGGTTCGGGGTCCTGCGGCAGATAGATCTTCCCGGCCGGCGCGGTGGAGAAGCCGGCGTTCGGCTGGCGGTTGTCCCATTGCATGGGGCTGCGGCAGCCGGCGCGGTTGAAGCCGGGGCTCCATTGGCTGCCTTCGTGCACGGGCAGGCCGGTGAGGTAGCGCATGCCGATCTCCTCGCCGTAGTAGATGGACGGCACCGAACCCCAGGTCAGGAGGAATGTGAACGCGGCGCCGAGTTCCCGGGGCGTGCGGGGTGCGGTGTTCAGGCGGGAGTAGTCATGGTCCGAGGTGGGCAGCACCACCAGGCGGTGCCCGCCGGAGCCGTCCTGGTGGTCCTGCCAACGGGTCAGGAAGTCGCCCAGGGTGGTCTCGGGGTCCGGACCTGCGGCGTCGAAGTAGCAGGCCGAGTGGTTCGGGAGGGTGGATAGGGTGCCTGCGCCGCCGTTGTTGAACAGCAGGCCGTGGGCCTTTTCGATGACCAGGAAGAAGTCCGCATCGAAGCCTGCAGCTGCGCCCTTGCCGGGGGCCAGGCGGTGGTCGTTCTCTGGGACCAGCACGGCGTCCGGGTGGGCGGCCTTCACCCGGGCGGACAGTTCCGCCCAGAGAGCGACGGTGGCGTCGAAACCTTCGTCGTCCTTCACCAGCGAGTACGCCATGTCCACGCGGAATCCGGCCACGCCGCGGCTCAGCCAATAGTCCATGATCTCGAAGAGGGCGTCCAGGTTCTTCCGCGGCCCTGGGGCGTCCACGCTCTGCCGCCACGGCTCGGATGGGTTCAGGCGGGCGTAGCCGAAGTTGAGGGCCGGCTGTTCGTCGAAGAAGTTCTTCAGGTAGTAGCCGGGCCGCGGTCCGGGGGACGGGACGAAGCCCTCGCTTGGGCGGTCGGACCAGATGTACCGGGCATCGTCCGGGTCCTGCATGGATGCTTGGAACCACGGGTGGTTCACGGAGGTGTGCCCGGCCACGAGGTCCAGGAGCACACGGATCCCGCGTTTGCCTGCTTCGGCGACGAAACGCTCCATGTCCGCGTTGGTTCCATAGCGCGGCGCGATGGTGAGGTAGTCGGCGACGTCGTAGCCGGCGTCGCGGAACGGCGAGGCGAAACATGGGTTGAACCAGACGGTGTCAATGCCGAGCTCCGCTAGGTGGTCCAGGCGCGCGATCGCACCGGGCAGATCGCCGATGCCGTCGCCGTCGCTGTCCGCGAAGGAGGGCAGGAAGATCTGGTAGATGACGGCGTCGTCAAGCCAGGTGGTCATGTCAGGCGTCCTTTACGGAGTCGGAGGAATCAAACCAGCGCCGCAGCGTCTCGCGCACGCCATGAGCGTGCAGGGACCGGAGGGCTACGGTGTAGTGCGAAGTGAAAACGGGGTTCTGGGCGAGGCCACCGAAGAGACTCTCGTCCCGCAGGAAGGCCAGCGGCTCTTCGTGGTTGCGTGCGGCACGGGCGGTGACGGCGTCGCGGCGCCGGTCCACAACGTCGATCACCGCACCGTGTTCGTCCACGCCTTCCGCGTAGCGTGCCCAGGCCGCGACCACCAGGGCGGCCAGCGGCGTTACGCTTCCCTGCGCGAGCCGCTCGTGCACCACGGGCAGCAGGAAGGTGGGGATACGGTCTGAGGCATCCGTGGCGAGCCGGGCCAGGGTGTCCGCGACTGCCGGGTTCGCGAAGCGCTCCACCAGGTCGCGGCGGTACGCGTCGAGGTCGACGCCGGGCACCGGGGCGAGAGTGGGGGTGGCCTCCTGTTCCATGTAGTCCAGGAGGAAACGGGCGAACAGCGGATCCTGGGCGGCCTCGTGCGCGTAGCGGTACCCTGCCAGGACGCCGAGGTACGCGATGGCCTGATGCCCGGCGTTCAGCAGCCGCAGCTTCATCAGCTCGTACGGCAGGACATCCTCCACCAGCTGGGCGCCGGCGGCCTCGAACGGCGGACGGCCGCTGGCGAAACGGTCCTCCAGAACCCACTGGGTGAAGGGCTCGCAGACCACGGGCCAGGCATCCTCCATGCCGAATCCCGCAGCCAAGGCGTCCCGGTCCTCCTCAGTGGTGACCGGGGTGATGCGGTCCACCATCGAATTCGGGAAAGCCACGTTTTCGGTGATCCACTCAGCCAGTTCCGGGTCCCGCTGTGCGGCGAAGGCGGTGATCATCCGGCGTGCGAGGGCGCCGTTGCCCTGGATGTTGTCGCACGACATCACGGTGAACGGTACGATACCGGCCGCCCGCCGCCATGCCAGGGCTTCGGTGAGAAGGCCGAACGCGGTCTTCGGGACCGAGCCCGGTGTCAGATCGGCTCTCAGAGCACCGTCGAGAATGAGCTCCCCGCTCGTGGGGTCGGCATGGTAGCCGCCCTCCGTGATCGTCAGGGACACGATCCGGATGGCCGGATCAGCAAGGACGGCGAGGACCGCCTCCGGGTCCTCCGGAGCGAACATGTAGTCCAGCATGGAACCGATAACGCGGGGCTCCAGAGTGCCGTCCGGGTGCTTGGCCACCACGGTGTACAGGTGATCCTGACCGGCGAGGGCGTCCCGCATGGCGGCGTCCTGCGGCAGGAGGCCGATGCCGAGCAGACCCCAGTCCTGAGCCAGGCCTTTCTGGAGCAGCGAGTCGAGGTAGACGGCCTGGTGCGCGCGGTGGAAACCCCCAACCCCGATATGAGCAATGCCCGGGGTGATGGCTGCGCGCCCATAGTCGGGCACAGTTACACGGGGGTCAAGCCCGGTCAGGGCATCTGAGCTGAGTCGGGTCATCACTCCAGGTCTTCCATCAAGCAGGTCAAGGACAGCTCGATTATGTGCAGGAAGAGAGAGGAACTGCACGCCCGAATGGGCGCCCTGAAATGCCCGGTTCATGCCCGACTCGGAGACCTCGAAATCGCCGATCCGCAAAGGGGTTGCAGCAACCGCCCTGAGCCAACGCACAGGCTCAGATACGCAGAACCCGCGGCCCCAACGCCTCGTAGCGCTTGGCCTCGTGGACAGAAAGGCCCTGGTCGGTAACGATCGTTTCGAAATCGGGGACCATGGCAAACCGGCAGAAGCTGCTGACGCCGAACTTGGTGTGAGTGCCCACCAACACGCGCCGGCGTGACTGGTTGACAGCCGCAGTCTTGATGGCGGCCACCGCCGGGTCCGGTGTCGTAAGCCCGTGTTCGCGGGAGATCCCGTTAGCGCCGAGGAACGCCACGTCGATCTGGAGCTCGCCGAGCATCCGCAAGGCCCAATGATCTACAGTGGCGAGGGTGCGCCCGCGCATCCGCCCGCCTAGGAGCAGGACTGTCACGCCAGTGCTGGAAGCGAGGGCCTGAGCTGCCGGCAACGAGGCCGTGACGACCGTGAGCCGGGCAACGGAGGCGAGTTCCTCCGCGATGAGCCTCGGCGTGAAGCCCTCGTCGAGATAGACCGACTCGGCGCCGTGCAGCAATGCTGCCGCGGCCGAGGCGATGCGGCGCTTCTCTCCGACATTCGCACTCGCCCGGTACCCGGCATCAGACTCGAACCCGGTGGTCTCCACCGCCACAGCACCCCCGTGTACCCGGCGGAGCACACCCCGGTCGACCAAGGCGCGCAGGTCCCGGCGGGCGGTCTCCACGGCAATACCGAAGGTGGACGCCAAGCCAGCAACGTCCACCTTCCCCTCTGCCCGAGCCAGGTCCAGAATTCTGTGCTGACGTTCCTGTGAGTCCATACAACTATTGTGATGCCCACACGGGCAGCTTCTGCATCAGATTCGTGTCCCGTCACCAACCTCATGACCCGCAACAACTAGCGAAAGACGAGCTTCGGGGTAAGGTCGGTAGAACAGCAGCGCCACCCTTTGTGACCCACTGGACACACCCAGTCCCCAGCACCCGAGCGAACGCCCGGTACTACGCGTTGCGACGGTGAGCTTTGCTTTGATTGTTCTGGCATTAGACATCACGGACTTTGTCTCCGCTAAACCACTGCCCACACCCTTGGAGGCGACCCGCATAACGCGGACGGTGCGTAACGCTCTTTCGTAGCGAACTCCTGTCGACCAACGCGCCCACTCTGGTCAGGTAGCGGTTTGTTGCGCGATGGTGTGGGCGAGGCGGTACGAGTCTGTGCCTGTTTCGATGATGGCGCCGTTAAAGGTCAAACGGTCCACGATTGCAGCGCAGAGGCGCGGGTCGGTGAAGGTTTTGGTCCAGCCGGAGAAGGATTCGTTGGTGGCGATCACGATGGAGTTCTTTCCTCCCGTTCGGTGAGGACCTGGAAAAGGAGTTCGGCGCCGCGGCGGTCCAGCTCCATATAGCCCAAATCGTCAATACACAGCAAATCCACGCGGCCGTAGCGGGCGATGGTCTTGGCCAGGACCTTCTCGTCCGCGGCTTCGACGAGTTCGTTCACGAGCCGGGTCGCGAGGGTGTATTTGACCCGGTAGCCCTGTTCCGCGGCCGCGGTGCCGAGCGCTATGAGCAGGTGGGTTTTGCCTGTGCCGGAGTCCCCGATCAGGCATAGGGGTGAGCCTTTGCGGATCCAGTGCCCGGTGGCCAGGGTGTGGATCGTGGCCGGGTTGATGTTCGGATTCGCGTCGAAATCAAAGTCCCCGAGCCACTTGTTCCGTGGAAAGTTCGCGGCTTTGACCCGGCGGATTGAGGAGCGCCGGTCCCGGGCGGGGCCACATATAACCGTCACCAATGCCCGGCGAGTCACGAAGTGGGGCCAGAAATAACCGGGTGGATTCTAACGAACGTCGCAACACCTGAGATTTTCAGGAGTTTGTTTTGGCCAAGGATGGAAAGTTGGGGCTGAAGCCGGGTCCCTCCGGGATGACGGCGGAGCGGGCCAGTTATGTTCGGCTCATGAAGCAAGGGTTCAGTAACACCGAGATCTGCCGAACG
Source organism: Curtobacterium sp. LFS079 (assembly GCF_047977865.1). Classification (NCBI taxonomy): domain Bacteria; kingdom Bacillati; phylum Actinomycetota; class Actinomycetes; order Micrococcales; family Microbacteriaceae; genus Curtobacterium; species Curtobacterium sp. LFS079. The sequence continues at coordinate 343,141 of NZ_JBFPFO010000004.1, forward strand.
CTGGGTATCAACCGGAGAACCGGCACCCGGTGGCGGTACGGCCGGGCCGTGAAGGACCCGCTGACAGGCCGCACCTATCAATATCCGGCTGTGTCGTTAATCAGAGAACCGGCAGAGGCCGTTTCCGCACGGTATCTGTCGGAGGACGAACGGATCACGATAGCGGACCGCTACCGTGCCGGGCATAGTCTTCGCTCGATCGCCGAAGAGCTGGGCAGGCCGCCGTCGACCATCAGTCGTGAAGTCCGCCGGAACCGGCACCAAGGCGGGAGTTGCCGTCCGCACCATGCGCAGAAGCTGGCTCGCACCCGCCGTCAACGCCCCCGGCAAGGCAAGATCGCCCGGACGCCCGAACTGCGGGAATTCATCCAGAACCACCTAAACAAGTGGTGGAGTCCGAGCCTAATCTGCCGCAGACTCAAAGCCCTGTTCCCGGACCGGCCCGAGCTGCATCTGGTGCACGAAACGATCTACCAAGCCCTCTATATCGAGGGCAGGGGCGGGCTCCGACGCGAGCTGGTCCAGTGCTTGCGCACGCGGCGAAGCCGTCGTCGGCCCAACAGAGCAGTACCCCGGAGAGCCATCCGCTTCCCCGGGGACGTGCTGATGATCAATGACCGACCGTTCGGCCCCGCAGATCGTGCCCCGACAGGCCATTGGGAGGGCGACCTCATCATGGGAACCCAGAACCGGTCCGCAATCGCCACCCTGGTCGAACGCAGCACCCGCTACCTGATGCTCATCCATCTACCCGGGCACCACCGAGCCCGCGAACTTCGGGACGGCCTAATCCGGGCGTTCGGGCAACTGCCGGCGTCGATGACACGATCACTGACCTGGGACCAGGGCACAGAGATGAGCCTTCATGCCGACTTCACCGCCGCTACCGGCGTTCCCGTCTACTTCTGCGAGCCCCGATCGCCCTGGCAGCGAGGCACGAACGAGAACACGAACGGCCTGCTCAGGCAGTACTTCCCAAAGAGGACCAACCTCGCTCTTCACTCACCCGCGAACCTCGCGTCAGTGGCCGCTGCACTCAATGACAGGCCTCACGCGATACTCGGGGATGACACCCCGGCAGAATGCTTTGCTAGGCTCCTAACACCCAGATTTAACCGATGAGTGTTGCGACGTTCGTTAGAATCCACCCCGTCCTACCGGGGCCATCCAAACCTGTCACAGCCACTCCATCGCCATCGCGTCGAACGAATCATTCTCCGGCTGGACGAAAACATTCACCGACCCCGGCTCTGCGCCGCGATCGTGGACCGTCTCACCTTCAATGGCACCATCATCGAATCCGGCACCGACTCCCACCGACTCGCCCACACCATTGCCCAACACGCTTGGCCCTCCAAACGCAATTCCCGCCTGACGGAAATTTGGGGCTTGCCTGCAACCGGGGATCGGCTTTCCATCGTGGAGCCCACAGCATCAGAGGACTTGCGGCGACCGCGTCCAATTTGCTGGTTATCTGACCAGGCGAATATCAACGAAGGAGGGTATAGCTTCGTCTAGGACTTCCGTGCCTGCTTGACGTAACTGATCCTTCCTCCGAGGAGGCCGGCACCCAAAGCGGATCATTGCCAACTGGCAATGATCCGCCCGAGGGCCTTAGCTCTGGCTTGGAGTCACCGTGCAGTCCCGGTATCAGTGGGAGAAGTCTGTTGAGATCTCGGCGAGGGTGCGCCCCTTCGTCTCAGGCGCGAGCCATTGCGAGAGGACTGCGCCGAGTAATGCGACGGCGGCGGCTACGACCATGCTTGGGCCCATGCCGATGTTGCTGATCGCCCATGGCAGGGCGAAGGTGCCGAGTGCGGCTCCGATGCGGCTGAAGGCCGCGGCGAAGCCCATGCCGATGCCGCGCAGGTGGCCGGGGAATACCTCGGCCGGATAGACCTGGGTCATCGTGGTGTAGCCGGCATTGAAGAAGGAGAAGGCGAGAAACAGCGCGAGCACGAGGATCGCTGGTGCGTTCGCCCAGACTCCGATGACCAGCAAGATGCCTGCGCAGAGCCACTGCCCGGGCACGGTGAGGATTCGGCGGCCGAGCTTGTCAATCAGAAGCACGGTGGTGACAACACCCGCTGCCGCAAGTGCGGACAGGCCGACTCCACCGGCCCAGCCGCCGCCGAAGCCGAATTGGTTGAGCACCTCGTCAGCGAAGGTCGCGATCGCGAAGTACGGGGTGACCGCGCAGAACCAAAAACCTGAGGTGAAGAGGGTGGTGCGCCAGTACTGCCTCGAGAACAGCATTCCGAAGGAGGCGCTCTTGATTTTGGTCCTGTTCTTTGCGGCTTCGGCTTCCTGGATCATTCTCAGATCGATCTCTTCGGTGATGCTGTTGTGCATCTGGGGCGACTCGACGTATCTGCGTGCGATCGCGAGTGCTTCCTCGCGCCGTCCCTTCGTGATGAGCCAGCTGGGCGACTCGGGGAGGCCGATTCGGGCGACGAACAGGATGAGCGCCAGTATCGTGCTCGTGCCGATGACGATGCGCCAGGGTGCGCCGGCGTCGTGCAGGAGCGTGCCGATGATGAATGCCATCATGAAACCGACGTACCAGGCGATCAGAGTCAGCCCGAGCAGCCGCCCGCGGAGCTTTGGAGGGGAGAACTCCGACAGCAATGGCCCGCCGATCGAGTATTCGCCACCGATAGCCACGCCCATGAAGAAGCGGATGAGGGCCAGCTGCATCACGGCCCCGTCTCCGGACGTCACGAAGAACTGGGCCGCTGAGGCGAGCAGGAACAGGCCCATGTCCACGAGGAACATGGGTTTGCGTCCGAACTTGTCGGTAGCCCAGCCGGCCAGCGGGGAGCCGACGAAGATGCCCACCAGTGGGCCGGCAGCGATCATGCCCAGGGACAGTGCGTCCAGCTGGAGGTCGGACCGCATGAGTCCGGTGACGGGGCCGATGATTCCGAGGATGTAACCGTCGAGGAACATGCCCCCGATGAACACGGCGACGAGCCGCACCATGAAGCGGCGTTTGAATTTGGAGCTTGTCTCTTTTGATATGTCGGTGTCGACGGAGGCCGTCGTCCTGGTCGGATTACTCATGGAGCGTTGTTCCCTTCTGCTTTCAGCGCAAACCGCTGACGGCACCCCGAGTGCCTTTTCCTGGACGCACGGACAGCCGCACAGCCCCTTAGCGACCGGTGGACGTGCCGGCTGGCTCGATGCCAGCCGATGTGGCCGCGCGGGACTCGCGAGATGATTTCGGCGTCGTCATGTATCACTGCTCTTCAAGATGGCTATGGCAAGGCCTTGGTTTCCGGCACCCTTGCGCCGACCCATCGAGATGAAAACCTCGAGTCGGGCACGGCCAACTGTGATATGCGACTCATATATCAGAACCCTAAGGGTGCGATCCTCACCTGGTCAAGAGTTGACAAGTTAATTGCTTGTATCCGTCAACTCACCGGGGTCTGTCTGAACCGGCGCAGGTTCCGTGCCGCAGTCATACGAGTTGCGGGAAGCGCGGCAGTGGGTCGCCTCGAATTCGGTCGGCGTGGCCATTTGCATGGCCACCGCGGAGCCTGCAGGGGCGAAGCCCGCCACACCTATTCCACAAATGTCATTGACTAAATATTCCACTTGTGTCATCCTGAAGTGGAGATCGTGATGCAGGTCACGTCAAAGCCGCAATAAAGGGAGTCGACGCGATGAAGCTCGAGCACATCCTTCTCGGTGTCCTCCTTGAGCACCCGAGCACCGGGTATGACCTCAAGAAGTACATGGATACGCATGGCAGATTTCTGCGATCCAACACCCAAATGAGCCAGGTGTACCGGACGCTGGCGGCTATGGAGAACCAAGGATGGGTCACCCATAGCGTGGAAGCGCGTCCTGGAGCGCAGGACGCCAAGACGTACCGCGTGACAAACGAAGGTGCGACCGTTTTCCTCGACTGGCTCACCGGCCCCTACCACCCGCCCACTCGTTTCCAGGATCCGGATCTGGGCGTGCGCTTGATGTTCGCGGGCTTCATGAGCGCAGAACAACTGTTGCGGATCCTCGACACAGAAATCGATACCCGCCAGGACGAGATTGCCCGGTTCCGCTTCCGGGACCGTCGGCAGCAATGGGCTCCTACCATCCCCTTCGATGCCGAACTCACGGAGTCGCTTGGAGAGCGCTTGCACCAGATGGGCGCGGCGGCCATCGACGCACACGTGACCGCCATGATCGAACTTCGACGCAGCCTTCTCGACGGGAAGCTCACTTCGCGTTCGCTGACTTCAGTTCCGGGATCTTCGGAACACTCCCACTGATACCCGGCCCGCGTAAACCGGGTCGTTCCGAAAGGACTCCAATGAGGGCCATTATCCTCATGTTCGACAGCCTCAACAGGCACATGCTCTCCCCGTATGCCGCGGAGACCATGGTCAATGCTCCGAACTTTGCCCGCCTTGCCGCGAAATCGGCTACCTTCGACAACTTCTATGCCGGTTCCATGCCCTGCATGCCTGCCCGACGCGAAATGCACACCGGCCGGTACAACTTCCTCCACCGCAGCTGGGGACCGCTTGAGCCTTTTGATGACTCCATGCCGGAAATGCTCAAGCAGGCGGGAATCCACACCCACCTGGTTTCGGATCACCCCCACTATTGGGAAGACGGCGGGGCAACTTACCATCCCCGTTACACCACGTGGGAGTTCTTCCGGGGCCAGGAGGGCGACCCGTGGAAGGGCGTTGTCTCCGACGATGAACGCACCGGCAACTGGCGTTCAGCCATGAAGCGGCAGGACCTGATCAATCGTGCCTACATGGCCACCGAAGCCGAGCACTCCCAGACCAGGACCGTTGATGCAGGAATGCATTTCATCGACGTCAACCAGGCCGCCGACCGGTGGATGTTGCAGATCGAACTGTTCGATCCGCACGAACCGTTCTTTACGCACGCGGCCTACAAAGCGATGTACCCGCACAGCTACGACGGCCCGGACTTCGACTGGCCCGGTTATCAGAAAGTCACCGAGGCTCCCGACCAGGTCGAGCACGCCCGCTTCGAATACGCTGCGCTGGTTTCCATGTGCGATAAGTCCCTTGGCCGGGTCCTCGATGCCATGGACAAATACAACATGTGGGAGGACACGCTCCTGCTGGTCAACACCGACCACGGCTTCCTGCTCGGCGAGCACGGCTGGTGGGCAAAGTCCGTCCAGCCCTGGTTCAACGAACTCGTGCACCTGCCGATGTTCCTCTGGGATCCGCGCACCCGCGGCCGGGACACCCGGCGAGGCGCACTGGCCCAGACCATCGACATCGCACCCACGATGCTGCGCTACTTCGGCTTGGAACCGACGGCGGACATGCAAGGCCAGGATCTTGCCGCGGTTCTCGAGGAAGACACCGAGGTGCGGGATGCCGCCCTTTTCGGCATCCACGGCGGCCACGTCAACGTCACCGACGGCCGCTATGTCTACATGAGGGCCGCTGCCGCCCCTTCAAACACCCCCCTTGAGAACTACACCCTCATGCCCACTCACATGCGCAGCCGCTTCACCGCCCCCGAGCTTGCTGACTGGGAACCCGGACAGCCCTTCACCTTCACAAAAGGCCTGCGCACCATCCGGGTCATGACGAGTTCGCTGATGAACCCCTGGATGCACGGCACCCTCCTCTTCGACCTCGAAACTGATCCGGAGCAGCTCCGGCCGCTCACCGACGACGGCCTGGAACTGCGCATGTTGCAACTCCTGGCCCGCCTCATGCACCAAAGCGATGCACCTCGGAGCCAGTTTGAGCGCCTCGGCATCCCCTTCGACACAGAACCGGGCATGGAACACCTCCTCGGCCGTGCCCAGGCAGAGCGGGCGCGGAACGCACTCGAGCCACTCCCGCCACTGGCAAGTTTCCCCGGCAACGGGGAAGCCCTCACTGTCCCCCTCCTGGAACTCCTGCAGGACACCCGGGCCCGTGAAATCCTCGCCGAATACCTGCCCGGTACGGCATCCACCGAATTGGTGAACGTGCCGGTCCAACTGAGCCTCTACCAATTGGCTGCAGTCTTCCCCATCGGCCCGGACGCCCTGCGCAACGTCGCCGAAAACCTGGCCCACATCCCCACGGCCTGAATCGCATCCCCATCCCTGACAACGTAGACAGGACCCTCATGACCCTCAACCCCAGCTCCACGGTCACTGATCAAAACGAAGGCGCCGCCCAGGCCCGCCACGTCCCCCACCGCTGGCGGAACCTTGCCGTCCTCACCGGCGTCACCGTCGTCGACAACACCGAATCCGGCCTCAGCACCACCCTCTTCCCTACGATCGCCGCAGCCCTCAAACTGCAAAGCAGCCACCTCGGGCTGATGGCCGCACTGGGCAAGCTGGTAGCGGTGCCCGCCGGTCCCGCGTGGATGTGGCTCGCCAGCCGTATCGGCCGCCGCAACGCACTCGTGGCGACGACATTCGTCGGAGGTGGGTTCGGCATTGCCGCCGGCTTTGCCCACGACTTTGTCCAGCTGCTGATCTTCAACACCCTCATGTCGGCCGCAATCATCGGTGGCAGCCCGATCGCGAACGCCATCATCGCGGACTCCTTCGACGACAAACAGCGGGGAAAGGCGGCCGGCTATTTCTACGGCTTCATGAGCCTGATCAGTTCCTTTGTCGCTCCATTGATCGCCCTGTTCACCGGGCTGGGTGACGGCTGGCGCTACGGAATGTGGACTATCGGCGGCATTTGCATCTCTGCCGGCTTCGTCGTGGCAGCCCTCCTGAAGGATCCTGGAGTGGGAGCCTCCGAGAAACAACTCGCAGACCTGACGGGACGGGACCGTCTCGCACCCAAAGTCACCTTCCGCTCCGTCCTTTCGCTGTTCAAGATCCCGACCTTCTCCGTGATGATGGTCTCCCGCCTGCTCTCGGGGCACTTGCTCATCACGATCTTCGGCATCCAGTTCCTCGTCACGGAACGCGGCTTCACCAACGTCGTGGCCGCAATAGTGCTGGTGCCCTTCGGACTGGGCTACTTCGCGGGCACGGTCGGCGGAGGGTGGCTGGTCGGCCTGTTGGACCGCGTCCTGCCCCATAACGGCCGGGTCGCGTACCTCCAGGGGGCGCAGATCATGTTCGCCGCCGTCGCGTTCCTGGCAACCCAACTCCGGTACGATTCCATCGCCCTCTACGGCATCTTCTGGGCACTCATGGGCTTCGCTCAAGGAGCCAATCCGCCGGCCAACCGCCCGATTGTGGCCGCCGTCATCCTCCCGGAGTTGCGCGGCCAGGCCTTCGCGATCTTCCTCACCGTTTTCGAGACCATTGGATGGGCAGTTTTCTCGCTGGGCGCCGGCGCATTGGCGGCCAGCCTCGGCATCCAGACCGTCTTCCTCTGGACGCTGGTGATCCTCATGCTCGCCAACGCGTTGGTGCTGTCCCTCCTGCACCGCTACTACCCCCGCGACGTCCACCGCGTCGTCAACGAACTGGAGCGCCGCCGGGCCGAAGCACCGGCCAACTGAGCAGCCGGCAGCCCGGGGCGCACGAAGAACCATGGTCCGTCTCCCGCTGCCCGCCAACTCCCCCATCTCCACACACAATCCTCAAGGAGACCACACATGGCCCCCACCCAGACCACTCCAGCGGACCTCGATGTCCGAATCCACGGACTCATCGAACAGCTCAGCCTCGAACAGAAGGTCCAGCTCCTGACGGGCGCAGACGTCTGGTCCACTCGGACCATGCCCGAGATCGGACTCGGCAGAATCATCCTGTCCGACGGGCCTGCAGGCGTGCGGGGTGAAGACTTCGACGAAAGGCATGACTCCATCAGCCTGCCGTCCTCGACGGCGCTGGCGGCAACCTGGAGCGTCCAGGCGGCCCGGCGCTACGGCCAGGTCCTGGGCCAGGAGGCCCGCCGGAAGGGCGTCCACGTGGTGCTCGGGCCCACCATCAACCTGCACCGGTCCCCGTTGGGGGGACGGCACTTTGAATGCCTCAGCGAGGACCCCCGCCTTACCTCAAGCCTCGCAGCGGCATATGTCCGCGGCGTCCAGTCCGCCGGTGTCGGCGCCACGCCCAAACATTACGTGGCAAATGACGCCGAAACCGACCGGTTCACGGCGAACTCCGTGGTCGCAGAGCGTGCGTTGAGGGAGTTGTACCTGGCGGCATTCGAAGAAGCCATCACCGATGCCAAAGCCTGGTTGGTCATGAGCGCCTACAACTCCACCAACGGCACCACGATGAGCGAGAACGACCTCCTCAAGACACCGCTCTCCACTGAGTGGGGCTTCGACGGGGTCGTGGTGTCGGACTGGACCGGTGTCCGCTCGACGCAGGCTGCAGCGAACGCCCACCAGGACCTTGAAATGCCCGGGCCAATCGGCCATTGGGGACCAAAGCTCGTCACCGCTGTCAAGGAAGGCCACGTCAGCATGGCCTCCATCGATGAGAAGGTGGCCCGCATCCTCCGGCTCGCTGCACGCGTTGGCGTGCTGGAGGGCTTCGAACCGGCAGTCCACCAACCCGTGGAAACCCTGGACGCGCGGCAGGTCGCACGCGACACTGCTGTGCTGGGCGCTGTTCTCCTTCGCAACGAAGAAGCCCTCCTTCCCCTCGATGCCCGGGCACTGAGCCGGGTGGCCGTCATCGGCCACAATGCCGAAGAGGCGCGTACGCAAGGTGGCGGCAGCGCAACCGTCATGCCCAAGCACGTTGTCTCCCCTTTGGAGGGACTGCGCAGCGCGCTCCCGGACAGCGTTGAAATCAGCTACTCGCGCGGCGCCAAAGTCGCCGAGGGCATCCAACCATTCCGCAGAAGCGAGCTGACCAACCCAGCCACCGGCGGCCAAGGAGTCCGCCTGACCTTCCTGGACAGGGACGGCGCCGAAATTTCTTCGGAGGACCGCCTCGCGTCCCAACTGATCTGGTTCGGACTGGGGATTCCCGAAGGGACGGCCGCAGTCCGGGCCGAGACCTTCTGGACAGCACCGGGTGGCGGAACACACAACCTGGGTGTGGCCACCGTGGGCCGCATCAAGCTGCTCATCGACGGGAAGACATTCTTCGACGACGAGCTCAAGGACACCACGGAGGTGCTCGGAGCGGCCCTGTTTTCCCCTCCTGCATTCAGCACGCCTGTCCGGGCGGACAAAGGCCAAAAGATCCGGATCGAAGTTGAATACCAGCTTGAGCTGGCCGGGGCGATTCCCTTCAGCGTCTTCACGTTCGGCCAGGAGGCCATCGTCCAGGACCCGCAGGCCGAAATCGACGCCGCCGTCGCAGCCGCCCGGGATGCCGATGTCGCAGTCGTCGTCGTCGGCACGAATTCGGCCATCGAATCCGAAGGATTCGACCGCGACAACCTTGATCTTCCCGGCCACCAGGACAGCCTCGTGGAGGCAATCGCAGCAGCAAACCCGCGCACCGTCGTCGTGGTCAACTCCGGCGCACCAGTACTCATGCCGTGGCGCCACAAAGTGGGTGCGATAGTGCAAGGCTGGTTCGGCGGACAGGAGTTCGGCACGGCGATCGCTGACATCCTCCTCGGCGAACAGGAACCGGGAGGCCGCCTCCCCACCACCTGGCCGGCTTCGATCGAGGATGTCCCGGTGTTGTCCACCACCCCGGTCGACGGGCAGGTCGTTTACGCCGAAGGCATTCACATCGGGTACCGCGCATGGCTCAAGCAGCAGGCCGACGGCGGTCCCGGCCCGGCCTATCCGTTCGGCTTCGGTCTCAGCTACACCAAGTTCGAGCTGGGCCGCGCCCACGTTCCCATCACTGCGGCGGCCGGCAAGGACGTGACAGTCCATGTCCCCGTGACGAACACCGGGCGTCGGACCGGACGCGAGGTCGTCCAGGTGTATTTGGCGCGCCCCGGGTCCAGCATCGAACGTCCCGTGCGTTGGCTGGCCGGTTACGGCGACATCCACCTGGCGGCAAGCGGCGCCGGGAGCATGGAAATCAGGATCCCTGCCCGCTCTTTCAGCCATTACGACGACGGCTGGCAGTTCGAGCGCGGAACCTTCCAGGTCCTGGTCGGACGGCACGTCGAGGACGACTTCCAAGTGCACCAGCTGGAGTTGCGGTGACTTGCTGTTCAAGCCGCGGTCCGTCCCGGCCGGAAACCGCTTCCAGCCGACCGTTCGCCTCCCGGCCTTCCGGGCAGCGGGCGGTCCATCACGACGTCGGCCTTCCAGGCGGCGCTTTCCGCATGGGAGACGCGCACGGAGAAGGTTACCCGCGGGACGGGGAGACTCCCGTGCACGAGGTACGGGTTGACGCGTTCCGGATGGATTCAACAGCGGTAACCAACAGCATGTTTGCCCGTTTCGTCCAGGACAGCGGCTACCGCACGGAGGCCGAGCAATACGGCTCCTCCGCAGTTTTCCACCTTCTCTCCACCGCCACCGGCAGCGACGTCCTCGGCGCCGCCGCCGGTGCACCGTGGTGGCTGGACATCCGCGGGGCCGACTGGGCGCACCCCACGGGACCGTCGTCGGACTGGCGCGGCATGCCAGACCACCCGGTGGTCCATGTCTCGCATGACGATGCCATCGCCTATTGCCTCTGGGCCGGGCGTCGCCTGCCCCTGGAGGCTGAATGGGAGTACGCCGCCCGCGGCGGGCTGGAGGGCATGCGCTACGCCTGGGGCAACGACCTCACCCCCGGGGGCCAGCACCGGTGCAACATCTGGCAGGGGACCTTCCCGACCATCAACACCAGCGAAGACGGCTTCCTGGGAACTGCACCCGTGAAGTCCTTCCCGCCCAACGCCTACGGGTTCTACGAAATGGCAGGAAACGTCTGGGAATGGTGCGCCGACTGGTTCCTCCCCGACTACTACCGCAACTCACCCACCAAGAACCCGAAGGGACCGAGCAGCGGCGCCGGGCGCGTCATGCGGGGTGGCTCCTACCTCTGCCACGACTCCTACTGCAACCGATACCGGGTCGCGGCCCGCAGCTACAACACGCCCGATTCGTCCTCCGGCAACTGCGGCTTCCGGACAATTGCCATCACTTGACGGCATACGGACCCGGCGCCCGCACCACCCCGCACTTTGATGGAGACCACATGGCAGAAGACCGCACAGCAGAGGCAAAAGGCGAACGCTGCGCATTCCCGGCCCGAATCCTGGGCGGCGGGGCCGAACCCGATCCCCGGTTCACCCTCGCCAACGAACGCACCTTCCTTGCATGGATCCGCACATCCTTGGCGTTGATTGCCGGCGGGATCGCGGTCGAAGCCTTCACGGCGGACCACTTCCTCCCCACGTTGCGCAAACCCATCGCGATAATCCTGCTTTCCCTGGGCCTCGTGATCGGCGCCGGATCCTTTTTCCGATGGCTCAATGTTGAACGCTCCATCCGGAATAGGAATCCGCTGCCGCTTCCACTCATCGCACCCGTCCTGGCCATCGGGGGCGCCCTCGTTGCCGGCACGATGGTCGTGTTTGTCGTTGTCGGGCAGGCCTGAAACATGCAGGGACAACCGGCCACGCCAACGCATGGCGACGCCGGGCTCCAGCCCGAACGCAGCGATCTCGCATGGCGCCGGACCGCCATGTCCCTGGTGGTTGCCGCATCCATCTTCCTACGCTGGATGCCCCACCACGGCTGGTTCGCCGGCACCCTTGTCGCGGCCGCCGTCGCCACCGCCGGGGCCATCAACCTCAGCCGCAAACACCGCTATCTTCGCGCCATCACAGGCATCAACCGGGAACACATCGCCCCGAACGCCGCATCGACAGCGAGCCTTGCGGCAAGCGTAGTCGTCCTCGCTGCCCTCAGTATCTATACAGTTCTGGTGGTACCGCTGGACCGGTAGAGGCCGTCCCTGCATCTGGAGTTTGACGCCCGGCAGCGTCCCAACATGCTCATGCCCGCACCGGCGAACGCTGAATGCCGCCTCAGGGAATCGCGGATGGAACGGGGGCCGACAGCGGTGGAGAAGACGGTCTCATCACCCCAGCGCGCACGGCAAACGAGCCAGCTCGGCAAGAAACGAGTCCGTCGACTACTATCCGGCACCCGGCACTGGGAGAGCCACAGCGGGCTCGTCGGCACGGATCCCGAAGAACTCGACGGCGGCGAACGGGCCAGGGCCACTAAACATGTACCCGAGGTGGGACTCGAATTGCATTCCAGGCCCTGAGAATCCGCCACTCCCCCGAAAACATGCCCAGTACCCTGTGTGTCAGTCCGGCCGATGTAAGGCGCAGTCCGGAGGTCAGAGTGTGGACAGTGTCCACAGCCGATTTCTACTCACCACGGCGTTCCAGCTCGGAATCAGGTCAGGGCAAGGCTACTTTCCGGGCCGCCCGACAGTCCACCCGGCCGGCTGGGCGGCCTGGCGCAAACCACACGCGGGCCACTCCCGGCGCTTGGATAAGCCCGCCCGACACAGACCCGGCACCGGCTCGGATCTTCGCCCGCGGCAGCCGTGATGCCGGGAGGCAGCTTTTGCGGGCATTGCCGCAGGATTTGTGCAGGATTTCCCTGATCCGGGCCCAACGGCACTCCTGTCTTGTTAATTTGGTATGGGCGAGCCAAATGAGCGGGATTCGCGGCTCGGGGTCACTCTTAACGTCGATCACGGCACGGACCGTCAAACTCACGCTGGAAAATCAATCTTTGGAAAGTCGATCCATGTCGGACAACACGAAATCGCCGCGGGCATACTGGCCACCGATGCCATTCTGTCCGCGGGAGCAGGCGCTGTGATGGCCGTAGCTCCTGCCACAGTCCATCAGCTCCGCTTCCGATGCCTCCTCGGTCGCAGCGCTGAAGAAGGCCGCGGCGCTGGCCAAGCAGCTCACTGCAGTCAGCTAGCCTGACCATCGCTTCCTTGTCCGCGGCCACGAGCCGGGGTCTTGGACTAGGAAGCCTCCGGCTAACCGCCCCTGCGCCGCTCAGGCCGGAAATGTGTATTCATCACGTTCTGCCGCTCCACCCGGGAGCGGACCATTGAAAGGTACATTGTGCGCTCCCTCTCCCGCAGTTTCGCCGCAACCGTCTTCGCAGCCATCTCGCTGGGCTCACTGGCACCGGCGGCCTCGGCAGTCCCAGCGACAGGTGCGTCCGAGCAGACTGCCCGCTACCTGGTCCGTTACGCCCCCGGAACTGATGTTGCCGCCGCAACAAAATCGCTGCGAAGCTCCGGAAAGACTGTGGGCCGCACATTTACGACGGCGGTGCGCGCCGCCGTGGTGACCACCACCCCGGCCCAGGCCAAGATGCTGGCCGGTTCCCACGACGTCGTGAGTGTTGAGCCGGACCTGCCGGTGAGGGCCACGGACACGCAGGCGAACGCGCCCTGGGGCCTGGACCGTGCCGACCAGCGCGCCCTTCCCCTCTCGACCACCTTTACTCCCCCGTCCACCGGTGCCGGGGTCAGCGCCTATGTCGTCGACACCGGTGTCCTGGCCTCCCACGCCGACTTCGGCGGCCGCGTCGCGGCTGGTTACTCCGCCATCGCCGACGGACGGGGCAGCTCCGACTGCAACGGGCACGGCACTCACGTGGCCGGAACCCTCGCCGGCAGCACCTACGGTGTCGCCAAGGGCGCCACAGTGATTCCGGTGCGCGTCCTGGGCTGTGACGGCAGCGGCTCCATGTCGGACGTGATCGCCGGACTGGACTGGGTGGCAGCGAACCACACCGCGGGCACCCCAGCCGTGGTCAACCTGAGCCTGGGCGGGGGCACCAGCTCCACCCTTGACGCAGCCTTGCAGAACGTCATCAACGACGGCGTCACCGCAACTGTCGCGGCCGGCAACTCCGCCGCCGATGCATGCGCCAGTTCCCCCGCACGGGTAGCGGCAGCCCTGACGGTGGCAGCCAGCGACTCGTCGGACCGGCAGGCCTCGTTCTCGAACTATGGAACCTGCGTGGACCTCTACGCCCCCGGCGTCGGCATCAACTCGGACTACTACACCTCCAGCACGGCCACCGCCACCATGTCCGGAACATCAATGGCGTCCCCGCATGTGGCAGGCGCGGCGGCCGTGCTGCTCGCCCGGACACCGTCGCTGACGCCCGCCCAGGTGGCGTCCGCGCTAAACACTTCCGCCACCGCCGGCGTCATTACCGGCGCCGCCCCCGGGACCCCCAACCGGCTCCTCTACGTGGGCGCCGTAACTGTTACCGACCCTGCACCGGCCGCCACCAAGCCTTCCGCGGCAACCAATGTCAAAGCAACCGCCGGAAGCTGGTCCGCAAAAGTGAGCTGGACCAAAGGCAGCGACGGCGGCTCTGCCCTGACCGGTCAAACGTTGACCGTCTACTCCGGCACTACCCGGATCGCCAGCTTCCAGATTTCCGCATCCGCCGGCAGCGCCACGATCACCGGGCTGCGCGCGGGCAGCTACTACTCCTTCAGCATCATCGAAACCAGCAAGCTCGGTAGCAGCCCCGAATCCGCCAAATCCAACACAGTCCGCATCCTTCGATAACATCACGGCCCCGTTCCTGACGAGGACAAACGAAAGGCTGATGCGGCCACGGGACGACGTCACGCCGACAAAGCCCTTCAGGAGCTCCCGTACGATGCGGGGCCGGAACGACGAACGCGTGCCGCGTCCGGGCGGTCGTGACCAGTCCAAAGCATTCGCCAGCGACACCCAGCCGGTGGCCGGACGGGTCATCTCCTGCCCCACATAGTGGACCGATGTGATCTCCCCCCGGCCAGGCCGCGGCGTACGGAGTCGCGGCCTCGTCGTAGCCGCCCGCCCAATCCCCCGGAAGCCCCCAACGGCCGCGTTCCCGAAAGACCGCCCTTGCGTCGCCGGTCCGACCCATTTGGTGTGAAGAAGCGCCCGATCTTGAGCATTGCATCCAGGGCTGGGCCATCCAACCCCGCAGGGTCTTTGACACTCGTCCCCCGATCCCAAGGCTCCCATTCCGGTCGGAACAGGCTGCTCAGGCCCTAGCCGCGTTCCGGCTCTTGCACGTCCCGGTACAGCCAGGCCTTCCGACCCTTGTCCCCTCTTCGATCGATGGGTGGAATAGGGACAACAGCCTCAATAGCACCGCGAAAGGTGGTCAGGGCCATGAATGCGCACCTCTTGCTGGGTATCAACGGTTCGCGCTCAGGCGTGGCGGCAGCCGACTGGGCAGGGCTTCGTGCCTGCTCATCCGGGCTTCGCCTGGATGTCGCCCACGTTAGCCCGCCGCGTTGGGCATTCCCTGAAGCACAGCAGTTTGATGCCGTATTCGAGCAGGGCCGGGTTCTCCTGGACACCGAAGCCACTCGCCTCCTCGAGAAATTTCCCACACTGGACCTGCACACCGTCCTCCGAGCCGGAGAGCCGGCGGAAGCCCTGACGGCACTCTCAACCGACGCTGAGATGGTTGTTGTCGGCACAGACAGGCGACCCGGCGACAAGGGTGAGGGATTCGGCGCCGTCAGTTTCCAGGTCGCCGTTCTTAGCCACTGCGCAGTGGCGATCATACCGGAGGTGCTGCCCGCGGATTCTGCCGGGGTCGCCGTAGGCGTGGACGGCTCCCCCGAATCATGGCTTGCTCTCGAACGGGCCGCATCTGAAGCGACGCGTTTCGGTGATGAGTTGACAGTGGTTCATGCGTGTGGTCCGGCGTCCCGGGGTTCGGCCGGTCCTGTTGATTCAACTGCCGGTCGTGAGCGCTTCGGCAAGGAGCTGCTGAGGGAAGCCCTTCTCCGGCTGGATGAGAGCGCACCGCTCTTGAGGCGGCATTCGGCGCTGGATCCGCGACGGCCAGGTGAAGCCCTCATTGAGGCTGCTGCCCGTGCGCGGCTGCTGATCATTGGATGCAGGGGCAAGGGTGGCATGCGGGTGCTGCTCGGCTCCGTTGCCCGTGATGTCCTGTTCAACGTCCGTTGTCCGGTGCTGGTGGCCCGTTAGCGTCACTGTTTGAACCGTTCCAGGCGCTCGTCGTTGAGGGAGGTTGTCCATATCCCGGGAGGCACTGTCCTGAAGCGGCGCCCGGTGATTGTGTCTGGAGTCAACCGCATAATAATAGGCCTTTTCCCCCGGCTCCCACGGCTCCAAGCGCAGCGAATCCACGCGGGCCTTCTCCGATCGGTCAAGGATGAACCGTGCCCGCGCGTGCACAACAACGCTCCAGGCCTTCCCGGAAAGCGCGCTGTACCCGTCGACCTCCAACGCGCAGGTCTCCGCGAGGCTGGCCCAGAACTTGGAACCCATCGCCGTGCGGAAGACGATGCTGCCGTCGTCGAGCACGTAGTTGACCGGAAATACTTCCGGTCTGCCTTCCAGGATCACAGCGAGTCTCCCCACGGCTGTCTTGCCGAGAAGGTTCCAGCATTGATCAGCCGTGAGTCGCTCAGTCGAGGAGGCTGGGGAACATTCATGATGGTGTTACTCAAAGCGGGCGCGGCTTGCGCCATCCAAGGGGGTCCACCAGGTGAGAGGCGGGGTGACTTTGAACCGGCGGCTGGTGACGGCCCCCGGGACAACGCGGACGAAATGATCCTTGCGGCCTGCCTGCCAAGGGAAGAGCAGTCGCCGCAGAGCCCAGCACTCGTCAGAGGCAAGGACTTCGGTTTCGGGCGTTGACGGTTCTCTAGTCATGCCGTCAAGTTGCGCTGGACTGTGCCCATCCGAACAGGGCCCAAAGACCCGTGGGCTTCCCCTTTGAGCCAGGATCTGGATGAATGATAGATGCTGGTGAGGAAGCTGTTGGTGACACTCGGTGTGAGGTTGTGATGGACGGGACGACGCCAAATCCTGGAATCAGGATCGAAGACCTGCTCAAGGATTTCCTGTCCCGGGCAGGAGATCTCCTGCATGCACAGGAGCATATGAGGGGTTTGTTGGAAGCCGTGGTCTCGGTCGCCGAAGATCTCAGCCTCGAGGCAGTGCTGGACCGTGTGGTGAGGTCCGCTTGCAATCTTCTGCACGCCCGTTACGGCGCACTCGGAGTCATCGGCGAGGACCAGTCACTCAGCCACTTCGTGACAGTAGGCATCGACGCACAACTCGCCCACAGCATCGGGCCCCTTCCCACCGGCCACGGCGTGCTGGGATTGCTGATCACGGACCCGAAACCCCTGCGGCTGCATGATCTTCGTGAGCACCCGAAATCCTATGGATTCCCCGCCCATCACCCTCCCATGAAGTCCTTCCTCGGCGTGCCGATCAGGGTACGGGACGCCGTCTTCGGGAACCTCTACCTCACGGAGAAGGAAGACGAAGGCGACTTCACGCCCGAAGACGAGGACCTGGCCATCGCATTGGCGGCCGCTGCCGGTGTGGCAATCGAAAACGCGCGACTCTACGAAGACTCGCGCCGCAGGGCATCTTGGCTGGAAGCGTGCATGGACGTCACCGGCAGGATGTTCGAAGGCGACGACGTCGAGTCACCAGTCGGTTCGGCGATGAACCTGATAGCCGAACGTGCCCTCCGGGAATCGGGCTCGCGGCTGGCGCTGCTCCTTGTCCCGACGGAGGGAGGCGCCTCATACCAAGTGGCGGGCGCCGCCGGGGAACACGCGGAGGACTTCTCCGAGCGGACCGTAGGCGCGGATTCGCCAACCATCAGAGAGGTGGTGCACACCGGAACAGCGGCGACGACCGGGGATCCTGAAACCGTCCTCGGGCCCATCGACGGATTGAGCTCACGCAGGCTCGTGGTCTTCGACATGAGCGCCCAGGGTGCCCACCACGGATTGTTGATCCTGCTTCGCTCCGGCGAGGGACCGTACTCCAAGACAGATGTCGAAATGGGGTCCGTCTTCGGTTCCCACGTCGCTTTGGCCCTCGAACTGGACCGTATCCGCCGGCTCAGGGAGCAATTGGTCGTCTTCACTGACCGCGACCGGATCGCCAGGGACCTTCACGACGTCGTAATCCAACGGTTGTTCGCGGCCGGCCTGAGCATACAAAGCCTGCGGCGGTTCGTTGACGGCGCACCCGCTCTTGAGCGAATTGATTCCGTAACCGCCGAACTGGACGAAACCATCCGCGACCTGCGGAACACCATCTACTCCTTACGGGCCAGCGAAGGGGAATCCGGGTTACTCAGCTCCCGGATCCTGCAAGCGGTCCGCAAAGCCTCAAAGTCCCTGCCTTTCGCGCCACGACTGGTGCTGACCGGCGGGATTGACGCCGTCGTCACGAACGGCGTGGCAGGCAACCTCCTGGCAGTGATTTCCGAGAGCCTCAGCAATGCGGTGCGTCACGCTGACGCCAAGGAAATCGCAGTAACGGTGGCCGCTGACGACGGCACGCTGACCCTGACTGTCCGGGACGACGGCCGCGGATTCAGGGACCCCCTGCCAGGCAACGGCTTGGCGAACATACGACGGCGCGCGGCAGACCTGGACGGAAAATGCACGATCGAGAGCACACCTGGCGAGGGAACAACTCTCGTATGGTCAGTCCCGGTCAGGTGAGCGTTCTCAGTGATTGACCTCAGCCAGCTGCATCAGGCGGCTGCACCATGTATACCGCCGCTTGGGTCCGCCGTTCGAAGCCAAGCTTGGCCAGCATTGATGACACATAGTTCTTGACCGTCTTTTCGGCGAGCGCCATCTGCACGCCGATCTGACGGTTCGTCATGCCCTTCCCCACAAGCTCCAGCACTCGGCGTTCCTGCGGAGTCAGGGAAGCGACCCGAGGATCCATTCTTGGGGGCTCGGTGAGGCCCTGGACGATCCTCGCCTTGACCGCTGCATCGAACAAGGATTCTCCGTTGGCCGCGCGGCGTAGGGCGCCCAGCAGATCCGTCCCGCCGATTTCCTTCAAGACGTAACCCGCGGCACCGGCAAGAACCGCGCCACGCAAGGCCTGCTCATCGTCGTAGCTGGTGAGTATAAGGCAGTTCAGCGAAGGATCAACCGAACGCACGTCCCTGCAAACTTCGATTCCTGTACCGTCCGGAAGCCGGGCATCCAAGACCGCCACATCGGGATGCAGGGCGGGAATCCGGCGGGCGGCTTCCTCGGCTGAGCCGGACATGCCCACCACCTCGAAGCCTTCGCCTTCCAGGATCTCCTGGAGTCCCCTGCGGACAAGCTCATGGTCGTCGAGGATATAGACCCGGATCGGCCTCTCTCCAGCACCGAAGGCACGATCCTCTCTTTCCACGTGTTCCACGCTTTTCCTGTCATTGGCCCGGCTGCGGCTCCTGCACTTCTATCTGCCGCGGCTATTCATTGTTCATGAACCGGGGCGACCTTAACAAGGGTCGAAGGACCCACCCCGTCCATGACTTTCGGCCCTGTTCCGGACGATCCATGGCGACCAATCTTGGAAATGGACAGACACGCACGGTACTGGGCCGCAAGCCGTCATCCGCCATCGATCAAGAACTGTGAATAGAAGGAGCATGATCCCTCATGAAGAAATGGACACGTTGGCAGGACTGGACTGTCATCGCTGCTGGTACCTATGCGGCCCTGTCAGTGTTGTGGACCACCCAAACCGGCTCGTCCACTGCGTTGATGGTGATGCTTGGGGCCCTGCTCGTCGTCAGCGGCGCCACGAACCTGGCCTGGCCCGGCCTTCCCGCGGCCGAATGGGCCCAGGCAGTCATCGCCGTGGTCCTCCTGGTATCCCCCTGGCTTGGAGGCTTCCAGGACGCCATGGGCGCGGCATGGAGCGCCTGGATCCCTGGCGCAGTGGCTCTGATCGTGACCGCCTTGGCGATCAGACCCAGCACCGAGGATTACCGGCATCACCACATGATGACCGCCCCGTGATCCACTGACGGCACACCGGTGTCCTGCCCGGCAGGACACTTGCCGACCGGAGGAAGTGACAGCATGAAGGATAAACCCGTACAACTGCGGTTCTTCGGCGCGACCGATACCGTGACGGGGTCGCGCTTCTTCTTGGAGGCCGGCGGGACAAGGATCCTGAATGACTTAGATCACCCACGGCGAACCGGAGGCCTCCGACGCGCTGCGCGTGCGCATCAAGCGCGAACTCGGGTGGAACGCCAGGGTCCCTGAATATCTCGAAGGGATCCTCCTGGACGATCCGCGCTGATTTCATCCACGTCACGCCACGGCAAAGGAGCCAATGATGGCACACTCGGAATACGAAAAGGCAACGCTTGAACAGATCGGCCGGGATCTCGGCCAGGACTACCCAAGGCTCGCCGCAAAGCTCGGCCCGGCGCCCCTTCGTCCGATGTACCGGACCCATGCCCGGCTCGGGCTCTTCACAGCCGTCGTCGGCACCCTGGTTCTGTGGGCTGCCCTGGCAGTGCAGGCATTGCCGCTTGGGGTTCTCGGGTTCATCTTGATGGGGACGGGAACCTATCTGGCGACCATACGGATCGTGGCGCCGCCATTTCTGCGCCGCAACTCTCCTCGGCCCGGCAGCCAGGCCGGCATGCCATGAGCGGGTACATCCACCGAAACCGGGCGCAGGCGCCGGGCCGAATAGAACAGGAGAGCACAATGAAGAATCCGATTGTTGTCGGAGTCAATGACACGGCGTCCAGCCAGGCAGGGGTGATCTGGGCCACGCGCCGGGCGGCTGCCCTCAAACTTCCCGTACTGCTTATCCACGCGGTTGATGACCGCTGGACTTCAGACACGTTCGTCTATGGCGAAGAACTCCGGAAATACGCAACGGAAATACTGCACAAAGCCAAGTCCATCGCATTAGAAACCGAACCCTCGGTAAAGGTGCGGACCATTGTAGCTTCCGGCAGCACGGGCGCAATCCTGCGGAAGCATTCAAGAACAGCCGAGATGGTGGTCATCGGCTCGGGCCATGCCTGGCCCGGAGGCCCGGTGACCGACCGGGCGCTGCAGATCGCCGCCGTGGCCCACTGCCAGGTCGCCGTCGTCGGCGAAAACGGCGGCGACGGCGACGGGATCCTGGTTGGCGCGGATGGGTCCGAGGAATCAACCCAGGCTGTGGCATTCGCTGCCGCCGAAGCGGACCGGACAGGACAACAACCGTTGACCGTTCTTCATGCCTTCCACCTGCCACCACCACAGTTCCAGCGCGGAATTCCCGAGGGAAACTTTGCCGAGCTGGTGGCCGAGGAGGAGCGGGTAGTCCTGGCCGAAACTGTCGCCGGCCTCGCCGAAGAGTATCCCGACCTGACAGTCAAGCAGGTGCTCGTCACCGACCGGGAACCCGCGAAAGCGCTGCTGGACGCGGCCCGCGGAACCAAGTTACTGGTGCTGGGCAGCAGGGGCAGGGGCGCCTTCAAGCGCCTCCTCCTCGGATCGACCGCGCACGCTGTGCTCGCCCAGCTGCCCTGCCCCACGATCATCACCCGGGTCCGCCGGGGCAAGGACACGAAGTAGCGCTCCGGCTGTGGATTCCTTGCGGGTTCTTCGCCAACAGTCAGGTGTTCGTTGCCCATGTGACGTCCTGGGTTGCACGTTCGAGCTGTGATCCGGGCTTTGCGCCGGACAGGCGCTGCATTAAAACTCTGGGCCCCGCACGATCACGACCGGACAAGCGGCATGGTGCAGTACGGCATGTGCTGTGGAGCCCAGGACTTGGCGGCCGTGCTCTTTGGCCCGTCCACCGACGACCACCAGCCGGGCGTCCCGGCTCAGTTCCAGGAGGCCGCCGGCCCGTGACGAGCCGACCGCTTGACGGGTTTCGACGGCCCGATCCGGCGAGAGATCCCGGACCAGCCGTTCGGCCTCATCCAGCAGTTCCTTAGCCGCCTCGGATTGGTCGTACCCGCCGGCGGCGCCGTGGTCCTGCGAGCCATGCATTTCCCGGGTTCCGTGCTTTTCCCGGACGTGGACGAGGCGCATCGGCGCGTGGTCCGCTGAGGCCAGTGCGCACGCAAACCGAACCACCGGGTCCCAGCCTTTGTTGCCGAGCCCGACAACGAGTGGACCCCCCGGATGCTCTACGGGCCTGATCACGGCAACCGGGCATTCGGCCGTCGTGGCCAGGTCAAGGCTGACGGAACCCACCAGCAGCTCCAGAAAACCGCCAAGGCCGCGCGCCGTAAGCCGCTGTCCGCGATCCCAGGCACAGGCCCAAGGTCATGGGTGAAAGCCGGCCACACTGAGCTGTGGACAAGTTGAAGTCTGGCCCGGCGATTGGCCGCCTGACGAGCCGCCCAGCGGACCGCGCCGGCGGCTTCGGGAGAGCCGTCATAGGCGGCGACAATACGCTCGGCGTCCACGCTCAGTCACTCCAAGGCGTTGTGCTTCCCGAAGGGCAGCGACAGATCCTTCGGAACCATCCACACCGACAACGATTTCACCCATCTTTCCTCCTCAACGTCGGGCGTGCTTTTCTAGATGAACCGCAGGTCAGGCAGCCTGCCAAGTCCTCCCCGCCCGGCATGGCATTAGGTCCCCTGCCGGGACGGTCGTGAACGCGGCCGCCCGTCAGCCCCGTACTGGTTCTTCCCCAAGCTCGAAATGACGGCCGTGGATGCGGCTCGGGGCGACTTCCACGTAGGTGTACTTCCTGGTCGGAATCCACGGTGCCAGCGGAAGCTTGTCGGCTCTCTCGATCTCGCGCTGCGATTCCACGATCCTTGCCGTGCCCTCGACCACAACACTCCAGGCTTCGTTCTCCAGGACTTCGTCGACTTCAAAGGCCACGTGCTCATTCACTGTCAGGCTCGCAAGCTTGGTCCCGGGGTTCGTCCGCATGAGGAGGACGCCATCATGCGCGAGGTAGTTGATGGGGTAGATGTCCGGCCTGCCCGCAACACAAGTCGCAAGCCGCCCAAACCCGCATCGCTTAAGTACGTCCCACGACTGTTCATCGGACAGCACAGTTCCTGGACGCTCGTCGGTTTCCATCGCTTGACCTCCCGTTTGACAGGCGTCCTGATTGAGTGCGGTAGACGGACGCCATTCCATAGTGCAATTTTTCAACCGAAGTCCTGCCGGCAATAGGGTCGGAAGACTCAAGATGATGCCCTTCACACCCGCCGTACCCGTTACAGCCGGGGCCGCCTCCCACGGAACCGGAATCCCCCCGCCCTTCTTGGTGCGCATCGGGCGAGGAGCCTACCCTTGCCCTATGAATGAACAACGAGCCGGCGCCAGCGATGCTCCGGTGCAGCAAAGCACCTGGCACAGCCGGCACAAAGCCGGCCTCAGCCTCGGCCAACGCGCAGCCGACGTCATCCGGAACGGGATGGGAAGCTGGCCATTCGTGGGGATCTTCATCCTGATCACGGCGGCTTGGGCACTCGTTAATTCCGTCGCATTTGCAGCTCATGCCTGGGACCCGTATCCCTACATCCTGTTGAATCTGTTCCTCTCCATGCTGGCGGGACTGCAAGGTGCCATCCTCCTGATAGCTGCCAAACGCCAGGATGCGATAGCCGCAGCGATGGCCCAACACGACTACGACACCGACCTCCGTGCCAAGGAGGAGATCGAGCAGTTGATGGCCGTCAACCGCCAACAGCTTGAGATACTCCATGAGCTACAAAAGCTCTCCCGCATGCGGGGCGGTGGGACGCGGGACGAGGGAATTTCCGGATCATGATGAACATCAACCCGGTTGCGTCCCCTTCCGTGCGGTTGCTGTCGGTTTCCCGGCAGTTGCGGTCGTGCGGTCCACGGAGCTTCGGGCCGAGGCCTTGGCCAGGATCCCCACGGCCGTAACTCCAAGGACACTCGCTGTGAAGGTAACCGCCAGCAGCGACGGTGCCAGCCATTCCAGGGCAAGAAATTCCTGGAAGAACGGCAAAGCCAATGCAAGGACGAAAGCCGGACTCGGCTTCCTCTTGACCTTCGCGGCCAACGCCGCGATCCGCACCAGGCGGGTGTCACTGCCCGTGGCCGCGACGACGCCCTCGGCATCGCCCTTCACCACGAACGTTCCACCTGTGCCGGGTCCGCCGGCCTCTTTCCGGACCGTTCACTTTCGCCCGTGAGCATCGATTCGTCCACAGAACAGCCCGACGCCGAAGCCAGCGTGAGGTTTGCCGGAATCCTGTCGCCCGCCGCCAGGAGCACTACGTCTCCTGGAGCCAGTTCGCTGGCGGGCACGCTGACCGGCCGGCCGTCGCGCCGGACCAGTGCCTGCGCCGGCAACAGCGCCCACAGTTTCGCCGCAGCGTGCTCTGCACGCTCTTCCTGGATGTACGCGAAGATTCCATTGATGATCACCACCGCGATGATGGCGATGGCCAGCTGCGGAAGCGCGGCGACGAAGGCCATGCCTGCGGCAGCCCAGAGCAGCAACGCGAAGAAATGCACGAACTCCGCCAGCAGCCGCTGCCAGGCGGGGATCCGCGCAGTGTCCGGAAGCACGTTTGGTCCGTGGACTTTCAGGAGCCTTCCCGCTTCCTCCGAGGTCAGGCCACCCGAAGCCTGGGATGTCGGTGCGGCGCCCGCCATGGTCAGGGTTCCTCAGAACGGGCCACCCGCAGGACCGCGGCGCCGGTGATCCTGTCCCGGGACAGGTCCTGCAACGCCCGGCTCGCTTCGGCCAAAGGGTAGACCGTGGTGGTCGGCCGCAAGGGGATCCGGGCGGCGATGTCCATGAATTCGCAGCCGTCCTGCCGGGTGTTCGCTGTGACGCTGGTGAGCCGGCGTTCCTGGAAGAGGTCCTCGGCGTAGTGCAGCGGCGGTATGTCCGTCAGGTGGATTCCGGCGATGGCCAGCGTTCCGCCGCGGTCCAACGCGCGCAGCGCCACGGGAACGAGTTCGCCGGCGGGAGCGAACAGGATCGCGGCATCCAGCGGCTTGGGCGGTTGTTCCCGGGCATCGCCCGCGAACACCGCCCCAAGTCCAATGCCAGGCGTCGGGCCTCCTCGGAGCGCGTCATCACGTAGACTTCGGCACCTTCGTACAGGGCGATCTGCGCCGCCAAGTGTGCCGAGCCGCCAAAACCGTAGATTCCCAGCCTGCCGCCTTCCGGCAAGGCGGTCCGGCGAAGTGCCCGGTATCCGATGATCCCGGCGCACAGCAGCGGGGCGGCCTGTTCGTCGGAGAAGGCCTCCGGAATGGCGTACGCGAAATCCTCGTCGACCACCATTAGCTCGGCGTATCCGCCGTCCGCGTCCCACCCGTTGAACCGCGGCGTGAGGCACAGGTTTTCCCTGCCGGAAGCGCAGAAGCGGCAACTGCCGCATGTTCCGCCGAGCCAGGCCGCCCCCACCCGGTCTCCCGGCCTGAACCTCTTGCAGCCCTCGCCCAGCCCTGCCACCACGCCCACCACCTCATGGCCAGGGATGACGGAGCGGGATTTCGGCGGAAGGTCTCCCTCGGCCAGATGCAGGTCGGTCCGGCACACCCCGCACACCAGGACCTTCAGCAGGATCTGGCCGGGCCCGGCGACGGGATCCGGCCGCTCACCGCCCCTGAGCGGGTGGCTCGCGATCGTTCCCGGATCCTCCACCCACCATGCGCGCATGTGCCCTCCCTGATACGGAGGCCCATTGGCGACCATGACGGGCCTGCCCCTTCCCAGATTGTGTGAGGAACCTCCCGGGCGACAGGGCCGAAAGGCCCGCCTCCGGGGCGCGGGCCCGCAAGGCCCGCAGGGCGTTAAGGATAGTTGCCAGGTCCACAAACTCCTGCAGCAAGGCCCCAGCTACCACGGGAATTCCTCCGTAGGCCGCGATGCACATCAGGACGACGGACACCAACATGCCCGCGAAAATGCTCTGCTTGGCAATGCTGAGGGTCCGTTTGCCGATCCCGACGGCGAGGGCGCAGCGCGCGAGATCGTCGAGCATGATGACCACGTCGGCGGACTCGCTGGCAGCGGTAGAGCCTTTGGCACCCATGGCGATACCGACGTCGGCGGCCGCCAGCACGGGAGCGTCGTTGACGCCGTCCCCCACCATCATGACCGGCCGCAGGGACAGCGCCGCGACAGCTTCGACCTTTTCCGCGGGCAGGCAGTCCGCGTGGAGACTCGTGATCCCAAGCTCAGCTGCAACGTGCCGGGCGGTGGAGGACACATCGCCGGTGAGCATCACCGTGTGCCGCACGCCCAGCCGGCGCAGCATTGCCAGGGTCTCTACGGCCTCGCTCCGGACCGGATCGGACATCACCAGCGAGCCGGCATACCTGCCGTCCACGCCCACGTGTATCCCCAACTGCCCGGCCGCCAGCTGCGGAGGGTCGAAACCTGTCGTTACCGAGCGGACAAAGCCGGGCTTGCCGACGACGACGGACTGCCCGCCGCAGCGGGCCGCGACACCTTCGGTGGCGTGCTCCGAGGCATCGCTGGCCGCAAGGAGCGGGATGTTCCGTGCGCGGGCGGCCTCGATGACGGACTTGGCGAGTACGTGGCTGGAGTATTGCTCCGCGGAGGCAGCCAACTGCAGCAGTCTGTCCCCGCTCATGTCCGGGGCATCCACGGCCACCATCACACCGTGCAGGGTCGGCCGCCCCGCGGTCAGGGTTCCGGTCTTGTCAAAGACGGCGGACCGCACATTGGCGAGTGTCTCCAGGGTCCCGCCGGTCTTGACGATGATGCCTGCGGCCGCGGCCCGGCTCATCCCGGCCAGAAAGGCCACCGGAGCGGCGATCAACAGCGGGCACGGCGTGGCGAGGACCAGGACCTGGGCGAACCGGTCCGGATCACCGCTGAGATACCAGGCGAGTCCGGCCAGCACGAACGAACCAGCGGTGAACGGAACGGCATAGCGGTCCGCGAGCCTCACCACCGGAGCCCGGCTGGCGGATGCTTCACGCACCAAAGCAACGATCCGGCTGTATTGGGAATCCGCCGCCGTCGCGCCTGCCCTGATGCGGACCGCCTGGTCACCGTTAACGGAACCGCTGAGGATCCGGTCACCGGCCAGGTGCTCGACCGGCAGGCTCTCACCGGTCAACATCGACTCGTCGAAGACCCCGGCCGTACTGAGCAACTCGCCATCGACCGGAATGACTTCGGAAGGTTTGACCAGGAGCACATCGTCCGGCGCAACCTCACCGACCGGCACATCCATCAGGGCAGGGCCGGGCAGTTCCCGGTGAGCTGTCCGCGGCGCGCGGTCCATCAGGGCCGTCAGCTCCCGCGCAGCGCGACCCTGGGCAAAGTCTTCAAGTGCGATGCCGCCGGAGAGCATCAGGACGATGATCAGGGAGGCAATGTACTCCCCGACCAGCACGGTGCTGACGATCGCCGCAACTGCCAGGAGATCGATGCCCCAACGGCCATGCACAAACTGCCGGACCATCGCGATGGACCGCACGACCGCCGCGGCCAGGGAAAAGGCGCTGGCGAGCCAAGCCGCAGCGGCCGGCTGCCCCGCGGCAAAGAGCACGGCAACGATCGCGCCGGCACCCAAGGTAGCGGCAACCGCCGGATAACGCCTGAGCAGAGTCAAGGTCCCGCGAACGGTCCGGTCGCCTGGAAAGGACCTCATCCCCTCACGCTACAAGGCCCGGGCACGGGCGTTCAGAGGCTAAAGACCCAAGCTGGAGTGCCTTGAAAGCCGGTGACTTTCGGCCCTGTCGGCGCCTCTTGAACCGGTCCAGTCTGGGATTACAAGCCAACGGCTCTGCGCGTTGCGCATGGCCGGGGCAGACGGAACATCCCCATGAGAAGGAAGAAACCATGGAACGCGTCATCGATAAGACAGCCTTAGTCACCGGCGGGGCGCGCGGCATTGGAGCCGCGGTGGCAACCCGGCTCCACGGTGAAGGTGCAAAGGTCGTCATCGCCGACGTCTTGGATGATGAGGGCAAGGAAACAGCCGCGCGTCTGGGCGAGGGCGCCCTTTACGTCCATCTGGACGTGACAAGTCCGGAGGACTGGGAGGCTGCGGTCAAGGCCGCGGTGGATACCTTCGGCGGGTTGAACGTCCTCGTGAACAACGCCGGCATCGTGAATTTCGCCTCGATCGAGGACTACACCCTCGAGCAGTGGAATTCGGTCATCGCGGTCAACCTGACCGGTACCTTCAACGGCATCAAGGCCGCCATCCCGGCCCTGAAGGACGCAAAGGGCGGGTCCATCATCAACATTTCCTCGATCGCGGGGATCCGCGGCTATGAGCAGATTCCCGGGTACACGGCGTCGAAATTCGGCGTGCGCGGGCTCACCAAGAGCGCCGCCCTCGACCTGGGGCACTACGGCATCCGGGTCAACTCGGTCCATCCCGGTGTCATCACCACGCCCATGACCGAGGGTATGGCGATGGACATGAGCCATGTGGCACTTAGCCGCGAAGGCCATCCGGGCGAAGTGGCCGGGCTTGTGCTCTACCTGGCTTCGAACGAATCCTCCTTCGTCACCGGAGCCGAGTTCGTCATCGACGGCGGAGACACGGCCGGGACGGTCACCCCCCACGGGGAGGAATGAGCGTACACCACACTGCCGCCGGGCCGGCCGCCCCGCGGCAGGACCCGATTCACCCAATCCGGAATCACCAATCAAGAAGCGGAGGCAAGCAAGATGATGTACTGGAACGGTCAGATGGGCGTCTGGGGATACTTGATCATGAGCATCAGCATGGTCCTGCTCTGGGGTGCTGTGATCACGGGCATCGTGCTGCTTGCCCGGTCCCTGAGGACTCCGGGGGCGACTCCGGGCCTTCCCGGCTTCCCACCGCACGGCTACGCCGCGCCGCCGGCAATGCCTCCGGTCCCTCCCCGAAGCGCCGAGGACCTTCTCGCCGAGCGTTTTGCGAAAGGTGAAATCGACGCTGCAGAGTACCAAAGCAGGCTTGAGATCCTCAGTAACCGGAACCGCTGACTATGAGGTTCCGGATCCTCTCTCGACCGGGGGCCACCAATGTTCCGGGTCCGCGATCACAAACCTCCGGCCGCTGAGCTGCGTCGGCACGATCCTGATCACGTGTTCCTTCTCGCCGCCTTCCCACGGGGCCGGGATCTCGACCGGCAAGTCGCGGGCGTCCCGGATTTCTTCCGGCAGTCCCTTAAGGACAACGCTCCAGGCGATGGTGCCGTAACGGTTCATTCCGTCTATTTCCAGCGCGAGCGGCTGCCCTGCTGTGGTGGCTCCCAGCTTCGTTCCCTGCCCGGTGCGGAAGACCACCGATCCTTCATCCGGCACGTAGTTCACCGGGAAGATCTCCGGACGGCCATCGACGACCACCGCCAGCCTGCCAAGCGAGGTTGTCCCTATGTACTTCCAGCACTCGTGGGCATCAAGCTCATGGCTTTCCGAACTGCGAGCCGCGGGTGATCCGGCTTCAGAACTATTCATGGTGCAGAGCCTATGCCCCATGCCACCTCGGCAACAGGGCCACAGGTCCCACAAGGCGGCGGACCGCGTTCGACGGTTCCGATCCCAGGGACTTTATGCCCTGTCGGCTCTCACCCCGACTCTAGGATCACCTCATGACAGAGAAGAACATGATCCCAGAGCCAGAGATTCTCGATTCAGAGGAATGCTGGAAACTCCTTCGCCAAACGGGTATCGGACGGCTCGGCGTGGTGCTCGACGGCCGGCCCGAAATCTTCCCCGTGAACTTCAAGGTCGAAGACGACTCAAGTGTGGTCTTCCAGACCGGAAGCGGAACCAAGACCGAAGCCATGGACATCACGCCCACGGTAGTGCTGGAAGCAGACGCCGTCAGTGCCGAATTCGGCATCGCATGGAGCGTAGTAGTCAAAGGAAATGCGACGAGGATGGACGCCAACGAGCCGGCCCTCGCTCTCTTCCCTTGGCAAGGCGTGGACAAGGAAGAGCTCTTCCGCATTGTCCCGGAATCGGTCACGGGCCGGCGCTTCACCGTCACCGAACACATGAAGTGGCGGTCTTCCCTCGACGAGGCGAGCAGGGCCGGTCTGGAATAACCGCTTCCGCTTACTGCCCTTGGAACTCCTGGTCCACCACCAACACCGGGCAATGGGCGTGGGCCGCGCAGGCACGGCTGACAGATCCGATCGGTTGGGCAAAGAACCCGCCACCCCGTCTACCCACGACCAGAAGCCGGGCGTGCCGGCTTTGGTCGATCAAAACCTTGGCCGGAGCGCCGAACTTCTCACTCACGGTGAGATTGTCGGGCCTGTTTTGGCCGAATGCCCTTTCCACGGCTTCGCCGGCCAGGCGTTCAGCTGTCTCCTGCAGTTGTTCGGTGAACCGTTCGATTCCGGATTCGAGGCGTGAAGCAAGGTAGAAGTCCGACATCCCGACGCAAGTGATGACTTCAAGGGGAGCATGAAGTGCACCCGCCATGCGTCCCCCTGCCTTCGGGGCGTTCGAGGAAAATTCGGAGCCATCGACGCAATGACTTTCGGCCCTGTTGCCGCCCCGCTGGAGGGCCCAGTCTGGGAACAAGCCATCGCGAAGCGCCCCAACTACACCGCAACGTGAAGCGGACCGGGAGGAACACACATGGCACAACGAAATATCGCTTGGTTCGAGGAACTCGGCATGGCTGACGTCGCCGAAGTCGGCGGGAAGAACGCCTCACTCGGTGAGTTGACCCGTGCCCTGGCACCCCACGGCGTGCGCGTTCCGGAGGGCTTCGCCACCACGGCGTTTGCCTACAGGGCCTTCGTGGAGTCCAACGGCATTACGGCGCCCATGGCCAAACGGATCGCCGAATACCGCAGCGGCCGGGCTTCGCTCCGTGCCACCGGCAAGGCCATCCGTGAATTGTTTCTCGCCGGCAGCTTCCCTGCGGATGTCGCCGAATCGCTCGGGAACCATTACCGCTCACTTTCCGAGCGCGCCGGGAAGGACCAGGTCCCGGTGGCGGTCCGCAGCAGTGCAACGGCCGAAGACCTCCCGGACGCGAGCTTCGCCGGACAACAGGAGACCTTCCTGAACGTCTCCGGCGAAACGGGACTGCTGGAAGCCTGCCACCGCTGCTATGCCTCGCTCTTCACCGACCGGGCCATCACCTACCGTGAGCTGAAGGGTTTCGACCACCTCGACATCGCCCTGTCCATCGGCATTCAGCGAATGGTCCGTTCGGACCTCGGCGCCTCAGGGGTCATGTTCTCGATCGACACCGATAGCGGATTCCCGCGTACGGTGGTCATCAGCGCCGCCTGGGGACTGGGCGAAACCGTGGTGCAGGGCAGCATCAACCCGGACAAGTACCAGGTCGCGAAGCACACCTCGGCAAACTGCTCGTAAACGACGGCGACCCCGGTCGGCCTTGGCGCGGCCGCTGGTGGGCGGCCCAGACCGCCGGGACCACGGGACGGCGCGGCGTCTTCGCCTGGGACCGCAGTGAGTGGGCCACCGTGCTCGCCTCCTACGCCCGCGCCAACGACTGGGCGGAAATCCCCGCCGGACTGACCCGTCCCCTGAAGGTCGCCATCGTCAGTTCCCGCCTGCCCACCCACCAGTCGGCCGTCGTCGGCGCAACCTTACGCTCCGCCATCATTCCCACGCCCAGGCTTGACGCGGCCGCACCCCGCGCTGAGACGGTGGCAGCCCTCAACGGATTCCAGCCGCGCCTGCTGGTCGGCTACGCCTCCGCCTTGCGCCCCTTGGCCGCAGAGCAAACCGCTGGCAGGCTGGCCATCCGGCCACGCGCGGTGATCTCCGCTTCCGAAGTGCTTGCGCCGTCGGCCGCCGCGGAGATCGAAGCGGCCTGGGGCGCGGCCCCCTTCGACGTGTATGCGGCGACGGATACGGCAGGCATTTCCTCGCCCTCGGTCTGGTTCGCTTGGAAACCGCCGAGCTGGACTTCGAGGAAGTATTCTTCGAGCTGATTGGAGCTGACTAGGCGTGGCTGGCTTCTCGGTGCTGGCCCGGAGAGAGGCCCTTGAGATCGTTCGGACCTGGCGTATTTGGGTGTTGCCAACGATCGTGCTGCTTTTCGCCATCATCGGACCGCCTCTGGCCCGCATCACACCGGAGCTCCTTGGCTCCCTGGCAGGCGGCGAACCCGGAACGCTCCGGCCGCCGCCAGCCACGTATGCCGACTCTTACGGGCAGTGGATCAAGAACTTGTCACAGATCGTCCTGTTTGCCCTGATCATCATTTATGGCGGTGTGGTGTCCGCCGAGATCCGTGGCGGAACGGCCGCCTTTATCCTGTCCAAGCCGGTTGCCCGTCCGGCTTTCGTGGCAGCCAAGGCGGTAGTCCACGGCATCTTCATCACGCTGATATTCGCTCTCGGCTCCGCAATCACCTGGTTGGAGACCCAGCTGATTTTTGGACAGGCGCCGGCCAGGGAACTATGGATTCCGGCGCTACTCCTGCTGATTTTCGGGCTGCTGATGATGTCCTTGATGACCCTCTTTTCAGTCATGCTCCCGTCGGCGGCAGGATCTGCGGGTGCCGGGATCGGCGTGTACGCCTTGCTGGCTATTGGTGCCATATGGAAGCCGCTTGCAGACTATTCACCAGCCGGGCTGCCGTCCATCGCGGCGAGCATGGCCACAGGCCAAAACGGCATCTCGCCATTCTGGGCGTCATTGACCTCGCTTGCCTTGGCCAGCCTGGCTGTTGTCCTTGCCTGTCGTATGTTCAGCAGGAAGGAACTCTAGCCACTCAGACGCTCGAGGGGTGGTACAGGGGTCTGCCCAAAGACTTTCTTCGTGGCGTATTGTCACGACAGAGGACCGTATGCAACGGAAAGGCACCCGATGAACACCCCGGTTCAGGCGCTGTCGTTGTCCATGATCCTGAATCGCCCTGTGACGGACTCCGGTGGGCACCGTTTGGGTTCCCTGGCGGATCTCGTCGTCGGTCTCCGGGGGAAGGACTACCCGCTTGTCACCGGGCTGATCGTCGCTGTCGGAGATATTCGGGTATTCCTTCCTGCGGAGGATGTGGATGCCCTTGAACCTGGACGAATCGCGCTCAGCGGCGAGACGTTCGAGTTCACCGAGTTCAACCGGCGTCAAGGCGAACTGCTCCTTGCCCAGGATGTCCTAGGCGGGCGCCTGACCGACATTTCCGGCGCCACGAAGGTCATTGCCTACGACGTACAACTCACCCGGGTTCTGGACGGCTGGGCTGCGACCGGGCTTGACGTTCACCGTTGGCCGTGGCTCGTCCGCGGCCCTCGGCATGCCGGGCACACCACGCGCGACTGGCATGAGTTCAAGAGGCCCCCACCGCAGCTTCCGGCCCGCTGACGAACGGTGCGCAGACCCGTCAGGGGCAGTTCTTTTGTGATCCTGTTGTCAGGCCCCGCGGTGGGCGACTGGTCGGCGGCGGATCTGCGCCCTGCCCGTGTGCGCGAGGAAGGGTACGGCGCGCCGATGGACGCGCACGTGCGAAGCATGCTGGACGCGCGCGGTGACCACGGCAGGAACGGCCCGCTCGCGGGCGGCCCGACGGTCTGCGGCGCGGTAATAGAAGTGCTTCGCGGTCTCGACAAGCACGAGGTATAGGACGACCATCCCTACGAGAGCGAGGAAGAACGGTGCCGGCAACATGAAGAACCCCATGAGAGCGCCGAAAGCCGTGTAGGGGATGACCGCTCCCGCGGTGACGACGACCATGACGCTGATGGTCAGGGCTGCCGAGGCCCGGCTCCGGACGAACGGGATCTGTCTGGTCCGGATCGCGAAGACGATGAGCGTCTGCGTCGCGAGGGACTCCACGAACCATCCCGCGCGGAACTCCTGTGGGGCGGCGCTGAATACCCACAGCATGAGCCCGAACGTGGCGAAGTCGAACAAAGAGGAGATCGGCCCGAAGACCACCATGAAGTGCCGGATCTCGCCGAGGTCCCAGTGCGCAGGCCGCCGGAGCTGTTCCTGGTCGACTCTGTCGGTGGGAATCGCGAGCTGGCTCGCGTCGTACAGCAGGTTGTTCAACAGGATCTGGCCCGGGAGCATCGGCAGGAAAGGCAGGAAGGCAGTGGCCACCGCCGCGGAGAACATGTTGCCGAAGTTGCTGCTCGTGCCCATGAGCAAGTACTTGATGGTATTGGCGAAGACCCGCCGCCCGCCCACGACCCCTTCCGCGAGCACCCCGAGGTTCTTCTCGAGCAGGATGACGTCCGCGGCGTCCTTCGCGACATCAGCCGCGCTGTCCACGGAGATACCGACGTCGGCCTGGTTAAGGGCGAGGGCGTCGTTGACGCCGTCGCCGAGGAAGCCGACGGCGTGGGCGCGCCGCAGGAGGCTGACGATGCGGGCCTTTTGCTCGGGCGAGACGCGCGCGAAGGCGCGGGCGCCGGTCGCCGCAACGGTGAGCTCGTCGTCGTCCATGGCTGCGATCCGGGCACCGGTGAGAACGGGCCCGTCCGCCATGCCCAGGATAGAGATCACGTGCTCGGCGACAAGGGCGTTGTCCCCTGTGGCGATCTTGACTTCGACTCCCAGCGCGGCGAGCCGGTCAAGGGAGTCGCGCGCGTCGGGCTTTGGTCTGTCGATGAAGCTAAGGAACCCCTCGAGAGCAAATGCCCTTTCCGGATCGCCTCCGGAGTAGATGCTTTCGCGATGGCGGTCCGGACCGCTGTTGTGGGTGGGTCCGCTCGCAACGGCGATCACGCGCGCACCGCGCCGGAACAGCCCGTCAAGCTGCGTGCGGGCGGCATCGTCTACTCCGGCGCAGCGCTCGAGCACAGCTTCCGGGGCTCCCTTGAGTATGCGCAGGGCCCCGCCGGGGCCTTCGATGACCGTTTCCATCGTTCGCGTCTCGTGGTCGAAGGGCCGCAGGGAAAGCCTGCGGTGCCCAGCCAGCCGCTTGGGCAATTCGGGGAAGGCCTCCCACAACGCCTCGTCCACCGCGTTCTGCCCAAGACTCGACGCCCCAGGCTCGCAGGGGTCGGTCTCGCAGCACAAGACGGCCAGCTCTGCGAGAGCGTCCACGGTGCGAGCCCCGACCGGCACGGCTTCTTCGAAGCCAATGCGGCCGTCGGTGAGCGTGCCGGTCTTGTCCGTCACAAGGACATCGAGGTTGCCCAGATCCTCGATCGCCAGAAGCCGCTTGACGAGCACACCGTCCCGCGCCAAGAGGTGCGATCCCGCGGCCAGGCTGGTGCTCACGACGGCGGGCAACAGCTGCGGGGTGATCCCTACCGCGATCGCGAGGGAGAACAGGATCGAATCGAAGAGGGGCCGTGCGAGCACTAGATTGATGACGAGGATGCCGGCCGTGAGGGCGATGCCAACCCATAGGAGCATGAAGGAGAACTCCCTGAGTCCCCGCTGGAAGGCGGTTTCGGGCGGCCTATGGGCCAGTCCTGCTGCGATCTTCCCGAACTCGGTGGCATGGCCGGTCGCGGTTATGACGCAGCGGGCGGAACCCGCATGGACGACCGTTCCCATGAGCAGGCAATCCGAAAGCTCAGCGAGCTCGGCACCCTCGGCTACGGCGCTGGTGGCCTTTTCCACCGCGGCTGATTCGCCCGTGAGCACGCCCTCGTCCGTTTCGAGGTCTGCGGCCTCGAGGATGCGCGCGTCCGCAGGAACGATGTTGCCCAGTCCGAGGCGAATGACATCCCCCGGCACCAATTCCCGGACCGGAACGGCGCGCTCGGACCCATCCCGCAACACGACGATCGAGTGGCTGATCCCCTCATGCAGGTCAGCAGCCGTGCGCTCGGCCCGGTACTCGTTCGAGAAGCCCAGCAAGGCGCTACCGAGAAGGATCGCCAAGATGATCGTCGCGTTGAAGCGGTCACCAGTCGCCAGGGACATCACCGCCGCAGCGAGCAGCAGCGCCTGCAACGGGCTTGCTAACTGGCGAAGCAGGATATGCATCCAGCTAACGCGCCGCGCTTCCAGGACGTTGGCCCCCAGCGCCAGACGCCGGGCAGCCTCAACCTCACTGAGGCCGCCCGGACGCGAACCAAGGAGCGAAAGAACCTCCGCACCCGGCAAAGCGGCGGCCTTCGCGACCGGAAGCTGAACGAGCCCCTGTAGAGCCTGGACACTCACAAGCCACACTTTACTCCCGGTGTTCAGGGCAACTCAGGAGGACGGCCACGCGCGGCCACCGACACAGTACGCGGCAACGAAATCGATAGGAAGCTATGTGGCGCCCCTGCGAGTGCATGGGGTCCACGCTGCCTCGCGTTCTGCCGTTTCATTGTCGCCGGGCGGGTCCTCTGCGCAGCCAGGGCGCTACGCGCCAGCCACAATCCAAAAATTCGCTCGGCGCTCCTACGTCGCTTGCTTCCTCGTGAAATTTTGGACCGCTGCCTGTACCCCAAGTTGCACTCCGCCCCTTCAACGCGGCGTTGGCTCCGCTAACAGAACGACGCCGAACCTGATCTTCCAGCCCAAGAACAACTAGCCCCTGATGCAGGCTCCATCGGCCTCCAGCCACAAACCACAACCACATCTCAGGCAGAAGTCATGTGGAACCGCCCCCTACCCCACGATGAAGAAGCAAGATCACAGAACCAGCAACCACTCGACGAAAGCGAGGCGCGCCGGAAACAAAAAGGCCCCCGAAGGGGCTCATCCGTGAACACTTTTTGCAGATTCAGCGGCCAGCCGACCGAACTCTCATGCCGGAGTGGCTCTTTCTGCAGTTAACTGGGAGCTGGCGTCGTGTCGCCTGGACGACTCACGTGCAGACCGAGGAAGGGGCCATTGCGATGAACGACAGAGCAGACTGCTCACTGAGCCGTCGAGCTACGCTACGGATACAAAGGACACTCACTCATAGAGGTGAAGGCCCGCACGGGCGCACCAAAAGGAGCCCGGCTTGGCGCCAGGCTCCTTTTGTTGAGGTCAGTCCAAGACCTACTCATGTGAGTCAGCTCTCAGGCAGTTGAGGATGCTACATGTCCAAGTGGCCGAGGAACTCGCCGGTGTAGGGGCAGAGGTAGGCGACGGTGTCTTTCACGCGGACCGTGAAGTCCGTGCCGCCTGGAACCTCGAATCGTTCGCCTTCCTTGTAGGTTGTCCACGCCCCTTGCCCCGCGGGTTGCTGCACGTCCCAGGTTCCTCGGACGAGATGCATCCACTCTTTGACGGGTGCCTCGAACTTCCACTCACCGGGCTCCATTACTCCGACCGTGAAGTTGCCTTGCTCGTTCTTGAACTCAAGGCTGCGCACTTGTCCCTCAAAGTACTCATTCTGGCCAATCATGGTTTTCTCCATTCGCATGTGGGTCTTCGGCACGCTGGTCGCGGCCTGCTGCGAATCAGACTAACGACCCCATCCTGACAAGCCCATCGCCTGGTCGTACACTCCGAAGAGTAGATAGTGGCCATGGCGTACAGTTTGGGCACACCTTCGTTATTAGTATGGGGCTATGGCACTTGATAAAGGGACGTTCACGGTCACCAAGCTGGCTATGGCCAAGGAGCTTGGGCTGAGGATGGCGCACGGAGGCACCGGCGTCGAAAGAGCAGTTGGCATTCCACTGGCAATCGAGCGGCGGGGCCCGATTCCAGAACTGCACGGCGGGGAATTGGTGTTCACCAGTGGACGGCACCTTGGAGAAGATTGGACGGCGTGGAAGCTTTTCCTCGAGGGGGCCAAGGCCGCTGGCGCCGCGGGG
Organism: Curtobacterium sp. LFS079; assembly: GCF_047977865.1. Taxonomy (NCBI): domain Bacteria; kingdom Bacillati; phylum Actinomycetota; class Actinomycetes; order Micrococcales; family Microbacteriaceae; genus Curtobacterium; species Curtobacterium sp. LFS079. The sequence goes on from NZ_JBFPFO010000004.1 coordinate 380,369, forward strand.
CTCATCATCGGCCTCGGCAGCGGGGCAGCATTCGAGACACTTCCGGCGGAATTGCTTCGATTGGCCAGCGAAAATGATCTGCCGCTGCTGACCGCCGACTATGCAGAGATCGGACGGATCGCACATGCGGTCACAGGCCTGCATTCAGAGTCACAAAGGGACGCGTACAGACGACCCCTCGAACTGCAGATGGAGATCACTGCAATCGTGGCACGCGGAGGATCTTTCGGGGACCTGCTTGACGGCTGGCAGCAACGAACCCAGGAACCTGTAGCTGTGTTCGACCGGCTCGGACGTGTCATGGCCCGAAGCTCGGCCTTCCCATCGAGCCTGCTCGCTCCGCTGGGCAAACGCCTCGCCAGCCACGAAGCACCCCGCCTCGGAGAGCATTTCAACCTGTCCGCCACCACCCTGGAGGCAGAGCCCGACATCGCATCCGCGCAGGCCTGGCAGACGGTCGAAATTCACCCCTTTGCCGGCAACGACACCGTCCGCGGATACTGTGTCCGCATCCCCACCGGCCAAGAAACCGCTGAGCTCGCCGCCCCAGCGCTGCGTTCGCTGCTGGCCCTGGAATTCGAACGCCTCTGGTTCCTCGACGAGTCAGCGCGCCGGAAACGCGCCGAGCGGTTTGCCCGAATTTTGACGCTCACGGAACCCGGCAGTGCACGGACGTTCCTCAGGAGCCTCGGCATCGAGGGAGGTCCACTGCGCGGCGTGGCCATCGAAGCCCGCAACGAGACACACGCCGAAGTGCTCATCGACGACCTCGCGGTGGTCCTCGCCGCCCCCTTCATCCGGCACCGCCACCGTATCGTCGAATGCCTGGCAACCGTGGACCCCCGCCAAGCCCTGGCCGACTACGGTCTTGACGTCCCAACGGGGATCGGCACCCGCGGCGCGCCCGAGCACTCCGCCCGCAGCATCAGGCAGGCAACCCTGGCCCTTGAGACAAGCCGACGGGCCGGCACGCCCATCGAGTACATCGACGGAGCCTCGCACGAGTTCCTGATCAATGCCGCCCCATCCGACTACCTGGAAGCCTTCTCCAGCGCTGCCCTGGCCCCCATCGAGAACTCCCGAGGAGGCGAAGCCCTCCTCCGCACACTGCACACCTGGCTTCTCGAACGCCGATCCATCGAGGCGACAGCCGAACGAATGGGAGTCCACCGCCACACTGTACGGAACCGGATGCAACGGATCGTCCAAATCACGGGGCACGACCTGGACGGCATCGATGCCCAGACCGAACTCTGGCTGGCCTTCAAAGCACGAGGCTTCCGCGATGGCACAGACACATCACCCGCAAGTCCATAACTAACAGTCGAAGTTCGCCGCTTGGGCCATATCCGAGTGGTTGCTTCGCTGCCATGATGGTCGTCACATCCTGCGGACCCCACCGCAAAGATCCGGTACTCACACGAGGAACGCCAACATGCCCACAACCGTTGCCACCACCGATTCCGTCCCCCGGTCCGTGCTCCGCCGAGTCATCATAGCCAGCGGGCTCGGCACCTTGCTGGAGTACTTCGATTACGCCAGCTACAGCTATCTCGCAACCACCATCGCCATGGTGTTCTTTCCCCCGGAAGACCGCGCCGTTGCCCTAATGAGTACCTTCGCAGTCTTCGCGCTATCGTTCCTTGTCCGACCGCTCGGCGCCTTAGTCTGGGGAAGCCTGGGCGACAAAATCGGCCGCAAGAGCATCCTGGCCACCACCATCATCCTCATGTCCGGAGCAACCTTCCTGATCGGATTCATACCGAACTACGCGACCATCGGCCTCGCAGCACCGATCCTGCTCCTCCTGCTTCGCGTCACGCAGAGCTTCTCAGCCTCCGGGGAATACGCCGGAGCAGGGACTTTCGTCGCCGAATACGCTCCCGCAGCCAAGCGCGGACTGCTCACCAGTGTTGTACCCATCGCAGCAGCCGCCGGCTTCCTGGCAGCCTCACTCATGGCCACGGTCCTATACGCCGGCACCTCACCTGAATTCATGCAGGAATGGGGCTGGAGAATTCCGTTCCTGATCGCAGGACCGCTCGGAATCGTTGGCCTCTGGCTCCGACTGCGCCTTGAAGACACCCCCCAGTTCCGACGAGTGCTGGAACTCGAAAAGAAGCAACGAGAGCTCACGCTTGATAAGCGCCTGGCAGCCAGCCGCTGGTCCGAGACGCGCAAGAGCCTCCCTTCCATGGTCAAGGCACTGCTCGTCATGTCATTGAACGCCGGCGCCTATTACCTCCTGCTCAGCTACACGCCGTCGTTCCTCATAGAGGAGGCGGGGATGAGCGAGGCGACCGCAACACTGGTTGTCACGATTGGCCTCGTCGCGCACATCATCTTCATTCCCCTTGCCGCGCGCCTGTCCGACCGGATCGGTCGTAAGCGCACGCTGATGATCTCGAGCATCGCTTTCATCGTCTTGAGCTACCCGATCATGACCCTGCTTTCCTTCGGAGGCGTGGTCCTCGCCTCCGCGGTCCTCATCGTCTCGCTCATGTTCTTCGCCATGAACGATGCAGTGTTTCCTTCCTTCTTCACCGAACTGTTCGGCACCCGCTCGCGCTACCTCGGATTCGCGTTGCCGTTCAACGTCGGCGCCATGCTCTTCGGCGGCGTCGCACCGCTTATCGGCACCTGGCTGATCGCCACCACCGGAAACCCAAGCTCGCCAGCGTTCTTCCTGATGGGCATCGGCGTACTCTCCCTGATGGGCTTGCTGATGAGCGCGGAGACAGCACGTAGCCCCCTCGCCGACGAACAAGCTGAAGTGCGCAGGCCATCTATGTCTTCGGTCTAACCCGTTACGCCGCAAAGCGTCCTCTGGTGACCACCGAGCAAAGCGCCGGACAGCACCCCGGGGGGAGCGCTGTCCGGCTATCGCTGCACGCCCTCACCGCGCAAACGGGGGAACTCATCAGCCCGTCATTACATCAGTTGCTTTCACCAGGGATGAACGACCTTTGGGGAAGCCCGGCTACTCGGCACTCGATTCACCCTCGCATGAGCCCTCCGCTACCGCCATTTCGCCACCACCCGGACGGCGCCCGCAGAGGGACAACACCGCAGTCACCCAAGGCTGCTGACACAGGGCGCAATCATATTGCTCAGACCAAGCAGGGGACTGCCCCCGGTTTTGTTGACTCCTTAACCTAGCGAGCTGGTGCTCGTGGAAGGATGTTGACCATGCCCACGGCTTATGGGGCGGAGTTCCGCCAGGATGTTATTGATGTGGCCCGCAAGGGCGAGGCGCCGCTGGCGCAGATCGCGAAGGATTTCGGGCTGTCGGTCACGACGCTGAAGCGCTGGATTGCCATTGCCGAGCGTAAGGAATCCGGGGCAGGCCCGGCGGCAGCGGAGTCGGCCGAGGTGCGGGAGCTGAAGAAGCGGAACCGCTTGTTGGAGCAGGAGAATGAGATTCTGCGTCGGGCTGCTGCCTATCTGGCCAGGGACATCAACCCAAAATGACCTACCCGTTGGTTACGGATCTTGCCGCTGACGGTGTTCCCGTGGCGGTGACCTGCAGGGTGTTGGGTTTCAGCAAGCGAGGCTATTACCGGTGGAGGGCCAGTCCTGTGACGGAACGGGACTGGGTCGATGCCCATCTGGTCAACGCCGCCCTAGACATCCACGCCGACGACCCGGCATTCGGGTACCGTTTCATCGCCGACGAACTCCCGGAGAAGGGCATCAGCGCGGGTGAGAACAGGGTCCAGCGCCTATGCCGGGACCACGGC
>NZ_JBFPFO010000005.1:0-322060 GCF_047977865.1 Curtobacterium sp. LFS079
CGGGGCCCGGGGCCGGGGGGGGGTTGGGGGTGTTAACCCCCCCGGTGGCCGCCCCCCCCGGGGGGGGGGGGGCACGGGGGGGGGGGGGCCCCCACCATGGGGCCCGGGCCGCCCCACGTCATTTTCGTTTGTTCATTCGCCTGGCCTGCGAGGCGGCCGGGATACCCGGGCCAGGAACCCGTGGCCTAGGAAGCGCGGCGGGCGCGGGCAGCGCGGCGCTTGAGGGCGCGCCGTTCATCCTCGCTCATGCCGCCCCAGACACCGGCGTCCTGGCCTGATTCAAGTGCCCACTGCAGGCAGGTGTCCACGACTGGACAGCGGCGGCACACGCTCTTTGCTTCTTCGATCTGGAGAAGGGCCGGTCCAGTGTTTCCCACAGGGAAGAAAAGCTCGGGGTCCTTGTCGAGGCAGGCTGCGCGGTTACGCCAATCCATGCTGATCAGTCACTCCATTCGTCAGAACTGGGCCTATTTGTGAAAATATTCACGAGAGGCTTCATAGGAAAAGGGGACCCAATGGGCCCCCTTGGTCGTCTGAATCAAGCGTGTCATGTTAACGCCATGTAAACAAGGGGTACAAGCCTCTGAAATGCCCCTAAAGCGTGAGCGATGCATCACATCGGCTGGCGGTCCCGCCGCCGGTATTTGACTATGTCCGGTAGGGTGCCAGTGTGTCAATACCCTCTGAGAACCCCGCCAACGAGCCTTTCCGCAAGGACGACGCAACACCGCAGAAGGATGGTTCCGCCGGGGTTGCCGCCCCTGGCCCCAGGCCCTTGGGGATCAAAGTGATCTCGGTTGTCGTCCTCCTTGAAGCCATGGCCCTGCTCGCCGCGGCCGGTCTGTATGCATTCCAGCTTGTCAGCGGAGCACCCGTGGCTTCATTCTGGGGGGCTGTTTTCACGCTGGGCTTGCTCCTTGCCTTTGCAGCGGGGCTATTCGCGGTGGGGCACTTTCTTTTCCGTGGGCAGCGTTGGACCCGTGCTGCGGCGCTTGTGACCCAACTGTTCGTCCTGTCAATCGGGATTCCCACCATGACCAGTGGTCTGCCCCTCGTCGGTCTTGCCATGGTCGTGCCCGCACTGGCAGCCATAGTCTTCCTGTTCGAGAAGAAGGTCATTGCCTACGCCTCGAGGCCCGCGGGTTCTTCGGGCGCCCTTTGATGGGTTCAGGCCTCCGCTCCCGGTGACTCCGCGAGGGGAATCTGGAAGACCTGCGACTCGCCATCCTGGATGAGCACCGCCCGGCCAGGAACATTTGGCTCGGGCTCCACCCGGACCCCGAAGAGCTCGCCGTCCGCCGGGTGCCGGGGTGAAAGCAGAATGCCGCGCCCTTCGTCCCGTGCCTGACTGACCAAGGGAACCGGTTGGGGGAAGCCCTGGCTCCTGGTTGCAGTGGCAATCACCCTGACTCCCAAAGACGGCAAAGCCGCTGCAAGTCCCGCGGCCTCGCTTCCCAGCCGGTCGATGTCGTCGATGAGGGCAATGCCCATGGAATCGAACGAGCCTGCGTTTGCTTGACTGTGCAGCTCCCTGCAAAAGGTCACGGGGTCGGAGCCCGGTGCGACGCGCAGCCAATGGATTCCAGGATTCAACAAGGGCAATGTGTCCAGAAGGTTCGACTTGCCGGTACCACGATGACCCAGAACCAGAATGGCCGCTCCGGCTGGAAGGCTGATGCCCACCGGACCCAGCTCGTCGCCTCCCAAGCCCAACAGCACTGCCGGGGATGCGCCGTCGTACAACGCCGCTGAAGCATGGTTCCTCGAACGGATGACGGCTTCGCCCGGTGCGATCCTCCGGGGCAGAGGCTCCACACGGAACACCCGATGCGCTGGCTGTGCCGCTGCTCCGTACGGCCATAGTGCCCCCTCGGGGGGCACGGCGAACTGTGCTTCTGCCAGCCCTTCACCCAGGAACGGTCCGCCGACCATCGCGCGGGCGGGAAGAGGCTGAAGCGGAGCGAACCGAGGCCACGCCGCACGGTTCTCTTCTGTGCTTCCGTACGGAAAATATGCGCGGTTGGGTAGCGCACCAAAAAGCCTCGAAGTCGTCAGTTCCCGGTCGCCTGTAACCAGGAGATGGATGCCTGACTTGGGTCCGTCCCTGCTGATGCCGTGGATGAGGTCTTCGGCCCAGGCCAGCGGACCTGAGCGAAACAGGGCAAGCCAGGACCCCCAGGCGGTGATTACGAGGAGCAATGGAACACCTTCCTCGCCGCCGGCGCCCTGCCGTGCGGCGAGTTCATCCGCGATGCGTTCGGCTACGCGGACAGCCCTACGCGGCTCATGGATCGTCGCGACGGCTCCGACCAGGGGCGGCAAAGGTTTCCCGGGAAATGTGCCGTCGCCGTCGAGGATGTAGCAATGAACTTCACCGTCGGCCGACAGTAGTTGCGAGGAAACCGAGAGGCATGCGTCTTCGACGCCGCTTCCGGGCGGACCCAACAGGGCAAGGTGGCCGTGTGCTTCGGGCCGCCAAATCAGAGGGCTGGAGCTTTGCTCGTCGGGCAGATCGACGACACCCAGGAACCCGGCGGGACCGGGGACTGTGGCGTGACGGCCCCGGACCGGAGTTGTGTCATCTGCCCGCAGCCGGATGGACTCGGGCAGTTCAGCGGCGACAGGCCGTCGCGGTTGCACCCTCTCCGGGTCCGACCAGGCATTCCGGATTCCTTCGACGGCAGGGCCGGCTCCAGCGAGGCCGGCGCCTTCCAAGCCCCCCGAACGGTCGTCCTCCGGGATTGCCGGCGGCGGGTTCTCGAGCGCGTAGGCTGCCTCATGGGCCACAATCCGACGGCGGATGGACGATTCTCTTGGACCCGACAGCGAGGCCGTCTGGAACAGTTCGCATCCTTCGGCGCCTCTGCTCAGGTAGGCCCGGCCCGGGAGCGATATCGGGATGCCAGCGGCCTGCGGAGAATCGATGACGTCCCGGGACTCCATCTCCGACTGGACCCGGAGTGCGATGCTCGTGGTGACGTTGGCACGGATGTCAGAACTTATGGCGCCCTGTGGCCGCTGCGTCGCCATGATCAGGTGGATGCCCAACGACCTGCCGACCGTTGCGATCCTCATGAGTTCGGTCAGGGCAGAAGGAGAATCTTCAATAAGCATGCGGAATTCATCGATGACAATAACCAGTCGCGGAAGAGGCTCGAACACGCGGTGGTTGCCGGGGGACTCCTCGCCTTTCCTGCGGACTTTGACCTGGTACGAGACGAGGTCCTCGACGCCGGCCTCGGCCAGAAGCTGCTCGCGCCAGCGGACTTCAGCGCGCAGCGAGGCCAGTGCCCGGTCAACGCCGCGCCGCTTGAGGTCAGTGAGAAGGCCAACGCAGTGGGGGAGCGTTGCCAGGGGTCCGAGCCCGGAGCCACCCTTGAAGTCCACGAAGAGGAAGTTCACCCGCTCGGGACTGTGTGTGAGGCAGAGTGCCGCGACGACGGTGCGGAGGAGTTCGGACTTTCCGGCGCCGGTGGTTCCGGCGACCAGCATGTGGGGACCGTCGTCGACCAGGTCGAGAGTCCTGACCTCCAGTTCCCCGCGGCCAATGACCGCTTGGAGCCCCTGGCTGTCCTTGGATTCCTCCCAGCGCCTGCGGATCGACTGTGCATCCCAGGGAAGCAGATCACCGAGGCTGCAACTGACCGGGAGCCCGCTAGCGGGGCCAGCTGCGCGTTGTGTAGACATCCCGACGATCCTGCAGAAAGAGTCAAAGACATCGGCGGCCACGAAGTCGGCGTCGAAGGACAGGAGGCTGGCGCCGGAGCGGAGCGTCGCGGGGCCGTTCCCCAACCCGATGGTGGCCATGGGGTCGGCAATTCCGGTTCGACGGAAGGCCGTCCATCCGGCGGCGTCTGCTGCCTCACGCAGCGGAGCATCGGGAAGTTCCTGCGGTCCGAAGAGAAAGAGGAAACCCGGTCCCGTGCACCGGGAAATCGACTCCAACGCGGCGTCACGATCCGAGCAGAGCATGGTTTGCGGCAGGAACCGGGCGCTCAGCGGCAGCAGTTCCGGGGGACCATGGACGATCACCGGAAAAGAAGATGCGCTGGGAAACGCGGCGAGTTGCATGAGCAGGAAGTTGAACAGTTCCGCTGTCTTGGCCGCCCGGCCCGCGACTGATATGTCCCGGTGCAAGGGGTCCAGTGTTACCGGGGCGCGCTGCAGGACCGCGGATTCGAAGCCGGGATCCTGAGGGTCGAGCTCAATGCGTGCATGTTGCCGGCCGGTGCCGATGCGCAATGCTATGCCCCCGGGGATTGGCGCTCCACCCTGCGTCTGCGGAGACATGGAGTCAGCGCTAAGGGTCCTGGCCTTGGGAGCCCTTGAACGCGCTGGGCCTGAATGCCCGGACCGTGCGGAGGAAACCGCGAGGACGATATCGGCTGCCGAGGGCGCGGCCCGCTGCCTCCGGTCGCGGTCCTTTCTCTCAGCAGCACGCAAGGCGGATTTGAATGCCCTGCGTTCCCTCCGGCCGGCCGCCATGGGGACCAACACCGAGACTGCCGAGATGCCTGTGAATGCAAGGAACATCCACGTTCCGGTGGTGATGGCAAGGACCACCCCGAGCAGAAGGGGCAGGCCAGCCATGAGGGCCATATTGGCGCGGCCCGCCGGCTCGGGACGGCGCGGAACCCGGAGGGGCTCATCAGTCCCGATCCCGGCGGATTCAAGATTGGAGGGGCGCGTCGTGCCGTCGAAGACGACGGTCATCAGCGAGCTGCCGCATTGAATGAGCGAATCGGTGGAAACCACAGCCGCGCGTACTTTGCGGCCGTTCACGGTCACTCCGTTTGAGCTCCCGTTGTCCCGTAATGACACCGACGTTTCAGAAACCGTGAGCAGGGCGTGCGCCCGGGAGATGTCCGGATCCGGAATTGCTATGCCGCAATTAGCCCGGCCAATTGAATAAGTGCCGCGCTCGAGCGGCACAACGAGCCCGGCGCCGTGGCCGCTGTGGACAAGAAGGTGCAGCCCGGCAGGACCGGGAGTTGGCACGGGAGCGGCCGCCCCGTCCGTTCCCGCCCCCTCTACCAGGACCGCGCCAGGCATCAACGGGGGCCGGCCGACGGTCAAGGAAGAAAGCTGCAGCCCCTTGACTGTCAGGTCGCCCGTTCCGAAGCGGGCAGCGACGGCGGCCTGGACCTCCGAGCCCGGGCCGCCGTCGTCGATCTCCACCGTCAGTTCGGCAGGCTCCTGCCGCGCCGGAGACTGCGGGCCGCGGACCAGAGTGCAATGGAATGGCATTGACGTGTTTCCTTCCTCCCAGGCGCGGGCCCGTTCCCAAGGTATGTCCGGAGCAGGCCTGCATCGAGGGAGGAGTGTCCCTATGTGGAAAACCGGGGAAGCCGGGGGCCGGGGTGCCGGTGGGGCATCTCGGGTAGGCTTGGATGGCAGCCCAATGCACCCTATTGGGCTGCCCGCATTCGAACCAGGAGAATTTGTGACCGCTGACCTCGTTATCGTCGGGTCGGGCTTTTTTGGCCTGACAATCGCAGAACAGGCCGCCACTGAGCTGGGCTTGAAGGTCGTGGTCCTTGACCGCCGGCACCACATCGGCGGCAATGCCTACAGCGAAACTGAAGAGCAGACCGGGATCGAGGTGCACCGCTACGGTGCCCACTTGTTCCACACCTCGAATGAGCGGGTCTGGGAGTACGTCAACCGCTTCACCACCTTCACCAACTACGTTCACAAGGTTTACGGCGTGCACAAGGGCGAGGTGTTCTCGCTGCCGATCAACCTGGCCACCATCAACCAGTTCTTCCGGGCGAACCTGACGCCGGGCCAGGCCCAGGCGCTGATCCAGGAGCAGGCCGGGGAACTCGCGGGCACGGATCCCCAGAACCTCAACGACAAGGGCATCCAGCTGATCGGCCGCCCCCTGTACGAGGCTTTCATCAAGCACTACACGGGCAAGCAGTGGCAGACCGACCCGAAGGACCTGCCCGCAGGCATCATCTCCCGCCTCCCTGTGCGCTACAACTACGACAACCGCTACTTCAATGACAAGTACGAAGGCCTGCCGACCAACGGCTACACCGCCTGGATCGAGAAAATGGCGGAACACCCGAACATCGAAGTCCGCCTGAACACGGACTTCTTCGACGATTCCCACGAGTACTCCAAGTCCAAGGTCGCGGGGAAGATCCCCGTGGTGTACACCGGCCCGGTCGACCGCTATTTCGACTATGTTGAAGGCGACCTCTCATGGCGCACCATCGATTTCGAAGAGGAAGTACTGGAGGAAGGCGACTTCCAAGGCACTTCGGTGGTGAACTACAACGACTCCGACGTCCCGTTCACCCGCATCATCGAGCCGCGCCATTTCCACCCCGAGCGCAATTACCAGACGGACAAAACCGTCATCATGCGTGAATTCTCCCGTTTTGCGGAGAAGGGCGACGAGCCTTACTACCCGATCAACACCCCAGAGGACCGCGAGAAGCTGCTCAAGTACCGCGACCTCGCGGCCGCGGAGAAGAGTGTCCTCTTCGGCGGCCGGCTCGGCACCTACAAGTACCTCGACATGCACATGGCGATTGGTTCCGCTCTGTCCATGTTCGACAACAAGATCCGGCCCCACTTCGAAAGCGGTGCGGACATCGAAAGCGGAGGAGTGGACGCGTGAGCGTGAGCGTAGCAGCAGCTGGACAAGCAGCGGAAGAAGAAGGGCGCCAGTGGCGTGTGCTCCAGCGCGTCATTTTGCCGAGCCAGAGCCAGATGGACACGGTTCCGCTTTATCTCGACACGGGCAGCGCCACAGGCCTCCAACTGCCGACCTCCGGCACCGACACCCGGAACAAGAAGGCAGTAAAGACTGTGAGCGGGCCGCTCAAGGAAGCCCACGTCGAGGATTTCCTCTCCCGGCATTCAACCTCCGTCAGGCCTGGCGAAAGGGTGTCCTTCGGCGCCTATTTCAATGCCTTCCCGGCAAGCTACTGGCGCCGTTGGACCAACGTGGAAAACGTCCGACTCTCGGTTGCGACCAGCGGAATCGGTTCCGTCATCGTGTACAAGTCGAATGCCCGGGGCTCCCTGCAGCGCGTGGACTCGCGGCGTGTGGACGGCGAACAGACCAGCACGTTTGACTTGTCGCTCGCCCCGTTCGGCGACGGCGGCTGGTATTGGTTTGACCTGGTGGCCGGCTCCAAGCCACTGGTCCTGCAGGAAGCTGCATGGCTCTCTGAAGGCGAACAGAAAACGCCCGGGACGGTGACCCTCGAAATCACCACGCTGAACAAGACAGCCTTCTGCATCAATAACCTCCGCTTGCTCAGCGAGAGCCCCGAAGCCCTTGAATACGTGAAGGAAATCATCCTCGTTGACCAAGGCACCGAGAAGGTTGCCGAGGCCGACGGTTTCCCGGAGGTCGCCGCAGCACTCGCCGGCAAGCTTCGCATCATCAACCAGGACAACCTCGGCGGCTCCGGAGGCTTTGCCCGTGGGATGTACGAGGCCGTGGAGAACGGCAGCGACTATGCGCTGTTGATGGACGACGACGTTGTGGTCGAGCCCGAAAGCATCATCCGCCTGCTGACGTTTGCGGACGCCTGTAAGACCCCGACCATCGTGGGCGGGCACATGTTCGATCTCTACAACCGGACAGTGCTTCATACCTTTGGTGAGATCGTCAACTCCTACCGCTTCCAGCCGGACCTTCCCGACGAGGAAATGACTCTGGGGCACGACTTCCTCACCTCCAACCTGCGCCAGACGAGCTGGCTTCACCGCCGGTGCGACGTGGACTACAACGGCTGGTGGATGTGCCTCATCCCCACGGCGGTCATCCGGGAGATTGGCCTGTCCCTGCCGGTTTTCATCAAGTGGGATGACGCTGAATACGGCCTCCGTGCGAAGCAGCACGGTTTTCCGACCGTCTCGATGCCCGGCGCCGCCGTCTGGCACGTCTCGTGGATCGACAAGGACGACCTTGTTGGGTGGCAAGCGTATTTCCACGCCCGGAACCGGTTTATCGCTGCACTGATCCACAGCCCCTACGAATTTGGCGGCAGGGTTGTGCGGGAATCGCAGTACTCCGATATCAAACACCTTGTCTCAATGCAGTACGCGACGGCTACGGGCCGCAACATGGCGCTCAGGGATTTGCTGGAAGGCCCTGCCCGGCTCCATGACCTGCTTCCCGGGAAGCTTCCGGAGATCCGGGGCATGATGGGCTCGTTCTCGGACTCGGTCTTTTCTGCCGATCCGGACCACTACCCGGCCCCCAAGCTCGACAAGCCGCCGCGGCGTGGTCACGGAATCAGGCAGCCCAGCAAGCTGTCCATCATTCCCCTCGCCGCCAAGATGGTGGTCCGTCAGCTGGTGCAGCCCGTGGCGGAGTCCAGCAGGGCCCGTCCGCAGGCGAACATCGCCCACCAGGACAACAAATGGTGGCGGATGTCCCAGTACGATTCCGCAGTAGTGTCCAACGCTGAAGGTACCGGGGCTTCCTGGTACCAGCGGGACCCCAAGCAGCTCCGCGAAATGCTCGCCGAGAGTGCCCGGCTGCACGCACAGCTGTTGAGGGATTGGCCGAAGCTCAGCACCCAGTACAAGGATGCGCTTGCGGAGATCACCTCATTCGCGTCCTGGAAAAAGACCTTCGACGCCCATAGCGAAAGCGGGAAATGAGCGACACCCAGGATGCCTTGGAACGTCCCGGTGTCGGAGGTGGACTAAGCGAAGTCTTCCGGACCCGGTTCCTCCTGAAGCTGCTCGTTCGAAAGGAACTGAAGGTCCGTTACCGGGGCTCTGTGCTGGGGCTGCTTTGGTCGTATGTGAAGCCCGGCATGCAGTTCATTGTGTTTTACGTTGCCTTGGGCGTCTTCCTTGGCCTTGAGCACAGTCCCCGGAACCCGAACGGCCTTCCGAACTACGCGATCTACCTGTTTTCCGGAATCGTGCTGATCAACTTCTTTTCGGAGGCATTGGGTAACGCTTCGCGCTCGATAGTGAACAATGGCGGGCTGATCAAGAAGATCTATCTTCCGCGCGAATTGTTCCCCGTGGCGTCGGTGTGGGTGTCGGCCGTGCACTTCTTTCCACAGCTTGTGATCCTGCTCGCTGCCTGTTTGTTTGCGGGATGGCATCCCGACCTCCTGCAGATTGCAGCTGCGGTAGGCGGGTTTGCCATTGTCGGGCTGCTGGCCACGGGCCTGGGACTGCTCTTCGGAGCCGTCAACGTCTATTTCAGGGATTCAGAGAACTTCGTGGACATGCTCCTGATGGTTGCGACCTGGGCGTCTCCCGTCATGTACGCATGGACCATGGTGTCCGACAAGCTGGGGTCATTCTGGTTCACCATCTATCAGGTCAACCCCGTGACCGTTGGAGTGGAAGCTTTCCATTACGCTTTCTGGCTTCCGACGACGGATGGCAGCTGGCCGTTGCCACCGAACCTGTTGTCCTTGTGGCTGCCCGTTGCGGTGGTGGTTTCAGCCGCCATCCTGCTGTTGGGCCAGCTGACATTCCGCAGGCTTGAGGGCCGCTTTGCGCAGGAGCTCTGAGATGACGACAGCAATTGAAGTCAGCAACATCAACAAGCAGTTTGTCCTGAGGCACACCCGGTCAATCAAAGAAGCAGTGGTCTGGCTGCTGAAAGGCCGGAAGGGCGACCTCTCCGAGAAGTTCCATGCACTGAAGGATTTCTCCCTCGATATCAGCAAAGGGGAAGCTGTCGCCCTGCTGGGCTTCAACGGGTCCGGCAAGTCCACGCTGCTCAAACACATTTCGGGTGTCATGGTGCCCGACAGCGGAACCGTACGGACACGGGGGCGGGTGGCCGGCTTGATTGAAGTCGGAGCAGGTTTCCACCACGACCTTTCCGGCAGGGACAATGTCTTCCTCAACGGTGCGATTCTTGGCATGACCGAGGATGAGATCCATGAGAATTTCGATTCGATCGTGGATTTCGCTGAAATCGGCAAGTTCATCGACACCGAGGTCAAGTTCTATTCCTCCGGCATGTACTTGCGGCTTGCATTCTCCGTCGCAGTGCACACCGAGCCTGAGGTCTTCCTGGTGGACGAGATTCTCGCCGTTGGTGACGAACCGTTCCAACGCAAATGCATCGCCAAGATCCAGGAGCTTGCGGCTGGCGGGAAGACCTTGGTCGTGGTCAGCCACGATCTTGACCTCGTCTCACGGATCTGCCAGCGGGGGGTCCTGCTGGAGCACGGCAAGCTGGTCTTCGACGGTCCCATTGACCAGGCCGTGGCCCGGATGCGCGGCGAAGTCTGAATCCCTGAGGCGCGCCCTCGTGGGTAGCCGCCTGTACTTCGGGGCCTGCAAAGCTCGATAAGCTAGTCCTTGGTGTGCCGGCTTCGTAGGCCGGCACGATCTGAGCTCCACGTTTGGAAAGGCGTCGAATCCGTGAAGATTGCTGTTGTTGCGCTGGGCAAAATCGGACTGCCGTTGGCGGTTCAATTTGCCTCTAAAGGCCATGACGTCGTCGGCGTCGACGTCAATAAAGGTGTTGTCGACCAGATCAACGCCGGCTTGGAGCCGTTCCCTGGCGAAGCGCATCTGCAGGAGAAACTGACGGAGGCCGTAACGGCGGGCAGGCTGCGCGCAACCTGCGAGTATGCCGAAGCCATTCCGGATGCCGATGCCGTGGTCCTCGTTGTCCCGCTGTTCGTCGATGCCGAGGCCAAGCCCGACTTCGGCTGGATGGACGCCGCAACTGCTGAACTTGGAAAGCATCTCAGGCCAGGAACCCTGGTTTCCTATGAGACCACCCTTCCCGTCGGCACCACACGCAACCGCTGGAAGCCGGCTCTGGAGAAGGCTTCCGGGCTCAAGGAAGGCCATGACTTCCACCTGGTCTTTTCGCCGGAGCGTGTGCTGACCGGCCGTGTCTTTGAAGACCTTCGCAAGTACCCCAAGCTCGTCGGCGGGCTAAGCGCCGAGGGCGCGGCGCGCGCCGTCGGGTTTTACGAAGAGGTCCTCGATTTTGACGAACGCCCGGACCTGAACCGGCCGAACGGCGTGTGGGACCTCGGCTCGGCGGAGGCATCCGAAATGGCCAAGCTGGCAGAAACGACCTACCGCGATGTCAACATCGGCCTTGCCAACCAGTTCGCCCGTTTCGCAAGTACCTCGGGCATTGACATCTACCAGGTCATCGAAGCCTCCAACTCGCAGCCGTTCAGCCACATCCACCAGCCGGGAATCGCCGTCGGCGGGCACTGCATTCCTGTCTATCCGCGGCTCTACCTCTGGAACGACCCTGAGGCGACCGTTGTCCGTGCCGCCCGCGCGGCAAACGCCGACATGCCGGATTACACCATCGGGCTCCTCGAAGGCGCCTACGGCGATCTCGACGGTGCAAAGGTCGTAGTGCTCGGCGCCGCATACCGCGGGGGGGTCAAGGAGACAGCGTTCTCCGGCGTGTTCGATGCGGTGGAGTCCATTTCGCGCCGAGGCGGAACCGCAGTGGTGCATGATCCCCTGTACTCGGATGAAGAGCTGGCCAAGCTGGGCTTCAACGCGTACCACTTGGGCGAACCGGCAGACGCCGCCGTCGTCCAGGCAAACCATGCCGAATACGCGAAGCTGGGCCCCGCGGATTTGCCTGGGGTCAAGGTCTTCATCGATGGCCGGCGCGTGAGCAATGCGGCGGCCTGGGACGGCGTCACGTATCGGGTCATCGGCAAGGCCTGAGATGCTGCGCAGTCAGGGCCGGGAACCCGGCAAGAATTCATCCACGATTGGAGTCAACAGATGAGCACCATCGCTCCCAGTGCAGACGTGTCGGAGAAGGCCGTCCTCGGCGAGGGAACCAAGGTCTGGCATCTGGCGCAGGTCCGTGAAGACGCGAGGCTTGGTGCGAATTGCATCGTTGGCCGCGGCGCCTACATCGGAACCGGCGTCGAGATCGGCGAGAACACGAAGATCCAGAACTACGCATTGGTCTACGAACCGGCGAAGCTGGGCAAAGGCGTTTTCATCGGCCCAGCCGTGGTCCTCACGAACGACACCTACCCACGCTCTGTGAGCCCCGATGGCTCCATGAAGAGCGCCCACGACTGGACGCCCGTCGGAGTGACGATCGAGGACGGCGCGTCGATCGGCGCCCGTGCGGTGTGCGTTGCTCCGGTGACGATCGGACGTTGGGCCACCATCGCGGCCGGTGCCGTGGTCACCAAGGATGTTCCGGCCTTTGCGCTGATGGCTGGGGTTCCCGCCCGTCGGCTGGGCTGGGTAGGGAAGGCCGGACACCCGCTTTCCCAGCAGGACGGACTCTGGGTATGCCCGGAGACCGGTGCGAAGTATGTTGAGCAAGATAATTCCCTGAAAGAGGCGGAGGACAACGCATGAGCCAGGACTTCATTCCCGCAGCCAAACCGATCATCGGGGAGGAGGAACGTGCCGCGGTCGACGCCGTCATGGCAACCGGCATGCTTGCGCAGGGTGCCCAGGTGGCTGCCTTTGAGTCTGAATTCTCCGAAGTCCTCCTGGACGGACGCTCGTCCGTGGCTGTGAACTCGGGAACGTCCGGGCTGCACCTGGGCCTGCTGGCCTCCGGCGTCGGCGCCGGCGACGAGGTCATTGTTCCGTCCTTCACGTTTGCGGCCACCGCCAACTCTGTCGCCGCAACGGGTGCTACCCCGGTCTTCGCCGACATCGAGCTGGACCACTACACCCTCGACGTCGATCACGTGGCCTCCCTGATCACCGAGCGCACCAAGGGAATCATGCCGGTGCACCTGTACGGGCACCCGTTTGCCGCCGAGGCATTCGCGAAGCTTGCGGCCGAGCGTGGCGTCGATTTGTACGAAGACGCAGCGCAGGCCCACGGCGCAGGCCTGAACGGCAAGAAGGTCGGCACCTTCGGCAAGTTCGCGATGTTCAGCCTGTACCCGACAAAGAACATGACCTCCGGCGAGGGCGGAATGGTGTCGACGTCGGATCCCGCCGTCGAGCGCAATCTGCGCCTGCTGCGCAACCAGGGCATGGAGAAGCAGTACGAAAACGAGCTGGTCGGGTTCAACAACCGAATGACTGATCTCCACGCGGCCATCGGCCGGGTCCAGCTGACCAAGGTCCTGGGGTGGACGGCACAGCGGCAGGCCAACGCAGCATTCCTTACCGCCAATCTTGAGGGCGTCGGTACGCCGCTCGTGGCAGAGGGTGCCGAGCACGTGTACCACCAGTACACGATCCGCGTGGCCGAGGACCGGGACGGAATGGCCAAGGCCCTTCGCGAGGAATTCAACATCGGCTCCGGTGTCTACTACCCGGTTCCGAACCACCGCCTGCCGTCATTCCAGCGGAGCGAAGATCTGCCGAACACCGAGATCGCGGCCAAGGAAGTGCTTTCACTTCCGGTGCACCCTTCGCTGAGCCAGGATGACCTGGAACGGATCGTGTCCGCGGTGAACAAGCTCGCCCAGGCAGGTGCCTAGTGGCGGCCTTGCGCGTAGGCCTGATCGGCCTGGGGATGATGGGCCGCCACCACGCCCGGGTGATCCGGGAAGTGGACGGCCTTGAACTGGTCGCCGTGGCGGATGCCTACGGCGACCCGCATGGCGTCGCGAAGGACCTCAACGTCCTCCCGGGCGTCGAAGAACTGATTGCAGCCGGACTGGACATGGCGGTCGCTGCGGTTCCCACCGGCATGCATGAAGAGGTCGGGCTTGCCTTGGCCGAAGCCGGAGTCCACACGCTCGTGGAGAAGCCGATTGCTGCCAGCACCGAAGCCGGCCAGCGGCTGGTCGATGCTTTCGCAGCAAAAGGCCTGGTTGGCGCCGTCGGACACATTGAACGGTTCAACCCTGCCCTGCAGTCCCTTCGCAAGCGCATTGCCAACGGCGAACTCGGCGATGTCTACCAGATTGCCACCCGCCGCCAAGGGCCGTTCCCCGCACGGATCGCGGACGTCGGCGTCGTCAAGGACCTCGGCACCCATGACATCGATCTCACGGCATGGCTCGCGCAGAGCCGCTTCGAGACGATCTATGCACGGACGACGACCCGCAGCGGCCGCCCGCACGAGGACATGGTCACGGCCACGGGGCAGCTTTCCAGCGGGGTCATCACCAACCACCTGGTCAACTGGCTTTCCCCGATGAAGGAGCGCCTCACGGTCGTGACCGGTGAGAAGGGGGCCTTCGTTGCTGATACCGTAACGGCCGACCTGACCTTCTTCGAAAACGGTACGGTGGCCACGGAATGGGAGTCCATGGCTGCATTCCGCGGCGTCTCCGAAGGAAATGTCACCCGCCTCGCCATTCCCAAGCCTGAGCCCCTGCGCACCGAGCACGAGGCGTTCCGTGACGCTGTCCTTGGCCTGCGCAGCGATGTGGTCACCATGCAGGAAGGCCTCGACACCCTGCGCGTCGCCGAAGCCGTGCTGCAGTCCGCGAACGCCGGACAGATGGTGCGGGTTCCCGTTTCGTGACCACGCAGAAGAAGCCGAAGGTCGTTATTGCGACGAGGCTTTTTGCTCCCGAGGTCGGCGCTGCGGCGTTCCGCCTGAAGGCGCTGGCCGACGGTCTCGCGTCGGCCGGCGCGGACGTGCACGTGGTGACCACGATCCCGCCGAAGGGATCGACCCCGCTTCCGGCGCAGTACCGGACCAGCCGCTGGCCGGTATTGCGCGACCCAGGGGGCAACGTCCGCGGATACATTCAGTACCTGAGTTTCGACATCCCCGCGTTCCTGAGGCTGCTGCTGTGCAGGGCCGACGTCGTCGTCTCCGAACCGCCGCCGACAACGGGTTTGGCGGTGGCGCTCTCCTCGTGGATCCGCCGCCGCCCGTACGTCTACTACGCGGCGGACGTCTGGACTGAGGCGCTTGCCGCCACCCAGGTCCCTTCCGTCGTCGTCAGCGCGATGCGCGCCGTCGAAGGTTTCGTCCTCAAGCGTGCGGCCAAGGTCATCGCCGTCTCGGAACCTGTGGCCGCACAAGTCCGCCGCTTCGGCATCCCCGCGGCGCGGATCTGCGTGGTCGGCAACGGCATCGATACGACGGTCTTCGGCCCGTCCGGCAACACCGCGGGCGAGACGGTCCCGTATTTCGTGTACACCGGAACGATGAGCGAGTGGCAGGGTGCAGAGGTATTCATCCGAGCGCTCGAAGTCGTGCGGGAACACCGCCCGGAAGTGAAACTGAGGTTCTTCGGTCAAGGCACTGATGAACCGCACCTGCGTCAATTGGCAGGCCTCATCGCACCGGAGCATGTGCATTTTGGCGGAGTGGTTCCGCCGGAACGGGCTGCGGAATGGATCCGCGGCGCAAGCGCCGCCCTGGTGAGCATCAAGCCCGGTGCCGGCTACGATTTTGCCAAACCCACCAAAATCTACGCTGCGGCGTCCTGCGGAACACCCGTGATCTTTGCGGGCGAAGGGGACGGTGCCGCAGTGGTCGCGGACAACGCGCTCGGTGTGGCACCCGGATACGACCATCGTTCGGTCGCCGAGGCGATGCTCGGCTACCTTGAAAACGGCGACGGCGGCGGGGAAGCCAGGACCCGCTGGGTCGCCGGAAACGCCTCATTGGCTGCATCTGGTCGGCTGGCCGCGAAGGAAGTCATCGGACAGATCACCGGCAACCGCTGATACGACGCAAAAGGACTCCGGATTCCGATGGAATCCGGAGTCCTTTTGCGTCCCGCGGGAAGTGGGCCTAGCCGCCGAACGCCGCCAGGATCGCATCAACCGTGCGGTGCGCGGCGCTGCCGTCGCCGTATGGGGCGGCATCCGTTGCCTCGGGGGCAGGCCTTTCGACGGTGGCGGCAAGGACGGACAGGTCCTTGCTCACAAGCGTGTTCCAACCGAGGTTGACTGTCTCAACCCACTCGGTTTCCGGGCGGATGGTGGTGCACGGAACCCGGAGCAGGAAGGCTTCCTTCTGAAGGCCGCCGGAATCGGTGATGACGCCTGCGCTGTTCATGACGGCGTTGATCAATTGCGGGTATGCCAGAGGAGATGCGACCCTGACAGCCCCTTGGGCCAGCTCAATTCCGTGTTTGTCAGCGAGGCTGAGCAGGCGCGGATGCGCGAGAAGGACCACGGGCTTCGACAGGGAGGCAAGCGAGGCGATGATTTCGGAGAGCCGGGCGGGGGAGTCCGTGTTGTCCGGACGGTGGATGGTGCAGACGTAGTAGCCCTGCGCCGGCAAGTCCAGCGGCAAGTCCATGGGCTGTTCCGAGAGCTTGTCGCGGACCTGGTACAAGACGTCAGTCATGACGTCGCCGACAAGCACGGTGCGCTTCGACAGGCCTTCGGACGCCAGATGGGCAACCGCCACTTCGGTGGGGGCAAGAAGCAGGTCTGAACTGTGGTCCGTCAGGACCCGGTTGTGCTCCTCCGGCATGCGCCGGTTGAAGGACCGCAGCCCCGCCTCAAGGTGCGCCAGCGGAATGTGCATCTTGGTTGCAGCGACCGCCGCTGCCAGTGTCGAGTTGGTGTCGCCGTAGACGAGGACACAGTCGGGTGAGGCCTTTTCGAAGATTTCTTCCAGGCCGGCAAGCATGGCACCGGTCTGGGCGCCATGCTTGCCGGATCCGACCCCAAGGTTGAAGTCCGGCTCGGGGATGCCCAAGTCGCGGAAGAACACGTCGCTCATCAGCTCGTCATAGTGCTGGCCGGTGTGGGCGATGACGTGTTCGGCCCTCCCTGACATGGCGGCGGCTATGGGTGCCAACTTTACAAACTGGGGTCGTGCGCCGACGACGCTGAGAATACGCATGCCTTCCAGCTTAGTTGCAAAGGCAGCCGCCTCCGGCGTTGCCGGCAGGCAAGGGGGTGCTGGGCTCCGGTGGTAACCTGCGGAAGTGCAAACTCGAAGCAGCCCGTCCCTCGCCGTCGACGTCGTGATCGCTGTCCACAGCCAGAGCAGACCGGTGGAGCGCGCGGTCGCCTCAGTGTTTGATGCGGGCCTTGCCCCGGGTGTTAACGGGGGAGTGCGGGTCACGGTCGTGTGCCACAACATCGAGCCCGGATTGATCCGTTCGAAGCTGGCCCCGGCACCCGAAGGCGCCCTTCGCTTCCTCAGTTGCCAGGACGGGATTCCCAGCCCCGCCGGCCCGTTCAATATGGGCGTCGCGGCAGCCGAAGCTGAATTCGTTTCAATCATGGGCAGCGACGACTATCTGGAGGAAGGCGCGCTGGCCGGCTGGCTCGCGGTCGCAAGAGAGCATGCCTCCGACGCCGTGATTGCACCGCAACGGCACGCCAACGGTGCGAAGGTCCGGACTCCGCCGGTGCGGGTGGGACGCAGCCGCGCGCTCGATCCGGTCCTTGACCGCCTGAGCTATCGCACTGCACCGCTCGGCCTGCTGCGCCGCTCGGAGATTGAGCGGCTTGACCTGCGGTTCAGCGAGGGCAGGCGTTCCGGGGAGGACCAGGAATTCTCCGCCAAACTGTGGTTCGGCGGCGGCCGCATCGATTACGCGCGGAGGGCGGGCAGCTATGTTGTGGGGGCAGATGCGCAGGACCGTGTGACCTCCGAACTGCGGCCGGTCTCAGGCGACCTGTCTTTCGCGACGGATTTGGCCGAAGAACGATGGTTCCGCTCGATGCCCGCCGCGGCCCGGCAAGCCGTGGTGACCAAGCTCATCCGCGTCCATGTTTTCGGAACGGCGCATCTGCGCTCAGGCAGGGGTACATGGGATCCGGCGGACCGTGCCGGTCTGGCAGCTGTAGCCCGAACGCTCCAGCTGGCCGCCCCGGGTTGTAGGGACGTCCTGTCGATCGCCGACGTCCGGCTGCTGGATTGCATCCTGGACCCGGACCGGCCGGACGCTGAACTCGCCAGACTCGCCGCTGCCCGCCGCAGGTTCGGACGCCCGGAGACCCTGCTGGCCAAACGCTGGAGTGCCCAGTTCGCGCCCGAGGCGCCCCTCCGCTTCATGCTGGCTTCGGCCCTCCTGTGAGGCGACGTCCAAAGCCGGAGGACGGGAGCGGGCCCTAGCGGCAGGCCGTGATCTCGTACAGGCGTGCAGTCCCCTGCGAATCCAGCAGGCGGATGCCCGGGGCACCCGAGAGCCCGGCCAGGCCCTTGTAGGGATGCTTGCCGTTGTTGACTTCCAGCGTGCCGAAATCAAGCGCGTAGTAGCTGTTCTGCTCCTTCAGTGCCGCGCAGACAGCCGGATCGCTCGCCGCTTTGTCGACTTTGTCGAGGATCAGGCGCTGGGAAGGAGTCGGGGTGCTTCCGACGGCCGGCAGCATGGCGGTGCGGTCGCTTAGCGCGTAAACGAGTGAGGCGCCGGTCCACGGATTGCCGATGACGGTGGCGCCCTCCGGGACGTGCGTGTCGAGCCGCTGAAGCAGGGCCAGCTCGTCCGAAGAGAGCAGCGGTGAGTTCTTGGTTGCGCGGTACATCACGGTTGCCTGCGCTGCCTCGTGGCCAACGGAATTCCCCTGCGTCAGGGCAGCGGATGCCAGCGCAACAACAAGCAGGGCTACGGCTGCGGATGCCCGGTTACGTAGCCAGGGCCGCGGTGCCCTCGTCCGCAGCAGGTGAAGGAGCTGTTCCACCAGCCATCCGGCGCCGCTCGCCGCAACCACCAAGGCTGTGACCGGAAGGATCGCCGCCAGGCGGTTGCTGTCGTTGTACCAAACGCCTGTCAGGAATGAGCGCAAGGTTCCCACCGGGTAGCCGGACACGACAACAAAAAAGGCGCCGCACACCCCGAACAAGGCCAGGACCCACCAGTCCCTGCGGGACCGGACCAGCACCGAAATGCCGACCAGCGTCATCAGGAAAATCAGCCAGGGTACCGGGCGCCCTTGGGGGGCGCTGGTGATGAACTCGCCGATTGCCTGCGGGATGGTTTCCCGTGGGGGCCAAAAGGATGCCGAGGCCGAAGGCCGGACCTTGATCCACAGCACGACGGCGACAACCACGTACGCGGTCACGGCAGCAACGGAGGCAATCACCGTCGGCACGGGGCGGCTGTAGGAACCGGCCTTGCGGATGGTCCTGATCAGCCACGCGAACACGGGCAGGGCAGCAAAGGCAATCAACGCCATCAGGGAGCTTGGGTGCGCCAGGGCAAGTCCTGCACAGGAGGCGGCGAGCAGCCAGAAAAGGAGGTGCCTGCTGCCCCCGGAGCTACGGCCGATCCCGAGCCAGGCAATGAGAGCAGCCATGCTGAAGGGCAAGAGCGCAATCGACAGCAGGTTCGGGAACAGCACGCCGAAATCGATCATCAGGTAGGGGAAGGAACTGAAGCCTGCGGCGAGGGCGCCGGCCATGAGCATGGGGATGACCCGCTGGCCGGTGATGCGTGAAACAAGGAACATCGCGGAAAGCGGCCACACCAGCGCCGCCACGACGATGTTGGTGATGTTGATCCCGACAGGGATGGACGCACCGCTTAACTGAAGGACCAGGGCGACCACGTCGTGCCACGCAGCAGGGTAGAAGCTCAGTGAGTTCGATACCGGATTGAGGTTCCCCAAGGTCAGGGAAGAGCCCTTACCGGTTTCCAGGATGAATCTGAGGGCATTCACGTGGAAGACGTTGTCGTACGTTTGCGAGATGTTTTCCGGTTCGCCGATGATCTGTACGAAGCGTGCGCCGATGAGCGCGGCCGGTATTGCGAGGGCCAGGAAGAATGCCGCCATGCGCGCCGGTGCCGGCAGCGACGGGAACGTGAAGTGCAACGCCGCGCCGGAAGCATTGCTCCGGCGGAGACACAGGTACCGGACCGCTGCGGCGGCGAGCGTTGCAACAAGCGCGGCGGCTGCGTAGACCAGGGGGGACCAGGGAACACGGAGCAACTGGCCGACGATGGCCGCAACAGCCGCGATGCTGGTGCTCAACGGGGCAGAGGCGGCGAGCAGGGTCAGGCCGCGGGCGCCCATGGCCCGGGCGAGGATGCTCCCCGGAAGGAAGAGGACCACCAAGGCGGCCACTATCGTCGGAATCGTTCCGGTCCAGCTCATCAGCTCTCCTACGCCTTGGTCAACGCACTACTTTACAGACCTGTCAGGGCATCCTCGTCCAGGCAGGCCGGGTGCGTGCCTGATGCAATCGGCGCGTCGAGTTATGGAATACTGGAGCGGTGAGCCGCACTTGGATAGTCATACCTATGTATAACGAAGCCACCGTTGTCGGCACCGTCATACAAGGCCTGCTGCCCCACTTTCCCAACATTGTTTGTGTCGACGACGGCAGCTCCGACGGATCCCAGAAGGTCGCCAGGGAGGCGGGCGCCGTCGTCGTGCAGCACCCGGTGAACCTCGGCCAGGGTGCTGCCCTCCAGACCGGTTTCTCTTTCGCCCTGCAGGACCCGGAACTTGACTGCGTTGTCACTTTCGACGCCGATGGACAGCACCGGGTGGAGGACGCACGCGCCATGGTGGCGCGGGTCATCTCCGGCGAGGCGGATGTCGTACTGGGTTCGCGGTTCCTTGACGGACGCACGAAAGTGAGCACCGCCAAGCGCATTGTCCTCAGGACAGCTGCCATCCAATCGCGGATGTCCACGGGCATGGCACTGACCGATGCCCACAATGGCCTGCGGGCGCTGGGTGTCCGGACGCTGCGGAAGATCGACCTGAAACAAAACCGCATGGCTCACGCTTCGGAACTTGTCAATCAATTGGCGGCCATAAAGCCGATCTGGGTGGAGCACCCAGTGGAGATCATTTACACGGACTACTCCAAGGCCAAGGGCCAGTCCCTGTGGAACTCCGTGAACATCATCGCCGACCTCTTCTTTAGGTAAAACGTGCAGATCTTCGTCCAAGTAGTCCTGGTCCTCGCCGTCATTCTGATGTCGCTCGCCCTGATGCGGGGCGGGGTCAATGCCCGTCACATGGCTATCCGGAGGATCTTCCTGGTCCTCTTCGCCTTCATCGCGGCCCTGTCTGTGATCTTCCCCGAGATCCTGAGTGCCGTCGCGCACTTCTTCGGCGTCGGGCGGGGCACCGACCTGGTCCTTTACGGATTCATCGTCGCCTTCCTGATCTACACGGCCACGACGTTCCAGCGCTTCCGCCAAATGGAAAGCACCATGACCAAGCTGGCCCGGCGCATCGCGTTGGACGAGACAGGCAAGCCCTGGGAGAACGAGGCCGAAGAGCCGCGCCAGCCCCGCTGATTTGCCGCTTCGCTTGTAGTTCCGCTTGCGGTACTGCCGCTGGCCCCGGCCGCCGCGGCCGGCTATCCGACGGCGGCCCGGTACGCCTTTTCGAGGACAGGCACCCAAGTGGCGGCGTCGTGGTTCGAACGGGCCCACTCCGCGCCGTCGAGCCGCCTGGCAGTGGTGCCTCCGTCGCCGAGGCAGTCGAGGACCTGGCCGACAATTTCATCCACGGTCCCCTCCAGGACCGGCGGCTTCCCTGCGGGTCCGCGCATTTGGGTACCGGGGCAAGCGACCACAGCCCCCACGGCAATGGCCTCAAGCTCACTCAGGCCGAGGACCGGCGTCGACTGCCCGATGACCACCTCTGCGGACGCGAGGAAGGAAAGGTAGGCGCCGTGGTCCATCTTCGGAACCAGCCGGACTCCTGCAGCACGGGCGTCACCCGCGCCCGGTCCCCAATCAAGTCCTAGCAGTTCAGCCTTGCCCGCTACAGCCCGCGACAGCGCGGCAGCGGTCCGCAACTGCGTCTCCAGTCCTTTTGAATCATCCCAACGGGAGGCGAAGACGACGCGGGGCAGTGGTTCGCGTACCGGCTGCCATTGCGGAAGCCGGTCGAAGAGCACGGGTGCAGGCATGTACTCGGCATCGGGCCGGGCCGCCGTCGCATTTTCCGCCAGGTCCAGGGTCGTGTAGTAAACCGCATGGGCGCCGTCGATCGCGGACTGGATCTGCGGCCGGAATGCAGGATCTTTCCACTGCGTGCGGATATCCGTGCCGTGCAGGTGGAGAAGATAGGGCCGGCGTGGGAGATACGGCTTGCGAAGCAAGCTGACCGACGTTGCGTAATGGACATGCACGACGTCGTGCATCGCCAACGCTGCGAGGTGCCGCGTTTGGTAGGGGAGCTGTTTCAGCAGTGCGGCCGGCCCGCTTCCGAAACCACCGGCGGGCCTGACCTTTTCCGGCGGAAGATAGTCCCACGAACGCCCGGTCCGCGATGCTGCTTCGACAAGGGTCCTGGCCACATTCGCGCAATCATTGAAGTGGATGATCCTGGGTTCTCGGCTCGGGGTCATGCTGAAAATTATGGCATCCGCCCGCGGCTTTCCCCGGCCCGCACGGGGGCGCCGTGCCCAGCACGTAGAATGCTGTGGTGACTAAATCAGGAGATCCACGCCCCGGGCAAGGGCCGCGAGCAATCGAAATGCGGCCGGAAACCGTAGGAGCGGGGGTCAGGTGAGGGCCCTATGGAGCACGTTCAAGAATGTCCTGACCATCCTTCCCGACAACGGGGTCCGCTTTCTGAGGGTTTATTCGCTGGCGCTGGCGCTGCTCTCGCTCTTTGACGCCTTCGCGATGGGGCTTCTTGCCCTGGTCCTCACGCCCATGGTCACAGGGACGGCCTGGCGCGTACCGGTGATCAATGTCGTGCTTGACGGATCCGCCCTCTACGTCGTGATCGGCCTGATCTGCCTACTGATCGTGCTTAAGGGCGTCTTCGCCGTCGTGCTTCAGTGGTGGGCGACCCGGCGACTTGCCTATTTCGAGCTCGCCATGGGCGACCGGCTCTTCAACGCCTACTTGGCAGCCCCGTGGGTTGAAAGGTTGCGGCGGAACTCTTCGGAACTGGTCCGGATTGCCGACATAGGCATCGCGAACACCATTGCAGGGTTCCTGCTCCCGGCAATTTCGATCGTCGGCGAAATCCTGACCTTTGTTGTCGTTGTCGTGATCCTTGCGGCTTCCCAGCCGCTCACCGCGGTTGTCTCACTGGTGTACCTGGGCTTGATCGGCGGGGTGCTTTACGTTTTCGTCTCCCGCCGCTCGATCGTGGCAGGCCGGGTGAACCGCGACTACTCCTTCCGCGTGGCACAGCTCCTTACCGAAATGGTCGGGGCCCTCAAGGAAGTGACGCTGCGCAACAAGTCCGCCGATGTGGCCCAGGTGGTGCATGACAACCGCATCCACACGTCCCGTGCCCGGGCGAACATCCAGTTGCTTGGCATCGTTCCCCGCTATGTCCTCGAATCGGCCCTCATCGGCGGGTTCGTGGTGGTGGGCCTGGTTGGTTTCTGGGCCGGCGGGGTCACCCAGGCGACGTCGTCTGTGGCGATGTTCGCCCTCGCCGGGTTCCGCATGGCCCCTTCGATCCAGCGCTTCCAGTCGATCATCTCGCAGACCTCATCGTCCGCGCCGCACGCGGAAATCGTCGTGGCAGACATCAAATCCGTCGAGAAGTTCGCGCACGAGCGCCGGAACGAGCGCAAAGGGGAGGACCTGCCTGAGGGGGCAGCGAGCCTGGACTTCCGCAATGTCAGCTTCCGCTACTCGGAAGATGCCGACTACGCCCTGAGGGATGTGAGCCTGTCCATCCCCTTCGGCAGCACCGTTGCCTTCGTCGGCTCTTCGGGGGCGGGCAAGTCGACGCTGGTCGATCTGCTGCTTGGACTCATGGAACCAAGCAGGGGCCAAATCAGCGTGGGCGGAGTCCCGCTGGCTGCTGCCGCCGCGGACTGGCGCTCCAGGGTGGGCTATGTTCCCCAGGAAGTGTCCCTTTTCGACGCCACCGTGGCCCAGAACGTGGCTTTGACCTGGGGCGATGACTTTGACAGGGACAGCGTGCGGACAGCCCTCGCCGGAGCCCAGATGCTCGACGTCGTCGAACAGCGCGACGGCGGGATGGACCGGCGCCTGGGGGAGCGGGGATTGTCGTTGTCCGGAGGCCAGCGGCAGCGGCTGGGAATTGCACGTGCCCTGTACGCCAAACCCTCGGTCCTGGTCATGGACGAGGCGACGAGCGCCCTCGACAACGCAACCGAAGATGCGATCAGTTCCTCCATCAGGGATCTGCACGGCAAAGTCACCGTGGTTCTGGTTGCCCACAGGCTTTCGACCATCCGCCACGCAGACTGCATCCACTACTTGGCAAACGGCGAAGTGAAGGCTTCGGGGACGTTCAGCGAACTCGTTGAGACGGTGCCGGAGTTTGCACACCAGGCTGCCCTGGCCGGACTTATCGATTAGGACGGCACGCAATGACTCCGAGCATCGAGATCGTCATTCCGGTCCACTCTGCGGAACGTCCGATTGCGAGGGCAGTCAGTTCCTGTTTTGCGGGAAACGATGCCGCCTCCGTTTCGGTCACGGTCGTCTGCCACAACATCGACAAGGAAATAATTGCCTATCAGTTGGCGGACGTATCCGGCCCGCTGCGCTTGTTGGAGCTGAAGGACGGGGTCCATTCGCCGGCCGGCCCCTTGAACTACGGGTTGAAGTCCGCGACGGCGGACTACGTGGGAGTCATGGGATCGGACGACTTTTTCGAGCCGGGGGCGCTGGACAAATGGAGGCTGACACTGGCCCACACCGGAGCCGGAATCCTGGTGGCACCACTCAAGCACCAGAGCGGCGAAATTGTCAGGACTCCCCGCGTTCGCCCGGGACGGGTCCACAGCCTGGACCCGGTCCGTGATCGTCTTGCGTACGCGACGGCGCCGCTGGGGGTATGGAAACGGGACCTCAGCGTATCCGGACCGCTTTCCTTTGAAGAGGGGCTCCGCACCGGGGAAGACCTTGGCCTCGGGCTGCGGCTCTGGTTTTCCGGGCAGAGAATCGAACGCCCGAATCAGGGGTTTTATGTCATCGGGGCAGATGCCACCGACCGCGTCACCACCGCAGTACTGCCCCTCGAGCAGGAGTTTGAAGCGGTCAACCGGCTCGACTGGGGCTTCTTTGAATCCCTGACGATCCGGGAACGGCGGGCAATTGCGATCAAGTTGGCTCGGGTGCAATTGCTCGCCGCGCTGTTCCGTAGGGGATCGGGAGCCGACTGGAATGAATCCGACACAGCAGCAGCGGAATTGTTCGCCTGCCGTTTGAACGCTTTTGCGCCTGGCTTCAGCAAGCCGCTCCCGGCAGCCGATTTCCGGCTGTTCCATGTCCTGGGCGCCGGATCCCTTTCCACGGATCTGCTTGTCCGGTCGCTGGCCGAGTACGAGCGCGAGAGTTATCGAAACCGGGTTTTGTGCCGTTCGGTGTGGACCAATCTGCATCCCGAGAGCACGGTAAGGCACCTGCTCAGGCTCAAGCTTTACAGGAGGGACCGTTGATGGCGGGCCCCCTCGAATCTGAAAGGACTGACGACATGAGTGAGGCTCCGGCCCTGCTGATAATTTCCTTTTCCAACATCACCTCGGACCCGAGAGTCCTGAAGCAGGTTGAACTGTTCAAGGACAAGTACCGGGTCAGCACGTGCGGCTACGGGGAGGGGCCGGGCGGGGTCGAGAAGCATTTCGCTCTGCCGGCTGATTCCCGAGGCTGGACCTCGGACCGAGTGGGGTTGATGACCCGAAGGTACAAGCGTGTCTACGGCGGACTGAGCGCCGTCCAGGCAGCACGTGAGGCTCTGCAGGGCGCACGTTTCGACATCGTCCTTGCCAATGACCTCAATACGCTTCCTGTTGCGCTGGAGCTGGAACCAAGGCTCGGCGTCCATGCGGACCTTCACGAATTTGCGCCCAAGGAAAAGGACGAAGACACCAAATGGCGCCTGTTCGTGGCGCCCTACCAGCGCTGGCTGTGCCGGAAGTACCTTACGAAAGTTGCATCCCTTACCACCGTGTCAGACGGGATCGCGCGGCAGTATCAGGCCGATTACGGCATCGCTGCCGAAGTGGTGACCAACGCGGCTCCCTACGTCGAAGGTTCCCCGCGTGCCGTGGGCAAGACCATCAGGCTCATCCACAGCGCCGCGGGGCAGCGGTACCGGAAGCTCGAGAATTTCATCGAAGCGATGCGGGGTGCGCCCGAGTGGCTCCATCTGGACATGATCGTCATGCCCAACGAACCGGACTATGTCGGGGAGTTGAAGGCATTGGCGGCCGGAGTTCCGGGGATCAGCTTCCGCGACCCCGTTCCGTACAAGGACCTCGTTGCAACCCTGAGCGCTTACGATGTCTCGATTGTTTTCCTGCCGCCAACCAACTTCAATCTGCAGAATGCGCTGCCCAACAAGTTCTTCGAGGCGGTGCAAGCGCGCCTGGGCGTGATCGTCGGTCCATCGCCGGCGATGGCGACGCTCGTCGAACAATTCGGCTTCGGTCATGTGACTCCTGATTTCTCGGCTTCGACGTTGAGGATGGCGTTGCTCGATCTGACGCCTGAAAAGGTCGAAGGATGGAAGGCGGCGTCCGACAAGGCGGCCGTGCCGCTCTCCGCAGAGGAACAGAACAAGACCTGGGAGGGCGCCATCGCACGGATCGCCGCGTCCGCGCCCAGTGCTGTGTAAGCCTGCAGCCAAGATGAGCAGCATTGATGTAGTGATTCCCGTGCATACGGGGAAGCGGCCCTTGGCCCGGGCAGTGGCTTCATGCTTCGATGGCAATGACCCCAGCCGGATCAGGGTCACGGTCGTCTGCCACAACGTGGGTCAAAGTCCGATTGAGAACCTGCTCGGCGGCACTTTGCACGCAGACCGCATTCGCTATCTCGAGCTGAATGACGGGATCAATTCACCGAGCGGACCGAAAAACCTCGGGCTTGCAGCGGCAGAAGCCGATTACGTTACAGTCCTGGACTCTGACGACTACTTTGAACCGGGCGCTCTGGATTCATGGAAGCGCCACCTGGACCATTCCGGTTCGGGCCTGCTTGTGGCGCCATTGCGCAGCGGGAGCGGGAAGCGGATCCGCACGCCCCGGGTGCGGCCGGGCAAATCAACCTGCTTGGATCCGGTAAAGGACCGGCTCGCGTATGCCACCGCGCCGCGGGGTCTGTGGAAGACATCGCTTCTCCGCGCTCATGGCTGGCATTACAAGGACGGCCTGCGGACGGGGGAGGACCTTGAAACAGGCCTGAAAATGTGGTTCTCCGGCGAAAAGATAGACCATCCCGCCCGCGGGTGCTACGTCTTGGCCGATGACGCGGGGGACCGGGTGACCTCGGCCGTCCTGCCGTTAGGCGAAGAATTCAGAGCCATACTCGACCTGGATCCGAGCTGGCTGGAATCCTTGTCTCCCAAGGCCCGACGTTCGATTGCGGTTAAGCTTGCGCGGGTAAATCTGCTGGCCGGCATGTTCCGGCGGGGGTCTGCTGCTTTGTGGAACGAAGGGGACCTGCAGGCGATCAAGAGGTTCATGGCTCTGCTGGGGAACTTGTCGGCGTCGTACGATCGCCCGCTGGCGCGCGCCGACTCAAAGTTCCTATCGGTATTGAGGGCTCCCGGACTTACTGAAGCAACTGTGCAGCGGGCGCTTCGCGCCTACGAACAGGCCGGGCGATGGGATCGAGTCCTCGCCTCCTCCATCCTTGGAAACCTGGACGCCGAGAGCAACTTCCGCCACTTTATCCGCCTCCGGCTCTACGACCTGTTCCGGGCGCCATAGCGGCGCAGCAAACACAAGGAAAGGTCAGGAAATCCGTACGGATTTCCTGACCTTTCCCATGTGGTCCGAGCGGTTCAGTATGACGCCAGTTGGGCGCCCACGCTTGCCGGCAATGTGACCGGCGTTCCCCAAGTGCCCGGGCCGACGAGCGGGTAGTACTTCAGGCCGCCCCCGGAAAGGACCGCCATCAGGCCCCTGCTGCCGCTGTCCGTGAACGCGGCTGCGGTCGAGAACTGGGGAATGCCCGACCACCCCGAACCGACGATGCGCCTGGACTCCGCCATGAATCCTCCTTGGCCGTTCGAACGGTAGAGCAGCATGCTGCCCGCTGAATTGACCGCGAGCACGTCCTGCTTGCCGTCGGCGTCGTAGTCGACGACGGCGATGCGGAGCGCACCCCAGCCTGTCCCGATCTTCCGGGCCGGGCTGAGTCCCGCACCCGAGGCGTTTGCCCAGTAGTAGAGATCGCCCGACGCCGTGGTCCCGAGCAGGCCAGGGTACGGGGCGCCGGTAATCCACGGAGCGGAGATGAAACGGATTCCCGCCCACCCGGACGCTGCCAGGGTGATGCTGCGGGCAAAACCGCCGGTGCTCAAACCGAAATGGACGGTCAGGGAACCGTTGTCCCATTGGGTGAGCACGTCCCGAACGCCATCCGAATTCCAGTCGACGATATGCACGCTTTTGACGCCGCTCCAGCCGGTGCCGATTTGGAATGGTCCGTCAAAACCGCCGGTGCCGGTGGACGGGAGGCTCCACAGGGCGCCGCTGGAGTCGACTGTCGCTTTGCTTCCTCCGTTGCCGAGCGGGGCGCTCCGGAGCAACAAGGGACTGCCTTCCACCAGGGAACCGTTGAAACCGCTTCCCGCGGCCGTGGCAGGACCCAAGCCCGCGCTGCTGGACGGGAAGTAATCAAGCTGGCCGGCCGTGTTGCGCGCGAGCAGGCCTACGGAACCGGTTCCGGAGAATCCCGTGACGGCGCTGATGCTGGTCTTTGCGTTCCAACCGGTTCCGAGTACCCGGCGGGACTCCGTAATCCAGCCTCCATCGCCGTTGGAACGGAACAGCTTCATGGTGCCCAGATAATCGGAGGCTGCAACGTCGGGGTTGCCGTCGCCGTCGAAATCGCCCAATGAGAGATGCTGCCGGGCGAATCCTTGTCCGATGACGGCCGGCGTGGAGAGCCCGGTGCCGGACGTGTTGGCATAGTGGTTGAGGGTGCCGTCCGCGCGGATGGCGAGGATGGAGGGGAAGCGGCTCTGGTTAAGCCATTTTCCTGCCACGAGGTCGACGCCGGCAAATCCCGAGGACGCGAGGGTCACCGCCGCAAAGCCGCCTGAGGGCAGTCCCTTGTAGAGTACGAGCGCGCCGCTGGTCTGTTGCACGAGGACGTCCCATGCGCCGTCGGCGTTCCAGTCGGCGGAGTGAACCGAACGGACGCCGCTGAAGCCGCTGCCAATGACGGTGCCGCTGCCCATGACGCCGCCGGAGGGCCGGTACCGCACCAGTTGCCCGGCGGTGTTGACGACTACGACGTCGGACGCGGAGGTAAGCGAGGGGGGCGCCGTGGCCGGGCCGCCGTTGATCGTCTCGCCGCCTGCGATCAGGAAGCCGTTCCAGCCGTTGCCCACCCCCGTCTTGGTTCCCCAATTCGATCCCCCGGGGACCGGGAAGTAGCTGAGCACGCCGGACTTGTCGCGGGTGATCAGGCCAACCGAGCCGTAGCCATTGAATCCGCTGGCCACGGTAACGCTTGTCATCGCATTCCAGCCGTTGCCGACCACGGGTCGGTTCTCGTAGATGAAACGTCCGTCGCCGCCGGAACGGAACAACCGCATGGTGCCGTCTGAATCCTGGCCGAGGATGTCCGGGTTTCCGTCGCCGTCGAAATCGATCATGGTCATGTTCACGTTCGCCCAGCCTTGCCCGATGATGCTGGACGTGCCCAGCAGGCCGCCGGAGTCGTTGGGGGAGAAGCGGACGGTGCCGGCATCGTCGCGGCTAAGCACTTGCGGGTAATAGCTTCCGGGCAGCCAGTAGCCGATTGTCAGCTGATATCCCGCCCATCCCGAGGCCGCCAGCACCGGGCCGGTGGCGAATCCGCCGAATGCGTTCCCCAAATAGACGTTCAGCTTTCCCGAAGTCCATTGGGCCACGAGATCAAGGATGCCGTCGGCATTCCAGTCAATGACATTGATCGAGCGCAGTCCGAGCCAGCCGGTTCCGATCTTCTTCGGGGCGCCAAGGGTGCCGGTGAAGCCGGCCGTGTAGCGCCACAGGTTGCCGGAGCTGTCAGCTGCAACGACGTCTGCCGTGCTGGCCACGGCGGGCTCGGGCGCCGAACCGGTGGCATTGGCGGCAAACTTCTGGAGCTGGGCGTAGCTGCCGCGCCAGACGTTGGAATCCCCCGCAAACGGGCCAGTACTGCTGTACTGCCAGACGCTATAGGTGCTCCAGCCGAAAGGCATTTCGCCCACCCAGGTCGAATAGGCGGCGATGTGGAGCGGCTGGCCGCCAAGGGCGGGTGAGTTTCCCGTGCACCGTTTCCACCAGTCGGTGGTCGTGTACACCATTGGCAGCCGGCCGGTCCTGGCCTTTACCTGGTTCGAGAAGGCCTTGACCCAGTTCACGATCTGGCTTGGGCTCATGTTGTAGCAGGTATTGCCCAGCGAATCGTACGGGTTGTATTCAATGTCGAGCAGGGGAGGGAGGGTCCACCCGTCAGCGCTCCATCCCCCACCGTTGTTGACGAAATAGTCGGCCTGGCCGGCCGCTGTGGAGCCGTCGTTCGGGAGCGCGAAGTGATATGCGCCGCGTATCAGGCCGGCGTTCCTGGATCCGTTGTACTGGGAGGCGAAGCTCGAACTCTTGAAGCCGGTGCCCTCGGTGGCCTTTACGTAGGCAAACCGTGCGCCCTGGTTTGCCTGCGCTGTCCAGTTGACATCGCCCTGCCAACCACTGACGTCGAGCCCTTGGACACCGGGCGGCATCCAGGTTGCCGCAGCGGGCTCCGCGGACTGCACGTTGAGCTGCATGCGCTGGAGAGTCGGAGCCTGGTGCGACTTGACCCCCTGTCCGAGACGTGCCCCGTAGGGTCCGCGCTCCGCCGGGAGTGCCCGGAGGTCGACCGGTTCAGGTGCGGGTGTGGCGGCTTCGACGCCGGTCCCGGATTCCGTGGCAGAAGTGTCCTGATCGGGTGACGGGCTGGCCTGGACCGGTGCGGCGAGGCCGAACAGCACCGCCGTCGTCGCGAGCAGAGCGGCCAAGGGGCGGGCCAAGCGACGGGCGGGCAATTTGGTTCTCGGGAATATTCGGGAGTTCGTCATGTCTGGCTCCAGGACTGCGGCCTGGGCCGGATAACCCTTGGCCGCTGCTTAGTCGGTCGATGCGCCGACCGTCTGGTCCCCGGAACGAAGAGGTCGGCAGCGATCGCCAGCCTACCACCGTTGTGAAGCATGGGGAGGGAGGATACTGAAGTTACTCCTGTGACTATCCTTCGGAATGGGTTCCAAGGATCTGCGCGTAGAGGGCTTCCAGCTGCAGTTCAAGGGCCTGGGCGGAATGATGTTGCAGGGCCCAGCTGCGGGCCGCTTCGCCCAGGGCTGCTGCCTTTGAAGGGTTGTCGAGCAGGTCCTCGACCAG
Organism: Curtobacterium sp. LFS079; assembly: GCF_047977865.1. Taxonomy (NCBI): domain Bacteria; kingdom Bacillati; phylum Actinomycetota; class Actinomycetes; order Micrococcales; family Microbacteriaceae; genus Curtobacterium; species Curtobacterium sp. LFS079. The sequence continues at coordinate 31,070 of NZ_JBFPFO010000005.1, forward strand.
CCCGAGCGCATCCGCCTCTGCGGTGTTCGCAATGGGAGCGGCGCTTCCGTAGGCATCGTCAGCGGTGAACCGGGCAAGGACCGGACGGGCCTGGGCCATCGCCTCCAGATCGCTCAACCCAAGCACGCCGAAGCTGATCTGCCCGATCACGAGATCGGCGTCGGCCAGCTGCTGGCGGAATGAATCGTGGCTCATATGCGGAAGCAGTCGGATGCCTGCGGCAGAGGCTTCCGACGCGCGGGTTCCCCACTGGAGGCCGAGAAGCTCAAGCTCAGGCCGGATTTCCTTGAGCTTCCGGGCTAGTTCCAGGAGCTCGGGCGCCCCTTTTGAATCGTCCCAGCGGCTCGCGAAGAATATCCTCTTGCCGTTGCGGGGACGTGTGGGTTGAAGCAGTACCTCAGACTCCCGGGAAAGCGGCGCGGGCAACCAGCGGGCATCCGGGCGGAGGGCCAGAACCGGTTCCGCCATGTCAGGGGTTGAATAAAGCACGGCATCCGCCGTCCGGACGGACCGCTTTACGATAGGGCCCAATATGCGCGAATGCAGGTCCTGGCGGACGTCCGTTCCATGCAGGTGGAGGACAACTCCCTTCCGGAACCAGCCGTAGTATCCGGAAACCCCGTAGTTGATGTGGAGCAGGTCCGGCCGCGGGCGGATGTTGCGGGTGTCCAGCAGGTCGCGAAGCCGCTGCCAGGCAATCAGCGCAGGGTTTGCGCCACGCCCGGCAGGGACCGGGCGAAGGACCCAGTCGAGACCCTTCTGCCGGGCTACCGCAATGACATTGCGGGACGTGCCGGAGATGTCGCCGATGTGGAGTACCCGCACGGGGACCCGCCTTCCTTCAAAGGTTGCCGGAACGGATTGGCCCCCGCCCCGGAGGGCGCGGGCCGCCGTCGTGGTTACTTGGACAGCTGGGAATCGATGAAAGGCGCCAAGGCAGCGGAGTACTCGGCACTGAGGTGCGAGTAATCGCGGAACACGATGACTGTGCCGATCACTGCATGGCACAAGGACGCGTCACACAGTTGATCGCGGGACCGGATCCTGGTGATTCCGTGGCCATCCATGCGCGTTGCCGCCTGGGTAATCGCGGTATTGGACGGGAAGGCTTTGCTCACGGGCGTCGCACAATCCAGCGGTTTGTTCGGGTGGCTTTCGAGGCAGGTCGGGATGTACTGGCCTTTCGTGCGGGGCACGTCATCGAAGACCACTACTTTCTTGCCGGAAGCGATCCACGTTTTCCATTCGGCGATGAAGCCATCCACCGCGGGGTTTGCCAGCGTCTCGCCGGGGGCAGCCTTGAAAGCATACGCCGTGGAATATGAGGCGGTGAACACCGTGCTGATGCTCTTGTCCCGCGCAAGCATGCCGCTGATTGCCTCGCCCCAGGCGTGGCAATCGAGCTGATTCTGGTCATTTGCCTCATTCGGCAGGATGCGCAGGGCTGTCGTGGCCGGGCAGGACGCCTTGGCAAAGGTTTTGATCCGCCATTTGTGCTTCGCCGCGAGCTCTTCAATGGCCGGGAACCAGGCTGTTGCGTGGGAATCGCCGATGATGGCGACGGTGTCCTTCGCCTCCGATTCGGGAACCCCGAGCTCGCAGCTGACCAGATCGGAGCCGCCGTAGTCGCCTTGGCAGCCGGGGTGCAGCGGTTCGCGGTTCTGTCCGGCAACAGCCGCCGGACCGGGAACCGGTTCGCCCTTCCCGGCCACCGGTCCGCATTTGTTGGCCGGATTCAGCGCGCCGGGACCGTAGCAGGGCTGGGCCTTGGCTTCTGCCGAGGCGCTTTCGGCGGTGTGAACGAGGCTGTTGAGGCCGACGCAAAGCGCAACGACCAGACCCATGGCACTGGCGGTCAGCAGGTAGGTCTTGAGGCGGGAACGCAGGAACTTCCCCTTGCGAAGCGGGTCTTCAACCGTGACTTTGCTGATCCAGGCCAGGGCGACCGCGGCCAGCAGCAGCACGAACTTGTCCACGGTGCCCAATGGGCGGTCCAGGACGAAAGGCGCGATGATCAGGAGCGGCCAGTGCCAGAGGTAGATGCCGTACGAGGCGTCGCCGAGGAACGTCACAGGCTTCAAAGTGAGCCAGCGCCGGGGTCCGTAGGGGCCAGGGCTGGCAGCTCCGGCAATCACAAGGAGCGTCCCCGCTACCGGGACGGCGGCCGTCCAGCCGGGGAACGGCGTCGCGGAGGTGAACACAAGTGAGCTGTAGGCGATCAGCCCGAGCCCGAGCCATGCAAGGGCAGTGCCGGGCTTGCCCTGGATCTGACGGTTGCCCAGGATGAGGGCAAGGAGTGCGCCGCCTGCGAATTCCCAAGCACGGACCGGGGTCGCGAAATAGGCAACGGCCGGTTGATTGGCCGTGGCGAAGACCGAGTAGGCGAAGGATGCCGCCGCGATCAGGGCGAGGCCTGCTGTGATGATCGTCCTGGGGGAGGCCCAGGGCTTTCCGGGGAACAGTCTTCCGAGCTTTGCCGAGACGAAGAGCAGGCCCAGGAAAAGCAGCGGCCAGCAAACATAGAACTGTTCCTCGACGGACAACGACCAGAAATGCTGGACCGCGGAGGCGTCGTTGTGCTGCGCGGAATAGTCGACCGCGTCGCCGGCCAATGCCCAGTTCTGGACGTAGAGGGCACTGGCGCCGATCTGCCGGGCTGCGGTCTCCCAGGTGGACTTCGGCGCCCAGAGGAAGACGCCCAGCAACGTCACAAGGAGGACAAGCAGTGACGCCGGCAGCAACCGCCGGATCCTGCGGGCCCAAAAGCCGGCAAGGGAAATCGTTCCGGACTTCGTCGCCTCACGGAACAAATGGGACGTGATGAGGAAACCGGAAATGACAAAAAAGACGTCAACGCCGACGTAGCCGCCACTCAGCCGCGTGGGCCAGAAATGGTAGGCCACCACTGCCATCACTGCAATGGCACGCAGTCCCTGGATCTCCGGCTGGAAGTGGCCCGTCTGGACCAACCGCCACGTTTTTCGCGGGCGAAGCTGTGGTCTTTCGATGGTTAGCGTTGGCGACACAACCACTAATCCTACCTTCGCGGCCCTGAGCCATGTGAATCGCGGCAGGGTCCCTCGGAGGCCGCGACGGGCGGGCCGGTGCGGGGAGCCCGGCGTTGCGACTCTAGAATTGGGGGCATGAAGGTATTGGTCACCGGGGGCGCAGGCTACATCGGATCCCACACAACGCTCTGTTTGCTCGACGCCGGACACGAAGTCACGGTGCTCGACAACCTCGCCAATTCCAGCGAGGAGTCGTTGCGCAGGGTGGAGGCGCTCACCGGGAAACACGTCGATTTCCGCAAAGGGGACCTGCTGGACACCCGCTCCCTGGACGAGCTGTTTGCCGAAGGCCATTTTGACGCGGTGATCCACTTCGCGGGGCTGAAGGCCGTGGGAGAGTCTGTCGAAAAGCCTCTGGCGTATTACAAGAACAACGTGGTCGGAACCCTGAACCTGCTGGAAAGCATGGATAACGCGGGCGTCCGGCGTCTGGTCTTCAGCTCGTCAGCCACCGTGTACGGCGAATCCGATCACGTACCTCTCATCGAGAAGTTCCCCCTCGATGCGGCCAACCCCTATGGCAGGACGAAGGAACAGATCGAAGACATCCTCTCGGACCTCAGCGCTTCCGATCCCCGATGGAGCATTGCGCTTCTTCGCTACTTCAACCCCGTAGGGGCCCACGAGTCCGGACTGATTGGCGAGGATCCCCAGGGGGTTCCGAACAATCTGCTCCCCTTCGTCGCGCAGGTGGCCGTCGGCCGCCGGGAAAAGGTAATGGTTTTCGGAAACGATTACCCCACCCCGGACGGCACCGGAGTGCGCGATTACATCCATGTCATGGATCTCGCTGACGGGCATCTCGCGGCCCTGGGTTATCTGATGGGTAAGACCGGTACCTTCCGCTGGAACCTTGGAACAGGGCATGGATTCTCCGTCCTGGAGGTGATCGCTGCTTTCAGCGCCGCCGCCGGGCATGCCATTCCCTACGAATTTGCGCCGCGGCGCGCGGGGGACGCAGCGATTTGTTACGCCGACGCTTCGGCTGCCCTGGCCGATCTCGGATGGTCTGCCCGCCGTAACCTGACCCAGATGTGCGAAGACCACTGGCGGTGGCAAAGCTCGAACCCCTTCGGATACGCGCAGGCCAGCTGAACCGGAGGGCTTTCGGCGGGCTTGCGGAGTGGTTATCCACAACCAGGCCCGTTTGACTTGGTCCGGTGCGGTACAGTCCTTAGCCTTGTTCCCGTTGAACGTTATTTCCCTCGACAGGGGGAGCGTTGCATTGGGGGAGACATGGACGCTGTCCGCATCGTCGAAGACGAAGTCCGGGAACTGATCCGTCGGCGTGGTCTCGATCCCCTCAAGCAAGCCGTCGAAGTCCACCGCCTGGTCGAAGCCGCGGTCAACGACTATGACGCCCGGGCGTTGATTGCCCCGCTGCCTCCGATCGGCCACCTGGAAAGCGCCCGGAAGCAGGTTTTCGACGCCGTCGCTGGTTTCGGGCCGCTGCAGCCGTACCTGGACGATCACACGATCGAAGAAATCTGGATCAACTCTCCCAGCGAAGTCTATGTGGCGAGGAACGGGGAGTCGGAGCTTACATCCACCGTCCTCAGCGACCAGCAGGTACGCGACCTTGTAGAGCGGATGCTCAAGAGTTCGGGCCGGCGGCTTGACCTGTCTTCGCCTTTCGTGGACGCGGCGCTGCCGGACGGTTCCCGCCTGCACGTCGTCATCCCGGACATCACGCGCCGCCATTGGGCAGTGAACATCCGTAAATTCGTCGTTAAGGCCAGCCGCCTGGAACACCTGGTGGAGCTCGGAACCCTGACCCCGCAGTCCGCCCGGTTCCTCGGCGCGGCCGTGGCAAGCGGCCTCAACATCCTCGTCTCCGGTGCCACCCAGGCGGGGAAGACCACCATGCTGAATTGCCTTGCCGCGAACATCGGCTCCCGTGAGCGCGTCATCACTGTCGAGGAGATCTTCGAACTGCAGTTCCCGCTGCGCGACGTCGTCTCCTTGCAATGCCGCCAGCCGAACCTCGAAGGGGAGGGCGAGATTCCGCTGCGCCGGCTGGTGAAGGAAGCACTGCGCATGCGTCCGGACAGGCTCGTGGTCGGCGAGGTCCGTGAGGCCGAAAGCCTGGACATGCTGATCGCGTTGAACTCGGGACTGCCGGGAATGTGCACCGTCCATGCGAACTCCGCCCATGACGCCGTCACCAAGATCTGCACCCTGCCGTTGTTGGCAGGGGAAAACATCTCAAGTGCTTTCGTCGTCCCTACCGTCGCGTCCTGCATCGACCTCGTGGTCCACTGCAGCCGCAACGCCAACGGACGCCGCCAGGTGACCGAGATCCTTTCCTTGGGCCGGCGTGTCGAGAACGGCATCATCGAATCCTCCCTGGTCTTCACGATGCAGGAGGGCCAACTCGTTCCGAAAGCCAACTCGATGCCGTCATCGGAAAAGTTCGCACGGGCCGGATTCGACGTCGCGGCCCTGTTGGGTACGCGATGATGGCGCCGCTGCTCGGAGTCCTGTGCGGACTCGGAGTCTTCCTTGTCTGGTGGTCCGCGTGGGAGCAGCCTCCCGCCGTCTCCCGGGAAAAGAGGCCCAAACGGTTGGAAACCCTCCTCCTGACCGCGGGCATCGAGAAGGTCAGCTCCGCCGGCCTGATTGCGTCCTGCCTCGGACTCGGCCTTTTCGTGGTCCTGGTTTTCTTCATTGTCACCGGCTCCCTGCCGATCGCCGCGTGCTTCGGCCTCTTCGGCGCGTGGCTCCCGCTTGTCATCGTGCGCTGGCGGGCGCGACGTCGGACCGCGATGCTCCGCGGGCTCTGGCCGGACGTCGTGGACCACCTCCGATCGGCGATCCGGGCCGGCCTGCCCTTGCCCGAAGCACTGATCCAGCTCGGGCAAAAGGGCCCGGAGGAATTGCGCGGGCTGTTCCGGGACTTCGGCGCCGACTACCGCGCCGGCGGTCAGTTCGACGCCGCGTTGAACAGACTGAAGGACCGGCTGGCCGATCCCGTGGCGAACCGGATTGTCGAGGCGCTCCGGATGACCCGCGACGTCGGCGGCTCGGACCTCGGCCGCCTCCTGGGAAGCCTCGGCGAGTTCCTGCGCGAAAGTGCCCGCACCAGGAGCGAACTCGAAGCCCGGCAGTCGTGGACGATCAACGCGGCACGGCTCGCAGTCGGGGCGCCATGGATTGTGCTGATGCTGCTGGCGAGCCGGCCGGAAGCCATCGAGGCGTACAACACGCCCGTAGGTGTTGCCGTCTTGGTGGGCGGGCTGCTGGTTTCGGCCTTCTGCTACTCCGTCATGCTGCGGATCGGTGCGCTGCCCGAGGACGAAAGGGTGCTCCGATGAACACCTTGACCGCGATGGCCGTGTTCTGCGGCCTTGTCCTCGGGGCGGGGCTCTGGCTGGTCCTCGTCCGGATGCCGTTCATGCGGGCCACGCCGTTCATGGAACGGATTGAACCGCAACTGCGGTCCCACAGTCTTGAATCCACCCTCCTTCGGGCTTCCGGGCACAACGTCACCCCCTTCGGCCCCTTGGAGAGGATCCTGCGTCCCTTGGTGGAGGACGGCCTGCACTACCTGGCGAGGTTCAACTTCGGGACCACGGCCCTGGGCAAGCGGCTTGCACAGGCCGGTTCCGGGAAGACCGCCTTGGACTTCCGTGCGGAGCAGCTGCTCTGGGCAGCCGGCGGCTTCGTCCTGGCTGTCGTGCTGGCGGTCTTCAGCGCCGCGGCGGGACGCTTCAACCTCGTCCTGGCGCTCCTTTCGGTGCTGGGAGCGACGCTCGGCGGGTTCCTGTTCCGCGACTACATGCTTGGTGTCCAGATCAAACGCCGCGAGAGGCGGATGCTCGCGGAGTTCCCAAGTCTCGCCGAGCTCATGGCGCTGGCGGTGGGCGCCGGTGAGAGCGCAATCGGTGCACTGGACCGGGTCTGCCGGACCGCAAACGGGGAACTGGCGAAGGAGTTCTCCCTGGTCCTGGCCGCCACACGGTCAGGCATGCCCTTGGTCGAAGCACTCCGGGAATTTTCCGCGCGCACCGAACTCGGTGCGTTGGTGCGCTTTGTCGACGGCCTGATCGTCGCCGTCGAACGCGGTACCCCGCTGGCCGATGTCCTTCGCGCTCAGGCCTCCGACGTGCGCGACACCGCCAAACGGGAACTCATGGAGTCCGCGGGCCGCAAGGAAATCGGCATGATGGTGCCCCTCGTCTTCGGAGTCCTGCCGCTGACAGTGGTGTTTGCGGTCTACCCGGGCGTCGCAGCGCTGAATCTGGGTTTCTGATGCACGTACTAGAAACAACCTGCACAAAATGTTCCGCAAGAAGAAATGGGGAAGTATATGACAACGCAACTCCGGAGCCTTCCGGTGACCACTCTCGGGTACCTGTCCCGGTCCCTGGACGGGATCGCGTCCCGGTGCACCCGCCGGCTGGCCACCGACGGCGCCAGCTCTGAACGCGGCGACGTGCCCGGTTGGGTGATGATCACCCTCATGTCTGCCGCGCTGGTTGCCGGCCTGCTCGCCCTGGCAACCCCGGCGCTCGCGGAGTTGTTCAACAACGCCATGGACAAGGTCAACAAGTAATCCATGTGGCCGGAGACCAGGACGGGTGCAGCGCGCCCGGGTACACGCAGCGGCGAGCGGGGCTCCGCCGTCGTCGACTTCGTGCTGGTGGGCAGCCTCCTGACTTTCCTGTTTCTTGCGATCATCCAGTTGACCCTTGTGCTGCATGTCCGCAACACCTTGATCGATGCCGCTTCCTCCGGCGCCCGCTACGGCACTCTTGCCGACCGGACGCCCGCCGACGGCCGGCAGCGCACGGCCGAGCTGATCGGCACCGCCCTGAACCCGGACTACGCCCGGGACATCTCGACGTCGGAAGCCGAGGTGCAGGGCATCCGCACCCTTGAGGTCACGGTCAGGGCGCCTCTTCCGGTTGCTGGCCTGTTCGGCGTGCCGGTGTCCGTGCTGGAGGTGAAGGGCCATGCAGCACTTCCCGGCTGACTTGCGCAAACGGTTAAGCGTCCGCCTCAGGGTGGCCCTCTGCCGCCCCCGTCCCGGGGACGGACCGCCTCCGGGCACCGGAAAAGAACAAGGCAGCGCCGTTGTTGAGTTCACGTTCCTGGCACTGCTGTTGATGGTTCCGCTCGTGTATTTCATCGTCACGGTGGGTCAGCTGCAGAGCGGCGCTTTCGCTGTGGTCGGTGCCGCCGACCAGGCGGCAAAGGTGTTTGTCGCGCAATCGGACGCGGGCCGGGCCCGGATGGCGGCTGAACAATCGGCCGTCTTGACCCTGGCCGATTACGGCCACCCTGCAGAGCGCGCGACGGTCGATATCTCCTGCGACCGTGCGGACTGCATGTCCGCGGGCGCGACCGTCACGGTCACCGTGAGCCTCACGGTCCCGCTGCCGATGGTGCCGTTCGGCGATTCGCTCCGGCTCGACGCGGGACGCCTGAACGCATCCGCTTCCCAGGTTGTCGGGAGGTTCCGATGAACGCCGGGGGACTGCCCGTCCATGACAGCTCCGAGCGGGGCCAGACCATGGTGCTGATCATCGGCTTCACGCTGATCGCCCTGCTCCTCGCGAGCGTCGTCGCGGCCGCCTCGGCCGTGTACATCGAGCACAAGAAGCTCCTCTCGATGGCCGACGGCGCCTCGGTGGCGGCAGCGGACAGTTACACCCTTGGGGGAACCGCGGAAGGATCCAGCCGGCCGGCCGCGGTGCTCACGAACGAACGCGTGCGCAACGTGACGGCCTCCTACCTGAAGCGAAACAACGCCTACGCCCGTTTCGACGGCCTCGCCGTCGGCGGCGGCACGGGGAGCCCGGACTCTTCGTCCGCGGACGTCGTCCTCACCGCCGTCGCGCATCCGCCGGTCGTGAGTTTCCTGCTCCCGGACGGCATCCCGATCGAAGCGCGGTCCACCGCGCGCTCCCGACTCACCCGCTAGAGCCCGGCCCGGGAACCGGGCGTCCTCGTCACGGACCGCCCGGCACGACATCGGGCCCGGCGGATGGCGTAGGCTTGAACAACCATGGCTGAGATTGATTTTTCCGCGGAAATCCGCGCCCTTCGCTCCACCTACTCTTCGATCGAGCAGGTGTCCGACGTCGAAAAGCTCAAGGCTGAGATCGCCGAGCTGAGCGAGCAGGCGGGGGCGCCCGATCTTTGGGACGATCCGGCCTCGGCACAGCAGGTCACCTCACGGCTGTCACACCGCCAGTCCGAGCTGGAGCGTTTGAACAGGCTCGCCGGCCGCATCGACGACCTTGAGGTCCTGGTCGAACTGGGCCAGGCCGAAGGCGACCAGGATTCCCTGGCCGAGGCCGCAACCGAACTCGGATCAATCCGGAAAGCCCTGGCCGAGCTCGAAGTCGTGACCCTCCTTTCCGGCGAGTACGACGAACGCGAAGCTGTGGTCACCATCCGTGCAGGCGCCGGAGGCGTGGACGCCGCGGACTTCGCGGAAATGCTGCTGCGCATGTACCTGCGCTGGGCCGAACGGCACGGCTATCCCACCTCCGTCATGGACACCTCGTACGCGGAAGAAGCCGGCCTGAAGTCGGCTACTTTCGAGGTCAAGGCCCCGTACGCCTTCGGCACGCTGAGCGTGGAGGCCGGTACGCACCGGCTGGTCCGGATCAGCCCCTTCGACAACCAGGGCCGCCGCCAGACCTCCTTCGCAGCCGTCGAAGTCATCCCGCTCATCGAGCAGACGGACTCGATCGAGATCCCCGATAACGAAATCCGCGTGGACGTCTTCCGTTCATCCGGCCCCGGCGGCCAGTCCGTCAACACCACGGACTCCGCTGTGCGCCTGACGCACATCCCGACGGGAATCGTGGTGTCGATGCAGAACGAGAAGTCCCAGCTGCAGAACCGGGCAGCCGCCATGCGGGTCCTGCAGTCACGCCTCCTCCTGCTGAAGAAGGAGCAGGAAGACGCAGAAAAGAAGGCCCTGGCCGGCGACGTCAAAGCCTCCTGGGGTGACCAGATGCGCTCCTACGTGCTCAACCCGTACCAGATGGTCAAGGACCTCCGGACCGAGCACGAGGTCGGCAACACCTCGGCCGTGCTCGACGGCGACATCGACGACTTCATCGACGCTGGCATCCGCTGGCGCACCGGAAACCGCAACGCCGCAGACTGACTGGAACCTGCTCCGAAGGTGAACCGGCCGCCATTCCTGCCAGTCGCAGGATCCCCGCAGGATCCCCGCAGGTTCGGCACAGGATCGCCACAGGATCGGCGACACGCCCCGGGAAGCCCTGCGGTTCCCAGGAGGCCGTGCGTATAGTCGAAGGGCCGGTGCCCCTCTTCCCCAAACGAAAAGCCCCTGCGCCGGCGGTTGGAGCTTCGCACAATGCGGCGTGTCCGTCGGGGTTGCCGAAGAGCCATGATCCGATTTGAGAACGTCACCAAGGTTTACGACCCCAATGCGAGGCCGGCGCTCGATGACGTCAGCCTCGAGATCGAGCGCGGCGAGTTCACCTTCCTGGTCGGCGCCTCGGGATCCGGAAAGTCAACCTTCCTCCGGCTGATCCTGAAGGAAGACCGTGCCACCTCCGGTTCGGTCCATGTCGCCGGCCAGAACGTCGCGAACATTTCCAGCTGGCGGGTGCCCAGGCTGCGCCGCGGCATCGGCGTGGTCTTCCAAGACTTCCGCCTCCTGCCGCAGAAGAACGTCTTCGCCAACGTCGCCTTTGCCATGCAGGTCATCGGCAAGAGCCGCAGCATCATCAGGGAAACCGTGCCCGAGGTCCTCAAGACGGTAGGTCTTGAAGGCAAGGAAAAGCGCATGCCTCACGAACTCTCCGGCGGTGAGCAGCAGCGTGTCGCGATCGCACGCGCCGTCGTCAACCGGCCAGGCATCCTCCTGGCGGACGAACCCACCGGAAACCTGGACCCCATTACCTCGATGGGCATCATGGGCGTCCTGGACAAGATCAACCAGAACGGAACCACCGTCGTCATGGCCACCCACGATGACGACATCGTGAATGAAATGCGCAAACGCGTCGTCGAACTGCGGAACGGCGTGGTGGTTCGCGATGAGGCCAAGGCCCTCTACACCTCCATGATCCCCGTGGTGGGGGAGTCCCGCCTGCTCAAGGACGCCAGCGACGAAGAGCTCGACCGTGCGACGGGGGGCCAGCTGTGAGGCTTGCATTCATCCTCGGGGAAATCGGCAGCGGCCTGCGCCGCAACCTGTCGATGGTGGTCTCCGTCATCCTGGTGACCTTTGTATCCCTGACCTTCGTCGGCGCTGCCGGCATGCTGCAGATGCAGATCAATCAGATGAAGGGCTACTGGTACGACAAGGTCCAGGTGGCGATCTTCCTCTGTAATGAGTCCTCGACGTCGGCCGGCTGCGCCTCGGGTGCGGTCACCGATGAACAGCGGGAGAACCTCGGGAAGATGCTTGAGTCTCCCGCCGTGAAGCAGTACATCAGTGATTTCCAGTTCGAATCGCAGGCGGAGGCGTTCCAGCACTTCAAGGAACAGTTCTCCAACTCGCCGATCGTGGATTCAGTGACCCAGGACCAGCTTCCAGCGTCCTTCCGGATCAATATGAAGGACCCGGAAAAATACCAGATCATCAGCGAGACCTTCTCTTCCCAGCCAGGCGTGGAGACGGTCAGTGACCAGCGGCAGGTCCTTGAACGGATCTTCGTCTGGATGAACGGTGCTTCCGTGGTTGCCATGGGAATCGCCGTCGTCATGATCGTCTGCGCCGTGCTGCTCATCACCACAACCATCAGATTGTCGGCGTTCAGCCGGCGCCGCGAGACCGGAATCATGCGTCTGGTCGGCGCCTCCAAGACGGTCATCCAGTTGCCGTTCATCCTTGAAGGCGTGATTGCTGCGGTAGTAGGGGCGCTCCTGGCGTCCGGTACCCTGTGGCTGGTGACCCTTTGGCTCAATGGCGACTTGTCGCGGCAGTTCCTGAATACGCCGTTCATTTCCTCTGCCCAAGTACTCGTGGTCGCACCGGTCCTGATCGCCCTCGGCGGCGGGCTGGCGGGCATTGCCTCCTTGCTAACCCTCCGCCGATACCTGAAGGTGTAATGATGAACCGCAGCGAAGAGCAGAACAGTGTCCTGCCGGCGTCGGGAAGGATCCCGTTGCCGGTGCAGCTGCGGCTCGCGGCCTGCCGGATAAGGGTCGTGGCCGCGGCGGTTGCGGTGACATTGGCTGCCGGCCTCGGCGCGGCCGCGCCGATCGCCCGGGCCGATGATCTCGAGGACAAGCAATCGGCACTGGAAGCCGAAGCGGCGCGGGTAGAGCAGTCGCTGGAGTTCGTTGATTCCAAGATTGCCAAGGCTGCCGGAGACCTTGTGATCTACCAAGGACGCCTGCCCGGGGCACAGCAAGCCCTCCTCGAAGCCCAGGGACGTGTGGCTTCTGCCGTCCGCGAGGTCGAAGCCCTCGCGGCACGGGTGGATCTGGCACAGCAAAACAAAGCCAAGATCACTGAACAGCTGGAAAACGATAAGCAGAAGATCAGCGAGACGAAGAAGCTGATCGGCCAGATCGCCTCCCAGGCGTACAAGTCCGGTGGTGTTCCCACCAACGTCGCCCTGTTGTTCGGTTCGAACGACAGCGGCAGCCTCACCGAAACGATGGACCTCGCCGATCAGGCCATGCGCGGCCAGAACGCTGCGATGACGAAGCTGACGCAGCAGAACGCCACCAACGTGAACTCCGAGGCGCGCCTTGCCGCCGTCGAGGAAGAGATCCGGGACCTGAAGGCGAAGGCGGACGCGGCGCTGGCGCGCGAGAAGGCCGCCCGGGACGAGGCCGCGGCCAAGAAGGCTGAAGTGGACAAGCTCATCGCTGACACCACGCGGTTGAACAGCCAGCTGCAGGCGGCAAAGCCGGGGATCCAGGCCAAGCTTCGGCAGGTCAAGGACCAGCAGGTCGCGGTGGCCTCGGAGATCGCGGAACGCGACCGCAGGCTGCGCGAGGCTTGGGAGGCCGAGCAGCGCCGGATAGCTGCTGCGGCGGCCGCTGCGGCCCGCGCGCAGGGCCAAGCGGCGCAGCCGTACAACCCGCCGATGATGTCTCCGAGCTCGGCCTTCGGCCTGATCCACCCCGTGCCGGCGAACATACCGATCACCTCAGGCTTCGGCTGGCGGTCAACGCCTCCCGGTACCATCGACTTCTACGGCCAGGGTGGCTACATGCACACCGGCATCGACTTCGGAGCTCCCTGCGGAACTCCGGTGTACGCCGCTGCTGCGGGAACGGTGTTCTCGGCAGGTTGGGGCAATGACGGCGGTGGCAACCGGGTCAAGATCTCCCATGGCGTTGTGGGCGGCCACTCCCTGACCACCGTCTACTATCACAACACCAGCGTCGTTGTTTCCGAAGGGCAGCAGGTCAGCCGTGGCCAGCTGATCGCTTACTCGGGTACCACCGGCAACTCCACCGGGTGCCACGTGCACTTCGAGACTTGGCTCGACTCGGCCGCCGTCGACCCGATGACCCTGCTCTAGCTTCCATTGCCAAGGCGCGGCGCGCAGCATTTTGGGGCCTGCCGCTGGCGTAGACTGGTGGGAATCTCAACAGACCAAGGAGTTCTACCGTGCCCAAGGAAAGTGGCCGTAAGGTAGTGGCCACCAATCGTAAGGCCCGGCACAACTACCACATTCTGGACAGCTATGAGGCAGGCATTGCCCTCATGGGAACCGAAGTGAAGTCCCTTCGCGAAGGCCATGCGTCGATGGTGGACGGCTTCTGCACGTTCTATAACGATGAGTTGTGGATGGAAGGTATCCACATCCCAGAGTACAACCAGGGGAGTTGGACCAACCACGCCGCACGCCGCCGTCGCAAGCTGCTCCTGCACCGGGAGGAGCTGGACAAAATCGCCGGCAAGATCCGCGAATCAGGCTTCACCGTGGTGCCGCTGCAGCTCTATTTCCTGGACGGCCGCGCCAAGGTTGAAATCGCACTTGCCCGAGGCAAGAAGGATTACGACAAGCGCCAGACCCTGCGGGAACAGCAGGACAACCGCGAGGCGCTGCGCGAAATGCGTGAACGTAACCGGCGCTAGCCGCCCTGCGCAGCGTGGAATGATTTCCCGCTGCGGTGCGTTATGATGGATAGTCCGGACGGAATGGCGGTTTTCCCGCTGCGCCGGACGGTATTTGGTAACAAAATACGGGGATGATCGGTTTCGACGATGTTAGTCGCGACAGGTGAAGCGGGCCGAGGATGCAGAATTATCTCGTAAACGCTGTCTGCAAACCAATAAGTGCCGAATCTAAGCGCACTGACTTCGCTCTTGCTGCCTAAGCAGTAAGACAGTCCGTCAGCCCGGGGTTGCTATCGCCCCGGATCCTGGCGTCATTTAGATAGCCACTGCTGTTTGCTCCCGTCATCGGAGTAAACGGGACTTTTAGGTGACTGGGCCCGGATCAGCCAGCTGTTTGCAGCATGGCTGGGGCCGAGAAAATCCGACGCAAACTGCGCCCGGAGAAGCCCTGACAACACGACATCGGACGGGGGTTCAATTCCCCCCATCTCCACAAAAAGGCCCCTGGAAACAGGGGCCTTTTTTCGTGCCTTCACGGCCTCGAAAATCCGCCTCAACAGGCAGGTTCACCCACGGCGTAGCGGAGTACGGACTAGGGCAGCCTCCCCGCGCGTTGAAGCAGGTAGATCTGCAAGGAGGCAGTGATGGACAGCGAAAGAACGGACGACGGCGGCGCGCTGGATGCGTACTCGCTGATCGTTACCGGCGTGGCCGAGAGTGTCACCGCCCATGTCGCAGCGCTTGAGATGAGCAGCGCGCGGCGCAACGGGTTTATCAGGCGCGGCGCCGGTTCGGCAGTGGTTTTCACGGAGGACGGCTACCTGCTCACGAACGCGCACGTGGTGGCGGGACTGACCAGCGGCCGGGCGATGTTCGCCGACGGGAGGCACAGCGAGGTTGAGCTCGTCGGGGCCGATCCGCTGTCGGACCTCGCGGTGCTGCGCGCCCGCCAGGCGCCGCCCCCGGCCGTACTTGGCAACGCGGAAACATTGAAGGTGGGACAGTTGGTGGTCGCCGTCGGGAATCCGCTGGGACTGTCCGGATCGGTGACGGCCGGCGTGGTCAGCGGCCTGGGCCGGGCCATCCCGGTCCGCTCGGGCCGGCACACCAGGCTGATTGAAGACGTCATCCAGACCGACGCCTCGCTGAACCCGGGGAACTCCGGTGGCGCCCTGGCCGACACGAAGGGCCGGGTGGTGGGCATCAACACGGCGGTCGCGGGTGCGGGGCTTGGCCTGGCGGTGCCGATCAATGGCACCACGCGCCGGATCATCGCGGCCCTGCTGCGAGACGGCCGGGTGGTCCGTGCCTACCTTGGGCTGGTCACCACGCCTGTTCCGCTGGACGTGGCGGCGGTGGTGCGGACCGGCTTCAAGGAAGGGCTCGGGATCGTGGAAGTAATTGCGGGGTCGCCGGCCGAACGCGCGGGGCTTCGACCGGGCGACCTGGTACTCAGCGCACAGGACAGGGCCCTGACGAGCGCGGAAAGCCTCCAGAAGCTCCTCTTCGCGCAGGCGCTGGGGGAGCCGTTCAGGATGTCCGTGCTGCGTGAGGGCAAGGTGCTCGGCATGGTAGCCGTGCCGGAAGAACTCGATGAAGCGATGGAGCGGCAGGGCTGAAACGGGAGTGTCCGGGGCGCTTGCCCCGGACACCGCTATTTCCGCTTGAGATGTGCGACGGGGTCGGTATCGGTCGCGGAATCGTGCTTGGCGCGCTTGATGGCCCGCTTCTGCTTGATGGACTTGCCGCTCTTCTTTATCTCGTGCTGGTGTGGTGACTTGTCAGGCATGACTCGCTCCTATGCCGAATACCGGAGAGACCACCTTGGGAGACCATTGACCTCCACTTTGTAAACTACGCCCCTTTTGGCTGGATACAAGGTCAGTGCCCGGGCGTAGGCTGTGCACATGAATGACACGGCCGTGCTCCCTCCGGCGACCCCGCTGCAGAAGCGCGTACTTGTGGTGGCCATAGTGGCTTCGTTCATCGCCTTCCTGGACACCTTTGTGGTGAACCTGGCACTTCCTGCAATCGGCCGTGAGCTCGGCGGCGGACTGGTCATCCAGCAGTGGGTGGTGGATGCGTACCTGCTTACCCTCGGCGGACTCATCCTCGTGGCCGGATCGTTGTCGGACCGTTTCGGCAGGGTCCGCGTGCTCGAATGGGGCCTGGGCGGTTTCGCCGTGACATCGGTGCTGTGCGGCCTGGCTTGGTCCGGGGAGGTGCTGGTGGTCGCCCGTGCCCTGCAAGGCGTGGCCGGCGCCCTGGTGGTTCCGAGTTCGCTGGCCCTGATCGTGAACTTCTTCAGCGGGCCGGCACAGTCGCGGGCCATCGGCCAGTGGTCCGGGTGGACCAGCGCCGCGGCCATCGTGGCGCCGCTGGTGGGTGGTCTCTCGGTCGATTACCTGTCGTGGCGGTTCTTCTTCTTTGCCAACGTGGTTCCCTTGGCCGTCGTCTGGCCGCTGGTCCTGAAGCTGCGCGCGGACGACAGCAAGGACCCGGTGTCCGGACACATCGACTACCTTGGTGCCCTGCTGGCCATCATCGGACTCGGCGGTCCGGTCTATGCGTTCATCGAACAGGGTCACCTCGGCTGGGACAGCCCGGTCGTGTGGTTGCCGCTTGCTGTCGGCGTGGTGGCCCTGGCGGTGTTCCTGGCCCACGAGGCCCGGACGCCGGCGCCCATGCTTCCGCTTCGTCTGTTCACGATCAGGAACTTCGGCTGGGGAAACATCGCCACCTTGGCCATCTACGCCGCATTCTCCCTGGGCTTCTTCCTCCTGGGGATCTACCTTCAGCAGGTGGGCGGGATGCGTGCGACGACGGCGGGCATCGCCCTGCTTCCCTCCACCGTGATCCTGATGCTGGCGTCGAGCTACTTCGGCGGGCTTGCCGGCAAGTTCGGCCCCCGCTGGTTCATGACCCTCGGCCCGGTGCTGTGCGGCATCGGCTTCCTGCTGCTGCTCACCGTGCAGGAAACGCTCAACTACTGGACACAGGTGCTGCCTGGACAGATCGTGTTCGGCGTCGGGCTGGCCGTGACGGTGGCTCCGCTGACTGCAGCCATTCTGGGCGCGGTTCCGCCCGAGCAGGCAGGCATAGGTTCGGCGATCAACAATGCCGTGGCCCGCATCGCTGGCCTGGTCTGCATCGCCTTCGCCGGGATCATCACCGGCCCGGTCCTGACGACGGCGGGCCTCCACCAGGGCGCGGTGGTCACCGCGTTGCTGCTGATGATCGGGGCAGCGGCGTCCGCCGTCGGGATCCGCAACCCGGAGCTGGAAACCGTACCGCAGGCCGGGGAGGGACAATAACGTCAGGCGTCGTGCAGCGTGCAGCCTGCGTGGGTCGACTCGGAGGCCACCCACAGCGCCGAGGCCACCTCGTCTGCCAGGTCGTATTCACGGCTCGACGCTCCGCTGCCGATCCTCACCACCAACGCGCCGCCAAAGGGCTTGCGGCCCAGGACTTCCACGCTGGCGTCCAGGTCGATTTCTTCCGCCGCCAGGTAGCGCAGCAGCTCCGGGTTTTCGTCGCTGATCCTGGTGATCCGGCCGGAATGCCCCTCGTCCAGCTCGACCATCCGGTGGGCGTGCGGCAAGATGACGGTACCGTCCGCGGCGGGAATGGGGTCGCCGTGCGGATCGCGTGCAGGGTTGCCCAGTTTCCCGGCCATGCGCTCGATGAACGTATCGGAGACGGCGTGCTCGAGGAGCTCGGCTTCATCGTGGACCTCGTCCCAGCTGTAGCCAAGCTCCATGACCAAGTAGGTCTCGATCAGCCGGTGCCGCCGGACCATGGCCAGCGCGAGCTGCACCCCTTCCGGGGTGAGGGTGACCGCGCCATACGGCCGGTGGTCCACCAGGCCCTGGTCTTTGAGCTTGCGGACCATCTCCGAAACCGAGGAGTTCGCCACGCCGAGACGCTGGGCCAGCTGCGACGACGTGATGGGTTTGTCCTGCCACTCGGTGAACGAGTAGATGACCTTGACGTAGTCCTCGATCGAGGATGAGGGCGTGCCGGTCTTCACGCTCCTAGCCTACCGTGAACGGCATGCCTGGAAATTTGCCCGGCTCAGGCTTTCCGCGCCCGCCAGCTCTGTGTTATGTAGGGCAGCCGGATGACATCGGATGGTCCGTGGCCAAGGTGCTCGTGCAGGTACCACTGGAGGTTGGCCATGACTTTCGCCCGGGTGGCCTCATTCGCGCGCAGGTAGTAGCTGCGCGACTTCGTCAGCTCCATGATGTCTTCCGCGAACAGCGGATCTTCCCACGGGCTAAGGTGGCTTTCCAAGCCGATGAATTCCGGGCCCACCACGGGTCGGAAGTCCGATTTGTGGACGTCCCCGGCATGCATGATGCGCGAGAGCCGGTGGACCCAGGGGACCGAGGTGTCCAGCTGGTTCCACACGAGGCCGAGTACTCCGCCGGGACGCAGGATGCGGGCCAGTTCGGTGCTCGCCAGCAGGGGATCGCACCAGTGCCAAGCCTGGGCAACGCTGACGACGTCGAATGCTGAATCCGCCAGTCCTGTTGCCTCTGCCGTGCCGAGGAGTGCCGTGGCCGCCGGGTAATCCTTCCGCAGCTGCGCGAGCATGTCTTCGGAAGGGTCGACGGCGGCCGTCTGCAGGCCGCGTTCCAGCAGCAGGGCGGTGAATTTGCCGGTCCCGGCACCGATGTCCGCGGCGGTCCGGGCGCCGGCGGGCACCAGCCAGTCCGCGGAATCGGCCGGGTAGCCGGGACGGACGCGGTGGTAGTGCTCGCCGCCGTCCTGGAAGCTCGATCCGAGCTCGCGCCGCCGCTCGCTGTGCAGTTTGGGACCGTGGAGCCTGGCGTTTCGGAGCTTGGGTCCGCCGCGGTGTCCACCGGATCGCAAAGCCACGCGTCCACTCCTCACCGGGTCCTGAAATACTCTATGAATCTACCGCACTCAGTCGGTGCTGCAGGGCGCGGCGCCTGCGGTTCCGGGAGTGTTTGGCGCCCAATGCGGGTAGCTGCGGTGGTCGTTGGCAGGGACCCAGCGGCCGGCGTCGACGACGTAATCCCAGCCGAGGCCCTCGGACTTGAGCGCCTTGATTCCGGCGATCAGACGCGTGGCGTCCTCGAGCCGGGAACCCAGGCCGAAGCTGGCGCGCAGGGAACCGGAGGGCAAGCCGAGCCGCTTGAGCAGCGGGTGGGCGCAGAATCGCCCGTCCCTCAGGCCGATGCCGTGTTCTGCGGCGAGGTACGCGGCGACCAGGCCTGCGTCGTAGCCCTCAAGGGAGAAGTTCACGACGCCGATGGTGTCGGCCGGGTCGGTGTCGCTGAAGATCTGGTGGACCGTGACACCCTCGATGTCCTTCAGGCCTTCAACCAGATGGGTCCGGATCGCGGATTCGTGGGCGTGCCACTCGTCCTGGTCCAGTTCCGCGATGACCTGGGTGGCCCGGGCCAGGGTGGCCGCGCCGAGCACATTGGGGGAACCGCCTTCGTGGCGGGCCGGTCCGGTGGCCCAGGTGACCGAGTCGAGGCGCGCTTCCCGGACGGCGCCGCCACCGGCGAGGTGCGGGGTGCCGGCGTCGAGCCAGTCGGGGCGGCCTACCAGGACTCCGGCGCCGAACGGTGCGTAGAGCTTGTGCCCGGAGAAGACCAGGTAGTCGATGTCCGCCGCGGCGATGTCGACCCGCCGGTGCGGGGCGAGCTGGGCGGCGTCGACGACAATACGTGCGCCGTACCCGTGGGCAAGGGCGGCAAGCTCCTTGACCGGCAGGATCTCACCTGTGACGTTGGAGGCTCCGGTGACAGCGAGCAGACTGACGCCGCCCTGCGCCAAGGCTTCGCGGACATTGGCCAGGGTCTCCGCCAGGGTGGGCGCGGCGACGATGCTGCGGTGCGGCACATGCTGCCAGGTGAGCAGGTTGGCGTGGTGCTCGATGTCCAGGTACAGGACTTCGCCGCCGTGCTTTCCGTCCACGACGGGCAGGCAACCGGCCAGCAGGTTCAGGGAATCGGTGGTGTTGCGGGTGAAGATCACGCTGTCGTCCGAGCGGCCGCCCACGAAATCCCGCACGATGTTGCGCGCGTTTTCGTAGACCGAGGTGCTGATCTGCGAGGCGTAGCCGGCGCCGCGGTGGACGCTTGCATAGAACGGCAGGATTTCGTTCAGGTATGCGGACACAACGGTCAGCGCCGGGGCGGATGCGCCGTAGTCCAGGTTTGCGTACCGTACGTGGCCGCCCTGGATGAGCGGGGCCTGCAGTTCGGCGCCGGTGACGGCGGCCAGCGGGCGGGCAGCGGGTGCCTGCGGGGAGTCGTTGTGACGGAGTTCAGGCGAAGTGAAAGTGGCAGTGCTCATGGAAGTCCTCATTCAAGGGAACCCTGCGTGCAGGGGATCCGCGCTTGCCGCATCCGTTCCGGACCGGCCGGGTCGTCACCCGGGGCACCCCGCCGCGATGGAGGGTTGCCGGCCAGCAAACCGGGGTTTCACGCTGGCACTCGTGACCTGTCTTTGAGACTAAGACACCATACGCGACGCGCCAAAGCCGGCCGGCTTTGTTAAGCCGATTGTTACGGAAAGCGGATTCGGGGCTGTTTGCCGAACAAAAATCGGCAGGCGTCCCGCAGCGGGGACGCCTGCCGATGAATCTTCGCCGAAGCCTGAGGGGTGCAGGCTTAGAGGAGGTCGTCGATGGACGGGTTGAGTTTCCTGAGGACCTCGGAATGCAGGATCGAGTTGCTGGCGACGGCGTTCCCTCCGAAGGGGCCGTCCGTGCCGTCGAGGGAGGTGAAGCGGCCGCCGGCTTCGGTCACGATCGGCACCAGCGCCGCCATGTCATAGAGCTCGAGCTCGGGTTCCGCGGCGATGTCCACGGCGCCTTCGGCCACGAGGCAGTAGGACCAGAAATCGCCATATGCCCGGCTGCGCCAGACCGCGTCTTCCAGATCCAGGAAGGAATCCAGTGAGCCTTGCTTCTTCCACTCCGAGATTTCCGAGTAGGACAGCGAGGCGTCGGACAGTCGCGAGACGTTGCTGACCTTGAGCCGGGTGGCCGAGGCCAGGGAGCGGCCGGTGTAGGCGCCTCCACCCTTCACTGCCCACCAGCGCCGGCCCAGGGCGGGAGCGCTGACGACGCCGACAACCACCTCGTCGCCGTCGACGAGAGCAATGAGGGTGGCCCAGACGGGAACGCCGCGGACAAAGTTCTTGGTTCCGTCAATCGGATCGATGATCCAGCGCCGGGCGCCGTGCCCCGTGCTGCCGAATTCCTCGCCCAACACCGCGTCCCGTGGACGTGAGCGGGACAGTTGGCCGCGGATGGCTTCCTCGGCGGAGCGGTCGGCATCGGTCACCGGGGTGAGGTCGGGCTTGGACTCAACCTGCAGGTCCAGGGCCTTGAATCGCTCCATGGTCAGGGCATCGACGGAATCCGCCAGCACGTGGGCAAGGCGGAGGTCGTCGTTGTAATTTGGATCGGCTTGGGTCATGGTTCCAAACTACCGGCAAAACACTGCCCGCCCGGGGACTTGTGGAGCATGCCTCGTCAGATGACGGTGCCCAGTTCCTTGGTTTCCTTGGCCTCCTGGCGCGGATCCGCGCCGAGGAGCCGCCGCAGGGAGGCAAGGCGGGCCGGGCCTGCTTCCCCGGCGGAACCGGAGGCGACCCAGTCGTCGAGGCCGCAGCGGACCGCGTTGGCATCGTGCTTGCAGCCCCGCTCGCAGGATTCGGTCCCCGGTTCGAGATCCGGGAACGCGTGCATGATCCGGTCCGGATCCACCAGCGCCAGCCCGAAGGAACGGATGCCGGGGGTGTCGATGATCCAGCTCCCGGCGGGAGCTTCGTGCAGCCTCAGGGCCAGGGCCGAGGAGGACGTGTGGCGTCCGCGGCCGGTGACGGCGTTGACGCCGCCAGTGGCGCGTTCGGCGCCGGTAAGGGCATTGACCATGGTGGACTTCCCGACGCCGGAGTGCCCCAGCATCACGGTGACTTTGCCGTCGAGGTGCTCACGCAGGTGGCTGACGGCGGCGACGTCAAGCCTGGCGGACAGTCCGTCGTCACTCCTGGCATCGATGCCGGAGGCCTCGGAGTCGGCGGTGCGGCTGATGATCACCGGGAAGTCGAGGCTCAGGTAGTTGGCCAACAGCTCCGCAGGATCCTTGACATCCGCCTTGGTGACGAGCAGCAGCGGCTCGATCCCGGCGTCGTACGCTGCCACCAGGGCGCGGTCGATGAATCCGGTGCGCGGCTCCGGATTGGCCGCGGCGACGACGATTACCAGCTGGTCGGCGTTAGCCACCACTACCCGTTCCACGGGATCGGTGTCGTCGGCACTGCGGCGCAGCACGGTTTTGCGTTCCTCGACCCGGACGAGGCGGGCGAGGGCGTCCGGTCCGCCAGAGACGTCGCCCACCAGACCGACGAAGTCGCCGGGAACCACGGGATTGCGCCGCAGCTCGCGGGCGCGGGCAGCAATGACGACGCGTTCCTCGGGGGTGTCCTCGGCGACCACGGCCGTGTAGCGGCCGCGGTCCACCGTGATGATGCGCCCGAGCACGGCGTCGTCGTGGCTTGGCCGGTCCTTGGTGCGAGGGCGGGAACCCTTCTTGTTCGGCCGGATCCGGACGTCGGATTCATCCCATGACTGTGCGGAGCGTCCCATCGTCAGTGACCGGGCTCCGTGGTTCCGGGGTCGCTTTCCTGGTCAAGCATGGCCGCCCAGATCTGCGGGAATTCCGGCATGGTCTTGGACGTGGTGGCGATGTCCTCCACGAGCACGCCTTCGACAGCGAGGCCCAGGATGGCCCCTGCGGTCGCCATTCGGTGGTCGGCGTAGCTGTGCACGACGCCGCCATGCAGCTTGGCTGGCCGGATCACCAGGCCGTCGCTGGTCTCTTCGGCGTCGCCGCCGAGGCGGTTGATCTCTGCCACAAGTGCGGCGAGCCGGTCCGTTTCGTGTCCGCGCAGGTGGGCGATGCCGCTCAGTCTGGACTGGCCGGTGGCCAATGCGCACAGTGCCGCCACGGTCGGGGCGAGTTCGCTGGTCTCGTCGAAGTCCGCGCCCTTGATTTCAGGCCCGCCCGTCACGGTGAGCGTGCCGCCCTCGAGGCTGACGGTGGCGCCCATGGTCTGCAGGATCTCCCGCCAGAGATCGCCCACCTGGGTGGTGTTGGAGGGCCAGTTGGGAATCCGGACGGTGCCCTTGGTGGCGAGGGCCGCGGCCAGGAAGGGCCCGGCATTGGAAAGATCCTGTTCGATCCGCTCGTCGAAGGCCCGGATGGCGCCGGGAGACACCACCCAGTGGTTGGGGACAGAGTCATCGACCACGACCCCCACGCCGCGCAGGACGGCGATGGTCATGTTGATGTGGTCCAGGCTCGGCACCGGTTTGCCGACGTGCTCCAGGTGCAGCCCCTCGGTGAAGCGGGCGCCGACCAGCAGCAGGGCGGAGACGAACTGCGACGAGGCGCTGGCATCGATCACCAGGTGCCCGCCACGGACCGAACCGTTGCCGTCCACCGTGAAGGGAAGCGACGACGCGGCGCCGCCGTCAGGGCCGGAAATCCCGACACCGAGTGCGGACAGTGCCGCGATGATGGTGTTCATGGGGCGCTTGCGCGCGTGCGGGTCGCCGTCGAACGCCGAGGAACCGTTGCGCAGGGCCGCGAGCGGAGGCACGAAACGCATCACGGTGCCGGCGAGCCCGCAGTCGATGGCGCAGTCGGAGGCCGGCGCCGCCGGGTCGATCGGTTCGATCAGCAGGTCCGGTCCGTAGCTGCCGTCGCCCGGCACTTCCGTCACGGTGGCGCCCAGTTGCCGCAGCGCCTCGATCATCAGGGCGGAGTCCCGGGAATGCAGGGGAGCGCGGAGCCTGGACGGTCCGTCGGCCAAGGCCGCGAGGACCAGATAGCGGTTGGTGAGGGACTTGGAACCCGGAACCGTGACCGTGGCGTCAACGGGCCCGTGCGCGAAAGGGGCGTCCCAGAGGGGTGCGGAGGTTGTGGTGGCTTCCGTGGTGCCGGTCATGCGTTCTTTATGCTCCAACTGCGTTGTCTACTGCCTTGCGGACGGCGCGGTCCGCCTTCTTCAACTGCTTGCCGCCGGCCTTGCGGGCGTCCATGGCCAGGTGCTCGGCACGCCAGGCCAGGCTCGGCTTGCCGGCGGTGTCGACGGCGGCGAGCAGCGCGCCCCCGGTGAGCGAGATGTTCTTTAACAGCTGCGCGCGGCGCTCAAGCCGGCCTTCCTTGGTGCTGATGTCCGCCGAGCGCCACTCGACGAAGGCGTTCAGCCCCGAAATGACCGCCAGCAGGCCGGCAGAGAAGCGGGGCAGCTTGCCAAGAGCGAGCAGGGCGCCCGCACCAAGTTGGGTGCCGCCGATCAGCCGGGCGATGAGTTTTTCATCGGCCGGGAATGGCAGGGAATCCGAGGCCCGGCGCAGCAGCGGGGAGAGTTGCTTGGCAGTGTCGTCCGCGTTCTTGAGCTTGTCGATCCCGGAAACTACGAAGCTTGAGGCCAGCATCGGCCGGGCGGGAAAACGGATGAGGGACATGTTTTGCCTCCTGGATGGCTTGCCGCAACGGTCAAGGGTGCAGTCGCCTCTAGTCTTGCATCTTTGCGGAATATTTGCCCGGGAGGGGCGGTTGTGAGAAGAAGGCGCGGCGGCGCGCGGGGAAGTCCGCGCGCCAGACGCCTGCGAAGCCAGTATCTAGTGGAAGGAGCCGCTTTCTTGAGCTTGGTGAAAGACCGTCAGGAAGTGCCGGCACCGGCACGGGAGCCGGAGAAAGGTGCGCGCCGGGTGACAGTAGACTTGAACGCAATGAGCACCTTGGACCCGGCCGCAGCGGCCATGTACGAAGCGGCGGAGCAGCCTCAAGCGGGCTTGCACGGCTCCGCTGAAGAGTCCGGCCCCGACGTCGTCATCGATGTCGCAAGCGAAACCCCCGAACAGCGGCGGGCCCGCTTCGAGCGGGACGCCATGCAGTACGTCGACCAGCTCTACTCGGCGGCGATGCGCATGGCGCGGAACCCTTCGGATGCGGAGGACCTCGTCCAGGAGGCCTACACTAAGGCGTTTTCGGCGTTCCACCAGTACAACCCCGGCACAAATCTCAAAGCCTGGTTGTACCGGATCCTGACGAACACTTACATCAACCTGTACCGGAAGCGGCAGCGCGAGCCGCTGCAGTCGAATTCGGACACGATTGAGGACTGGCAGCTTGCCAGGGCCGAGTCGCACACGTCCACCGGCCTGCGTTCGGCCGAGGCGGAAGCTTTGGACCATCTTCCCGATTCGGATGTAAAGCGTGCTTTGCAGGCCATCCCGGAGGAATTCCGGCTCGCGGTGTACTTCGCGGACGTTGAGGGCTTCGCCTACAAGGAAATTTCGGACATCATGAACACCCCCATCGGAACGGTCATGTCCCGGCTCCACCGCGGCCGGAAAATGCTGCGCGAACTGCTGGCAGACTATGCCGCCGAACGGGGAATCAGGGGCGCCACGGACACCCCGGCCGGGGACGCCGCCACAAGCAATAAACAGGAGAAACGGAAATGAGCTGCCAAGGACTGGGCGACTGCGACGATGCGAGGATGCAGCGCATCTATGAATACCTTGACGGTGCACTGACCCGCGATGACATCGCCGAGATCAAGCAGCACCTGCAGGAGTGCCCCGAGTGCACTGAGGAGTATGACCTCGAGTGCGTCATCCGCACGGTGGTCAAGCGCTCCTGCACCGAGTCCGCCCCGGAGAACCTCAAGAACTCCATCCTGGACCGCATCCATTCGATGAACTCGGCGGAAGTCTAGTCCCAGCCGGGCGGACTGGCCCACGCGAGGCAAACGACGGAAGAACCCCGGAAACCATCAGGTTTCCGGGGTTCTTCGTATGCTCCAACAACTCAGGTGTTGGGACGCTTGCCGTGGTTTGCGCCGCCGCGCTTACGGTCACGACGCTTACGTGCACGCTTGCTCATAGCTGGCCTCCTTCGTTTCTTGTATTCAACAAAGCTGCCCTCCAGTCTCCCACATGCGGGGCCCGGGCCGCGAACCGACAGGGCAGCGGCCTGCAGTGCAGGGGCAGGGCGTCAGGGCTGCAACCAGGGGCCCCGTCAGGGCCGCATGGAATTCCTTATGGCGATGCGCGCCTGGTCCAGGACGGTGCGCACGGTCTCCAGGGCGACGGGAGTCAGCTGTGCGGTACCTGCGTGTCTGCGAAGTTCCACCCGCATGTCGTCCCGGAAAGACTGCACCATGAGTTCCGCTTCCTTCAGCAGCCGCACGCTTTCCGCCGAATGCCGCCCCGTTGACGGACCGGTTCCCGCCGGCACTGCAGCCGCCCGGGCCGATTCGGCGCTGGCCGCAAGGTCCGCCCGCAGTCCGCGCATGTTGCTCCGGATGTCTTCCCGGAGTTCATCCGCCAGCCGTCGGACCGAAGCCGAGATGCCGGCCTCGACCTCCGCCAGTTCGGCGCGCCGGCTGTCCAGTTCGGCCAGCCCTGCCTGGGTGATCGAGTAGTTGGTGCGCCTACCGTCATTCTCGGTGGCCACCAGGCCTTCCTCCTCCAGCTTTCCGAGTCGCGGGTAGACCGTGCCGGCACTGGGGGAGTAGGTGCCGCCGAAGCGTTCGCCGAGCGCCTTGATGATTTCATAGCCGTGCTTCGGGCCGGACTCCAGCAGGGCCAGCAGGTACAGGCGGAGGGCTCCGTGGGCGAAGACGGGTGGCATCAGAGTCCGGCCTCGCCCGGTACTGAACCACCGGCGTCGGGCGTCCCTCCCTGCGCAGGGGCGCTTCCGTGGATGATGTAGGTCTTGCCGGAGACGGAGTGACTCCGTACGTGCACCGGGGGCTTGCTCGTACCGGCCGTGGCCTGGACTTTGTTTCCGGGCTGGGCGAAGAACTGGTCGTCCACCACCACGGTGCCGCTGGCCGATTTTGCCGCCACGTCCACGCCGATGCCGTGGGGCAGGCGGATGGTGAGGTCCCCGGAGACTGAATTGGCGGCGATATCACGGGTGTGGCCGTGCAGATCGAAGCTGAGGTCGCCGCTGACGGTGTTGGCGCGGATGTGCCTGAAATCTCCGGAGGCAGTCACTTCGCCGGAGACGCTCTTGGCAGTCAGGATGCCTTGGTGGTTCCGTGCGATGATCTCGCCGCTGACGGTGTTCACGTGCAGTTCGCCGCTGGTGCCGTCGGCCAACACCGAACCCGAAACGGTGTTGAGCTTGGTGACTTCCGTGGTGCCGGAGACCATTCCGTCGCCGCTGACCGTGCCGGCCTCCACGACGACGCCGGCCGGGACTGCGACGCCGATGATCACCGAGTTGCCGCTTGGGTTGTTGACGGTGTCCATGAGCCTGCGGAACCACCCCTGTGCCCCGTGGAGCTGGTGGCGGATTTCCAGCCGTCCGTCGACGACGGTGACGCTCAGTGGCTCACCGGCGATCTCCGATACTTCGATGCGGGCCGTGGCCTCGTCATGGGTGACGATGTCGAAGCGGCCCTTGACGATGCCCAGCCTTAGTGAGCGGACGCCGTCGACGTCGATGGTCTGTGGACCTGTGACGGTCCAGTTCTGTTCTGACATGACCCCTCCGGAAATTTGCGATATATCGCGTTGATGAAGACACGATATATCGCAATTGCGGCGGGAGCAATGGTTTTCCCGGAAGGGGTGCCGATCTTACTCGGGCTGGGCGATCCTCAGCCACTGGAACCAGCCCCGGTGCAACACCAGCCACGCCATCAGGCCGTAGCCTGCCTGTCCCGGAGTGCCCCCGTTCGAGGCGAGGTCGGTTCGCCACTGTTCATGGTTGAGCAGGGGCGAGAAGGTGTCGACGTAGTGGTGGTTGCGGCGGGTAGTGACATCCGAGAATGCGGCGTTGAGCTCGGCGAGCCGGCGGTTGCGTGTGGGATCCAGGCCCGGGGGAGGGCCGACCACGAACACCTCGACGTTGTTCTGGCTGGCGCCATCCAGGATGTTGGCAAGGTTGAGCCTGCTCCTGGCGGTCGAGAGGCCGAACTCGATGTCGCGGGCGGACAGCCCGATCACCAGACGGTTTTCGTGGGCATCACTGAAGCGCCGGCCGGCTTCGTCGAGCCAGCGCCCGGCGAGGCCTTCGGTGCCTTCCATGGGGCAGGGAAGCGAATAGCTCTCCACGGCGACAGCGTCCTGGGGCGTACGGGCGAGCACGCGGCCCAGCCAGCCCAGGGCCCTGGGATCGCCGAGTCCTGCGAGCAGTTCATCTCCAACAGCCGCGATGCGCAGCTTCCTGTCTTCCACTGTTACCTCTTCACCGGTTGCGGTCCATGCTGGGCGCCGGTGGCCGCGGCCACCTGGCATATCTACCCATTTAAACAGAAGTGCCCGGCTGGAGGCTTGTTACGAAGCTCCGGCCGGGCACCTTGTTGTCTACTTGCGTTCGAAGGCCTGCTTGAGCAGCGTGCTCTGCTCCGCTGTGTGGCGCTTCATGGAACCGGCAGCCGTGGAGGCCGATGCCGGGCGGGACACCAGCCGGACCTTGCGGTCCAGGGCCTGCGGCAGGTTGAGGCCGATGAACGGCCACGGGCCTTGGTTGGCGGGCTCATCCTGGGCCCAGACAACCTCAGCGTTGGGGTACTTCGCCAGCTCGGCCTCAATCTCCGCCTGCGGCAGCGGGTACAGCTGCTCGACCCGGATGATCGCCGTCGAGGTGTCACCGGACTTCTGGCGGCTGGACAGCAGGTCGTAGTACAGGCGGCCGGAGACCAGCAGCACGCGGTCCACGTTCTGCAGGGCCTCGTGTTCGCCGATGACCGGCTTGAAGCCACCCGAGGTGAAGTCCTCAACGGCGGAGGCTGCGGCCTTCAGGCGAAGCAGCTGCTTCGGCGTGAAGATGATGAGCGGCTTCCGCGGCCGGCTGTAGGCCTGGCGGCGCAGCAGGTGGAAGTGCGACGCTGCGGTGGTCGGGTTGGCGACCACCATGTTGTCCTCGGCGCACAGCTGCAGGAAGCGCTCGATGCGGGCGGAGGAGTGGTCCGGTCCCTGGCCTTCATAGCCGTGCGGCAGCATGAGCACGAGCGAAGAACGCTGGCCCCACTTCTGCTCGGCCGAGGAGATGAACTCATCGATGATGGTCTGGGCGCCGTTGACGAAGTCGCCGAACTGGGCCTCCCAGAGCACCAGGGCATCCGGGCGTTCCACGGAGTAGCCGTATTCGAAGCCCATGGCGGCGTATTCGGACAGCAGGGAGTCGTAGATCCACAGCTTGGCCTGGTCGTCGCTGAGCTGGCCGAGAGGCATCCACTCGTTGCCGTTAAGGCGGTCGTGGAAGACGGCGTGGCGCTGCACGAACGTGCCGCGGCGCGAGTCCTGGCCGGCCAGGCGGACCGGGACGCCTTCCATGATGAGCGAACCGAAGGCCGCGATTTCGCCGAAGCCCCAGTCGATACCGCCTTCGCGGGACATCTGCTCGCGCTTCTCGAGGAGCTGCTTGAGCTTGGAGTGGACCGTGAAGTCCTCCGGGATTTCCAGGTGGGCGCGGCCGATGTGCTGCAGCACCTCGGTGGAGATGGCCGTCGACGCCGGGGAGTTCGTTCCGGAGTCCGCCTGCTGTGCGATCGGGCGCTCGATGCCCGAAACGGCGGCGGAGTCGGCGGTGACGATCGGGATGGGCGACGTCTGGGCCGCGTGCGTCTCGGCGAAGACGCGTTCCAGGCGCTCCTGGTAGTCGCGGAGCAACTGCTCTGCTTCTTCCTCGGTGATGTCGCCACGGCCGATGAGGGATTCGGTGTACAGCTTGCGGACCGAACGCTTCGCCTCGATCAGGTTGTACATCAGCGGCTGGGTCATCGAGGGGTCGTCGCCCTCGTTGTGGCCACGGCGGCGGTAGCACACCATGTCGACGATGACGTCCTTGTGGAAGCGCTGGCGGAATTCGTAGGCCAGCTGGGCCACGCGGACCACGGCCTCGGGGTCGTCTCCGTTCACGTGGAACACCGGCGCCTGGATCATCTTCGCAACGTCCGTGGAGTACGTGGACGAACGCGAGGACGACGGTGCGGTGGTGAAGCCCACCTGGTTGTTCACGATGATGTGGATGGTGCCGCCGGTGCGGTAACCGCGCAGCTGGGACAGGTTCAGGGTCTCGGCAACAACACCCTGGCCGGCGAACGCGGCGTCGCCGTGGACCATGATCGGCAGGACCGGGAAGGACTCACCCTGGTCCAGGCGGTCCTGCTTGGCGCGGACGATGCCTTCGAGCACCGAGTCCACGGCCTCCAGGTGCGAGGGGTTGGCGGCCAGGTAGACCTTGGTTTCCTTGCCGTTGTCCGAGGTGAAGGTGCCCTCGGTGCCCAAGTGGTACTTGACGTCGCCGGAGCCCTGCACGGAGCGCGGGTCCTGGGTGCCTTCGAACTCACGGAACACCTGGGCATACGTCTTGCCCGCGATGTTGGTGAGTACGTTGAGGCGGCCGCGGTGGGCCATGCCGATCGCGACCTCGTCAAGGCCGTCGTCGGCAGCATCGGAAATGATGGTGTCCAGCAGCGGAATCAGGGATTCGCCGCCTTCGAGCGAGAAGCGCTTCTGGCCGACGAACTTGGTCTGCAGGAAGGTTTCGAATGCCTCGGCAGCGTTGAGCTTGGAGACGATGCGCAGCTGCTCTTCGCGGCTGGGCTTGGAGTAGGGGTGCTCCAGCTGGTCCTGGAACCACTGGCGTTCCTTGGGCTCCTGGATGTGCATGTACTCGATGCCGGTGGTGCGGCAGTAGGCGTCACGCAGCACGCCGAGGATGTCACGGAACTTCAGCATCGGCTTGCCGCCGAAGCCGCCCGTGGGCCATTCGCGGTCCAGGTCCCACAGGGTCAGGCCGTAGGTCAGGACGTCGAGGTCGGGGTGCTTGCGCTGGACGTACTCAAGCGGGTTGGTGTCGGCCATGAGGTGGCCGCGGACCCGGTAGGAATGGATCAGCTGCTGGATGCGGGCAACCTTGTTGATCTCGTCGGCGGGGTCGACCTGGAGGTCGGGGCTCCACCGGACGGGCTCGTACGGGATGCGCAGGGCCTCGAAGATTTCGTCGTAGAAGTTCTGCGCGCCCAGCAGCAGCTGGTGGACCAGCTTGAGGAATTCGCCGCTGCCCGCACCCTGGATGACACGGTGGTCGTAGGTGGAGGTCAGCGTGAGGATCTTGCTGATGGCGTTCTGGGCGATGATCTTCTCGCTGGCGCCCTGCCATTCGGCCGGGTAGTCCAGTGCGCCGACGCCGATGATCGCCGCCTGCCCCTTGGAAAGGCGCGGAACGGAGTGCACGGTGCCGATGCCGCCCGGGTTGGTCAGGGAGACGGTGGTGCCGGCGTGGTCGTCCGCCGTCAGCTTGCCGTTGCGGGCACGCTTGATGAGGTCCTCGTAGGTGTGCCAGAACTCGGCGAAGTTCATGGTCTCCGCCTTCTTGATGTTCGGGACCATCAGGAGGCGGGTGCCGTCGGGCTTGGGCATGTCGATGGCGATGCCGAAGTTGACGTGCGCGGGCTGGACCGCCACGGGCTTGCCGTCCACCTCGTCGTAGTACACGTTCATGGACGGGAACTGGGAGAGCGCACGGACCACGGCGTAACCGATGATGTGCGTGAAGGAGACCTTGCCGCCGCGGGCGCGGGCGAGGTTGGAGTTGATGACAACGCGGTTGTCGATCAGCAGTTTGGCCGGTACGGCGCGGACGCTGGTGGCCGTCGGCACTTCCAGGCTCGTCACCATGTTGGCCGCGATGGCCTTCGCCGGGCCGCGGAGGACGGAGACGACGTCTTCCTCGGGCGGGGTGGGGGCCTTGGTGCTCTTGGGCAGCTGGGCCGGAATGGGCTGGGCCTGGCCGGCGCCGGGCTTCTGCGCGCCGTCTTTGGCAACAGTGGCCGGGGCCTTCTTGGCCGGTGCTGCGGGGGCAGCCGGTGCTGCGGCAGCAGCGGGGGCTGCGGCCGGAGCCGGTGCGGCGGGGGGAGCTGCAGGCGCCGGTGCGGGCGCCGTTGCCGTGGGCGCCGGGGCCTGTGCTACGACAGGAAGTTCTCGGGTTGCGGGGTTTGCGGGGACGGCGGAGGTTCCGTTGGAAGAAGTGCCGTCAGCGGTAGTGAAGGATTCGAAGAGGGGCCACCACTTGGCGTCGACCGAATTCTTGTCCTGCTGGTACCGCTCGTACAGTTCGTCAACGAGCCACTCGTTTCCGCCAAATTCCTCTGGTAGACGGTGGCTTGGCTGCTCTGGCACTTGAAATACGCCTCTTCCATGAGTGTTGATGTCCAGTTGACCCGGTGGAATTGCCTGAAAATACGACTCGGGCCAGGGTCCGGTCCCTCGGGCTCAGACCCTTGCCAGTCTAGTGACGGACGGCGCCTCTCTGCCAATAGTGGTGACCTAAATCATGTCTGTGCTACGAAGCGAACCACGGGCGCCACCGCGCGGGCGGGGCGGGGCCGGGAATTTGACTGCGGTGCCGCGCGGCCGGGGCTGTAGACTGGAGCCCTTATGGACAGTAATTCCAGGTGCCGGCCTGGGCGCTGCGGGGGAAGCCGATCGGCTGTCCTTCCCCGGGCGTTCCACAGCGCCGGCAATACCCGTACACATGCCCATCACGCGCCCTCTGCCGCCTCCGGTGGAGCTGTGCCCCAGTCCTCGGCCACGGCTGACCAGCCTCCGCCGGCCCCTTTTCCCGGCTTTCCCCGACGAACCGGTGGTGGGGCCTGAATGGAATGGCTCCTTCTCCTTGCCGGCTTCCTTCTGATCCTCGGCACGGGCTTCTTTGTCGCCGTCGAGTTTTCCCTGGTGGCACTTGACCAGACATCAGTCAAGCGCGCGGTCGACAATGGCGACCACGCAGCCCGTCCGCTGCTCAAATGCCTCAAATCCTTGTCCACACAGCTTTCCAGCTGCCAGCTGGGCATCACGCTGACCACCTTGCTGACGGGTTTCGTCATGGAGCCCTCCGTCGGTGAGCTGCTGCATGGCCCGCTGTTGCTGCTGGGAGCGCCGGAGGCCGCCGCGCGCTCGGTCTCCTTGTTCCTCGCCATGGTGTTCGCCACCCTGCTGTCGATGCTGATCGGCGAACTCGTGCCGAAAAACCTTGCGATCGCGAAGGCCTTTCACGTCGGCAGGGCCCTCGCCCGTCCACAGCTGGTCTTCACGACTGTCTTCAAGCCGGCCATCCTGCTGCTTAACGGCTTCTCCAACCGGATCCTGCACCTTTTCGGCCTTGAGGCCCAGGAAGAGATCTCGGGTGCCCGCACGCCTGCGGAGCTGGCATCGCTTGTGCGGCGCTCGGCGGAGCTTGGAACGCTCGACGCCGGCACGGCCAACTTCCTGGCGCGCACCCTGCGCTTTGCGGAACGGACCGCGGCCGACGTCATGACTCCCCGCATCCGGATGGAGACGATCGCCGCGGGGCAGCCCGTCACGGACATCATCGATGCTGCCCGCCGGACCGGGTACTCCCGGTTTCCCGTCATCGGGGAGTCAGCGGACGACATACGCGGCGTGGTGCATGTGAAGAAAGCCGTCTCCGTTCCGCGCGAACGCCGGGACGGCCTGCAGGCCGGCGCGATCATGGCCGAAGTTCTCCAGGTGCCGGAGACCATCCATCTGGATGCCCTCCTTTCCGAGCTCCGCGAAGGCAACCTCCAGCTTGCCGTCGTGCTGGACGAATACGGTGGCACCGCCGGCATCGCGACCCTTGAGGACCTCGTGGAGGAAATTGTCGGGGAAGTGGCCGATGAGCACGACCGGGTGCGTCCCGGCCTGCTGCAGAGTGCCTCCGGTGACTGGTACTTCCCTGGCCTGCTGCGGCCCGATGAGGTCACCGAACAGATCCCCGGCCTGACCGTGCCCGATGATCCTGCCTATGAGACGGTGGGCGGCTACGTCATGAGCCGCTTGGGCCGGATCGCCGTGACAGGCGACGTTGTCGAGGCCGGCGGCGGCACCCTGTCGGTCACCCGGATGGACGGCCGCAGGATTGACCGGCTCTGCTTCCGGCCCGCGCCGGCGGATGACCCGGATGAGGCGGCCGCCGGACAGGGCGGCAGGAACGCGAAGGGGACGACGGCATGAGCGAATGGACCGGAATCCTCTGGCTGGTTTTCCTGCTGATCGGCAACGCCTTCTTCGTTGGCGCCGAGTTCGCAATCATGTCGGCGCGCCGCAGCCAGATTGAACCGCTGGCGGAAGCAGGTTCCAAGCGTGCCAGGACCACCCTGCACGCCATGGAGAACGTGTCGCTGATGCTCGCTTGCGCCCAGTTGGGCATCACCGTGTGCTCCCTGCTGATCCTGCAGGTGGCCGAACCTGCGATCCACCACCTGCTGGCCTCACCCTTGGAAGCCTTCGGGACGCCGCACGAGCTGGCCGATGCCGCAGCGTTCACGGCTGCCTTGCTGACGGTGACGTTCCTCCATGTGACGTTCGGCGAGATGGTCCCGAAGAACATCTCGGTGTCCGTGGCGAACAGGGCGGCACTGCTTCTTGCGCCGCCCTTGGTGCACATTGCGCGCTTCGTGAGGCCGGTGATCTGGACCCTGAACTGGAGCGCGAACCATATCCTGCGCCTGATGCGGATCGAGCCGAAAGACGAGGTTACGTCGTCCTTCACGCTCGAGGAGGTGCAGTCGATCGTGCAGGAATCCACGCGGCACGGGCTGGTGGACGACGATTCGGGGCTGATCAGCGGGGCACTGGAGTTCTCGGCGCATACCGCCGCGCACATCATGGTGCCAGTGGACAAGCTGGTGACGCTCAAACCGGGTTCCACGCCGCGGGAACTGGAGAAGGCAGTCAGCCGTACCGGTTTCTCGCGCTTCCCGTTGCTCGACGACGACGGCGGGCTGGCCGGATACCTGCACATCAAGGATGTGCTGTCCATTCCTGAGGAGGGGCAGGGGCATCCGATCTCGGAAGGCAGGATACGCACCCTGGCCAACCTCTCGCCCGACGACGAAATCGAGGATGCGCTCGCGGTCATGCAGCGGACCGGTTCGCACCTCGCCCGCGTGGTGGACGCAGCCGGAGCGACCCTCGGCGTGCTCTTCCTGGAAGACGTGATCGAACAGCTGGTGGGGGAAATCAGGGATGCGACCCAGGCCACCGGCATCCGCCGGTTTGGCGGGGTGGACAACGCCTGATCCGGGGGCTTGGAGGTCGAAGGTCTAGCTCTAAATAGGAATCATTCCTATTTAGAGCTAGACTCGTGGGAGCAAAGCAATCGTGTTCGTCCCATCTGAATAGATCTGAGGTCTCCGTGCGCCGCCCAGTCGCCCGTCTGTCCCTTGCCGTCTCCGCAGGCCTGGCTATCCTGCTCTCCGCATGTTCGGCGCCCGCCGCGACGCCGTCGTCGTCCGCAGCGGATGGAACCATCCCGGTGGTGGCTTCCACGAGCGTCTACGGTGACATCGTCAGGAGCGTCGGCGGGGCCAAGGTCTCCGTGGACTCCATCATCAGCAAGACCAGCCAGGATCCGCATTCCTACGAGGCGAACGCCCAGGACAAGCTGGCGGTATCGAAGGCAAAGCTCCTGGTTGAAAACGGCGGCGGCTACGACGGCTACCTGCACAAACTCGCGGACGACACGAAGTTCGACCACGCGAACATCGTCACCGCCGTCGAGGTCACCGGGTTGGCCCCGCATGATGAGAAGGCCTCGCCCTCCGCGGAGGAGCACGACCACAGTCATGTCCACGGCGCGTTCAACGAACACGTCTGGTACAAGCCCGAGGCCATGGCAAAGGTGGCCGATGCGGTGGCCGCAAGGCTCGGCGCCATCGAACCGGCGTCCGCCCCGGAGTTCAAGGCCAACGCCGCCAAGTTCAAGTCCTCCCTGGCCGGGATCACCGCGAAGCTCGAAGCGATCAAGGCAAAGCACGCCGGCACCCCGGTGGCCATCACCGAACCGGTACCGGTCTACCTCCTGGAAGCCGCCGGCCTGGTGAACAAGACTCCCGAAGAGTACAGCGCTGCCATTGAAGAGGACACTGATGTGTCCCCGGCCGTGCTCAAGGAAACCAAGGACCTGTTCACCGCCGGTAATGTCAAGCTGCTTGCGTACAACGAACAGACGGAAGGCCCGCAGACCGAAGCTGTAAAGTCAGCCGCGAACGCGGCGGGCGTCCCGGTAGTGGACTTCACTGAGACGCTCCCGGACGGCAAGGACTACCTGCAGTGGATGGCGGGCAATGCCGACGCACTCGCCGGCGCCCTCAAGTAAGCCCGCCTTGGGGTGGCCGGGTCCAGACGGCAGCCACCCTCCAACAAGTAGACTTGCGTTCGTTGCTCAACGCCTGGAACGCATGGATAGAGGATAGCTTTTGACACCGCTAGTGAGCCTCCGCGGAGCCAGCCTGAAGTTCGGCAAGAGGGTGCTCTGGGAGGGCCTGGACCTCGAGATCAATCCAGGCGAATTCTTCGCCGTCCTCGGGCCCAACGGCAGTGGCAAGACCAGCTTCCTCAAGGTGCTGCTGGGGTTGCAGAATCTGCATTCGGGCCAGGTGGAACTGGGCGGGCACACCGTGGAACGCGGCAGCAGGCGGATCGGCTACATCCCTCAGCAAAAGTCCTTCGCCCCTGACACCCCGCTCCGTGCCCGCGACCTCGTGGGACTCGGCATCGACGGGCACCGCTGGGGAATGAGGCTGTCCGGGAAAAACGCCAACCGCAAGATCGATGAGCTCCTGGAGCTGGTGGGCGCCCGCGACTACGCGAAAGTGCCGCTGGGGCAGCTTTCCGGCGGCGAGCAACAGCGCCTGCGCGTGGCCCAGGCCCTGGCCTCCGAGCCGCAGGTACTGCTGTGCGATGAGCCGCTGCTGTCCCTGGACCTGCACCACCAGCTGGCCGTCAGCGCGCTGATCAACCGGCAGTGCCACGAAAACGACAGTGCCGTGGTCTTCGTGACCCACGAGATCAATCCCGTCATCGACTATGTTGACCGGGTCCTTTACCTCGTAGGCGGCCAGTTCCGCGTGGGCACTCCCGAAGAAGTGATGACCACCGAGGTCCTTTCGGAGCTCTATCACAGCCATGTGGAGGTGATCCGTGCGAACGGGCGGATCGTCGTCGTCGGCCTGCCTGATGCGACCACGCACTTCCATGACGACGCGCACACAGGATCGGCGGAGGGCCACTGATGGATTTCGGAACGATCCTGCAGACCATCTTCAACTTCGAGAACTACGGGGAACTGCTCCAGCTGGTGCAGAACTCCATCTGGGCCGGTGCCGTGCTGGGGCTGCTGGGCGGCATGGTGGGAACCTTCGTCATGAAGCGGGACCTCGCTTTCGCCGTCCACGGCATTTCCGAGCTGTCGTTCGCGGGGGCCGCGTTTGCGCTCCTGATTGGCGCAGACATCGTCTTCGGATCCCTGATCGGCTCGGTTGCCGCCGCCCTGATCCTGGGCCTGATGGGGGTGCGGGCCCGGGACAAGAACTCGATCATCGGCGTCATCATGCCCTTCGGCCTGGGCCTGGGCATCCTCTTCCTGGCCCTCTACGAAGGCCGGGCGGCGAACAAGTTCGGCCTCCTGACCGGGCAGATCGTCTCGGTCGACACCGTCCAGCTGCAGGCCCTGGCCGGGACCGCCGTCGTGGTGATGCTTGTCCTGGCGCTGATCTGGCGGCCACTGACCTTCGCGAGCGTGGACCCGGACATGGCTGAGGCGCGCGGCGTGCCGGTGCGCGGCCTGGCGATCGGCTTCATGGTGCTGCTGGGGGTCAGTGTCGCGCTGTCCATCCAGATTGTCGGCGCGCTGCTGGTCCTCGCCCTGCTCATCACCCCGGCGGCTGCGGCCCTCAGGGTAAGCACCTCGCCGCGGGTAGTGCTGCTGCTGAGCGTTGCCTTCGCCATGACCGCGACCGTGGGCGGCATCCTGCTTGCTCTCGGGAGCCGGATCCCGATCAGCCCCTACGTCACCACGCTGTCTTTCCTGATCTACGTCATCTGCCGGATCATCGGGGGAGTGCGGGCCCGGGGCGGCCACAACGGACGGATCACGCGGACAGCTTCGGCGGAACCGAAAGCAAGGATCCGCGCCGGCGCCTGAATGTCCGGCGCCCAGGCGGCTTACAGCTCGCCCGCGGCCTTCTTCGCCGTACACTCCGGACAGAGACCGAAGATTTCCACGGTGTGCGCGACTTCGGTGTAGCCGTGCTCCGCGGCAGTGCGTGCTGCCCAGGTCTCGACGGCGGGCGCTTCCACCTCGACCGCCTTGCCGCAGTTGCGGCACAGCAGGTGGTGGTGGTGTCCGGTGTCCTCGCAGCGGCGGTAGACGGCTTCTCCGTCGGCGTTCCGCAGGACATCGACCAGGCCCTCGTCGGCGAGGGACTGCAGGATCCGGTAGGCGGTGGCAAGCGAAACGGAGATGCCCTGATTCTGGAGCAGCCGGTACAGCTCCTGGGTGCTGACGAAATCGTCGAGTTCGTCGAGGGCTGCGCTCACGGCGAGGCGCTGCTTGGTGACCCTCTGCTCCCGCCCTGGCTTGGCGTCGGACGCGGTGTTGCCGGGAGATTGGGTGGCGGCTTTGGGGCCGGGAGGCATGCGTGGACTCATTTCGCTGGCGGCGTCGTGCAGACACCAAGATTACCAGCCGCGCCGTGGACAGGCCGGGCTACCGACCAGCTTGCTCCCGGACCTCGCTTCGCTCGGCCCGGGCCCCTCGCAAGCTAGTCTTAGGCCATGAAGCTCACCAAGTTCACGCACTCCTGTGTCCGCCTGCAAAAGGACAGCCAGGTGCTGGTGATTGATCCCGGGACATTCTCCGAGGCGGAGGAGGCATTGGCGGGTGCCCATGCGGTGCTGATCACGCATGAACATCCTGACCACGTGGACGCCCCGGCCCTGTTTGAGGCGCTGCGCGGCAACCCGACGCTCCAGGTCCATGCCCCGGCCCGCCTCGCGGCCGACCTCGCCGCAAAGGCCGGCGACGACGGCGGCCGGGTGCACGCCGTCGAGCCCGACAGCTCCTTCGAAACAGGCGGCTTTGCCGTCCGCGCTTTCGGCGGCCAGCACGCCCTGATCCACCCGCTGGTCCCCGTGGTGGCGAACATCGGCTACCTCGTGGAGGAGAACGTCTTTCACCCTGGCGATTCCTTCGTTGTCCCGCACGGCATCGAGGTGAAGACGCTCCTGGTGCCACTGCATGCGCCGTGGTCGAAAGTGGGCGAAGTGGTTGACTTCGTGGTGGCCGTGCGTGCGCCGCAGGCCTACCCCGTCCACGACGCACTCCTCAACGAGCTCGGCCGGGGACTGGCCGAGGGACATGTGACCCGGATCGGGGCCAAGTACGGTACCAAGTACACCAGTCTGGCGCCGCGGGAGTCCGTGGAGGTCTAGCAGCCAACGCGTAGGTCCGTTCCCAACGCTCGCGAGCTCGCGTCGGGGCCCTCGGGACGACGCTTATTCTTCGGGCCAGACGCCGGTGTCGAAAAAGCGCGCAAGGACGGCCTCGAACGGCCGCGGATCCAGGCCCTGCGCGTCCAGCCATTCCTGCTTGTAGTAGCTGCCCGCATAGCGCTCGCCGCCGTCGCACATCAGCGAGACGATGCTTCCGCGTTTTCCTGCTGCCACCATCTCTGCCACCAGCTGCCACACTCCCCACAGGTTGGTGCCCGTGGACGGCCCGGCGTGCAGGCCGGTGAGGCTGCGCAGGTGCCGCATGGCGGCGACCGAAGCGGCGTCCGGCACCGGGATCATGGTGTCGATGACCGCGGGCACGAAGCTCGGTTCCATCCGGGGGCGGCCGATGCCTTCGATCCGGGACGGCATGCCGGTGCTGAACTCCTCGACGCCGTCGCGCCAGCCCGGGTAGAACGCCGAGTTTTCCGGGTCGACGACGGCCAGCCGGGTTCCGTGGCAGTGGTACCGCAGGTAGCGGCCGATGGTGGCGCTGGTCCCGCCGGTGCCGGCGCCCACCACGATCCATTCCGGAACCGGGTGCTCCTCCAAGGCGAGCTGTTCGAAGATCGACTCCGCGATGTTGTTGTTGCCGCGCCAGTCCGTGGCCCGTTCCGCGTAGGTGAACTGGTCCATGTAATGACCGCCGGACGTCCGGGCGGCTTCCTGGGCAGCGGCGTAGACCTCCGAAGCATGGTCCACCAGCAGGCAGCTGCCGCCGAACTCCTCGATGAGCGCGATCTTCTCCGGACTGGTGGTGCGGGTCATGACCGCGATGAACGGCAGGCCGATGAGTCGGGCGAAGTACGCCTCCGAGACCGCGGTGCTGCCGCTGGACGCTTCCACAATGGTGGTGCCCTCGTTGATCCAGCCGTTCACGAGGCCGTACAGGAACAGCGAGCGCGCCAAGCGGTGCTTGAGGCTGCCTGAGCGGTGCGT
This sequence comes from Curtobacterium sp. LFS079, assembly GCF_047977865.1. Lineage (NCBI taxonomy): Bacteria > Bacillati > Actinomycetota > Actinomycetes > Micrococcales > Microbacteriaceae > Curtobacterium > Curtobacterium sp. LFS079. The sequence goes on from NZ_JBFPFO010000005.1 coordinate 71,457, forward strand.
CGACTCGTCCTTCAAGTACAGCTCGACTCCCCAGTGCTCCGGCAGCGGAACCGAATAGAGGTGGGTGTCCGCGGACCGGTTGTTCTCCGCTTCGATGCGGCGGATGGCCTCGCTTGCCCACGACCTGTTTTGTTTCCCTGCAGTCTTCACCGATCCAGCCTACCGGCGCTGCCTTTGCAAATGGATAAGCTGGGATCCGCCTGATTGCCACGGGAACGAAGGAGATGCGATGGGTACCCTGATGGATGTTGCCGCCCTCAAGGAACGGATGGATTCCGGCGGGCGCACGGTGCTGCTCGACGTCCGCTGGGTGCTCGGTGATTCGCACGGGCACGCCCACTATCTGGCGGGCCACATCCCGGGCGCCGTATTCGTGGATCTCCACCACGAACTGGCCGACCTCTCCGTGGACGGCGAGGGCCGCCACCCCTTGCCGGCACCGGAATCGCTGCAGCGCAGCGCCCGGGCCTGGGGAATCAACGACGGCGACACCGTGGTGGCGTACGACGACAACGGCAATACCGCCGCGGCCCGCGCCTGGTGGCTGCTCCGCGATGCCGGGCTGGAGTCCGTTTTCCTGCTCGACGGCGGACTGGCCGCCTGGCGGGCGGCCGGCCATCCCGTGGAATCCGGTGAGCAGCCGGTGCCGGCAGGCGGCGTTATCCTCGGCAGCGGCCGAATGCCGAGCATCGACATGGCCGGCGCCGCGGGCTGGCACGAACGGGGCATCCTGCTCGACGCCCGGGCAGGGGAGCGCTACCGCGGCGAGATCGAACCCATCGACCCCCGGGCAGGCCACATCCCCGGTGCCGTCAGTGCGCCGACTGGGGAGAACCTCGCACCGGACGGCCGTTTCCTGACCGCGGCGCAGCTGCGCTCCCGCTTCGCTGAGGCAGGTGTCGACGGCGGCACCGCCGTCGCGGTCTACTGCGGTTCCGGCGTGACCGCAGCGCACCAGATCGCCGCACTGGAGATCGCCGGCTTCCCGGCGGCGCTCTATCCCGGATCGTTCTCGCAGTGGTCTTCCGAGGAGGCGAACGAGGTGGCCGTCGGCGCCGCGCCCGGTGGTAGCGTCGGAGCATGACACCCGGACGCCCCGTACCCCCTCCGCTGGGCAAGCCCCTGACACCTGCGGGATCGCCGGCAGGACCGGGCACCCTCACGGCCGCGATGGGGGCGACGTCCGCCGGGAGCGGCCTGCGCCCGCTGACACTGGCCCGCCGGGTGCCCAAGGACGACGACGTCGAAATCGACATCGAATTCTGCGGGCTGTGCCATTCCGATGTGCACGCCACCCGGGGCGAATGGGGCAGCCGGCCGTATCCTTTGGTGCCCGGCCACGAGATCGTGGGAAGGGTGCGCCGCACCGGCCCGGCGGTGGCTGACTTCAGCGTCGGCGAACGCGTGGGCGTCGGCTGTTTGGTGGACTCCTGCCGTGAATGTGAAAGCTGCCTCGAAGGACTCGAGCAATACTGCGAGCGCGGCAATGTGGGCACCTATGGGGTGAAGGATCCGCGGAACGGCGACGCCATCACACAGGGCGGCTATTCAGGCACCATTGTCGTGGACCGCCGCTTTGTGCTGCGGATTCCCGAGGGGATGGATCCGGCGGCAACCGCTCCACTGCTGTGCGCCGGAATCACCACGTACTCGCCGCTGCGCTATTTCGACGTCGAGCCCGGGGACGTCGTAGGCGTCGTCGGGCTGGGCGGGCTTGGCCACATGGCGGTAAAAATCGCCAAGGCGATGGGCGCGGAGGTGGTCGTCTTCACCAGTTCGGAGAGCAAGACGGCGGCGGCGGGCGAACTCGGCGCGGACCGTGTCGTCCTCTCCCGGGAGGCCGCCGCCATGGAATCGGCCAAGGCGAGCATCGACGTCATCATCGACACAGTGGCCGCCCCCCACGACCTCAATCCCTACCTTCGCACCCTCCGCCTGGGCGGGGCGCTCTTCCAGCTTGGGCTGCCACCGGGCGACATGCCGCCCGTCAGTCCCGGACTCCTGATCCGGCGTCGCCTGGCCTACTCCGGTTCCCTGATCGGCGGGATAGCCGAAACCCAGGAGATGCTCGATTTCTGCGCCGAACACGGTGTCGCCAGCGACATCGAGATCGTGGGCGCCGGAGGACTCAACGAAGCCTACGACCGCATGGTCGCCGGCGACGTGAAATACCGCTTCGTTCTCGACACCAAGACCTTGCACACCCCGTCCGAAAAGGCAGACGCATGAGCACCCTCTTCACCAAGATCATCAACGGCGACATCCCCGGCCGCTTCGTCTGGAAGGACGAGGACGTCGTGGCGTTCCTGAGCATCGCACCCCTCGCCGACGGCCACGTGCTGGTGGTCCCGCGCCTCGAGGTGGATCTCTGGACCGATGCGCCGGCGGAGGTGCTTGGCCGCGTGACCGCCGTCGCGCAGAAGATCGGCAAGGCCCTGGTCGGCGAGTTCGGCGCCGCGCGGGCGGGCCTGCTGGTGGCCGGCTACGAGGTGGACCACCTGCACGTGCACGTCTGGCCGTCGAACTCGATGGCCGACTACGACTTCGGCTCCGCGGACCAGAACCCGGACCCGTCGCAGCTTGAGGCCAACGCCGAACGGATCCGCACGGCGCTGCGGGAGGCCGGGCACGGGGAGTTCGTCCCCGCGTCCTGACGGCACTGGCCGGGCACTGCCCCGGCGGGGCATTGTAGGCCGCCGGGCCCAGGCGTACCGTGACGCTTAGACAAGGACGCAAGCCGCGCCACGCCGGCGCGGGAAACAGCGCCGGAGGCATCATGGCACCGTCCAAAGCCAGCTTGGATCTTGGCCGATCCGCCTATGAAGATCAACGCTGGAGCGAAGCCTTCGAACACTTCGAAAATGCCCATCGTGAGGGCGGGCTGCCTGCTGCCGACCTTGAGAGGCTTGCTACGGCTGCGCTGTTGACTGGCCGTTCCGCCGCCGGAATTGACACCCTTACCCGGGCCCATGAGGAGTTCCTTGTCATCGGGGACGTTCCCGGCGCGGCACGGTGCGCCGGATGGCTCGGGATGTACCTGTTATCCCGAAATGAATTCGCGCGTGGCGCGGGGTGGCTGCAGCGTGCCCGTCGGTTCCTGGCAGAACTGGACGAACCGTGCGCGGTGGATGGGTTTCTCCTCATCCCGGCGGCCTTGGACAAACTGTACGGCGGAGACCTGGAAGGTGCCGCGGGGATCTTCGACCGGGCTTGGGAGATCGGTGCAGGCTTCCACGACAAGGATGTGCTCGCACTGGCGCAACTTGGCCAAGGCCAGGCAAAGATCATGCTCGGCAGTACGGCAGAGGGGCTCTCCCTCCTTGACGAAGCGATGGTGGCGGTAACGTCGGGTGAGGTGTCACCGATCCCCTCAGGAATCGTCTACTGTGCAACGATCGGGACATGCCAGCAGGTCTTCGAGTTGCACCGGGCCCTTGAATGGACGGCTGCCCTTGACCACTGGTGCGCCGGACGACCGGACATGGTGCTGTTCAGCGGGCAATGCCAATCGCACCGCGCCGAGCTCTTCATCCTCCATGGACAGTGGCCTGAAGCCCTCGCAGCCGCCGGTGTGGCACGGGACCGTTGCGCACGCGGCGACACCCAGGCCCTCTGGGGCGGCTTCTACCGGCAGGGCGAAGTCCAGCGTCTGCGGGGCGAGCTCGATGCCGCCGAAGCTTCCTACCGGGAGGCAGGCACCTCGGGCTATGAGCCGCAGCCCGGCTTGGCATTGCTCAGGCTGGCCCGTGGTGAGACGAGCAGCGCCCAGAGCCAGATCCGAAGGTCCGTTGACACTCCGGACCTTGCGACGCGCCGTCACTTGCTCCCTGCCCTCGTCGAGATTGAGCTGGCGGCGGGGGACACCTCGGCTGCGCGCGCCGGGGCGGACGAGCTGAAAACGCTGGCAGCGGGATTTCCCGTGCCCATGTTGCAGGCGTATGCGGCGCAGGCCGAAGGAGCGGTACTCCTCGAAGAAGGCGAACCGGGCGCCGCCCTGAAGCCGCTGCGGCGGGCCTGGACGTTGTGGCGCGGTCTCGACGTGCCCTTCGAAGCGGCTCGCTGCCGCGTACTGGTAGGCCGGGCATGCCTGGCTCTCGGTGACCGGGACTCGGCGCTCATGGACTTCGAAGCCGCACGCAATGAATTCTTCGACCTTGGCGCGGAACCGGCGCTCCTTGGGGTGGACTCCCTGATTGGTCGTGGTCCGGCGCAAGCGGGCCCGTTGACACCCCGGGAAACAGAAGTCCTCAAGCTGGTAGCGGCCGGCAAGACGAACCGGGCGGTCGCCGTCGAGCTCTATCTCAGTGAGAAGACCGTGGCACGGCACCTGAGCAACATCTTCCTCAAGCTCGGCCTATCATCCAGGGTCGCCGCGACGAGGTACGCGTATGAACACGGGCTCACATCATGAACAGGCCTACATCGAAATACCCATGGGCGGCCGGGCAAGATGCATGGTTCCGCTGAAGCGGGCCGGAACCCGCCGGCCATAGTGTCGAAGCATGAACTTTCCAGTACTCGCCGGCACCGTTTCGACCGTGCTGTTTGCCGCGAGCATGCTGCCGATGCTGATCAAGGCAGTGCGCACCCGGGACCTGGCTTCGTACAGCCTGGGAAACCTCTTCCTGAGCAACGTGGCCAATGCGGTCCACTCCGTCTATGTCTTCAGCCTGCCGGCTGGTCCGATCTGGCTGCTCCATTCCTCGTACGTCGTCGCGTCTGCCCTGATGCTGGTGTGGTTCCTGCGCTACCGGCACGCGCCGGGCGGACCAGCACAGCCTGAGGCGGCAACGGAAGGTTTGCGACCCACTGAACAATTGCTCGAAGCATAAGGAGGCTTCGCCATGAACACCACTCAGGATCACGCACCCGATGGCATCCTGGACACCGTCATCGTTGGCGGCGGGCAAGCCGGCCTTGCCCTGGGTTACTTCCTCTCCCGCCAAGGACGCGATTTCGCGATCCTCGACGCCGGCCAGAGGGTAGGCGACGCCTGGCGCGGGCGCTGGGATTCCCTGCGCCTGTTCACCCCGGCCAAGTACGACGGGCTTCCCGGAATGCCGTTCCCCGGGGACGGCCTCGCGTTCCCCGGCAAGGACGAACTGGCCGATTACATCGAAGGCTATGCCGCACATTTCGGCCTGCCGGTCCGGCTTGGCGTGAAGGTGGAGCAGCTGCGGCAGGAAGACGGCCACTACGTCGCTGAAGCGGGCGGGCGGAGCTGGAAGGCCGCGAACATGGTGGTGGCCACGGGGGCCTGCGTGGCGCCGAAGGTTCCCGGCTTTGCCGCGCAGCTGGACGATTCCGTTTTGCAGCTGCATTCCAGTGCCTACCGGAATCCCGGGCAGCTCCGGCCCGGCCCGGTGCTGGTGGTCGGCGTGGGCAATTCCGGGGCCGAGATCGCCCTGGAGTTGAGCCGCAGCCACCACACATGGCTGGCGGGAAAGCCGCGTGCGGAACTGCCGGTCAAGCATGGGCGGGCAGCGGCACGCTTCGTCCTGCCGATCGTGCGGTTTGCCGGGCTCCATGTCCTCACTCTCGGTACGCCTATAGGCCGCAAGGCGGCACCGGCCTTCATCGGACACGGCGCCCCGCTGATCCGCACCAAGCTCAAGGACCTCGCAGCCGCCGGCGTCGAATCCGTTCCGAGGATCACGGGCGTCCGTGACGGCAAAGCGGTGGCGGAAGACGGTACCGTTCTGCACGTCGCGAACGTCATCTGGTGCACGGGCTACACGGATGATTTCAGCTGGGTGGAGCCTGACACTTTCGACGGCGCCGGCCGGCCGCGGCAGTGGCGTGGCGTGGCACAGGACGCCCGGGGCCTGTTCTTCCTGGGCCAGGAATTCCTCTACTCGGCCACGTCGGCCACCTTGCCCGGGCTTGCCCGCGACGCCGGATACCTGGCGCGGCAGATCCCGCGCAGCGCAATGCAAGCCGCGGTGGACCGTTCGGAGCAACCCCAGAAGGCCTAAGGCGCCCCATGCACGTCAGGGAAGTCTATGAGAACCTGCCCCTGCCACCGGGGCAGGTGGCAGGGATCGCTGCCGGCCCCGTACTGGCGCGGCTGCGCCCCCTCCGGCTCCCTGGTCCGCGCCGACTCCACCACATAGCGGGCACGGGGCTGTTTCTTGCCGGATGCCTGATCAACGCCGCGTCCCTGGCCGAACGCCGCCGGCAGGAGAGCGGCGTATTCGAACTGGAACACCCGCGGGCCTTGGTTGTGACCGGCCCTTACGCCGTCAGCCGGCATCCGATGTATGTCGGCTGGTGGCTGATCCACCTGGGTGCAGGAATGGTGCAGGGCTCGGCCTGGGCGCTCCTCACGACGCCGGGCGCGGTCCTGGCCGAGCATCCGGCAGTGCTCAAGGAAGAGCGGATGCTGGCGGAGCTGTTTGGCAGCGATTACGCCGTCTATGCGCAGCGCGTTCCCCGGTACCTGCCCTTGGCCCGGCGGAAGGCCTAGCCGCGCTTCGGGGTCATGGCCACCATGCCGGCGTAGGTGAAACCGCCGCCGAAACCGAAGAGCAGGGCCGGCACGTCGGCCGGGATGCGCCCGGTGTGCCACCACTTGCTGAGGCCCAGGGGGACGCTGGCTGCGGAGGTGTTGCCGGATTCGGTCACGTCGGTCACCACCACCTTGTCGCTGAGTCCCAGGCCCTGCGCGAGCGGCTCGATGATGCGCAGGTTCGCCTGGTGGGCCACCAGGACCTCGATGTCGTCCAGCGTGAGTCCGGCCCGTTCGACGGCTTCGTGGGCGTGTCCGACAGCGTCGAGCAGGCCCCAGCGCAGCACTTCCCGGCCGTTCTGCGAGAACTTGCCCTCCGGCGGGCCGATCCGCACCGAATCGGCCATGTCCGTGCGGGATCCCCAGACCACCGGGCCGATCCGGGGCCCATCGGAGGGGCCGACGACGGCGGCACCCGCCCCGTCCGCGACGAGCACCGCGGTGCTGCGGTCGGTCCAGTCGGTGACAGTGGAGAGCGTTTCGGCGCCGACGGCGATCGCGTGCGTGGCGGAACCGGAGCGGATGGCCTGGTCGGCAAGGCCGAGCGCGTACTCGAAGCCCGAGCAGGCGGTGTTGATCTCGATGACGCCCGGGCCGCGGCGGTCCGCCCCGAGGCTGAGTGCCTGCGCCACCCGGCCCGCCGTGTTGGGGGAGCGCTCCTGCGAGGTGGTGGTGGCGACGACCACCAGGTCGATCTGCTCTGCTGCCAGCCCGGAATCGGCCAGCGCCATGCCCGCCGCATCCGTGGCCAGCGTGGCAACCGTTTCCCCTTCGCCCGCAATGTGGCGCGTGACGATTCCGGTGCGCTGGCGGATCCATTCGTCGTTGGTGTCCAGGATCGCCTCGAGCTCGAAGTTGTCCATCACCCGTACAGGCTGGGCATGGCCGAGGCCCCGGATTTCGGTTCCGGCGGGTCCGCTGGGCAGATGCAGGGCGGGAAGATGCAGGGTCATCCTGGTCCTTTCAGGGGGCAGCCCGCGGCTGGGGGCGCGGAGCTGCTGGCGGTTGGTCGGGGCGGGTGGCAGTGTCCGGCGGCTGCGGCCTAAGCCGGGGCGAGTGCCTGGTTCAAGGCGGTGCGGATGCGCTTCTCGGAGACGGAGTAGGCGGTGCCGAGTTCGACGGCGAAGAGGCTCACCCGGAGCTCTTCGATCATCCAGCGCACCCGGGTTAATTCGCTTCCGGCCCGGCGGCCCGGCAGGAGGGCCGCGACGGCGTCGTCATAGTCGTCTTCCAGCGCCTGGACGGCGGCCATGTTCAGGCCGTCCCGCTGCACGTTGTTTGGCAGTTTCTCCAGCCGCTTCTCGATGGCCGTGAGGTAACGCGGCAGCTGGCTGAGCTGTGCGTAGCCCGTCTGTGCTACAAAACCGGGGAAGACGAGCTGTTCCAGCTGGCTCTTGATGTCATTGAGGGCGCTGATCAGGCTCAGGCTGGCGCTGCCCTTGAGCTGCTTCTCGACGCGGCGGCTGCTCGCGAGGATCCGCTCGACGACGGCGGTCACCGTGAACACGGTGTCGATCAGCTCCGCCCGCACGGCTTCGTACAGGGCGTCGAAGGACTTCCTGTCCCACGGCAGCTCCGCGGGAGTCAGCTTGTCGATCGCGGCCAAGGCACAGTCGGCGATCAGGGCGCTGACCGAGCCGTGCGGGTTCTGGCTGAACGTCAGCTTCTCGGTGTTGTTCAGGTGCTCCAGGACGTAACGGTCCGGCGGCGGGACGCGCAGCGCGAGCAGGCGGATGACCCCGCCGCGCATTGCCGCTTCCTGCTCGGCCCGGGTCTGGAAGACCCGCAGCGCCACACTCTTGCCTTCGTCCACCAGCGCCGGGAATCCGGTCACCTGGTGGCCGTTCACCACCCGGCTCACCTGGCGCTCAATGGTGCCGACGCTCCACTCGGTGAGGCCGGACTGCTCGGCAAATCCGGCGGGGGTCCCCGCCTGTGCCGCAGCGCCATGGCCATTCCCTGACGCTGCGTCCGCGGCGGGTCCGCCCCGCAAGCCCGCCCCGGCCGGGCTGCCGCCCGCTTTGCCGCCGGCTGCCGTCTTGCCGCCGGCTGCCGTCTTGCCGGCGCGCGCCGTCGTCGCGGGGGTCGCTCCGAGGGATTCGGCGATGGCCCGGCGCGTAGCCGGGGCGAGTTCCTGCTGCAGGGCCGCAAGGTCCTTGCCTTCGCCAAGGACCTTGCCGCGGCTGTCCACCACCTTGAAACTGACCCGAAGGTGCGGCGGGACGGCGTCCCGGTTCCAGGAACCGGGCGGGATGATGTGCCCGCGCAGACGGCGCAGCACGAGTTCCAGCGAGGGTTCGAGTTCGTCGGTGGCGGGATCGAAGTCCGCTTCCAGGGCAGCGGCGGCCTGCCGGGCAACATCGGGCGCCGGCACGAAGTTCTTGCGGACCTGTTTCGGCAGGGACTTGATCAGGGCGGTGATCAGCTCAACCCGCTGGCCCGGGATCTGCCAGCGGAACGCGGCGTCGTCGAGCTGGTTGAGGAACAGCACCGGCACCTCGGCGGTGACGCCGTCGGACGGGTTGGGCGCGGAGCCCGGGGCCACGGGATGGAACTCATAGCTCAGCGGGAGTTCGAAGCCCTTGTGCAGCCACGTCTTCGGGTATGCCGAATCGTCCAGCTCGGCGGCGTCCTCGCTGATCAGCAGCGACTGGTCGAAGTCCAGCAGCGTCGGGTCCTGCTGCCGCGCGTCCTTCCACCACTTGTCGAAATGCCGCTCCGACACCACGTCCTTGCCGATCCGGGCGTCGTAGAACTCGAAGAGGGCATGGTCGTCCACAAGGATGTCGCGGCGTCGCATCCGGGTTTCGAGCTCCTCGATTTCGTTCAGGAGTGCCCGGTTGCGGTGGAAGAACTTGTGGTGCGTGCGCCATTCGCCTTCCACCAGGGCATGCCGGATGAAGAGCTCGCGGGAAAGCTCCGGATCGATGCGCCCGTAGTTGACCCGCCGGTTGGGGATGACCGGCACGCCGTAGAGGGTGACCTTCTCGTGTGCCATCACCGAGCCGCTGCGGCTGGACCAGTGCGGCTCGCTGTAGGAGCGTTTCACCAGATCCGGGGCGACCTGCTCGACCCAGAGCGGGTCGAATTTCGCGGCAACCCTGGCCCAAAGCCGGCTGGTTTCGACCAGTTCGGCGGCCATCACGAACGCTGGTGACTTCTTGAACAGGGCCGAGCCCGGGAAGATCGCGAAGCGGCTGCCCCGGGCGCCGGCATACTCGCGCTTGCGTTCGTCCAGCAGGCCGATGTGGCTCAGGAGCCCGGAGAGCAGGCTGATGTGGATGCCTTCGTGCAGGCCCACCGGATCGGCAACGCGACTGTTGTCGATCGTGATGCCCAGCGGCTTGGCCAGCTGCCGCAGCTGCTGGAACAGCTCCTGCCATTCGCGCACGCGAAGGTAGTTGATGAACTCGGTGCGGCAGAGCCGGCGGAACTGGGTCGAGGACAGCTCGCGTTGCTGCTCCTGGATGTGGTTCCACAGGTTCAGGTAGCCCGTGAAGTCCGAGTTTTCGTCGCGGAAGCGGGCGTGCTTCTCGGCGGCCAGCTGCTGCTTGTCCGTGGGGCGCTCGCGGGGATCCTGGATGGTGAGGGCGGCGGCGAGGATCATGACTTCCTTGACGCAGCCGTGCTTGCCTGCCTCCACGATCATCCGGCCGAGCCGCGGGTCCACCGGCAGCTGGGCGAGCTTATGCCCGACGGCGGTCAGCCCGCCCTGCTGTTCCCGTGCCCCCTGCTGCGGCGACTTCAGGGCGCCGAGCTCGCGCAGGAGGGTCACGCCGTCGTTGATTGCCCGGGACTCCGGCGGCTCGACGAAGGGGAAGGCCTCGATGTCCTTGGGGCCGCGGGCCACACCCATCGCGGTCATCTGCAGGATGACCGCGGCCAGGTTGGTTCGCAGGATCTCGGGGTCGGTGAACTGCGGACGGGACCCGAAGTCCTCCTCCGAATACAGCCGGATGGCGATGCCCTCGGAAACACGGCCACAGCGGCCCGAGCGCTGGTTGGCCGAGGCCTGCGACACCCGCTCGATCGGCAGCCGCTGGACCTTGGTGCGGTGCGAGTAGCGCGAGATGCGGGCCGTTCCGGTGTCGATCACGTACTTGATGCCCGGGACCGTGAGCGAGGTTTCGGCAACGTTGGTGGCCAGCACGATCCGCCGCTTGCCGCCGGGGTTGAAGACGCGGTGCTGCTCCTGCAGGCTGAGCCGTGCGTAGAGGGGGAGCACCTCCGTGCCGGCAAGGCGCCGGTTCGCCTGGATCCGGCCGTTCAGGGCCTCCGCGGCGTCGCGGATTTCGCGCTCGCCGGAGAAGAAGATGAGGATGTCGCCGGGGGCCTCCTGGGCGAGTTCGTCGACGGCGTCGCACACCGCATCCAGCGGGTCGCGGTCTTCTTCTAGTTCATCGTCGGGGGTTTCGTCCCCGTCCGCCGGTCCGCCGGCCGGCTGGGAGAGCGGACGGTAGCGGATCTCCACCGGGTACGTGCGGCCGGACACCTCGATGATCGGTGCGGGGGCGTCGTCGCTGCCGAAATGCCGGGCGAAGCGTTCCGGGTCGATCGTCGCCGAGGTGATGATGATCTTCAGGTCCGGGCGCTGCGGCAGGATCCGCTTGAGGTAGCCGAGGATGAAGTCGATGTTGAGGCTGCGCTCATGGGCCTCGTCGATGATGATGGTGCTGTACTTGCGCAGCAGCTTGTCCCGCTGGATCTCCGCCAGCAGGATGCCGTCCGTCATGAGCTTGATCCGGGTGCTCCTGCCGGTCTCGCCGGTGAACCTGACCTGGAAGCCCACCTCCTGGCCGATGTCCACGCCGAGCTCGAACGCGATGCGCTCCGCCACCGTGCGCGCGGCAAGGCGGCGCGGCTGGGTGTGGCCGATCAGGCCTTTGTCGCCGAGCCCCAGCTCAAGGCACATTTTGGGAATCTGGGTGGTCTTGCCCGAACCCGTCTCGCCCGCGATGATCGTGACCTGGTTCGCGGCGATGGCCGCCATAATGTCCTCGCGGCGTTCGGAGACCGGCAGCTCAGCGGGGTAGGAAATATGAAGTGTCATGGCTGGAAGCCAGTCTACTGCGGCGCCGGGGCTCCCGCGGAGCGTGCGAGCCGGCCGGCCAGCGCCACGGCATACTCCTTGAATTCCGGCGGCGAGAGGATCTCGAACTCCATGCCCAGCGCCGCAAGGTGCGCGGCGGGCTGAGCCAGGCTGTCCCAGCCGGCGTGCAGCAGCGTGGCGGACCCGCCGTCGTCGGTCAAGGTCGCCAGCTGCGGGCCGACAAGAGCGGCCACGTCGCCGATCGGGGCGAACAGGCGGACGACGACGTCATAGCGGTAGGGCGAACGGGTCACCGACTGCTGCACGTAGGCAGCAAGATCCTCCGCCGGGAGCGGCCGCGGGAGGAACTTCTTCGTTGCGGCCGGCAGGGAGGCAATGCGGTCCGCACGGAAGGTGCGCCAGTCTTCCCGCTCGAGATCCCAGGCCACCAGGTACCAGCGGCGGCCCGTGTCCACCAACCGGTAGGGCTCGGCGATGCGGCGGCCCACCGTGCCGTCCGGCTTGGCGTAGTCGAAGCGGATCAAGCGCCGGTCCGCGATGGCAGAGGACACCACCGTGAGCTGGTGCGGATCCACCGCGGCCGCGTTGCTGGGCAGCGTGGTGACGGCGGCTTTGAGGGTGGCGAAGCGCGGGCGCAGCCTGGCAGGCAGGACCTGTTCAAGCTTGGCGAGGGCCCGCACCGATGCTTCGCCGATCCCGGCAACGGGTCCGGCGGCCACTGAATTCAGTCCAAGGGCGACCGCCAGTGCCTCGTTGTCGTCGAGCAGGAGCGGCGGCAGCTGGGCGCCGGCTCCCAGCTGGTAGCCGCCCGCAATTCCGGGCGAGGCGTGGATGGGGTATCCGAGGGTGCGGAGTTTGTCGATGTCCCGGCGTACGGTGCGTTCCGTGACGTCCATGCGTTCGGCCAGAGCCGGGCCGGTCCATTCCCGCCGCAGCTGCAACAGGGACAGCAGCTGCAGCAGGCGGGCGGAGCTTTGGATCATGGACCAAGCGTACGTGCCCCGCGGTCCGCGGTCAGAGCAGGCGCATGGTCCAGTAGGCGCTGCTGGGGAGGTCAAGGGCACGCCAGTCGCGTTCGGAACGAACCGGCGGAATGTGGCCCCGGCCGTCGCGGAGGACTGCCGAGATGGTGGCTGCGATAGCCAGCAGGACGATGATGACGATGAAGGCTACGAGGATTTCCATGGATCCATCGTCTGCCCGGCGGGCTCCAAGAAACAGTGGCAGAAATGACCCATTTGGATAAATTTCTGCCACACTGGAACTATGTTGAAATCAGTGGCCATCATCGTTGTTCCGGGCTTCTCAATCTTCGAGTTCGGAACCGCCTTCGAGGTTTTCGGCATTGACCGTTCCGAGCGGGAGAGCGGCGTTCCGAAGTTCGATTTCCGCGTCTGCACCCCGCAGCCCGGCGACGTCCCCATGAAATCCGGGCTGTCGATGCATGTGGGCCTGGGCCTGGAGGCCGCCTCCGACGCGGATCTCGTCATCATGGCTCCCTATGGCCGTGACCTGGACGTTACGGAGGAGGTCCTGGAAACCCTCCGCGCCGCGCATGAACGGGGCGCGTGGGTGCTGTCGATCTGCTCGGGTGCGTATGCCCTTGCAAGGGCCGGTCTGCTGGACGGTCGCCGCTGCACCACGCACTGGCACTATTCGCAGGACCTGGCCGGCCGCTACCCCAAGGCCCGGGTGGATGAAAACGTCCTTTACGTTCAGGACGGCACTATCATCACCAGTGCGGGCACGGCCTCCGGCATTGACGCCTGCCTGCACCTGGTCCGTGTGGAGCTGGGCGCGAAGGTTGCCGCCGCCATTGCCCGGGACATGGTGGTGGCGCCGCACCGCGACGGCGGGCAGGCCCAGTACATCGACCGGCCGATGCCGAGCTGCGGCTCTGCACCGATGGAAGCCCTGCTGCGTTGGATGGTGGAGAACCTTGACCAGGAACACAGTGTTTCCGAACTCGCCGAACGGCTGCACATGTCGCCAAGGACCTTCGCCCGCCGCTTCCGGGCCGAAACCGGGGCAACGCCTGCCGCCTGGCTCAACTCACAGAGGGTGCTCCGGGCCCAGGAACTGTTGGAAAGCAGCGACCTGAACATCGACGAGGTGGCGCGGGAAGCAGGATTCGGCCACTCGGTGCTGATGCGGCACCACTTCGCCAAGGTCCTGGACACGAGCCCGCAGTCCTACCGCCGGGCCTTCCGGGGTGGCCAGCTCGCAGAAGTGGGGTAGTTCAGCGCTGCCCGCGGCTTTCGGAACCCTCTGCTTTGGCGGATTCCACCAGGTCCTCCCAGGGGCCGGTGACTTCCCGGTCCGGCAGCGTGGCCCGCCGCTGCCCGGCCCTGATGGAGTACATGAAGCGGTCGGGCTGGTTGGCGGTGCGCGACAGGGCCTTGGCTTCGTCCCAAGGGCAGGCTTCGACAAGCGGCATCCAGCGTTCCTTGTCGTCCGCGGACACGGCATTGACGCTCCAGACACGCGTCATCGCGGCGATGCCCCCGCTGCGACGGACAGTGATCTTCATGCCCCACCGATCTTCGTGCTGCACCGGACGCGGGATCCGCCGGCAAGCGGTGCTGGAGTCAGACCTTGACCTTTACAGTTTCCCACGCCTGCATGACGGCGTCATGCTCGGCCGAGCCGCTGCCGAACAGTTCCTCGGCGGTGGCGATGGTGGTCCTCGCGAACTTGCCGAAGGTGCAGGCAGCGGGGAGGGATCCGCTGGTCAGCGTGCCGTACCAGATCTGGCCCGGCGCTTCCCAGGCATTGCCGCCCAGCTTCGAGGCCACCAGGTAGAAGGCGCGGTTGGGGATGCCCGAATTGATGTGGACCCCTCCGTTGTCCGCCGTGGTGCGGACATAGCTGTCCATGGAATCGGGCTGCGGGTCCTTGCCCAGGACGTCGTCGTCGTACGCAGTTCCCGGCGCCTTCATGGAGCGCAGTGCCGCCCCCTGCACGGCGTCCGTGAAAAGGCCTTCTCCGATCAGCCAGCTCGCTTCCGAGGCAGGCTGCTTGCGGGCGTACTGCTCCACGAGGACGCCGAAGACGTCGGACATGGATTCGTTCAGGGCGCCCGCCTGGTTCCGGTAGGCGAGGCCTGCCGTGTACTGGGTGACGCCGTGGGCAAGCTCGTGGCCGATCACGCTCAATGACTTGGTGAAGCGCTGGAAGATCTCGCCGTCGCCGTCCCCGAAAACCATCTGGCGGCCGTCCCAGAAGGCGTTGTCGTAGAGCTTGCCGAAGTGGATCGTCGCGTCGAGCTTGAGGCCGGCCCCGTCGATGGAGTTCCGTTCGAAGACGTCGGCATAGAGGCTGTGGGTATCGCCAAGACCGTCATATGCCTCGTCCGCTGCGGCGTCCCCGATGGGCGGCATGCCTTCCTTGCGCACGAGGGTGCCCGGCAGGGTTTCGGTGGATGCGGCGTCGAAGATGGTGCGCTGGGGCGGGCCGGGCTTGGCCTGGCGGGCGCTGGGCGGCGTGGCGGGCACCGGAAGGGCGCGGGCGGCCTGCAGGCCCTTGATATGCAGCAGCGATTCCTTTGCGGCCCGCGCGATCGCCCGGAGCCGGGGTTCCGGGCGGGCGGCAAGGCGGCGCAGCATGTACGGAGGAACGATGGAGCAGATCATTTGCAAACCCCTTTGGCGTCTGGCGGAGCTGGTACGAATCAGCTTAGGAGCGGCCGCCGACAATTTGGCTGCCCATCGTCGGCATGTCCGCCACGGCGCCTGCTCCCGCAACGCAAAAACCCCGCCATTCCTGGGAATGGCGGGGTTTCTTGTCCTCGAAAGGAATGGTGCCCTCGATAGGATTCGAACCTACGGCCTTCTGCTCCGGAGGCAGACGCTCTATCCCCTGAGCTACGAGGGCATCCGGGGTTTCCGGTTGTTTCCGGAACGTTGATGAGCTTAGCAGGTCCGCGGGCCGCAGTGAAAAAACGGGTCGGCGGCCGTGTCCGGCCACGGTCGAGGCTCCCGGAGCCCTCAGTATCCGGAGAAAGCATCCACCCGGACCCGTCGCGCCCCGGCCTGCCGGGCGGCGCTGCGGAGGGATTGCACCCGGGCGGGGGAGCCGGAAACGTACACCGTCCGCCGGGCGATGTCCGGGACCAGCACCTGTAGCGAGGAACCGTCGATCCGTACCCTTCCGGCGTCGTGCATGAACTCCGGGGGCGGGGATCCGTCGGCGAGCCGGGCGATCACCCGCGCG
Source organism: Curtobacterium sp. LFS079 (assembly GCF_047977865.1). Taxonomy (NCBI): domain Bacteria; kingdom Bacillati; phylum Actinomycetota; class Actinomycetes; order Micrococcales; family Microbacteriaceae; genus Curtobacterium; species Curtobacterium sp. LFS079. Next base: position 87,227 of record NZ_JBFPFO010000005.1, read on the forward strand.
CCCGAGGCCGCCAGCACGTCCGCTCCGGCGAGCTCTTCGGCGCAGGGCGCGAGGTAGAGCACCACGATGTCACGGTCCCGGGCCGCCCCGGACCCCAGTTGGGAAAGGAACGGGGTGATCCCGATGCCCGCCGCGATCAGCAGAACGGGAGTCCCGCCGTCGCGCGGCAGCACGAAATCGCCGCCCACCGCCGTAGCCCGCAAAGGATCGCCGGGAGCAAGCTCCAGCAAAGCGCGCTTTGCCGACGACAACGGGCCGGCTGTCCCCACCCCGAACGTCAGCTCCGCAGTGCCCGGGGGGCTGCTCAGGCTGAAGATCCGCCGTCGTCCCTTGCCGTCGGAGGAAGAGTGCGGCAGGTCAAGTTCCATGTACTGCCCCGGTGTGTAGCGGACGGGGCGGCGGGCCGCGAAGCGGAGTTCGGTGGTGGTGGGCGTCAGCGGCCGGGAGCCGGCGAACACGAGCCGGATGCCGCCGCGCTGGCCGGCGAAGAAAGTCAGCAGGTTCCCAAGCAGCAGTGCCAGTTCGGGGGAGTTCGCCACGAAGCCCAGGTTGTACGGCACCGCGAAGACCACCCCGACGACGGCGGCAAGCGCCAGCTGCTGCCAGCGCCTCGGCGGCAGGGTGAGCGGCTCCGTCAGCATAAAGCCTGCGAAGAACAGCAGGGGCCGCTGCGCGAACGGCTGCCACAAGGCCGCGCCGGGCGACATGCCGGCGCGGAGCAACTCGTTGAAGACGATCGAGCCCGAGACGAGCAGGAAGGCGCAGACCATCAGCACCTTGCGGGTCCGGTACATGATCAAGGCCACAGCCGGCACGAGCGCCCAGAGCATCGCCGGGGTGCCCGCCCACCAGGTGGCGACGTTCAGGCCGGTCAGCGACACGATGAACGCCCCGGCCGCAGCCGGGTTGAAGATGTGCCGGCCGCGGAAGGCCAGCAGGTATTTCGACGCCGATGCCAGCACGCAGGCAAGAGCCACGCCGGCCAGGTCCGGCCAGGCAACGGTGGGCAGCAGATCGCTGGGCCAGAAGAGGAAAAACAGCAGCAGGCCGGTGATCAGGGAGGATTCCGAATGCGGCCGGACCCGGAACAGCATCGCGAAGGCACGGCCCGCCAAGTACGTCAGCCCGAGGCAGAGCGCAGCGTGCGCCAGCATGTCCGGCAGGCCGAAGGTCAGCCAGCCGAGGGCATTGAGCACCAGGCTGTACGCAGCGAGGACCGCTAGCACCCAGAGAATCAGCCGGTACATCGTGAAGCGGCCCAGCCAGGTATCGAGCCGGGATTTGGCGGTGCCGAAGCCAGTGCTCATGTGAACAGCGTCCCTTCAAAACCCTGCGAACAGCGTGCCCTGCCGTCCGAAAAAACCCTGAGCCAGTCGAATTCGAATTCTTCCTCCAACAGCCGCGGCTCCACAAGGAACAGCGCCGTGGCCAGGGCATCCGCTTCCATGGTGCTCGCGGCCATCGTCCAGGTGGCCACCACGGTGTCCACCGGCCTGCCGGTGGCGGCGTCCAGCACGTGGTGCAGCCCGTCGCCCCACGCCCGCCGGTTGCTCGCCGAAGCGCACAGTGCCTGGTTTCCAAGTTCGACGACGCCGATCGCCTGCGTGGGATCGTACGGGTGTTCCAGCCCCACCCGCAGCTGTGAAGGACCGGCGTGAAGCATGTCTCCGCTGCCGTCCACGAGGTACTGCGCGATGCCGTTTGCCCGCAGGATCTCCGCCAGCAGGTCCACCAGCTGCCCCTTCCCGGCGGCGCCGACGTCGAGAACCACCGGCTCGGTGGAGGCCACCGTGCTGCCCTCCCAACGGAGGACGTTTTCCCAGCGCGGCGCGGGCCGGGCCGGCCCGCGGGGAACCAGGGCGTAGTCGGCGCCGTAGCCGAGCTGCTCCAGGCTCGCGCCGACCAAAGGGGTCATCGAGCCGCCGCTGAGCCTATACATGGTACGGAAGACGGTGCCCAGCTGCTCCGCATGCTCCGGCAGGGACACCGATCCGGCCGCCCGCGCGAGTTCCGAGATCCGGGAGTCCTGCCGGAAACGTGAGTAGCTGAGGTCGTAGTCCTCCACGGCCCGCAGCAGGCTGGCCCGCACCGCAGGGGCGAGCGGCTCCGGCGTCGAGATTTCCCAGGCGGTGCCGATGCCGTCAAAGGAGAAGGAGTCCCAGCCGGGGTGCGGCATGGCGGTTATTTCGCCTGGGCCTTGATGGATTCCACGGCTTGGTTGAAGCCGCCGCTGGTCAGCGAAGATCCCGCGACCTTGGATACGTTGAGCTCGTCGAGCTTCCTGCCCACGATCTGGGCCGCAATGCCGTCCTTGAATTCGCCCTGGAACTTGCGGGTGTTGGGACTGGTGGGGTGGGTGGTGATCTCCACGCCGGTGACCGTCCCGCCCGCCAGGGTCAGCTGGACGCCCACGGTTTCGGTGCCGTTGGGGGAGGTGTAGGTGCCGTCCGCGCTGTAAGTTCCGTCCTTGTAGGCGCCGGAGCTGCCGGAGCTCGGGTCTGAGGACGCAGTGGCGCCCGACGGCGATGCCGCCGACGGTGCCTGCGCAGCCGGTGCTTGGGCCGCCGGAGCTTGGTTGGACGGCGCGCAGGCCGCCACGGTTCCGGCGAGGGAGAGTCCGGCGGCGCCGGCGAGGAGGCTCTTGCGAAGTGGCGTAGTCATGGAGTGCTCGTTTCAACTGGACAAGATGCGGGACAGGTGCCAAAGTGCTTCATTCCTTTGACGTCGGAACCAGCCTATTGGTTCATCCTGTGCCCGAAGGCAGGGGCATCTGTGCCCAAGCTGTGACGCCGTCTGTTGCAATTCCTCCACTTGCAAGCCCCGACGGTACGCTAGACGGGTGACTCCCGAAGAACTCTCTGCCGCCATATCCGCCTGCCTGAAAGACGCTGTCGCCGCCGGCGACGTCGCCCTTTCCGAATCCGATCTGCCGGATGACGTGCGCGTGGAGCGACCCAAGAACCGGGAGCACGGTGACTGGGCAACGAACATTGCCCTCCAGCTGGCCAAGAAGGCCGGCACCAACCCGCGCGAATTCGCCACCCTCCTGAGCACCCGGCTCAAGGAGATCGACGGCGTCACGGCTGTGGACATCGCCGGTCCGGGCTTCCTGAACATCACCGTGGACGCGGCCGCGGCCGGCGCCCTGGCCAAGGTGATCGTGGAAACCGGGAGCTCCTACGGAAGCAACCAGGCGCTCGCCGGCCATGTCGTCAACATGGAATTCGTCTCCGCGAACCCCACCGGACCGCTGCACATCGGCCACACCCGCTGGGCCGCGCTGGGCGACTCGATCGCCCGCGTGCTGCGCGCCTCCGGTGCCGACGTCACGGCCGAGTACTACATCAACGACGCCGGCTCCCAGATGAACGTCTTCGCCAACTCCGTGCTGTCCCGCCTGCACGGCCGGGGCGTTCCGGAGGGCGGCTACCCGGGCCAGTACATCGTTGAACTCGGCGACGAGGTCCTCAAGGCCCATCCGGCCATCCGCGAACTCACGGACGAAGCCGCCCTGCCGGTCATCCGCCAGGCCGCCTACGAGGCGCAGATGGCCGACATCAAGGCCACGCTGGCCGATTTCGGCGTGTCCTTCGACGTCTACTTCTCCGAGCGGGAGCTGCACGACCACGGCGCCATCGAGTCCGCCGTCGCCCGCCTGCGCGAGCAGGGCCACGTGTTCGACAAGGATGGTGCGGTCTGGCTGCGCACCACCGACTTCGGCGACGACAAGGACCGGGTGATGATCCGGGCCAACGGCGAACCCACGTACTTCGCCGCCGACGCCGCCTACTATCTGTCCAAGAAGGACCGCGGCTTCCCTGAAAAGATCTACCTGCTGGGCGCGGACCACCACGGCTACATCAACCGCCTCAAGGCCATTGCGGCCTGCGCGGGCGATGACCCCGAAACCAACATCGAGGTCCTCATTGGCCAGCTGGTGTCGGTCAACGGCGCCAAGCTGTCCAAGCGTGCCGGCAACATCATCGAGCTCAAGGACCTCATCTCCTGGCTCGGCACCGATGCCGTGCGCTATTCCCTGGCCCGCTTCCCCGCGGACTCGCCGCTGACCCTGGACCCGGAGCTGCTGAAGAAGAACAGCAACGAGAACCCGGTGTTCTACGTCCAGTACGCGCACGCCCGATCACGCGGCACGGCGCGTAACGCGGCGGAGGCCGGCGTCGAACGCCAGGTCAACGGCGAGGACGCCTTCGACGCTTCGCTGCTGGACCACGCCACGGAGAACGAGCTCCTGTCCTACCTGGGCAGCTACCCCTCGATCGTGGCCAAGGCCGCAGAGTTCCGCGAACCGCACCGGGTTGCCCGCCACCTGGAGGTCATCGCCGGGGCCTACCACCGCTGGTATGACGCCTGCCGTGTCTCGCCGCAGGGAGACGAACCCGTCCGCGACGTCAACCGGACCCGCCTGTGGCTCAACGACGCCACCAGCCAGGTCCTTGCCAACGGACTCGAACTGCTCGGCGTCTCCGCGCCCGAACGGATGTGATCGCGATGACCGAAGCAACAGGCGCGTCGCCCCTTGCCCCCGAATGGCTCGCCGTGCCGGCGGACCTCAACGCGCTGCATGTCCCCATGTGGGCGGTCGGCGTCGAACGGAACGACGGCGGCGAGCTCGCCATCGACGGCATCCCGGTCAGCGAACTCAAGGCGCAGTTCGGCAGCCCGCTCTTCGTGATGAGCGAAACGGACTTCCGCGCCCGGGCCCGCGCCTTCAAGGACGCCTTCGACGCCGCGTTCGAGGACATCTGCGGGGGAGTGGACGTCTACTACGCCGGCAAGTCCTTCCTGTGCACGGCGGTAGCGTCCTGGGTTGCCGAGGAGGGCCTGCGCCTGGACACCTGCTCCGGCGGGGAACTCGCCGTGGCCGCACGTGCCGGGATCGACGGCGCGAACCTCGGCCTGCACGGCAACAACAAGTCCGACGCCGAGATCAACCGCGCCCTGGACATGAAAGTCGGCCGGATCGTGGTGGACAGCCTGGACGAGCTCGAGCGCGTGGCCAAGATCGCCTCCGCCCGCGGCGAGGTGGCCAAGGTGATGCTGCGCCTCACGCCGGGCGTGCACGCGCACACCCACGAGTTCATCGCCACCGCCCACGAGGACCAGAAGTTCGGCCTCTCCATGGCCGGAGACTCCACCGAGGAAGCGGGACTCTCCGCCGCGGAAGAAGCCGTGGCCGCGGCCACCGCCTATTCCAGCGTGGAACTGCTCGGCCTGCACTGCCACATCGGCTCGCAGATCTTCGAGCCGGACGGCTTCGCCCTGGCGGCAGATAAGCTCCTCGGATTCCACGCTGCGATGCAGGAAAAGTACTCCATCACCTTGCCGGAGCTGGATCTGGGCGGCGGCCACGGCATTGCCTACACCCCGGTGGATACCCCGCGCCCGCCCGCGGAGATCGCACAGGCGCTGGCCGCCGTCGTGCGTGCGCGCTGCGCTGAACTCGGCATCACGCCGCCGCGCATCTCGATCGAACCCGGCCGTGCGATCGTCGGCACCAGCACCTTCACCCTCTACGAGGTCGGCACCCTGAAAACCGTGCGCGTGGACGTTCCGGCCACCGCTGACGGCGGGGAAAACGTTACGTTCCCGCGCCGCTATGTGTCGGTCGACGGCGGCATGAGCGACAACGCCCGTCCGGTGCTCTACGACGCGGATTATTCGGCTGTTCTCGCTTCCCGGACGTCCCTTGCCGGACCGCAGCTGTCCCGCGTAGTGGGCAAACATTGCGAGAGCGGCGACATAGTTGTTAGAGATGTATATCTGCCCGCGGATGTGGCAGCCGGTGATTTGCTCGCAGTACCGGGTACCGGCGCCTACTGCTGGGCCCTCTCCAGCAATTACAACTACCTTGCCCGGCCGGGCGTCGTCGCTGTGCGCGGCGGAGCGGCCCGGTGGATTGTCCGCGGGGAAACCGAAGAAGATCTGTTGAACCGCGACATGGGAGTGGCGAATGTCTGAAGTGCGCACCTTGAAAGTGGCCCTGCTGGGTTGTGGCAACGTCGGGGCACAGGTGGCGCGGATTCTGATTGACGACGCCGCGGCCCTGGCTGCCCGCACCGGTGCGCGCCTGGAGCTTACCGGGATCGCCGTGCGCAACCTTGACGCCAAGCGCGACGTCGAGCTGCCGCGCGAACTGTTCACCACCGACGCCGACACCCTGGTCAAGGAAGCCGACCTCGTCATCGAGCTGCTCGGCGGCATCGAGCCGGCCCGCTCCCTGATCCTCACCGCGATCGAGAACGGCGCCTGCGTCGTCACCGGCAACAAGGCCCTGCTGGCACAGGACGGCCCCGCGCTCTACGAAGCGGCGGACAAGGCCGGCGTGCAGCTGTCCTATGAGGCCGCCGTCGCCGGTGCGATCCCGATCCTGCGCCCCATCCGCGACAGCCTGTCCGGTGACCGCATCACCCGCGTGCTCGGCATCGTGAACGGCACCACCAACTTCATCCTCGACCAGATGGACACCACCGGCGCCCAGTTCGCTGACGCCCTGGCCGAAGCGCAGCGCCTGGGCTACGCCGAAGCGGACCCCACCGCCGACGTCGAAGGCCATGACGCCGCCGCGAAGGCCGCCATCCTTGCCTCGCTGTCCTTCCACACCCGCTTCGCCCTGGACGACGTCCACTGCGAAGGCATCACCAAGGTCACCGCGTCGGACATCGCTTCGGCGAAGGAGGCCGGCTTTGTCATCAAGCTGCTCGCCATTGCCGAGAAGCTGGTGGACGCCGACGGCGGAGAAGGCGTTTCGGTGCGCGTGCACCCGACGCTCCTGCCGCGCGAACACCCGCTGGCCGCCGTCCGCGGGGCATTCAATGCCGTCTTCATCGAGGCGGAAAACGCCGGCGAACTGATGTTCTACGGCCAGGGCGCGGGCGGCACCCCCACCGCATCGGCGGTGCTCGGCGACCTCGTCTCCGCCGCGCGCCGGCTGGTGCTTGGCGGCCCCGGCCGCACCGAAACCACCACCGGCCACGTCCCGGCGCTCCCGGTGGAGGCCTCGGAGACCAGCTACTACATCGGCCTCGACGTCGCCGACCAGGCCGGCGTGCTGGCCCGGATCGCCCACATCTTTGCGGAGAACGGCGTATCCATCGAAATCATGCGCCAGACCATCCACCGCGATGCCGCCTCGAACATCGAGTCGGCCGAACTGAAGATCGTCACGCACCGTGCATCCGAAGCCGCACTCGCGGCAACCGTCGAGGCCGTCAAGGCCCTCGACGTCATCAATTCCGTCACATCCGTACTGCGGGTAGAAGGGGTCTAAGTGGCTCACCAATGGCGCGGGGTAATCCGCGAATACGCTGAACGTCTGCCCGTCACGGAAGCCACCAAGGTCATCACCCTCGGTGAGGGCGGCACTCCGCTGGTCCACGCGGAGAAGCTGTCCGAGCTCACCGGATCCCTGGTGTACCTCAAGGTCGAAGGCATGAACCCCACGGGTTCCTTCAAGGACCGCGGCATGACCATGGCCATGACCGCAGCCGTCGAAGCAGGGGCCAAAGCTGTTGTGTGCGCCTCCACCGGCAACACCTCCGCTTCGGCCGCGGCCTACGCGACCGCCGCCGGGCTGAAGTGCGCCGTCCTGGTTCCCGAAGGCAAGATCTCCATGGGCAAGCTCAGTCAGGCGATCGCCCACGGTGCAACCCTTCTGCAGGTGGACGGCAACTTCGACAACTGCCTGGACATCGCCCGCAAGCTGGGCGAGTCCTACCCGGTGTTCCTGGTCAACTCGGTGAACCCGGCCCGCATCCAGGGACAGAAGACCGGCGCGTTCGAAGTTGTCGACGCCCTGGGCGATGCTCCGGACATCCACGTGCTGCCCGTCGGCAACGCCGGCAACATCAGCGCCTACTGGAAGGGCTACAAGGAATACTCGGCTCCCTTCGAGTCCGCCACCGCAGGCACTCTGGCGGCCGTATCCACCAAGACCCCGGTCATGTGGGGCTTCCAGGCAGCAGGAGCCGCACCGTTCGTCGCCGGCCACCCGATCACGGACCCGGACACCATCGCCACCGCCATCCGCATCGGCAACCCGGCATCCTGGGACACCGCCATCGCCGCGCGCGATGAGTCCGGCGGCCTCATCGAGGCTGTGACCGACGAGGAAATCCTGGATGCCCACCGCTGGCTGTCCGCCAAGGAGGGCGTCTTCGTGGAGCCCGGCTCCGCCGCCGGCGTCGCAGGCCTGATCAAGAAGCACGCCGCCGGCCAGGTGCCGTCCGGCAAGACGATCGTCATCACCGTCACCGGGCATGGCCTGAAGGACCCGCAGTGGGCCCTCCGCACCGTGGACGGCAGCGAAGTCCAGCCCGTCAAGGTGCCGAACGACGTCGTGACCGTTGCAAACGAACTGGGCCTGGAAGCCATCTAGCTTCCCGAAGCAAACAGGACTGGAAGAAAACCAAGAGTGGAAACGACGCAGCCCGCCGCGGGCGAACTTACGACGCTCGCGGCGGGTCAGCAGCTGACCGTGCGGGTTCCCGGAACCAGCGCCAACCTCGGCCCCGGGTACGACAGCCTCGGCTTGGCGCTGTCCATCTATGACACCCTGACCGTGGAAACCCTGGACAACGGCGAGCTTGAATTCGACCTCTCCGGCGAAGGTGCGGACACCCTGCCGCGGGACGCCAGCCACCTGGTGATCCGCGCCATCAACGCGGCACTGGAGCGCCTCGGCTTCCGCCACAACGGCCTGAAGATCACGGCCGAGAACGTCAACCCGCACGGCCGCGGCCTCGGGTCCTCCGCCTCTGCCGTCGTCGCCGCAGTCACGGCGGCAAACGCGCTGGTCCCCGCGGAGGCCCAGCGCAGCCGCGAATGGATCCTTCAGTTGACCAGCGAGATGGAAGGCCACCCGGACAACGTCGCTCCCGCGATTTTCGGCGGACTGGCGCTATCCTGGCAGGACAGCGAGCAGTACAGCAGCGCCCGGGCCGACGTCGTCCCTGCCGTCATCCCGGTGGTGGCGGTTCCGGACTACGAACTTTCCACCGAGACCGCCCGCGGATTGCTGCCCGCCTCGGTGGGCCATCACGCCGCGGCCATGAACTCCGGCCGTGCCGCCCTGCTCATCCACGCCCTGACAAAGGCGCCGGAATTCCTGCTGCCGGCTACCGAAGACTACCTGCACCAGAGCTACCGGGCGGAGGCGATGCAGCCGAGCGCGCAGTTGATTGCGGCGCTCCGTGCGGAAGGACACGCTGCCGTTGTGTCCGGCGCTGGTCCCACCGTCTTGGCGCTGGCCAACGGCGAAGAGGAAGCGGCAGCCGTCGTTTCGCGCATTTCGGACTTCGCGGCGGGCAACACACCCGGCGTCGCCTGGCGCGTGCTGACGCTGGCAGTGGACGTCGAAGGTGCTAGAGTGGAACTGCACCGGCGGTAAACCGCGGGCAGTTCCCTGACATTGGACCCTGGCAACAGGTACGTTCCGTCGTCCACTGTGTCGAAGTCCCTGCCGGTGTCGTCTCCTTTTCGGCCTGTCGCAGGCATTGCAGATCGACTCTGCTTCCTCGGCGCAAGCCCACGCCCCGCACGCCGGGGCATCGAAGACGTCATCAATCGGGCCTTGCTGGCTCAATAAGCGGCAAGGCCGACATCCCGGCTGCAGATCTGAACTGCAGTCCAGAACACATCATCGCGCCCGGCTCCAGTCCGGGCGACGTCGAGGGGGAAGGATCCTTCGTGACAGAAACCACTGAGCTGGCTCCAGCTGTGGACACAAACTCCGGCGCCGCACCTGCTAAGAGCAGCGGCCTTGCCGGACTCAAGCTTGCGCAGCTGCAGGCCCTCGCCAGCCAGCTGGGTATTTCCGGCGGCTCGCGGATGCGCAAGGGAGACCTTGTAGCTGCGATTTCCGCGCACCGTGCCGGCGCAAGCGCCGGCAAGGCTCCGGCAAGGGCCAAGGCTGAGGCCAAGACCGAGGCTCCTGCCAGGACCGAAACGAAGGCCGAGGCGCCCGCCAAGGCCGAGGCTCCGGCAGCGGCCCCTGCGGAGTCCGCCGAAACCGTCCAGGAAGGCACGACCCGCAGCCGTGCCCGTGGCCGCAGCCGCCGCGCCACCAGCGATGGTGTTGTCGCCGCCCCGGCAGCCGAAGCCGCCGAGGCCGCAGCAGCCGCCGTCGTCGAAGCAGCAGCACCCGCGGCGGCTTCCGCCGAGGGCGCCGAAGCAGCCGGTGAGCGCCGTCAGCCGCGCACCCGCAACCGCCGCCGCGGCGAAAGCACTGCTGCTGCCGACACCGCCGAGGCCGCTGAAGCCCGCCCCGCCGAACAGGCACAGGGTGAGCGCCAGCAGCAGGGTGAGCGCCAGCCGCAGGGCGAGCGACAGGCCCAGGGTGAGCGACAGAACCAGGGCGAGCAGCGCCGCACCGAGCAGCCGGCCGAAGCCGGCGAAGGCGGCCAGCGCGAACGCCGCGACAACACCCGCAACCGCCGCGACGAGAACGACGGCGACGAGGGCGGCAGCCGTCGCAGCCGCCGCAACCGCCGCGACCGCAATGACCGCGGTGAGCAGCAGAACGACCGCCGCGAAACCAACACCCGCAGCGACCGCTTCCGCGACCGCAACGAACGCCGCCGCGGCCGCGCCCAGGGGCCCGACGTCGAGGACGTCGAGATCACCGAGGACGACGTCCTGCTGCCGGTCGCCGGCATCCTGGATGTCCTGGAGAACTACGCGTTCATCCGCACCTCCGGCTACCTGCCCGGCGCCAACGACGTCTACGTCTCGCTGGCCCAGGTCAAGAAGCACAACCTGCGCAAGGGCGACGCCGTCGTCGGCGCGATCCGTGCCCCGCGCGACGGCGACGACCGCAACCAGCAGTCCGCACGCCAGAAGTTCAACGCCCTCGTCCGCGTCACTTCCGTCAACGGCAAGACGCCGGAAGAGCTCAAGGACCGCGTCGAATTCGCCAAGCTCGTTCCGCTGTACCCCTCCGAGCGCCTGCGCCTCGAGACAGACCCCAAGAAGATCGGCCCGCGTGTCATCGACCTCGTGGCCCCGATCGGCAAGGGCCAGCGCGGCCTGATCGTCTCCCCGCCGAAGGCCGGCAAGACGCTCATCCTGCAGTCCATCGCCAACGCCATCACCACCAACAACCCTGAGGTCCACCTCATGATGGTGCTCGTTGACGAACGTCCCGAAGAAGTCACGGACATGCAGCGCACGGTCAAGGGCGAGGTCATCGCCTCCACCTTCGACCGTCCCGCAGACGACCACACGACCGTTGCCGAGCTTTCCATCGAACGCGCCAAGCGCCTCGTGGAAATGGGCATGGACGTGGTGGTCCTCCTGGACTCCATGACCCGCCTGGGCCGTGCCTACAACCTGGCAGCACCGGCCTCCGGCCGTATCCTGTCCGGTGGTGTGGACTCCGCAGCCTTGTACCCGCCCAAGCGCTTCTTCGGTGCCGCCCGCAACATCGAAAACGGCGGCTCCCTGACCATCCTGGCAACGGCCCTCGTGGAGACCGGTTCCAAGATGGACGAGGTCATCTTCGAAGAGTTCAAGGGCACCGGCAACATGGAACTGCGCCTGTCCCGCCAGCTGGCCGACAAGCGCATCTTCCCGGCCGTGGATGTCAACGCCTCCGGCACCCGCCGCGAAGAGAACCTGCTTTCGGCCGAGGAAGTCAAGATCATGTGGAAGCTGCGCCGTGTCCTCTCCGGACTGGAGCAGCAGCAGAGCCTTGAACTGCTGACCAACAAGATCCGGGAAACCGGCAGCAACGTCGAGTTCCTCATGCAGGTGCAGAAGACGACGCTGGGCGCGAAGTCGGACAACGACAAGTAAGTGGTTGGGGTGGGGCCGCCGAGCATATTTGCCGGCCCCGCCCCTTCGCGTTGCCGCTGACGTACTGCGTACGTCGGCGGCAACGCTACGACAGGCCCGATGCCACTCCCGGGCCGGCAGATATGCTCGACGGCGGTCCCGTCATCCTCCGCAGGTGGCATAACTAGACTTGGCTACAAGTCGAAAGAGGTTTGAGAAATGTTTGAGTCCGTACAGGGATTGCTTGATGAGCATGCTGCCATCCAGGCGCAGCTGAGCGATCCTGCCGTTTATGCCGACCAGTCCCTGGCCCGCAAGCTGGGCCGCCGCTCCGCGCAGCTGCAGGGCATTGTGGAGGCATACAACAAGTGGCACGGACTCACCGAGGATCTGGATGCTGCCAAGGAGATGGCGGCCGAGGACCCGGATTTCGCCGCTGAGGTGGAGGAGCTCGAGGGCCAACTGCCCGCAGCGCAGGAAAGGCTCCGCCGCCTGCTGATTCCGCGGGACCCGGATGATGCCCGCAACATCATCATCGAGGTCAAGGGCGGCGAAGGGGGCGAGGAAGCTGCGCTTTTCGCTGCAGACCTGCTGCGCATGTACACCCGCTACGCCGAAAGCCGTGGTTGGAAGACCGAGCTGATCTCCGCCAACGAATCCGATCTGGGCGGCTACAAGGACGCCCAGATGGCCATCAAGGGTTCCTCCAACGACCCCGCCCAGGGAGTCTGGGCCCGGCTGAAGTTCGAGGGCGGTGTGCACCGTGTGCAGCGCGTTCCGGCCACCGAATCCCAGGGCCGCATCCACACCTCCGCCGCGGGCGTGCTGGTATTCCCCGAAGTGGACGAACCCGAAGAGATCGAGATCAACCAGAACGACCTGAAGATCGACGTCTACCGTTCCTCCGGCCCTGGCGGACAGTCCGTGAACACCACGGACTCCGCCGTGCGCATCACCCACTTGCCCACGGGCATCGTGGTCGCCATGCAGAACGAGAAGTCCCAGCTGCAGAACCGTGAAGCCGCTATGCGCGTGCTCCGCGCGCGTCTGCTGGCGCACCAGCAGGAACAGCTGGACGCCGAGAGCGCCGAGCACCGCAAGTCCCAGATCCGCACGATGGACCGCTCGGAGCGCATCCGCACCTACAACTTCCCGGAAAACCGCATCGCGGATCACCGCACCGGCTACAAGGCCTACAACCTGGACGCCGTCATGAACGGTGACCTCGAACCGGTCATCCAGTCCGCCATCGAGATGGACGAACAGGCACGCCTGGACGCCATCGGCGAGTAGTCCCCGGCCGATCCGATGGCTTTTGAAAGCGGACAGAGCCTCGCGGACGCCGTCCGCGAGGCAACGGCGGTGTTGAGCGACGCGGGCGTCCCCACCCCGCGCGTCGACGCCGAACTCCTTGCCGATCACCTCCTCGGCGTCGGCCTCGGCCGGCTGCGGGCCATGCTGCTGGGCGATTCCCCGGCACCGGAAGGCTACGGTGAACTGGTTGCCGAGCGGGCCAGCCGCGTCCCGCTCCAGCACATCACCGGCGTCGCGCATTTCCGCTACCTGACGCTCGCCGTCGGGCCCGGCGTCTTCATTCCGCGACCGGAGACCGAAACGGTCGTTCAGCTCGTTATCGACAGGCTTGCCGGAATGAACCGCCCGAAGGTGGTGGACCTAGGCACCGGGTCCGGCGCCATTGCCGCGTCGATCGCGCACGAGGTGCCGGGCGCTGAAGTCCACGCGGTCGAGTTCAGTGCCTTCGCCCACGCCTGGGCGGCAAAGAACCTGCACCCCTTGGGCGTCAAACTTGTCCACGGAGATTTGCGGGACGCGCTGCCTGAACACAACGGCAGCTTCGACGTGGTGGTTTCCAACCCGCCGTACATCCCGGCCGAGGCCATCCCGAACGAGCCCGAAGTGGCGCTGCACGATCCTCCGGAAGCCCTGTACGGCGGGGGAGCGGACGGCATGGAACTCCCGACGGCGGCGGCAGCCTCCGCGGCCCGCCTCCTGAAGCCGGGGGGCTACTTCGTCATGGAGCACGCCGAGGTGCAGGCCGGATGGATCGCCGACCACCTGCGGGCGGCAGGGTGCTGGACGGACGTCACCTCGCACGCGGACCTCAACGGCAAGCAGCGGGCAACCAGCGCGGTCCTGTCACCGGCCCGCCCGCGGGAGTGAAAGAATAGCGCAGTGACCACTAGCTACGACTGCACATCCGAGGAAGAACGCTCCGGCGGCATCGACCACGCCCAGCGCGCCATCAGCGAGAAGAAATGCATCGTCATGCCCACGGATACCGTGTATGGCATTGCCGCGGACGCATTTTCGCCGCAGGCCGTGACCATGCTGCTCGTATCCAAGGGCCGCAGCCGGCAGATGCCGCCGCCAGTGCTGATCCCGCGCCTCGGCGCCTTGGACGGACTCGCCACCGAGGTCTCCGACGAAGCGCGCAAACTGGCCGAAACCTTCTGGCCGGGCGGACTGACCCTGATCTTCCACGCCCAGCCGTCCCTTGACTGGGACCTCGGCGAAACCCGCGGCACAGTAGCCCTGCGCATGCCCGACGACGAGATCGCCCTCGAACTGCTCAACCGCACCGGCCCTCTGGCGGTGTCCTCCGCGAACCGCACCGGCCAGACCGCTGCCCGGACTGCGGCCGAAGCGCAGGAGCAGCTCGCCGAGTCCGTGGAGGTTTACCTCGAAGGCGGCCTGCGCCCTGTCGACGGGGAGGAGGGCGTGCCTTCCACGATCGTCGACGCAACTTCCGTGCCCCTGCGGGTGGTGCGGGAGGGAGCCATTTCCCTCGAACAACTCAGGCAACTGGTTCCGGGAGTCCTGGCCCTGGGTGAGGTTGCGCCGGAAGCCGAGGCGCCGGAGGCCGAGGACGTGCCGGTGCCTCAGGAAGGGCCGGAAGCCGAAAACGCGCCCCTGCCCCAGGAAGGGCCGGAGAATCCGCTGCCCGGCGGGTCCGCGGTCGGATGACCGCGGGAAGGACGCACGTGAGCCGGACGGATTCGGGAAAGATGGACCGTGTGGAATTGAGCAAGGACCGGGTCCCTTTCCTGGATGTGGACGTCACAGCCCTGCGGCTGGACGAACTCCTGGAGGTGGTCGAAGGCTTCCTGGCCGAAGGCGGCACCAGGCTCATCGTCGGCCACAACCTGCACAGCGTCACCCTCCTGCATTCGCATGCCGGATTCCGCGCGCTCTATGAGCGCAGCGACATCGTGCTCCTGGACGGCGCCCCCGTGGCCATGCTGTGGGGCAAGGCCCACGGCCGGAGCACGCGGCGCGCCGCCATGGCCTACCGCTTGGGTTCCACCGACTGGCTGCCCGCCCTTGGCCGGCTCCAGGGACTGGAGCGCATCGCCGTCGTCGGCGCCGGTGCCGAAGCCAACGCCATGGCGGTGGAGGTGCTGCGCACTGTCGTCCCCGGCGCAGAGGTCGCAGGCCTTCCCGGCGAGGCCTGGGATGAGGCCAAGGAAGAGGCAACCGTCGCGTGGCTGGGGGAGTTCCGGCCCCAACTGGTGCTGTTCGGGCTCGGCATGCCGCTGCAGGAATCGGTGCTGAGGCGCAGGCTGGATGAGCTGCCGCCGGCCGTCTATGCCGCCGTCGGTGGTGCAATCGAGCAGTTGGGCGGCGTCCAGAAACTTGCGCCGCGCTGGCTTGGACGGCTCGGCCTCGAATGGGCCTGGCGCCTGCTGCTGCACCCGGGACGGGTCGCCTACCGGGTGTTCGCCGAACCTTGGGTTCTTCTCGGCCTGCTGCTGCGCAAACGTCTCCTGCGCCGCTAGGGACCCGCTAGAACTTCTGCTGGTCCAGCGGGCCGAAGCCCTTGCCGCGCAGGCCGGCGGAGAAGGCCCGGAACCATTCCGCGAGTCCACGGAAATCGCCCCGCGGCAGGAAGTAGCCGAGGTAGCCGCCGACGTCGGCCACCAGGGACCTTACCCGGCGGTACCGGCGGATGAGGTAACCGCGGTTTCGGTAGTAGAAGTAGCGCTTGAACGCCCCTTCCGGGACGATCACGTGCCAGCGCGCGCCGAAAACGTGCTTTGTTTCAGAGAAGGCGTGCGGATGGCTGATCGACGCGGTCGCCACCGTCCCGAACCGGATGCCCGCCTTGCGCAGGCGGATCATGAAGTCCACCTCGTCGCCGCGGATGAACAGCCGGATGTCCGGCACGCCCACTTTGAAGAAGACATCAGAACGGATCAGGGCGCCGTTGAAGAAATGTCCGACGTCGGGCAGGAACCCGGCCTTTTCAACCTCGGCGCGGTCGTGGGTCACCTTGCCGTCGATCCGGAAAAAGAAGGACAACTTGTCCGGCTGGCCGGGCGCCAGCACCAGAGGCACTACCGCATCAAGCTTGCGGGACTCTGCTTCGCGCAGCAGGGTCTCAAGGCAAGCGGGATCGGTCGGTTCGGCGTCGTCGTCCATGATCCAGACCCATTCGGCACCGCTGGCCACGGCCTTGAGGATGGCCAGCGCGAAGCCGCCGGCACCGCCCAGGTTTGCCTCGGAGCGCACATAGTCGACTTTCGGGTGCTTCGCTGCCACGTCACCGGCAGGGACGGTGCCGCTGTCCACGAGGCAGATGGCCTGGACCGGGGAGGTCTGGTCCCGGATCGCGTCGAGCAGGACTGCCAGTTCACGGGGTCGGTCGAAGGTCACGGCGGCTACGGCAACCGGCACGGGCATGAAGGGATCCTTCCGGAGCGGCACAGGGTGCAACCGGCTCGCCCTAAGGGCGCGAGTGCCGGAGCGTGGCAGCTGTTGCCGCTAGTATCTTGGACAGAGTCCAACTGTAGTACAGCAATATCCGGCGGTGCGCAGGGCGTTGCGGGGACCTCCCGCAACGCGTCGCAAGGGCGCAAACCATCACCGTCTTCAGGAGCCGCCACGTGATCATGTACTCCCTCATGATGCTCACGGCTGCCGTTGTGGCGTACGTGACCACGTGGGGCGCACGGTTCCTGGCGAAGAAGTTGCGGCTGTTCGGGCCTATCCGCAGCCGCGACATGCACTCCGTGCCGATCTCCCGCCTGGGCGGGCTGGGCTTGTGCGCCGGCTTTGCCGTTGCCCTGGTGGTGGCCAGCAATTCCTTCTTCGTCAAGGACATTTTCCGCGGCAATTCGGCGCCCTGGGGGATCCTCGCCGGTGTACTGGTGATCGTCGCCGTCGGACTCGCAGACGACCTCCTGGACATCCGCTGGTGGATCAAGCTGATCGGACAGGCGCTGGCCGCGACCGTGGTGGCCGTGTGGGGCGTACGGATGACGCTGATTCCCTTCATCCCCGAGCCCATCCACATCACCTCGGAACCAGTAAGCATCGCCATCACGGCCCTGCTGATCGTCACCACCATGAACGCAGTCAACTTCATCGACGGCCTGGACGGGCTTGCGGCCGGAGTCGCCGCCATCGGGGGAGTGGCGTTCTTCCTGACCGCCTACTGGGTGCACCGCAACGCGGTGCTTCTGGACCGCTCCGACCTTGCTGCCCTGCTGATGGCCATCCTCGTGGGCTGCTGTATCGGCTTCCTGCCCCACAACTGGTTTCCAGCCCGGATCTTCATGGGGGATTCCGGCGCCATGCTGCTCGGCCTGGTAATGGCATCAGGCGGTGTTGTTTCGACGGGCCAGATCACGTCGGGGCTGTACGACCGCATCAACGGTATTCCCACCATCGTTCCGATCCTGCTGCCGTTTGCCGTGCTTTCCCTGCCGCTGCTGGACCTGGGCCTCGCCGTCGTCCGCCGTACCGCCCGCGGCCAGTCTCCGTGGTCCGCGGACCGCGGCCACCTGCACCACAAGTTGATCGAACTCGGCCACACCCACCGCACCGCCGTCCTGATGATGTACGTCTGGACCGCGATCCTCGCTTTCGGCGGCCTCGCCTTCGCGATCTTCCCCTGGCAGGTCGTCCTCTCCCTGGACATCGCGGCTGCACTCGTCATGGGCGTGGTGACGGCATGGCCGTACTTTGCCCGCCGGGGCGGCCGGCTTCAGCAATGACGCCGCGTTAACATCACAGTTCTATCTCATGTAGAATTCTTGTTGCGGGCAGTCACTCGCACGCGCACCCACCCTCTTTGAGACCTGGCATCCCCTGCCTCGACGATTGGCATCCCCATGACCTCCAACGCCGATGGACATCCGTCCACGCATTCCGGCGTTGCTGTTTCCGGAAGCTCGTTGTGGCTCAGGCTGCTGGTCCAGAGTGCGACGGCGGCCGTGCTGGCCCTCGCTGTCACTGCGCTGATAGCCGCCGTCATGAATGGCGGCCAGGGTGCCTTGTCCGTTGCCTTCGGGGGTGCGCTGGTGATCGTGTTCTTCGCGATCAGCCTCCTGATCGGCCATTTCGTCGGACGTAACAATCCCTCCGGCGCGGTCGGACTTTTCGTGGCCACTTACTTCGTCAAAGTCGTAGGCTTCGCCGTCGTCCTTTTCGTCCTGGGTGCTCCGGAGTGGCTGCACGGCCGTTGGTTCGTGATCGCTGCCATCGTCACCGTCGTCGTCTGGCAGGCGGCCGAAATCCGCGGATTCAGCAAGGCCCGGCTGCAAATCTACAATGATCCCTCTCCGAGCGAAGGGGACCAGCATGGCAAGGCCTGAACGTCATCCCGGGAAGTCCATTCCCGCCACCCCAGACTCCGGGAATTCCGCTGGCGGAGCCGAGGACGGAAGTGACGGCGGATACAACGCCGGCATGGCCGTCTTCAGCTACATCATCGGCGGGATCATTGTCTGGAGTTTGATAGGCTGGGGTCTGGATAATCTGTGGGGGACACGCTGGATTGTGCTCCTAGGCGCTCTGCTTGGAGCCGCAGGGGGATTCTATCTCTCCCATATGCATGGCCTCACCAGTCAAGGATCTTCTTCTGGCAAGAGCAAAGCAGACAGCGGTCCGTCCCAGGACGGGGCACAGTAATGCCAAATAATTTCACACGGGAAGTGGCCGCAGCCAACGCGGACCGATTCTCACCAAAGCCCAATGATGGACACTGCAGAGAGGAAACGCGTTGATCGCGCTTGCGCTCCCGGCCCAGGATTCAGGGACCTTTACCCCTCCCGGAATCGACGAAATGCACCTGCCGGCTATCCTGCCGTGGGGTGCGCACGAGGGATTCTCCAAGCAGATGCTGCTGGTCATCCTGTCGGTCGTCATTATCGCCACCTTTTTTATCCTCGCTGCACGGAAGCAGCAGCTGGTTCCCGGCAAGCTGCAGTTCGCAGGTGAGATGGCTTACGGCTTCGTCCGTAACAGCATCGCCAAGGACATTATTGGCGGCCGCGACTTCATGAAGTATGTCCCGCTGCTGTTCTCGTTGTTCTTCTTCATCCTGGTGAACAACATCTATGGCGCCATCCCGCTGATCCAGCTCCCGAGCTTCTCGCACGTCGGCGGCGCCTACGTGCTGGCAGTCATCGTGTACATCACCTGGATCGGCATCGGCATCAGGAAGAACGGCCTGCGCTACTTCAAGCTCGCCACCGTTCCCTCCGGTGTCCCGGTCTACATCCTTCCGATCGTTATTCCGATCGAGATCATCTCCAACTTCCTGGTCCGCCCGGTCACGCACAGCCTGCGTCTCTTCGCCACCATGCTGGCCGGCCACCTGATCGTCATGATTGCCGGCTCGGGCATCGAGTTCCTCGTCATGCAGGAGAACGTCCTCCTCAAGGGCACCTCTGTGCTGGTTCTTGCCGGCGCGATTGCGATGTACATGCTGGAAGCGCTGATCATGGCGCTGCAGGCGTACGTGTTCACACTGCTGACCGCGATCTACATCGAAGGCGCACTCCACGCCGACAGCCACTAGGCTCCTCAAACTTCCCCTCGCGGGGATGAAGCAACCCAAACAACCTGCCATACACATGGCATCTTGAAAGGAAGAAAAATGGAAGGCTCCATCAACGGCTCCCTCAACCTCATCGGCTACGGTCTCTCGGCCATCGGCGGTGGTATCGGTGTGGGTCTCGTGTTCGCTGCCTACATCAACGGTGTGGCTCGTCAGCCGGAAGCCCAGCGCGTCCTGCAGCCGATCGCGTTCCTCGGCCTTGCGCTGACTGAAGCCCTCGCCATCCTGGGCCTGGTCTTCGCTTTCGTTCTCAAGTAAACCTTCAGAACCAAGCGAACATTCAGAACCGAGTAGATAAGGACGGGTGAAATATGAATCAGCTGATCATCTCAGCCGCCGCTGAAGGCGCCGAGGCGGCTAACCCGCTCGTTCCCAATCCCTGGGAAATGGGCGTCGTCCTCGCCGGCTTTGCTGTCCTCTTTTTCATCGTGGTCAAGTTCGTTGTCCCGATGTTCGAGAAGACGTTCGCAGAGCGCGCCGAAGCGATCGAAGGCGGCATCGCCAAGGCTGAAAAGGCCCAGGCCGAAGCTTCTGCAGCGCTCGAAGAGTACAAGCAGCAGCTCACCGATGCCCGCGCTGAAGCCAACCGCATCCGCGAGGAAGCCCGCGCCGAGGGTGCGCAGATCCTCGCCGATCTGAAGGCCAAGGCCGCTGCCGAGTCCGCACGCATCACTGAGCAGGCTCACGCCCAGATCGAATCCGAGCGCCAGGCAGCTGTTGTTGCCCTGCGCTCCGAGGTGGGCACCCTGGCCACGACCCTGGCAGGCCGGATCGTGGGCGAGTCTCTCAACGATGACGAGCGTTCGGCACGCGTGGTGGACCGCTTCCTGGCAGATCTGGAGTCCCAGAACGCAGGTGCAGCTAAGTAATGGCAGGCGTATCGAGCGAATCGCTGACCACAGCGTTGGCAAAGCTGGAAGCCAAGCTTCCGCTGGCCTCGCTGCAGTTGGCTAGGGAACTCTTCGAAATCCTGGGAACGGTAGACAGCTCGGCTGGCTTGCGCCGCGCCCTGACTGACCCCTCCCGCAGTGGAGAAGAGAAGTCGGCGCTGGTCAAGCAGCTGTTTGGCGGGAAAGTCTCCGCTGATGCTGCGGAAATCATGTCCGGTCTGGCCAGCTCACGCTGGGCAGGCGCACGTGATATCGGCGATGCACTCGAGACTCTTGCCGCCACGGTGGTCATCGCCGTGGCTGAAAACAAGTCGGCCGTTTCTGCCTCCGGAATCACGGGGCTGGAAGAGCTGGAGGACGAACTGTTTGCTTTCAAGCAGGCCGTTGCTTCCAGCCACGATGTACAAGCTGCTCTGGCAGAGCCGCAGGCTTCCGCAGCAGCGAAGGTTGCTCTTGCCGGAAAACTGGTCCCGGGCGCCAGCGAGGAAGCCAAGCTCCTCATTGGCCAGGCGGTGTCCCAGCCGCGCGGCATCAGGGCGGTAAAGCTCGTCGAGAGCTTCGCGGCACTCGCCGCCAAGCGCCAGCAGCGCTGGATTGCGACTGTCAGCGTCACCCGTCCTCTGACCGAAACGCAAGCCAGCCGTCTGCAGGCCGGGCTCGATGCCCTTTACGGCCGCGATCTGAAGGTCAACGTCAATGTGGACCCGGCGTTGATCGGCGGAATCCGGGTGCAGGTGGGCGACGAAATGCTCGACGCTTCCGTCGTGGCGCGCCTGTCCGAACTCCGCCGGCAACTCGCCGGCTAGCCGGACAAGAACAACTAACTGATACAAACCCGGTCATCGTGAGCAACGATGATCACGAAAACAGGAGAGCAGGGACTGCAGATGGCCGAATTGACCATCAACGCCGACGACGTCCGTGATGCGTTGAACGAGTTCGCGGCGTCCTACGAACCCGGAAACGCAGAGCGCGTAGAGGTTGGTCGCGTGACCACCGCAAGTGACGGCATCGCCCGTGTTGAGGGTCTTCCCTCGGTCATGGCGAACGAGTTGCTTCGCTTCGAGGACGGTACCCTGGGCCTCGCCCAGAACCTCGACGTCCGCGAAATCGGTGTCATCATCCTCGGTGACTTCACCGGCATCGAAGAAGGCCAGGAAGTTCACCGCACCGGTGAGATCCTGTCTGTTCCGGTGGGCGACGCCTTCCTGGGCCGCGTTGTCGACCCGCTGGGCCAGCCGATCGATGACCTCGGCGAGATCAAGGCCGAGACCACCCGTGCTCTGGAACTCCAGGCACCGGGCGTCACCCAGCGCAAGTCGGTCCACGAACCGATGCAGACCGGCCTGAAGGCCATCGACGCGATGATCCCGATCGGCCGCGGCCAGCGTCAGCTGATCATCGGTGACCGCCAGACCGGCAAGACCGCCATCGCCGTGGACACCATTATCAACCAGAAGGCCAACTGGGCTTCGGGCGATGTCAAGAAGCAGGTCCGCTGCATCTACGTCGGTGTCGGCCAGAAGGCTTCCACCATCGCTGCTGTCCGCCAGACCCTCGAAGATCACGGCGCGCTGGAATACACCACCATCGTGGCTTCCCCGGCTTCCGACCCGGCCGGCTTCAAGTACCTGGCACCTTACGCCGGTTCCGCCATCGGCCAGCACTGGATGTACGCCGGCAAGCATGTCCTCATCATTTTTGACGACCTGTCCAAGCAGGCTGAAGCCTACCGTGCAGTGTCCCTGCTGCTGCGCCGTCCGCCGGGACGCGAAGCCTACCCCGGCGACGTCTTCTACTTGCACTCCCGCCTGTTGGAGCGTTGTGCCAAGCTCTCCGACGAGCTCGGTGCAGGTTCCATGACCGGCCTGCCGATCGTGGAAACTAAGGCGAACGACGTTTCCGCCTACATTCCGACCAACGTGATCTCCATCACGGATGGGCAGATCTTCCTCCAGTCGGACCTCTTCAACGCCAACCAGCGCCCCGCTGTTGACGTCGGCGTGTCCGTCTCCCGCGTGGGTGGCTCGGCACAGGTCAAGTCCATGAAGAAGGTCTCCGGTACCTTGAAGCTGGACCTGGCCCAGTACCGCGACATGCAGGCCTTTGCCATGTTCGCCTCCGACCTGGATGCCGCGTCGCGCCAGCAGCTCACCCGTGGCGCCCGCCTGATGGAACTGCTGAAGCAGGGCCAGTACTCGCCGTTCCCGGTCGAGGACCAGGTCGTGTCCATCTGGGCTGGTACCAACGGCTACCTGGACGACGTTCCGGTTGAGGACATCAACCGCTTCGAGTCCGAGTACCTGGAGCACCTCAAGCACAAGTCCTCCATCCTGACCACGCTGGCGCAGACCAACGTCCTGGATGACGACACTGTCGAAGCGCTGAAGACCTCGATCATCGAGTTCAAGAAGGGCTTCTTCGGCGAGGGCGACAACCGTCTGGTTGGCGCCGGTCACGAAGAGCACGAAGCGATCTCCGGCGGCGAAGTCGACCAGGAAAAGATCGTCAAGCAGAAGCGCTGACCCTTCGGCGTACCGGCTCTGCCCGACGGCGGAAGGCAACTTCCGCCGTCGGGCACAGACGGATCAATCAACCGAAGGTCTAGGAAAGGATAAGTATGGGAGCCCAGATCCGGGTCTACCGCCAGAAGATCAGCTCGACGACGTCGATGCGCAAGATCTTCAAGGCGATGGAGCTGATCGCTACCTCGCGCATCGGTAAGGCCCGCGCCCGCGTTGCAGCTTCGCTGCCGTATGCCAATGCGATTACCCGTGCCGTTTCTGCTGTCGCGAGCCAGAACGAAATCGACCACCCGCTCGTCACCGAGCCGGAGCAGATCCGCCGCGCCGCCGTCCTGGTCATCACCTCTGACCGGGGCCTGGCCGGTTCCTACTCCGCCAGCGTGCTCAAGCAGGCCGAAGGTCTCAATGAACTGCTCCGTGCTGAGGGCAAGGAAGTCAAGACCTACGTCCTTGGCCGCAAGGCCCAGGCGTACTTCGATTTCCGCAGCCGCCCCTACGCCCGTGTTTGGACCGGTGGAACGGACGCTCCGGAGTTCGGGACGGCCCAGGAAATCGGTGCCGCCCTGCTCGAAGAGTTCGCCACCGACTACGCGGAAGGCGGCGTGGACGAAATCCATGTCGTCTACACCCGCTTCAAGTCGATGGTGACGCAGGAACCCACCGTGGTCCGCCTTCTTCCGCTGGAAGTCGAAGAGCAGGCGGTCACCGAGTCGGAACTGCTGCCGCTGTACGAGTTCGAGCCGGAGGCCGAGCAGGTCCTTGATGCCCTGCTGCCGCGCTACATCGAGGCACGCATCTTCGCGGCAATGCTGCAGGCCGCGGCGTCCGAGCTCGCCGCCCGCCAGCGTGCGATGAAGTCCGCCGGTGACAACGCGACCGAGCTGATCAAGAAGTACACGCGACTGCGCAACACGGCCCGCCAAGCCGAGATCACGCAGGAACTGTCCGAGATCGTGGCCGGCGCCGACGCCCTCAGCGCGTAGTTGCCGGTGCACGGCCCGGCGCCAGCCGCAGCTGCACCAAACAGATAAACTTAACCCCACGCCATCTACTGAATGAAGTGAGAGAGATGACTGCCACCGCTACCGAGCACGTAGCCGCAACGGCCGGCGCCACCGGCCGCATTGCCCGTGTCATTGGCCCGGTTGTCGACGTCGAATTCCCGGCCGACGCAATCCCGTCCATCTACAACGCGCTCACCACCGAGGTAACCCTCAACGGCGAGACCAAGACCATCACGTTCGAGACCTCCCAGCACCTGGGTGACAACCTCGTCCGCGCCATCTCCCTGCAGGCCACCGACGGCTTGGTCCGTGGTACCGCCGTGCAGGATTCGGGTGCCCCGATCTCCGTGCCCGTGGGCGACGGCGTCAAGGGCCACATCTTCAACGTCCTGGGCAAGCCGCTCGACGTCGACGAGTCCGAGATCAAGGCTGACGCCTACTGGCCGATCCACCGCAAGGCTCCGAGCTTCGCTTCCCTCGAAGGCTCCACGGAGATGCTGGAAACCGGCATCAAGGTCATCGACCTCCTGACCCCCTACATCAAGGGTGGAAAGATCGGTCTGTTCGGTGGTGCCGGCGTCGGCAAGACCGTTCTGATCCAGGAAATGATCACCCGTGTTGCCCGCAACTTCGGTGGTACCTCCGTGTTCGCCGGTGTCGGCGAGCGTACCCGTGAGGGCAACGACCTCTGGGTCGAAATGGAAGAGGCCGGCGTCCTGAAGGACACCGCCCTTGTGTTCGGCCAGATGGACGAGCCGCCGGGAACGCGCCTGCGTGTGGCACTGTCCGCCCTGACCATGGCGGAGTACTTCCGCGATGTGCAGAACCAGGACGTGCTGCTCTTCATCGACAACATCTTCCGCTTCACCCAGGCCGGTTCCGAGGTTTCGACCCTGCTGGGCCGCATGCCTTCCGCCGTGGGTTACCAGCCGAACCTCGCCGACGAGATGGGCCTCCTCCAGGAGCGCATCACCTCGACCAAGGGCCACTCCATCACCTCGATGCAGGCCATCTACGTCCCGGCTGACGACTACACCGACCCGGCTCCGGCGACCACCTTCGCCCACCTGGACGCCACCACGGAACTTTCCCGTGAAATCGCCTCCCGTGGCCTGTACCCGGCCGTGGATCCGCTGACCTCCACCTCGCGTATCCTCGACCCTCAGTACATCGGCAAGGACCACTACGACACCGCAGTGCGCGTGAAGCAGATCCTGCAGAAGAACAAGGAACTCCAGGACATCATCGCCATCCTCGGTGTCGACGAACTGTCCGAAGAAGACAAGATCGTCGTGGCACGTGCCCGCCGCATCCAGCAGTTCCTCTCCCAGAACACCTACACTGCCAAGCAGTTCACCGGTGTCGAGGGCTCCACCGTGTCCATCAAGGACACCATCGAGGGCTTCCAGGCTATCTGCAACGGCGACGTCGACCACATCGCGGAGCAGGCGTTCTTCAACGTCGGCGCCATGGATGACGTCGAGCGCCAGTGGGCCAAGATCCAGGAACAGACCAAGTAGCATGGCTGAGCTCGAGGTTGAGATTGTAGCGGCGGATCACTTTGTGTGGTCCGGCGCGGCCAAGATGGTCAAGGCCCGCACCAGCGATGGTGAAATCGGAATCCTGCCGGGCCACTCGCCGCTGCTCGCCATCCTGGCCGAGGGCGAGCTGGCAATCGAGCCGGTCTCCGGGGACCGCATCGCGGTAGCGGTCGACGGCGGATTCTTCTCCGTCGACAACAACCGGGTGGTCATTGTTGCTGACAACGCCCAGCTGGGCGAAGCAGCTACTGCGGGGATCCGCTAGCCCGACCTTGATGGACGATTCTGTTTTTCCGTTCATCATCCTGGCAAGTGCCCTTGGCCTGCTTGTTTTGACACTGTGCCTCGTGGGGGTGCGCCGCTTCAACCTGCGGCGCGCCCTCGGCACGGTGGACGCCTCCATCTGCATGGCTGGAAACAGCTGGCGGATGGGGGTTTGTCGTTATCAGGACTCTGAGCTGGAGTGGTTCAGCCTGCTGTCGTTGAGCTTCCGCCCGCGGCACAGCTTCAAGCGCAGTTCCTTGGAACTGCTCGGCCGGCGGAAGCCCAGCGAAGTGGAACTGACCAAGCTGCAGCCCGACGTCGTGGTGGTTGAACTGCAGCACGAAGGAGAGTCTTTCATGCTGGCCATGCGCTTCGAAGCCTATGCGGGGCTGTCCTCCTGGCTGGAGGCCGGTCCGGTGATCGGAGTCGGAACCTGGCGCTGATTCCAGGAAGCTTAAACAGAAAGACCCGGGCGGGCTGCCCGGGTCTTTCTGTATGTGTGGCTCTGCTCAGAGAGCGGTGACGCCGGTGGCCTGCGGGCCCTTGGCGCCCTGGCCGATTTCGAACTGAACACGCTGGTTCTCGTCGAGGGTGCGGAAACCGGAAGTCTGGATCTCCGAGTAGTGGACGAAGACGTCGCCTTCAGCGTCGTCCGGGGTGATGAAGCCGAAGCCCTTTTCAGCGTTGAACCACTTGACAGTGCCCAGTGCCATTATTTGTTTCTCCTCATTGTGGAACTGCTTTATTAAGTCCGGCACACCGCGTGCCGCGCTTAGTCACTCCGCGAGAAGACCTGAATTCCGCCCTGGCATTGCCTGGCTTGTATTGCAGGAGCTTCAAGCTCGCAACAAGTCTTGCGAGCATGAATCACACCTACACAAAGACTGCTACAACACTTTCATGGCCATTAGTGCAGGTCAACGGTCTGCCGGGGAATTCCGGAAAAATTTGAGTAAAAAGAAGGTAACGGCATTCGCGATAAATAAGGTAATAGGCCGGGCCTTTGTGCCGGCGGCCTAAAGCCAGTTCCCTTGGCGCAGGACCGCGGCCAACTCAAGGTCTGCGTCCACCACCACCAGATCGGCCCTCAGGCCCCGCCGGATGCCTCCCAGTTCATCCGAAAGGCCAAGCACCCCGGCCGGCACCGCGGTGGCCGAGAAGACGGCGTCTGCCAGCCCGACGCCGGCCGCCACAGTCCGGCGCACGACGTCGAGCATTGTGGCAGTGCCGCCGGCAATGGAACCGGTGGCGTCCAGCGTTGCGACGCCGCCACTGACCGTTACAGGGGAGGGGCCCAGCATGTAGTTGCCGTCGGACAGCCCGGCGGCCGCCATCGAGTCGGTGACCAGCAGGATGTTGGCGGCGCCGACGAGTTGGAAGACCGTGGCCACGGTGGCCGGATCCAGGTGCGTGCCGTCGGCAATCAGTTCCACGACCGCCTTGCCTGCCTGCGCGGCGCGCAGGCAGGCCGCCACGGGGCCGGGGGAACGGTGGTGCAGGGGAGGCATGCCGTTGAACAGGTGGGTGACCGTGGGACGTGAGCTGACGCCGTCGAACCCTGCCGACTCAAGGCCCTCCCGGGCGGCGGCGAGGGACGCGGCGGCTGTGGCGTCGTCGCAGTCCGTGTGGCCGAGCGACGGCGTCACGCCGTGCGAGGTCATCAGGTCTACCAAAGCGGCGGCCCCTGGCAGCTCCGGCGCGTAGGTCATGGTGGCCAGCTTGCCGCCGGCTGCTTCGATGAGCTCGACCATGAGCCCGAGGTCCGGCTCCAGGAGGTAATCCGGGTTCTGGGCGCCGCAGCGGGCGTGTGAAAGGAAAGGCCCCTCGAGGTGGATGCCCGCCAGCAGCCCTTCATCCGCCAGCCGTACATAGAGTCCGATGCCGCGAAGCAGGTCCTCGCGTGAGGCGGTGACCATGCTCGCCAGGAGGGTGGTGGTGCCGGAGCGGTGCAGGAACTCGATTGCCTTGCGTGCGGATTCCTCGTCGCCCCCCGGGAAGTCGCCGCCGCTTCCGCCGTGACAGTGCACGTCGACGAAACCGGGCAGGATGTAGCGCCCCTCCGGCAGCGTTGCAGGCGCCGTTCCGGTGAAGCCTTCGAAGGCATTTTCGTCGAAGTCCCCGACCGGTCCGGCGAAGACGATGCGGTCGCCGTCGACCGCCACCAGTCCGTCCTCGAGCAGGCCCCCGTCGCTGACGATGGTTCCGCTGATGAGGTGGCGGGTTGGCGTGGGCACGGCCGAAGGCAGGCTCGGGTCTGTCATGCCTTGATTCTATTGGGCGGAGACGCTCAGCAGAATGATTCCTGATGATTGAAACTGAAATATTTCAATCAGTGGTGATCAGAAGAGTCGGGACTCGCTGTCGTCAACGCCGCGCATCGCGTCGTAATCGAGCGTCACGCAGTCGATGCCGCGGTCGTTCGCGAGGACCTTGGCCTGCGGCTTGATTTGCTGGGCGGCGAAAATGCCGCGCACCGGCGCCAGCAGGGGGTCGCGGTTCAGCAGCTCGAGGTAGCGGGTGAGCTGCTCGACGCCGTCGATGTCACCGCGCCGCTTGAGCTCGACGGCGACCGTGCCCCCGTCGGCGTCGCGCGCCAGGATGTCCACCGGGCCGATCGCGGTGAAGTATTCACGGCGGATCAGCGAATAGCCGGTGCCCAGGGTTTCGATCTGTTCGGCGAGCAGGCGCTGGAGGTCCGCCTCCACGCCGTCCTTGATCAGGCCCGGGTCGGTGCCCAGCTCGTGGGAGGTGTCGTGGACCTGCTCATAGATGTTGATGATGAGGCGGTCGTCGGTCTTGGCCGACTGCACGGTCCATTGTTCGACCACGCCTTCTTCCACCTCGGTCTCCTCCGGGGTGGTGACGCGCAGGGTGGCAGGCGGGCTCATCCAGTTCAGGGGCTTGTAGGAACCGCCGTCCGAATGGACCAGCACGGAACCGTCGGCTTTCACCAGGAGGAGCCGGGTGGCCAAGGGCAGGTGGGCCTTGAGTCGGCCGACGTAATCAACTGAGCAGCGGGCTATGACGAGTCGCACCCGCTCAACTTTACTGCCTGTGACGGGGTGCCGCCCGGCCGGGGGCCCTGCGGCAGAATGGAGTCATGCCCCGATCCAACCGACCCCGCCGCACGGGCTCCGCGAATTCGAAGTGGACCCGCGATGCCGAAACCCCCGAACTGGACCTCGAGCGGGCACGGGCCGGGATTGCGCGCCGGGAGGACGCTCCCGACGGCGAATGGATCGTCCGCACCATGACCGCAAGGAACGCCGAGAAGAACTACGTGTGCCCCGGTTGCTCGCTGGCGATCCTGCCGGGAACGGCCCACCTGGTGGTGTGGTCGGCCAGCCATCTGCTGGGCGATGCCGCCGGCCTGGCGGAGCGGCGGCATTGGCACAACAAGTGCTGGACGGGGCGCACCTACCGCTACCGCTGAGGCTTGGTGCCGCCCCGTACGGGCCCCGGGGATACCCTTGGAAGCATGACTTTCGACCCCGCCTCCTTCGTGTTCACCCAGCCCGAGGCTCCCGTGGCCATCCGCGCGTCCACAGTGCTGCCTGCCCGGCGCGAAAACATCGAAATCGAGACCGAAGACGGCAAGGTCCTGGTGGGCGAGTTGGCGCTTCCGGAATCAGGTGAAATCACCGCCACCCTGATCACCCTCCATCCGCTGCCCACCCACGGCGGCTTCATGGACTCGCACGTCTACCGGAAGGCTTCCTACCGCCTTCCGGCGCTGGCCGGCGTCGCGGTGCTCCGCTTCAACACCCGCGGCACGCACTCGCCGCGGGGCACCAGCCAGGGCAGCTTCGAAGAGGGCATCGGCGAACGGTACGACGTCGAGGCCGCGGTGCGCTTCGCCGTCGAACGCGGCCTGCCGAACCGCTGGCTGGTGGGCTGGTCCTTCGGCACGGAACTGGCGCTCATGTATGGCGCGGTCGACCCCGTGGCCTCACAGGTGGAGGGGGCCATCCTGCTCTCCCCGCCCCTGCATCGCGCAACGGATGTCCACCTGAAGGAATGGGCGTCCTCGGGCAAGCCCCTGACCGTGCTGGTTCCGGAACATGACGACTTCCTGCAGCCCGCGGAGGCCGCGGAGCGCTTCAGCCTCGTGCCGCAGGCGCGTCTGCTGGGGATCGACGGCGCCAAGCATCTGTGGGTGGGCGAAAAGTACGCCGCGCGGGTGCTGGACGAGATTGTCGACGACGTCACCGAGGCCGGCGCAGGTCCCGGCGGACTGCCCCGCGAGTGGGCGGGTCCGTTCGCGACCGCGGCCTAGCGGCCGGCGCCCTCGCCGGGCCGGCTCGCATCAGTGGCGGTCCTGGCGGATGATGAAGACTTCCTTGATGAGCAGCATGATCGCCGCCGCGGTGGGGATCGCGATGAGCGCGCCGAGCACCCCCAGCAGGCTGCCGCCCGCGATCACGGAGATAACGGCAACGGCACCCGGCACCGCGACCGCGCGTTGCATGATGCGCGGCGAGATGAAGTAGGCCTCGAACTGCAGGTAGGCAAAGTAGCAGATCGCATAGACCACCGCGGTCTGCCAGCCCAAGGTGAGGGAAACCAGGATCACCACAACCGCGGCGATCATGCCGCCGACCAGCGGGATGAACGCAAGCAGGGCGACAACGAAGGCCAGCAAGACACTGAACGGGACACCGAGGATGCTCATGACGATGAAGGCAAACAGGGCGTTGAGCAAGGCCACGCAGGCCTGGCCGATCACGTAGTTGCCCACGGACCGGGTGATCTCTTCCGAGAGGGCCTCGACCCGGGGGCGCCGGGAGCGCGGCGCCAGGCGATAGGCCCATTTCTTCATGGCAGGCAGGGCGCCCAGGAAGTACAGGCTGAGCACCAGCACGATCAAGGCCCCGAAGAGGCTGTTGGCCACGGTGGACCCGAAGCCCACGACGCCGCCGAAGATCCCGCCCATGGCATCGGGGTTCTTGACGAATTTGTCCAGCTCCTGGCTGATCCGGTCCCGCACGCCGAACTGGCTGTCGAGCGTCCGGAAGAATTCCGAATCCAGGAAGTCGCGGATCCAGGTGGGCGCCTGGCGCACGATTTCCGTCACCTGCTCCACGATGGTGGGAATCAGGGTGGCGAAGAAGCCTGCGACGCCCGCGGCCAGCACCCCGACGGAGACCAGGATGCCCGCGGGGCGCGGAACCTTTTGGCTTTCGAGCCAGCGGACTACCGGGTCAAGGCCCAGCGCGATGAACAGGGCAGTGACGATCCACAGCAGGAGCTGTGCCGTGTGGGTACCGATGTAGAAGAGCAGCAGGGCGACGCCGACGCCGGCAGTTCCCATGAATCCGAGGTAGAGCGGGTGCTGTGCGGACATCCGGGGGCCGGGGGAGCCGAAGCGGGCGTCGCCGTCGTCGAGCGCGGACTCATCGCCGCCGTCGAGCTCCGGGGGCATCTCGAACCGCACCCGCGGCTGGGCACCGGGAATGGGCTGCCGGAGCCTGCGGGCAACCGCAGCGAACATGCCGGCCTTGGGTACCCGGCCGCCCGCCGCTTTGGCGGCTCCGTCCGTTTCGTCGGAGGGCCCGGGAGGAGTCGGCGACTTCTGCTCATTCACGTGCTTGTACTGACCTCTGCAATCCGTGCGGCCCCGCAGGCAAAGCCGATTCCAATGTTGTTCGTCACCCTACCAGCAGCATGAATCTTCGGTTTTGGCCCGCCATGGCGGGGCATCCGGGGGTGGCGCGGCCGACCTCCGAACCGGGCGACGGGTAACAAAACGGTTACCCTTAAAGCTCAACGACCGCTGATGATTGGTATTCCTGTGCGATTGAAGACTGCAGCCTCCCTGGCGCTGCTGGGCCTGCTGGTACTGCTGGCCGGCATCGGCCAGCTGACCTTCTGGGCTCCTGCCGACACCGTGACCGCGTCTGCTCCCGGCGATACGAAAGCCGCGCCGTTGACAGTGATCGGGCAAGACCTGCTTGACCACAAGGGCGGGCCGGGCCGGATCACCATCAAGGGTGAAGGCAACTTCGTGCTGGCTGTCGGCCGGCCCGACGACGTCGACGCCTGGGTAGGCAAGACCGCCCACAACACGGTCGGTGGGGTTTCGGAAGACGGCAAGTCCCTCAAGGTCACCAGCACCGAGGGTGAAGCCACCGCACCCGCGCCGGCCGGGTCCGACCTCTGGGTCGAGACCGAGAACGCGAGCGGACAGCTTGAATACTCATGGAACCCGCCGGCCGACGGCGAGTGGTCGCTCCTGCTGGCCAGCGACGGCAGCAAGCCCGCGCCGGCGTCGATCTCCGTGACTTACCCGAACGACACCACGATGCCATGGGCCGTCCCGCTCATCATCTTTGGCGCCGTCCTCTTTGCCGCAGGCGCGGCGCTGCCCCTGCTCAGCAGGTTCCTGGGGGCGCGAAACGGCGGAAACGGCGGCTCCGGCAACCGTTCCGGAACCGGCGCCCCCGTGGCTGCCGGACAGCAAGCCGCGGGCCCGGTTTCCAAGGGCGAGGCTCCGAACGGCAAGGGCGGCCCCACGGCCACGCGAATCGTGCTGGCGGGCGTCATCTCCGCAGCCCTCGCGGGAACCTCGATGGCAGGAGCCCAGGCGGCCGATACCCCCTCTCCTTCCACTTCACAGGGGGCTTCCAGTGCGGAGGGCGCACCGGTGCTGCTGGACGCCCAGCTCAAGCGCATCCTGGAACAGGTTGCCAACGCCGTTTCGGCCGGTGATGCAGCCCGGGACGCCGCGAAACTGAAGACCCGGGTCGCTGGCACCGAGCTGCTCGTCCGGACGCAGAACTATAAGATCCGCGCCAAGGTTGCCAGCCACCAGGCCCGCATGCCCGTGCGTGCCAGCAAGCTCCTGGGCAGCGTCGTGACAACCCAGCGCAGTTGGCCCCGCACGGTCGTCGCCGTGACCCAAGGCGAGGGCAACGTGGTGCCCCAGGTCCTCACGATGAGCCAGTCGGCTCCGCGGGAGAATTACAAACTCCTGTCGACCGCGCCGCTGCAGCCGGGCACTTCCTTCCCGGCCATCCCGCTCGGCGGAACCAAGCAGTCTGCCGCCGACGACAAGACCGGGCTCCTGTACAGCGGCACCGAAGCCATGGCTGCCCTGGCGGACCGGCTTACCAAGCCCAACTCCGCGTTCAAGGCGAAGCTGGTCGAAGGCACGGGCTCGCCCTACATCGCCGATGTGCTGGACTACCAGGCTGACGCGGTCAAGGCCGGAAGCAGCGGAACCTTCAAGTTCACGCACACGCCCGTCCCCGCTGACACCGCCGTTTTCCGTACCTCCGACGGCGGAGCCCTGGTGCTGGGCAGGCTGGACTTCGTGTTCACCACGAAGCCGAAGGCAGAAGGCGACACCCTGATCGCAGACAAGGCGGCCGCAGTGCTGGCCGGCGGGGAGTCGACGAAGGTGGGCCTGTCCCAGACCTTCGCCGAGTCCGTGGCCATCTACGTTCCGCCGGCCGACTCCAGTGAGCCCATGAAGCTCGTGGCTGCCTTCCGCGGCTTGGTGGCTGCCAGCTTCAAGTAGGCAATGGCGGCCGGTGAAACGGATAGAGTGGACACTATGAGTTCGCCAGGATCACGACCCGTTTCCCCGGCCGCCGCCAGCCAGCTCAACCTCCGCGGCGCCGTCGACCTTTCCGCACTCCGGCGCCCTGCCGCCCCGCCGCCCGCCGCTGTGCCGGTCCAGGGCAACGGCACAGCCGGACCGGATGGCGGCATGCAGGGCGCAGGCGGCCAGGCACCCGGGGCAGAGGAGGCCAGGCGCCCGCTCCGCGTGGATGCCAACGAAGCGAACTTCCAGGACCTCGTCGAGCTTTCGGCGCAGATTCCTGTGCTCTTCCTGCTCTGGGCCCGTTATTCGCCGGAGTCCGCCACCCTCCTGCAGGGCCTGGAGGATGTGGTCGAAAGCTACGACGGACGGATCGTCCTCGCTGCGGCCGACATCGACGCTTTCCCCCAGCTGGCCGACGCCTTCCGGATCGAAGCCGTGCCCACCGCCGTCGCCGTCCTGAAGGGCCGGCCGGTGCCCCTGTTCCAGGGTCCCGCGGCTGAGCAGGAAATCCGGGCCCTGCTGGACGAACTGCTGAAGGTTGCGGCGGAGAACGGTGTGACGGGCAGTGTCCACGGTGAGGCCGCGGCGCCGCAGGAAGCGCCGATGCCGCCGCTGCACCAGGCAGCCTTCGACGCCATCGAGGCCGGCGACTACGCCGCGGCCGCCCAGGCGTACCGCCAGGCCCTTGCCGAACAGCCGGCGGACCGGGAAGCGAAAGCCGGGCTTGCCCAGGTGGAACTCATGCGCCGGCTCGAATCGATTTCCGCACCCCAGGCCGAGGCCCTGCGCCAACAGGCCGCCCAGGAGCCGGATAACCTCGAGGCACAGCTCGCCATTGCCGATCTCGACGTCTCCGGCGGCCACATCGACGACGGCTTCAACCGCATCATCGCGTTCATCGGCCGCAACTTCGGTGCCGAACGCGAAACCGCACGCGTGCGGCTGCTGGAACTCTTCGACGTCGTCGGCGTTGCCGATGAAAGGGTGGCCAAGGCGCGGCAGGGTCTCGCCCGCGTGCTGTTCTGACCCCGCATGCTGTTCTGACAGGGCACTCTTCCGGCAGGGATCTACTGACGACGGCGGCCGCCTCGTCCCTTCGGATGAGCCTCCCCGCCGTGGGGCTCCGGGAGTTCGTCCTGCCGGATGACCCCGCCGGAAATCGGCGGGGGCTACGCTGGCAGAATGAGCGCCCCGAGTTCCGGATACCCTGCCCCGGACCCTTCCCCTGTGCCTCCGGTCCCGGCCCTGGCCCTGCGCGGCCTGGCCAAGCGCTTCGGAGACAAGATCGCCGTCAACGGCATCAGCCTCGACGTCCCGGCTGGGTCCTTCTACGGCGTCGTGGGCCCGAACGGGGCCGGGAAGACAACCACGCTGTCCATGGCCACGGGGCTGCTGAGGCCGGACTACGGAACGGCCTTCATCCACGGCGTGGACGTCTGGGCCCGGCCGCTGGAAGCCAAGAAACTCATGGGCATCCTGCCCGACGGTGTGCGCCTGTTCGACCGCCTGAGCGGCGAGCAGCTGGTGAGCTACGCCGGGCTGCTGCGGGGAATGGACCGGGCGGTGGTGCAATCCCGGGTCCGGGAGCTGCTCGCGGCGTTGGACCTGGGCAAGGATGCCGGAACCCTGGTGGTGGACTATTCGGCCGGCATGCGCAAGAAGATTGCCCTCGCTTCCGCCCTGATCCACGCGCCCCGGCTGCTGGTACTCGATGAACCGTTCGAATCAGTGGACCCGGTGTCCGCCGCGAACATCCGCGGCATCCTGGAACAGTATGTCGCCTCCGGCGGGACTGTGATCGTCTCCAGCCACGTCATGGACCTCGTCCAGCGCATGTGCGACCACGTGGCCGTCGTGGCTGCGGGGCAGGTGCTTGCTGCCGGAACGGTCGAGGAGGTGCGGGCCGGTGCCACGCTGGAAGAACGCTTCGTGGCGCTGGTTGGCGGCGGCACCCGTGCTGAGGGGCTCGAGTGGTTGCGCACCTTCTGAGCCTGAAGTGGCGCTTGCTGCTCAACGGCTTCCGGCGCAGTCCCTGGCAGATTGTCGGAATCGTGATCGGCGCCCTGTACTCTGCGGGCATCGTGCTGGCCTGCGCGACCGGCTTGGTGGTACTGCGGTGGGCCGATCCGCAAACCGCGCAGACCGTCGTCGTGCTTGGCGGGGCGCTGGTCATGACCGGCTGGGCGCTGGTGCCGCTCGTGACCTCCGCGGCGGACCTGACTTTGGACCCCAGCCGCTTCACCACGTCGGCGATCCCCATGCGGCAGCTCCTTCCGGGCCTTGCCCTGGCCGGGCTGCTGGGCCTCCCGGGGCTTGCCACCCTCATCGCGTCGCTGGCCACCGTGGCGACCTGGTCGCGCGGTTTCGCGGCGGCCGCGGGCGCCCTTCTTGGAGCCTTGCTTGGAGTGCTGAGTTGCGTGGTGGCGTCCAAGGTGGTCACGACGGCGGTGGCCGGCCTCCTTGCCTCACGCCGTTTCAAGGACATCAGCAGCATTGTCTTCATCGTTCCCCTGGTGCTGGCCGGACCGATCGTCACTGCGGTGACGCGGGGGATCCGGGAGAGCAGGGACTACCTGCCTGCACTGGCCCAGGCCGTCTCCTGGACCCCGCTGGGCGCCGCCTGGTCCCTGGGCGGGGAGCTCGACGCCGGCAACGCTGCGGCGGCCGGCGCCAAACTCCTCATTGCCCTGGCCAGCCTGGCTGCGCTGGGCGGTGCCTGGTACCTGCTCCTGAATCGGGCCATGGTCACCCCGCCATACACCGGCGGCGGCAGCAGGAAAGCCGGCAGGGCCGGGCTCTTCGGGATCTTCCCAGCCAGTCCGGCGGGTGCGGTGGCAGCCCGCTCGCTCACATACTGGATGCGCGACCCGCGCTACGCCGGTTCACTGGTGGTGATTCCGCTGTTGCCGGTGCTGTTGTACTTCGGTAGCGCCCAGAGCGGGAGCCAAGCGCTGATGATCGCGGTGGCCCCGATGACGGCCTTCCTCCTGGCCTGGTCCATTTCCGCCGATGTTTCCTATGACAACACGGCCTTTGCACTCCATCTTGCCGCCGGGGTGCGTGGCCGGGACGACCGCCTCGGCCGGGCGCTGGCCTGCCTGGGCTTCGCACTTCCGCTGGTGCTGCTGTTTGCCGCCGGCTCCGTTGCCTTGACCGGGCGTTGGGAGTGGCTGCCCAATATCCTTGGGTGCTCACTGGGCGCCCTGTTCACCGGTCTCGGCCTCGCTTCCGTGGTTTCGGCCCGGTGGACCAGCGCGGTTCCTGCTCCCGGCGACAGCCCGTTCAAGAAGCCGCCGGGAAACGTTGCCCAAACCATGCTGGTGCAGTTTGGTGGCATGGCCGCCATGGGGGTGCTCCTCCTCCCGGAGATCGCGATGGTAGCGGCACAGGCGGTAACGGGCAGCCCGGTGTTCGGTTGGATCGGCCTGGCGGCCGGGCCGGCGCTGGGCCTTGCCTTCTTCGTGGCCGGGATCCGGCTTGGCGGCCGCTGGCTGGACCGCCGCGGACCGGAAATGTTCGCCCAGCTCGCCAACAACCGCTGAAATTCCTCCCGATGGCATAGCCTCATGGAAGACG
Source organism: Curtobacterium sp. LFS079 (assembly GCF_047977865.1). Lineage (NCBI taxonomy): Bacteria > Bacillati > Actinomycetota > Actinomycetes > Micrococcales > Microbacteriaceae > Curtobacterium > Curtobacterium sp. LFS079. The sequence continues at coordinate 124,227 of NZ_JBFPFO010000005.1, forward strand.
CCCCTTTCCCGGGAACGCCAGCGCAGAAAGGCCGTGAACGATGGAAGTTGTCATCCTGCCGGGCAGCCGGCAGATCGGCAGGCTCGCTGCCGACGCCATCGAGGCGCTCCTGCGGCACAAGCCGGATGCGGTCCTGGGGCTGGCCACCGGGTCCTCGCCCCTGCCGGTCTACGACGAGCTGGCGCGGCGGCACCGCGACGAAGGCCTGGACTTCAGCCGAGCGCACGCCTTCGCCCTGGACGAGTACGTGGGCCTTGAACCCGGTCATCCCGAGTCTTACCGGGAAGTCATCCGCCGCGAATTCACGGACCGGGTGAACATCGATCCGGCCAACGTGCACAGCCCGGACGGGACGGCGAAGGACCTCCAGCTGGCCTGCCAGGCCTACGAGGACGCCATCCGGGAACGAGGCGGCGTGGACCTACAGATCCTCGGGGTCGGCACGGACGGGCACATCGGCTTCAACGAACCGGGCTCCTCGCTGGTGTCCCGGACCCGGATCAAGACCCTCATCGAGCAGACCCGGAAGGACAACGCGCGCTTCTTCCGGAGCATCGACGACGTGCCGCACCATGTGGTGACCCAGGGCCTGGGCACCATCATGGATGCCCGGCACGTGATCCTGATCGCCACGGGCGCACAGAAGGCCCAGGCGGTGCGCGACTTCGTGGAAGGTCCTGTGGCGGCGATTTGTGCGGCGTCGGTGCTGCAGCTGCATCCGCATGCGACCATCCTGATCGACGAAGCAGCGGCCTCATCCCTGAAGCTGGCGGACTACTACCGGCACGCCTTCGAGAACAAACCGAAGTGGCAGGGCCTGTAGCGGCTAAGATGGATGCCATGACGACCCTGCCTCCGGACCCCTTCGAGAACGATCCAATGCGCGAACTTTCCGGAGCCGGCACTTCCACGGCCACCATTGAGCGCGAGGAAACGCGCCAGGAAGTGGAACCCGGCGACCGGGAGCGCTTCTCCCACTACGTCCGCAAGGAAAAGATCATGGAGTCGGCACTGACCGGCGAACCGGTGATCGCGCTGTGCGGAAAGGTCTGGACCCCCGGCCGCGATCCGCAGAAGTTCCCCGTCTGCCCCGAGTGCAAGAAGATCTACGAGGGCATGCGCCCCGGCGACGACGGCGACTCCCGCTAGGCGGGACCGTCGACTTTCCTGACGCTTTCCCAGGGCCGGTGCCACCGTGCGCCGGCCCCTTTCCTTGCCGCGTAACCGGGACCGCTCATCCGCGGTCCGGTACGATCCGGCACGTCCCGGAACAGACCCGGAACAGATTGGTGTTTTTGTGCTTAGCTGGCATGTGCTGAACAGGGCCGAATCGAACACGGCCGAACCAAACAGGGCCGAATCCAACGGAGCAACTGCCGCCGCGCCGCGGCCCGCCCCGGCCGCAAAGACGCAGGGGGCAGGCGCATGACGGAGACGCTCTTCGGCGGCCCGTCCCTTCCTCCGGCTTACCCGGAGCGCGCCGCGTGGGGTACCGCCCCCAAACTGCGTGCCTGGCAGCAGGAAGCTTTGGACCTGTATTTGCGGAACAGCCCGCGTGACTTCCTTGCGGTGGCCACCCCGGGTGCAGGCAAGACGACCTTCGCGCTCCGCATCGCCTCGATCCTGATCGACAGCGGCGCCGTCAACCGCGTAACGATCGTTGCCCCGACGGACCACCTCAAGCGGCAGTGGGCGGATGCTGCCGCCCGCGTGGGCATTGCGATCGACCCGAACTTCAAGAATTCCGACGGACAGCACGGCCGCGGCTTCGTCGGCGTCGCGGTGACGTACGCGCAGGTGGCCAGCAAGCCCATGCTGCACCGGGCGAAGACCGAAGCCGCACGGACCCTGGTGATCCTCGATGAGATCCACCACGGCGGCGAGGCCCTGTCCTGGGGCGACGGGCTTCGCGAAGCCTTCGATCCGGCCACCCGCCGCCTCGCGTTGACCGGTACGCCTTTCCGTTCCGACACCTCGCCGATCCCGTTCGTCGAATACGCGGAGGACCGCGACGGCATCCGCAGGTCAAAAGCCGATTACACCTACGGTTACGGCAACGCCCTGCGCGACCACGTGGTCCGCCCCGTCCTCTTCATGGCCTATTCCGGACAGATGCGCTGGCGGACGAGTGCCGGCGATGAAATGGCGGCTTCGCTCGGCGAGGCCGCCGTGACCAAGGACATCACCTCCCAGGCCTGGCGGACCGCCCTGAACCCGGCCGGCGAATGGATTCCCGCCGTGCTCGCGGCCGCGGACAAGCGCCTGAGCGAGGTGCGCCGCACGGTGCCCGATGCCGGCGGGCTGGTCATCGCCACCGACCACGAAGATGCCCGCGCCTATGCCGGCCAGCTGAAGAAGATCACGGGCCAGTCGCCCACGGTGATCCTCTCGGACGACTCGAAGGCCTCCGGCAAGATCGAGGAATTCTCGGCGGGGGACAAGCGCTGGATGGTCGCGGTGCGCATGGTGTCCGAAGGCGTCGACGTGCCGCGGCTGTCGGTGGGCGTCTATGCGACCTCGACGTCCACGCCTCTGTTCTTTGCCCAGGCCGTGGGCCGCTTCGTGCGTGCCCGCAAGCGGGGCGAGACAGCGTCGGTGTTCCTGCCCTCGGTGCCGCCCCTGATGGCGCTGGCGAACTCGATGGAAGCCGAGCGGGACCATGCTTTGGACCGCCCCGAGAAGGACGACCCGGACGGGCTGTTCAACCCCGAAGAGTCCCTGATGGCCGAGGCCAACCGGGAGGAGAAGGCTTCGGATACTCTTGAAAAGGGCAAGTTCGAGGCGCTGGATTCCCAGGCCTCCTTCGACCGTGTGCTTTTCGACGGCGGCGAATTCGGCACCGGGGCGGACATCGGTTCCGAAGACGAGCTGGACTTCCTGGGGATTCCGGGACTGCTCGACGCCGAACAGGTCGGCACGCTGCTTCGCCAGCGCCAGCACGACCAGCAGTCGCGGAAAAAGCGGCAATCCCCGCTGGCCGCTGCCGCCGCGGGCACCGTTCCGGACCACCGCATGCTGATGGACCTCCGCAACGAGCTTGCGAAGAACGTCGCGGCCTGGTCCGCCCGGACCGGCACGCCGCACGGAATGGTGCACAACAAGCTGCGCGAACTGTGCGGCGGCCCCGCCGTGGCCCAGGCGAACGAGGCGCAGCTGCAGGCCCGCCTGCGCAAATTGCAGGACTGGTTCATCGGACGCAAGTAGCGCCGGATGATGCAGGTGCACGCGGCCGTAGCCCGGGGCCGGGAGCCCCGGGGCTATGACTCTTCGAGCTCTACGCCGTTTTCCTCCAGTTCGGCGTAAGTGCTGCTGAGGTCCTCTGCGATCCCGGCGGTGAGCCCGCCGATCACGGTGACCTCGTAGCCGGCCTGCACGGCGTCGAGGGCAGTGGCCTTCACGCAGTAGTCGGTGGCGATGCCCACCACCACGATTTCCTCGACGTCGTGGCTCTGCAGCCAGTCGTCCAGGCCGATGGCGTCTTCGGGATCCGTGCTCCCCGGCTCTCCGGACGGCACGCCGCCGCCGCGCTGTTCTCCCGTGGGGACTTCGTCCTCCGGCGCAAGGACGCCTTCGAAGCCGGAATAGGCGGCGGCGTACTGGCCCTTCCGGAAGTAGGCCTGGACGTACTCACTGTCCAGGTCCGGGTGCAGTTCGGCGCCCTTGCTTCCCGCCCGGCAATGCGGCGGCCAGCTGTCCACCATGTCCGGGTCATCGGAAAAGTGCTCGCCCGGTTCGATGTGCCAGTCCTGGGTGGCTACGATGTGGTCGAAATTCTGGTGGCTTGCATCGAGGTAGTCGCTGATGGCGCCGGCCACCGCGGCTCCGCCCGCCACGGCAAGGGACCCGCCTTCGCAGAAATCGTTCTGGACATCGACGATGATCAGGGCCTTCGCCATGTCAGTCCTCCTCATAGACCGTGGGAATCGCGGGCTCGCCGCGCTGCAGGCGGCGGACCACGGAAGGAAGCTCGGCCATGGCGGCGTCGTGCCGCTCGCGGGCGCGGACGACGCCTTCGTGGCCGGTCCAGCCGGGCAGGAGCTCCCCGTTCTTGATGAACTGCTGGAGCAGCTGCCGGTCGTTGCCGTCATCCTCGGGCGGGTGCCCGATCCCCACTACTTCCTGGGTGGCGATGCCGCGCCCGTCAAGCTTGCGCAGTGCGTACTTGCGGCCGCCCACGCTGGCTTTGTTCTTGGCTGCCTTCGCCACCGGGACGAATTCTCCGGCGTCGTTGCTGCGGCTTACAAGCTTGTAGACCATGCTGGCGGTCGGGGCCCCGGAACCGGTCACCAGCGACGTCCCGACGCCGTAAGCATCCACGGGCGCGGACTGCAGCGCGGCAATGGCGTACTCGTCCAGATCGGAGGTGACCACGATGCGGGTGCTGGTGTTGCCCAGGCTGTCCAGCAGTTCGCGGACCCACTGTGCCTGGGTGACCAGGTCGCCCGAGTCCAGGCGCACGGCACCGAGTTTGTCGCCGGCCAGTTCGACGGCGGTCCGCACCGCGGTCTCGACGTCGTAGGTATCGACCAGGAGTGTTGTTTCCGGGCCGAACGCCTCGATCTGCGCGGCGAAGGCTTCGCGCTCGCTGTCATGCAGCAGCGTAAAGGAATGGGCCGCGGTACCCACGGTCTTGAGGCCGAAGCGGCGGCCGGCTTCGAGGTTGGAAGTGCTCCCGAAGCCGCCGATCACGGCGGCGCGGGCTGCCGCCGTCGCCGATTCCTCCTGGGTGCGCCGGGAGCCCATTTCGATGCAGGGACGGCCGCCGGCCGCGCTGGTCATGCGGGAGGCCGCCGAAGCGATCGCCGTGTCGTGGTTCAGCACGGAGAGGATGTACGTCTCAAGGATGCATGCTTCGGCGAACGTCGATTCCACGATCAGCACGGGGGAGCCGGGGAAGTAGGCCTCGCCCTCGGGGTAGCCCCAAACGTCGCCGCTGAAACGGTAATTGGCCAGGAAATCGAGGGTCTCGCGGTTGACCACGTTGTTCCGTTCGAGGAACTCCAGTTCCTCCTCGCCGAAGCGGAAGTTCAGGATGCCTTCAAGAAGGCGCCCCGTGCCGGCCACGATCCCGTAGCGGCGCCCGTCCGGAAGGCGGCGCGCGAACGCCTCAAAGACCGAACGGCGGTGCGCGGCGCCCGAATGAAGGGCTGCCTGGAGCATCGTCAGTTCGTAGTGGTCGGTGAAAAGCGAGGTGCAGGGGTGGTCCCAGGCAGTGGATCTACTCACGGATTCACTCTAGTCCCCACCGGCTCCCGAGTCTCGCTGCGCTCGACCCGGGGCCCTCGCCGGTGTGGGCCCACCACCGGCTCCCGAGTCTCGCTGCGCTCGACCCGGGGCCCTCGCCGGTGTGGGCCCACCACCGGCTCCCGAGTCTCGCTGCGTCCCCACCGGCTCATTGCCTCGCCATAGAATGGACAGATGACCACAACCGTTGCCACTGCCATCGGCGTCGATGTCGAGGAACGGACGGACACCTCGGAGCAGGGCTCCACCGCCGTCCTTGCCGCGCCGGACATCCCCTGGAACCTGGTGGTCTGGAACGATCCCGTCAACCTGATGAGCTACGTCAGTTTCGTGTTCCAGAGCTACTTCGGCTACCCGGAGGCCAAGGCCAACAAGCTCATGCTCGAGGTGCACCGGAAGGGCCGCTCGATCGTGGCACACGGAGGTAAGGAACAGGTGGAGCAGCACGCTGTCGCCATGCACGGCTACGGGCTGTGGGCCACCGTCGAGAAGGCCAGCAGCGCAGGAACCGGGAAGGGTGGCGCTCGTGGCTAAGGCCTTCAAGTACGGTCTCAAGGGCATCACCGGGCACCTGGAAACCGCCGAGCGAGAGCTGCTGCGCGGACTCATCGACGACGTGATCTCCATGCTCGAACCGCGGGAAGCCGCGGACCAGGACCCGCTCGCCGCGCTGGTGGGCCTGGACCTGGACGTCCGCGAACCCACCGACCGGGCTCTCTTGCGCCTTCTCCCGAACGTCATGAAGGACGACGACGCCGGCTCCCTGGAGTTCCGCCAGCTCACCGAGCGCTCGCTGCGGGAGAGCAAGATCGGCGCCCTGCGTGCCGCGGCTATGGGCCTTGATCGCAAGGAGCTCATGCTCACCCTGGACGAGGCCAAGCTCTGGTCCATGGCACTGAACGACATCCGGCTGGTGCTCGCCGAACGGCTGGACATCCGGGACGAAGCAGACGCCGACCATGTCCACGCCATGCAGGACTGGTCCCAGGCTGAGGATGTCGAAAGCTACCTGGCCCTCGTCTACAACTTCACCACCTGGCTGCAGGAGTCCCTGGTGCAGTCGATGATGGCCTCGATGGACCGTCGCCCCTGAGCGCCTGCGCGGGCGTCTGTCAAGGGCCGTTCCTGTGATGAAGCAGACATGAGGCGCTGATCGCAACGCATGGCTGCACTTGGTGACTGTGCTTTATTCTCGAAGAATTATGAATTCAGCATCGGGCACGGCAAACGCTCCGGCAGGGGACCCCCAGCAGCGCACCGCAAGCGACGACGCGCTGGCATCGCGTCCCATCGGCGTTTTCGACTCCGGGGTCGGCGGCCTCACCGTGGCCCGGTCCATCATCGACCAGCTGCCCAACGAATCCATCCTCTACGTGGGGGACACCGCCAACGGCCCTTACGGACCCCTCCCGATCGCCGAGGTGCGGGCCAATGCGCTGGGCGTCATGGACGAACTGGTGGACTCCGGCGTCAAGCTGCTCACCATCGCCTGCAACTCGGCGTCGGCCGCCGTGCTGCGCGACGCGCGTGAACGTTACACGGCCCGCTACGGCATCCCGGTCATCGAAGTCATCCAGCCCGCCGTCCGCCGCGCGGTTGCGGCCACCCGTAACGGCCGCGTCGGCGTGATCGGAACATCCGGCACGGTGGGTTCCCGGGCCTACGAGGACACTTTTGCCGCGGCTCCGGACCTGGCCATCACCTCCGTTGCCTGTCCCGAGTTCGTCAGCTTTGTGGAGGCCGGCATCACCACGGGCCCGGAACTGCTGGCCGCGGCCGGGACCTACCTGGAGCCCCTCAAGCAGGCCGGCGTGGACACCGTGGTGCTGGGCTGCACGCACTACCCCCTTTTGACCGGTGTCATTTCCTACGTCATGGGCGAGGACGTCACCTTGGTGTCCAGCGCCGAAGAGACGGCCAAGGACGTCTACCGCGCCCTGGCCACCCATGGCATCCAGCGCGGCGGTGGGGAACCGCCGACACACGATTTCATGGCCACCGGAGACGCCGCGCAGTTCGAAACCCTGGCCCGCCGCTTCCTGGGCCCGGAGGTCCTCTCCGTCCGGCACGTCGACCATGTGTCGGCCCAGTACCCCACCGGCAGCCTGGCCCGGATCACCCCGGAAATGCTGGAGGCCGCACGCATCGGCGGCCGCCGCCAGCGGACGTCCAACTTCGTGGAGGTCCCGGCAGGCGGAGCGCAGGCCGGTGCCGCACCGGGAGGTTCCCGGTGAAACTGACCATAGTTGGCTGTACCGGCTCCTTTCCCGGGCCGGGCTCGCCGGCGTCGTGCTATCTGCTGACGGCGCACGACGGCGAACGGGAGTGGAAGATCGTCATGGACCTGGGCAGCGGGGCACTGGGGGCCATCCAGCGCTACACCGACCTTGAGGACATCGACGCCATCTTCCTGACCCATCTGCACCCGGACCACTGCATGGACTTGTGCGGGCTGCACGTCGCCGTGCGCTGGAAGCCGGGCGGCTGGGGCCGGGACCGGATCCCCGTCTGGGGCCCGGCGGCCACTGCCGACCGAATGGCCACCGCGTACGGGCTGGACCTGGACCCGGGCATGCATGAGGAATTCGATTTCAGCAACTGGGCCGAGCGCAAGCCGGTCCAGGTGGGGCCGTTCACCGTGACGCCGTTCGCCGTCAACCACCCCGTGGAGGAGGCCTACGCCCTCCGCGTGGAGGTCACCGAACCTGGCAAGGACGGAACGCCGCTCACCCGGGTGCTGACCTACTCGGGGGACACCGACAGCTGCCAGGGCCTCGAGGACGCTGCCCGCGGCGCAGACCTTTTCCTTTGCGAGGCCGCGTTCGAGGAAGGCCGCGACGACGGCATCAAGGACGTGCACCTCACCGGCAAGCGTGCCGGGCAGGCCGCCACGGCCGCCGGGGCGCGCCGCCTCCTGCTGACCCACATTCCGGTCTGGACGTCGCAGACCGTCGTGCTTGCCGAGGCGAAGCCGGAGTTCGACGGCGACGTCGCGGTCGCCGTCGCAGGGGTGCATTACACCGTCTGAGGCGGCAGGCCCGTGAAATCCGGTAAGGGCCTGAACGATAAGCTGGGGGCATGACTTCAGAAGCCACCACTGCCCCCGTCATCCGTGCCGACGGACGCGCCCCCGACCAGCTGCGGCCCATCAGCATCACCCGCGGCTGGTCCAAGCAGGCCGAAGGATCCGCGTTGATCGAGTTCGGGAACACCAGGGTCCTGTGCACGGCTTCCCTGACCGAGGGCGTGCCGCGCTGGCTCAAGGGTGAAGGCCGCGGCTGGGTGACGGCCGAATACGCCATGCTTCCGCGGGCCACCAACACCCGTTCCGACCGTGAATCCGTCAAGGGCAAGATCGGTGGCCGCACCCACGAAATCTCCCGGCTGATCGGCCGCTCGCTGCGTTCCATCATCGACACCAAGGCCCTGGGCGAGAACACGATTGTGCTGGACTGCGACGTCTTGCAGGCCGACGGCGGTACCCGCACCGCCGCGATCACCGGCGCCTACGTTGCGCTCGCCGAGTCGATCCGCTTCGCCCGCGAGAACAAGATCATCCCGGCGTCCTCCCAGCCGCTGACGGACACCATCGCCGCCGTGTCCGTGGGCATCATTGACGGCGTTCCGATGCTGGACCTGCCGTACGTGGAAGACGTCCGCGCCGAAACCGACATGAACGTGGTGGTCACGGGTTCCGGAAAGTTCGTGGAGGTGCAGGGCACCGCCGAGGGTGCGCCCTTCGACCGCGATGAACTCAATGCCCTGCTGGACCTTGCGCTGCTCGGCACCTCGCAGCTCGCGGCCATCCAGCGCGAAACCCTCGCCGAGGCGCCGTGAGCGGCGGTCTGAACGGCAGTGCGGCACGGAACGGCGGGCAGCCCCGCCTGGTTCTCGCCACCCACAACCAGGGCAAGCTGCGGGAACTGCGCGACCTGCTCCGCGGGCAGGTCCCAGGTCTCGACGTCGACACCCAGGTGGTGGACGCGCCAAGCGTCGGTGCCCCGGACGTCGTCGAAGACGGCGTGACCTTCGCCGAGAACTCGCTGCTGAAAGCCCGCGCAGTGGCGGAAGCAACCGGACTGGTGGCCATCGCCGACGACTCCGGCCTGGCCGTGGACGTGCTGGGCGGTGCGCCCGGGATCTTCTCCGCGCGCTGGTCCGGGCGCCACGGTGACGATGCCGCGAACCTGCAGCTGCTGCTGGCGCAGCTCTCCGATGTGCCGGATGGCCACCGCGGCGCCGCATTCATCTGCGCGGCTGCGCTCGCCGTTCCGGGGGACGATGGCAGCGCCCGCGAAGTGGTCGAATACGGCCAGCTCGAAGGCACCCTGCTGCGTGAACCGCGCGGTGAGGGCGGTTTCGGCTACGATCCCATCCTGCAGCCCAGCGGCATGGACCGCAGCTGCGCGGAGCTCAGCTCCGAGGAAAAGAACGCCATCAGCCACCGGGGCCACGCGTTCCGGGCGCTCCTGCCGGCCATCGTCGATGCCCTGAAGTAGCCGGGCCGCAAGAAGAGAGGCACCCTGCGCTGACTGCCGCAGGGTGCCTCTCTTTGTCTTTGGGACGGTGCTTTGTCTTCGGGAGGTGCTTGTCTCTGAACCGTGCGCTCAGCGCTCGTGGCGGGGGCCGCCGTCGTGCCCGTCAATGAACTCTTCCACCGGATCGGTGCCGCCGGCCGCGGGCTTGCGCTTGGCCAGGAAGCCGCGGAGGACCTCGATGCCCACCGGGATCACGGAGACCAGGACGATCACGATGAAGATGATGTCCAGGTTGTCGCGGACCCACGGGACACGGTCGCCCAGCAGGAAGCCGAGGAGCGTGACCCCGCCGCCCCAGAGGACGGCGCCGATCACGTTGAAGAGGAAGAACCTGCGCCTGTCCATCTGCGCCACGCCGACGATCACGGGGACGAAGGTACGGATGATCGGGACGAAACGGGCGAGGATCAGGGCCTTGCCGCCGTGCTTTTCGAAGAAGGCGTGCGCGCTCTCCACGTTCTCGCGCTTGAACAGGCGGGAGTTGGGCCTGTTGAAAATCGCGGGACCGGCCTTGGAACCGATGAGGTAGCCGGTCTGGTTGCCGATGATGGCGGACACGATGATCAGTGCGGTCAATGCCCAGATGTTGAACTTGATGGCGTCCGTCGCCACGAGCAGGCCGGCGGTGAAGAGCATGGAATCGCCGGGCAGGAAAAAGCCGACCAGCAGGCCGGTTTCGGCGAAAACGATGCCGCAGACGAGCAGCACCACCCACGGGGCCAGGGCAGCGTCTTGCAGGAAGACCTGCGGGTTCAGCCAGCCGGGGAGGAGCGAGGCCATGTGCGGCTGCACGGGTCCGGCGCCTCCCCAAGTGGATACGGCAAAGTCGTTTATCGCAGAAAGGGTCACCTTTCAAGGTTACGTGACTCGGAGGACGCGGGCCTTCGACGTGGACCGTCCGGTACCCCCGCTGCCTGTACCCTTGACGGGTGGCATTGGACTTTACGGCGATCGACTTCGAAACGGCCAACGGCTTCCGGGGATCACCGTGTTCGGTGGGGCTGAGCAAAGTCCGGGGCGGCGTAGTGGTCGAAGAAGCGTCCTGGCTGATGCGGCCGCCGGAACACCATGACCACTTCGATTTCCACAACACACGGATCCACGGCATCCGCGCCGAAGACGTGGCCGGAGCGCCGCGCTTCGGCGACTTGTTCCCGGAAATCGCCGGCTTCATCGGGGATGACATCCTGGCCGCCCACAACGCTGCCTTCGACCTCGGCGTGATCCGTTCCGGCCTTGAAGTGTCCGGCCTGTCAGGCCCCGCCTACGACTACGTCTGCACCGTGATGCTCTCGCGCCGCTGCTATTCGCTGGTCTCCAACTCGCTGCCCTATGCGGCCGAGGAAGCTGGCGTGCCGCTGGTGAACCACCACGATGCAGCAGAAGATGCCCGGGCCTGCGCCGGCATCCTCATCGACATTGCCCGCCGCAACCAGGCCAACAGCATCGCTGAGCTCTACCTTTCCCTCGGCCTGGCGGTTCCCACGCAAAGAGCTATCCGGCCCGGGGATGCGATGTCCAAGCAGACCCTCGCTGCGATCGCCGCGCGGGGGAGTGCCAGCGTGCTCGGGGCCGCATCCACCAGGACTGCCGCCGCAGCCGGTGGGACCGCCGTCGGGCTTCCCACCCGGAGCTGGGGCAGCTGGCCGGAGGAGGGCCCCAACCCGCTTCCCAACCTCTCCGCGGAACCCGGCCACCCGTTGTTCGGGCAGACGGTGGTGTTCACGGGTCACCTGGCGATCGCGCGGCCCGAGGCCAAGCAGCGCGCCGCCGAGATGGGGGCGCGGCCCGAAAGCCGCGTCACCGGCCGGACTACGGTGCTGGTGGTGGGCGATGGCTTCGTGGCAGACGACCTGCGCAGCGGCCGGCTGACCGGCAAGGCGAAGCGCGTGCTGGAACTGCACGGCCGGGGCCAGCAGATCGAAGTGCTCTCCGAAGGGGAATTCCTGCAGATGGTGGGCGGCGCCTGAGCCCCGGCGCTCCACGCTGCCGTTTCATACGGCGCAACAATGCTTCCCGTCCCTGCGCCGTTGTCCCTAGCCTTGGGTCATGGCGGAGCAGACCACGGCCCAGCAGACCACAACCAGCCGCAGCGGCGGGATCTTCGCATTCCCCAATCCGGTCAACGAATACGCGGCGCGGATCACAGCCGGGCTCGTCGTTGTGGCCGCAGTGGCGACCCTTGCCAGCGGCTTCGGTCCGGGGCTGGTCCTGATCGCGGGCGGCTTCTGGCTCCGCGTCCTGTTCGGCCCGCGGATCTCGCCGTTCGCCCTGCTGTCGGTCAAGGTCCTCGCACCGCGGATCGGGCGGGCAAAGCTCGTGCCGGGTCCGCCCAAGCGCTTCGCCCAGGGCATCGGAGCAGGCCTGGCCACCGTAGCGGCAGTCCTGTACTTCCTCGGCTTCAGCACGGCCGCGTGGATCCTGCTCGGTGTGCTGATCGTTGCGGCGTCGCTGGAGGCTTTCCTTGCCTTTTGCCTGGGCTGCGCGATCTTCGGCCTGTTGCAGCGCGCGGGCCTGATCCCCGAGGCCGTCTGCGAGGCCTGCAACAACATCGGGCTGCGCCGGCTCTGAGCCGGACTAGGGACGGGGCCGGGCCGGCCTTCAGCCGAGCGTGACGGCGATCAGCCGCTCGCCCATGCCGCGGATCAATTCCGGCGCTTCCAGGGCGGCGAGCCAGTCGGCAGGCAGGGCTTCCTCGCCGTACCGGGCGCCCAGGATGTTCCCGGCGATGGACGCGGTCGAATCGCTGTCCCCGCTGTGGTTCAGGGCCAGCGCCACGGCCTTGCGGAAATGCGTGGCAGGATCCTGTACGTCGCCGTGCTCCGTCGCCAGGACCGCATAGAGCCCGACGGCGAGGGCTTCCTCCGCGACCCAGCCCTCACCCAGGTGCCCCACCAGTTCCTCCGGGCTGAGGATGGCGGCGGGTTCGCCTGCAGTCAGTTCGAGGGCACGGCGCAGCCGCTTCACGAGGTCGGGGTCCGCGTCGGGCAGGGTTTCCACCAGGGCCAGGGCGTGCCGGGCCGCATCCTGCACCTCCGCGCCGGCCATGATCCGGTGGATCAGCACGCTGAAGGCTCCCGCGCTTTGGCGTGCCGACGGATGGCCGTGCGTGAGCGAGGCCGCATCTCTGCTGAGTTTGTAGACGGTGGCTTCGGGGATGTGCGGAATGAGGCCGAACGGTGCCGAGCGCATCACGGTGCCGCAGCCCTTGGACTCCGGGTTCACCGGACGTGCGGCGGTTCCCATGTGGCCGCTGGCCAGGCCGCTCAGGCAGGCCTTCCCCGGGTGGCGCTGGTGCCGCAGGACTTCGTGGCCGTCGATCCAACGGGGCTGGGGTACGGGGGCGGAAGACGGGGTCTCCACCCCCTGGGTTGCGAGCCAGCGAAGGTAGGCCAACCAGAGGCAAGCGGTCTCGTCCGCGGCGACGCCGTCGTTCGCCCATTCGAGGGCCTCCAGCAGCCCGTCCACGGTGTAGAGGGTCATTTGGGTGTCGTCCGAAAAGTGGCTGCCGCCGTCGAGCTGTCCGAAGGAGGCGAGCCCCTCGGCGCCGAAGCGCGCCCGGATGCTGTCGATCGAATCGATCTCAACCGCGTAGCCGAGGGAGTCACCCAAGGCGCCGCCCAGCAGGCAGCCCAGGATCCGGGACTGCGGGGTGGGCACGGAGGAGGCAACAGGGGGAACGCTCATGCCTGTAAATCTACCGTGGCTGCGCCAGGGGTCCGCGCTGGTACGGTGGCACACGGGAAGAGGAGGACGCAGATGCGTGAGCCCGAGTGGCGCAAGACCGGCAAAACCCCGGACTACCGTTTTTCGCTGGCGAATGAACGGACTTTCCTCGCCTGGATCAGGACTTCCCTGGCGCTGCTTGCCGGGGCCGTGGCGATCGACCAACTCGCACCCGATATCGCACCGCGCACCGTGCGCATCGGGCTGTGCCTGGTGCTCGCCGTGGTGGGTGCCGGGCTCGCGTTCATGGCCTACCGCCGCTGGGGACTCATGGAGGCGGCAATGCGCCAGGACCAGGCATTGCCCTTCTCCCGCGTGCTGCTGTTCATGACCATCGTGGTGGCGGCGGCCGCCTTTGTCTTCGCTGTGCTGATCCTGGTGGCACGGTGAGCCTCGCCAGCCGGGATCCCGGGCTGCAGGCTGAACGGACCACGCTGTCGTGGCGCCGCACGCTGCTGACCCTTTTGGTGGTGGACCTTTTTGTCTGGCGCAGCTGGCTGTCCGCCGCAGCCGGCGACGGCGGATCTGCCGGGGCGTTCTACCAGGGCCTTTGCGCTGCCGCGGCGGCAGCGGCAACCATCGTGCTGGGATGCGTCGTCTGGGCCCGCTCCCGCCAGTTGTCCGGCTCCCGGTTGTCCGGGTCCCGCCGGTACGTTGCCGTCGCCGGCACTGCGGCAGCACCGTCCGCTGCGACGATGCGGATGTGCACCGTGGCCGTCCTCATGCTGGGCGCCGCCGCGCTCGCAGCCGTGGCGCTGGGGCACTGACGTTCGGCCCCTTCCCAAACTTCGCAAGCTCAATTCGGGGCCCTCGGGTACTCTCTTAGCATTCAGGAACCGCCCAGAATCCGCTGGCAGGATGCTGGAGGCGAAAGCCTCCTGTTCCATGATTTTCCATGAACACGTGCTTGCCTTTTGCACTGTCCGCCGCCCGGCGGATCGTCGCCGGGCAGGACCACACTCCGACGCGAAGGATTTTCCCGAGATGACCTCAACTGTGTCCGCTCCCCGCCCCGGCAGCAGCCGCTTGCTTACCCGGGCCGCCGCAGAGGCACTGGGAACCCTGATCGTCGTGGTGATAGCGCTTGGCGTTCCGGTGTTCACCTTGCCCCAATCGAACCCGCTTCCGGCTCCCCTGGCCGGGGGCCTGGCCGTCACCGCGGCGATGGCTGCCTTCGGCGCGTTGTCCGGCGGACACTTCAACCCGGCCATCACCGTGGGCAACCTGATCGCCGGCCGCACCCGCTTCACCGAAGGCCTGGCCTACCTCGCGGGCCAGCTGATAGGCGGCATCACGGGGGCCTTCGTGCTCTTCGCCGTTGTCCTGAGCGTCCCGACCATCACCGACAGCCGGGCTGCGTTCGACACCGTGGCCTCGGGCTTCGGCGAGCACTCGGTCATCCAGGTGCACTGGGCCGGCGCCCTCTTGCTTGAGGTCGTCGGAGCAGCCGTGCTGGTGGCGGTCTATCTGGGTGCCGTGTCCGGCAAGGATGCGCAGGATCGGAGAGGCGCTCCACTGGCCGCTCCGCTCGCCGTCGGCCTGACGGTAGCGGTGCTCCTCCAGCTCGGACAGTCCGTGGGCAACCTCGCCTTCAACCCGGCCCGTGCCACGGCTGCCGCGCTCTTCTCGTCCGGCTGGGCTGCCGGCGGTCTCTGGCTGTTCTGGGTAGGCCCGCTGCTCGGTGCCGCCATCGCCGGCCTGGTGTTCCGCGGCTTCGCGCTGTTTTCCGCCCCGGCGGAGGCAGCCGATGAGGGCGTTGAGTCCGGCCTCGTTGAGTCCGACGTTGTTGAGTCCGACGTCGTTCGGCCCGAGGGCGGATACGCCGACGGCGGAACCGGGCAGGACGACGCGGCTGCTCCGGTGACTCCCGCTGAGCAGGACGAAGCCCGCGACTTCTTCGACGGCAAGCGGGACTGAACAGGACCTTTCGAGGGCGGGACTTTGGAGGGTTGCCCATCGGGTTTGTCACCTCGTTGCGCCGTGTCGGCGGGCCGCTGGCCAATAATGTCGGTGCCGCCGCCTAGCTTGGAATCATGAGGCTTCTTCACACATCGGACTGGCACCTGGGCCGCTCATTCCACGGCGTCGGCATGCTTGATGCCCAGCGCGGGTTCATCGCCCAGCTCGTGGACTTCGTCCGCGGGCAGTCCGTGGACGTGGTGCTGATCGCCGGCGACGTCTATGACCGCGCCTTGCCCGGCCTGGATGTCGTCAAGCTGCTGGACGATGCCCTGGTCGGAATCACCGAAGCCGGTGCGAAGGTGGTGCTCACCAGCGGGAACCACGATTCCGCTATCCGGCTCGGCTTTGCATCGCGGCTGCTCGAGCGCGGGGGAGTCCACCTGCGAACCCGGGTTGAAGACCTTGATTCTCCAGTCCTGTTCTCCCTCGGGGAGCAGGGTGCACGGGTAGTCAGCGCCGCTGACGCCGCCGGCGCAGGGGAAACAGGGCCGCTGCTGGCCGTCTACGGAATTCCCTACCTTGAGCCGCGGCTCGTGGCCGGCAAGCTGGACGCGGCGGCCAACCATTTCGACGTCACAGAGGCGGCCGTGCGGAAGATCCGGCAGGACCTTGCAGCGCGGAACGGCGCCGCCCCTGTCCACGCAGTGGTCCTTGCCCATACCTTCGCAAGCGGCGGGATCAGCTCGGACAGCGAACGCGAACTGAGCATCGGCGGGCTTGGAGCCGTCCCCTTGGACCTCTTCGAAGGATTCGCCTACACCGCCCTCGGCCACCTCCACGGACGCCAGGAGCTGGCGCCAAACGTCCGCTACTCCGGCTCGCCCCTGGCGTATTCATTCTCTGAAGCCAAGCACCGGAAGGGCGGCTGGCTTCTCGACATCGGACCGGACGGCGCCACCGACGTTTCCGAGGTTCTCTGGAGCGCCCCGCGCGAGCTCGCCATCCTCCGCGGCCGGCTGGCGGAGCTCCTTGAATCACCGGAGCACTCCTGGGCCGAGTCCGCCTATTGCCAGGTCACCCTGACCGACCCCGTGCGGCCACCCCAGGCCATGGAACAACTGCGTGCACGATTCCCGGACACCCTGGTCCTCGGCTTCGAGCCGGAAGACGGAGCCGAAAAAGCCAGGACAAGTTACAGCAGCCGCCTGGCAGAGGCCCAGGACGACCTCGGCGTGTGCTGCGGCTTCCTGGACCACGTCCGCGGCCGCCCCGCCGACGCGCAGGAAACGGCCGTCCTCCGGGAAGCACTGGAAGCAGTCCGCCTGGAAGGAGCCGAACTGTGAGGATCCACCGCCTGGAAATCGAAGCCTTCGGCCCCTTTGCCGAAGTCCAGTCCATCGACTTCGACCACCTCGGTGCCCAGGGGCTGTTCCTCCTGAACGGCGCAACGGGTGCCGGAAAGACCAGTGTCCTGGACGCCATCTGCTTTGCACTCTACGGATCGGTGCCAGGTGCCAGGCAGGACGGCAAGCGCCTGCGCAGCGACCATGCCGATCCGGGGTCGGAGCCGCGCGTGCTCTGCGAATTCTCGGCCCGCGGGCGGCGTTTCGAGGTCACCCGTTCGCCGGCCTGGGACCGCCCGAGTGCCCGCGGGCGCAAGGGCTTCACCACGCAGCAGGCAAAGACCCTGCTGCGTGAATTCGTGGCCGGCTCATGGGAAGAGAAGTCTTCCCGCAATGACGAAGCCGGGGCGGAAATCACGGAACTGCTGGGCATGGACCGTGAACAGTTCACCAGGGTGGTCATGCTTCCCCAGGGTGATTTCGCGGCCTTCCTGCGGTCCAAGGCAAGCGACCGCCTGGTCCTCCTGCAGAAACTGTTCGGTACAGCCCGCTTCGAGGCCCTCGAACAGCAGCTCGTCCGCCAAGCGCAGGACGCCCGGACCGTGGTTGAAACCGAAGAGCGCGGCCTCCTCCTGCTGATGCAGCGCGCGGAAGCGGAGTTCGCCGAGCTTGGCACGGAGCCGGGGGACGCGGACAACCCTTCCGGGGCTTCGGCGGAACACAGGCTCGATGCCATGGAAGATGCCGCACGCACGGAGCTGGCGGGACGCCGCCAAGCGGCAGAAGCGGCGGAGGCAACGAGGCTGCAACTCGCGGACCGGCTCCAGGCGGCGCAGGAACGCAGCCAGCGTCATGACAGGCTCCACGCCGCCACCGCACGCCGCGACGCGCTGGCCGGTGAAGCGGACGCCGTCCACGAGTCCCGGGAACGGCTCAGACGCCATGCAAAGGCCACAACGCTGAGCGGGCACCTGGATGCGATGGACAGGGCAAGCGCCGCGCGTTCCGCCGCGGATGCGGCATTGGAAGCGGCCCGGGAACGGCTTCGCCAGGCATCCGTGGACTGCGGCGATCCCGCCACAGCGCTCGCTGGCGTCCAGGAACAGCTGGCCGTCCTGGACGCCCGGGTTCCGGACGAACAAAGACTGCGGGAGATTGCGGCGCGCCTCGAAGGTCTCGACGCCGGGAAGACGGAGCGTGAGGCCCGCATCGGCCTCCGGAACGCCGAGCTGCTGTCCTTCCGGGAGGAAGCAGCGGGCCTGGCCGCGCGGCTCGCGCCCCTGGAAAGCGAGGCTGCAAAGCTTGATCGCCACGAACAGGAGGCAACTGCTGCCGCCGTCCTGGTGGAAACCGTGGACCGCTACGCCGTGGCGGTGCAGGAGGTGTCGTCGGCAGCCAGCCGGCACAGTAGTGCCCGGGAAAACTCCTTGGAGCTTCGCCAGAAGTGGCTCGACCTGCGCGAACTGCGCCTGCTGAACGCGGCCGCCGAACTGGCGGACAAACTGGAACACGGTGAACCCTGTCCTGTCTGTGGTAGCCATGAGCACCCGCAGCCGGCCGAGGCCGCCTTTTCAGGCCTTGCCATGGCGGACGAGGAAAAAGCGGCCCACGAACGCTTCGAAGCCAGCGAACTGAAAGTCCAGCGCCTTGCGGCAGAACTTGCAGCGGCCGAACAGCAGGCCGCGGTCCTCGCGGGCCAAGGAGGCGGCCGCGATCCTGTGGAGGTCCTCGGTCAGCTTGCCTCGGCGCAGCAGTCCCTGGCCGGGGCGCGTGCCGCCGCGGCGGAACTCGCCGGGGTCCGGACAGGGATTGAACGTCTCGGCGCTGCTATCGCCGCCACGGAGCAGGATCTGGCCCGTGCCGCCACCGAGGCAGCACAGGAGGAGTCCACCGCGGCCGTGCTGCGCGAGCAGCAAGCGGAACTGGAAACCATGCTTGGCGCACTGCGCGGCGGATTCGACACCCTGGCTTCCCGCATCGCGGCACTGAGGGAGGAACGTGCCCTCCTCCAGAACGTCGTGTCAGCAGGGCGGCAGGTGGAACGCGCCGAGGAATCCTGTGCGGACGCCGGCCGTGCACTCGGGCAGGCGCTGCCTGTGGCCGGCTTTGCATCGGCGGAAGCTGCTCGGCGCGAACTCCTGGATGAAGCCGAATCAGCGCGGCTCGAGCGGCAGGTCCGGGAAGCAGACGAGGAAAGCGCCCGGGTGGCAGAGCTTTTCGAATCGGAAGACCTCGTGCTGGCGGGCAAGGAGGCACAGGTGGGGGAGTTCCCGCTGAGCACCGAAGGAATTTCCGGGCTCGCGCAGGAAGCGCGGCTTAGCGCGGAGTCCGCCCGCAGCCTGGACCTTGCCGCGGGCCTTGCTGCGGCCGCCGTCGAGTCCTTGGCTTCGGTGCGGTCCCGCTACCACGCCGCGGCCGCCGCCATCCAGCTGCCCCGGGAACGGGCCAGGCTCCTCACTGACCTGGCGGACACTGCACGCGGGGCAGGAGACAACAGCTACAAGATGAGCCTGAACAGCTATGTGCTGGCCGCCCGGCTTGAGCAGGTTGCCGATGCCGCGTCCGAACGCCTGGTGGCGATGAGCGACGGCCGCTACACACTGCGGCATACCGACGCGCGGGCCGCCCGCGGGCAGAAATCGGGCCTTGGCCTTGAAGTCGTTGACGAATGGACCGGCCAGCACCGGGACACCGCCACCCTTTCCGGCGGCGAGTCCTTCATGGCTTCGCTGTCCCTGGCACTCGGGCTTGCGGACGTCGTCCAGCAGGAGGCGGGTGGAGTGGACATCGAGACACTCTTCGTCGACGAGGGGTTCGGCAGCCTCGACGAACAGGCCCTCGAACAGGTCATGGATGCCCTCGAAGGACTGCGGGACGGGGGCCGGGTGGTCGGCCTGGTGAGCCATGTTGCGGAAATGAAGCAGCGCATCGCCAGCCAGCTGCAGGTTGAGAAGGGCCGGAACGGTTCCACCGTGCGGGTGCTGGAGGCGGGCGTCCGGTAGAATTGCCGGGTTACACCGGGTCGCGCGCATCGGGAGGAGGGACGATGCGCACCTCTTAGCGAACCCGGAAACATGAAAACCCTGCCTCCCCAGCCCGCGGCGGCCAACGTCGCCACCCCATCCTCAGCTGCCGCAACCACCGCGGCCGCGTCCCCCCACGGTTCCGGCCTGCCCCGCCGTTCGCGCCTGCCCGGCCGCTTTGCCCGGCTCCCGGAACTCGCGGGCCCCGGATTTCTGCCGATCGCGCTCTTTGCCCGCCTCCCCTTGGCGATGCTGACTGTCGGTGCCCTCACCCTCGCGACGGCGGTGAGCCATTCCTACGCGATCGGCGGCCTCGCCGCCGGCGCCGTCGGCATCGGCTCGGCCGTAGGAGCACCGGTGCTCGGGTCCCTGGCAGACCGCGTCGGGCAGCGGATTGTCCTGCTCGTCGCCGCGGCGGTCAACACCTTGGCAGTTGTTGCCCTGATCCTCGCGGCCTACCTTACGCCGGGCTTTGGCACCCCGGCCGACGGTGCCGCGGTGGTCATCACCGCTTTGCTTTCCGGCGCCAGCTGCCCCCAGGTCGGTCCGATGGCCCGCGTGCGTTGGATGGCGCTCACCACCCGCGAGCTGACTGCCAAGGAACCCGGCGGAACAGGCGGGGAGCCCGGGACCGGCCGTGCCCCGGGCAGCGTCGCAACCCGGCGCGCCGAGCTGGACACCGCGTTGTCGTACGAGGGCACGGCCGACGAATTCACTTTCGTCCTCGGACCTGCCCTGGTCGGCCTGCTGGCGAGCATCTTCGTTCCCTGGCTCCCGCTGGCCCTCGCCGCCGTCCTAACGGCGACCCTCGTTCCGGCGTTTGCCGTCCATCCTTCACATCTGGCCGTGGTGGCGGCCAGGCGCAAGGCGGAGGCCGGCGTCGGGCAGCACCCGGAAAAGAAGCCGGGAGTCCGGGCCGGGGCGCTCGCCTGGCTCAAGGTGATGGTGGCTGTGCTCGCGATGGTCTGCATGGGCACGTTCTTCGGCTCCCTGCAGAACGCGCTCAGCGCCTTTTCCGCGCAGTTCGCGACGGCGGAAATCGCCGGCCTGATGTACGCAGCCATGGGCCTGAGCTCGGCCGTTGCCGCGCTTTCGGTGGCCTACTGGCCCCGTCGTTTCGAGTTGACGGCCCGCTGGATCTCGGCAGCGGCGCTGATGGCGGCACTCTCGCTGCTGTTGTTCCTGCCTGCCGGAATCTGGTCGATGGTGGTGGTCCTGCTGGTGCTCGGCATCCCCGTGGGCCCGGTGATGGTCACGGTGTTCAGCATCGGCGGGTTGGTAGCGCCGGCTGGCCGGATGGCGACGGTCATGACGGCCCTGGCCAGCGGCATCGTCGCCGGTACGGCACTGGGCGCCTTCCTGGCCGGGCAGATGGCGCAGAGCCAGGGCTTCACGGCCGCCTTCGTGGTCTCCCTTGCATCAGCGGCGGCGCTGGCCGTGCTTGGTGCGTTTGCCGGGGTGTTGCTGCGGAGCGGCAAGGCGAAGCAGGCCGACGGCGGCCGGGGCCCGGGAGCCTAACCCTCGTTGCGGTACCCCGTGGGGGAGTTTCCGAACGCGGCCCGGAAGATCCGGCTGAAGTGCGCTGCGTCGGTGAATCCCCAGCGGGCCGCGATGGCGGTGACAGGCCGGTCCGCCAGCACGGGGTCGCGCAGGTCGCGGCGGCACCGCTCCAGGCGCCGCTGGCGGATGGAAGCGGCCACGGTGGTGCCTATTTCCTGGAACAGATCGTGCAGGTGCCGGGTCGAAATGTAGTGGGCCGCGGCGATGGATCCGGGGCCCAGCGCGGGGTCGCCGAGGTTGGCTTCGATGTAATCGTGGATCCGGCTGAGCAGCACCTGGTGGGGATCGCGGCCAGTGTCCACCAGCTGGTCCAGTTCACCGTTGAACAGCGTGGTGACCAGGTCCAGGGCGTTGTGGGCCAGCCGCAGGCCGTTGGTGCCGGACAGGGCTTCGAGGTTATCCGCCAGCCGGACCAGGAACGGGCTGATGAGTTCGCCCAGGCCCTCGTCGCCCGGCATGCGCAGCGCCGTCACGTGTTCCATCGCGCCTGCCGGAAGGTCCAGCTGTTCGTGCGGGAACATCAGTACAAGGCTGCGGAAGTCGCCGTCGAAGCGCAGTTCGTAAGGCCGCGAGGTGTCATAGATGGCCAGGTCCCCGGCCGCCAGGACCGCTTCGCGCTCGTCCTGGATCAGGGTTCCCGTGCCGGTGAGCTGGATGCTGAGCTTGAAGTAGCGTGCGGCGGACTTGGCGATCAGGGCCGGAGTGCGGACCACGGTGTGCCGCCCAGCCGTCACCTCCACCACCGAGATGTTGCCCAGGACCCGTGACCGCATGGTTCCGTGGAATTCCGTTGCCCCGTTGTCCCGGACCATCAGCGGCACAAAGGACTTCGAAATGGCACGGTTCCAGTCCTGGAAACTGTCTGCCACGACGGTGTGCACTGCGGAGGCGGCGGTTTCGGCCACGGCAGTCATGGAACTCCTTCTAGCGGCCCCGATGTGCGCCGGTGGCCCTCTGGGAACGGGAGCCGGCGGGTGTGAGCTTGCCCGCAATTCTACACTTCAGGAAAGCTGGCTTTCGATCCGTGCCGCGCTTGCCGCGAGCGCCTGCCCGACGGCTGCCTCATCCTGGTCGCGCCGGATGTATACGACGGCGATCGCGGCCGGGCGGCCGCCCGGAACATGGATGGGTGCGGCCAGCGAGGAAAGCCCCTCGATGACCTCGTCGTGGCTTGCCGCGTAACCGAGCCGCTGGGCCTCGGCGGCCTCCACACGGTAGGGCAGTCCGGGCGCCAGGGCGTTCCATTGCTCCGGGCTCATGGTTGACTGGATCGCGATTCCCGGAGCCCCCACGTTCGCGGGATGCCGTGTGCCGGGATGCTGGACCAGGGTCGCAGCAGAGTGGCGCGGCTCCACTGTCACCAAGGTGACGCAGTCCTGGTGGTCCCACACGGCAACGAAGGCCGTCATGTTGTACGTGTTGGCAAGCTGCGTGAGTTCGGGAAGGGCCGCCGTCTGGAGGTTGCGGGACACCCCGCGGGCGAGGACGGCAAGGCCGGGTCCCGGCTGCACGCGGCCGGCGTCGTCACGGACCAGCAACGAATGGTCCTCCAAGGTGCGCAGGATGCGGTAGGCCACGGAGCGGTGCACGCCGAGGGCCGCGGCGAGCTCGGCGATCGTGAGGGAACGTTCGGCGGCCGCCAGGATTTCGAGTGCCTGGATGCCGCGGGACAGGGTCTGCGACGGCGACACCGTTGCGGCGGTCTCGTTCCGGCTGCTCGCCGCGTTGGGAGACATCATGGGCTCCATCCTATGGCCGCGGTCCGCGCAATGGCCGTCCGCCGACCCCGACGCGGCCCTCCGCCGACCGCGACGCGGCGGCTGTGGGATTCCCGCCGGCAGGCTGCGGGGCGCAGGAGGACGTGTTGCGCCTCACAGTCCATGTAGTACGCTATTCCAACTGACCGTTCTGTCGGTAATTCAAACCGCGGACCTGGCCTCCCGCACCCCCACCATCGGAGTTTCAATGACTGCAACTTCATCTGTCGATGCCCCCTCAGGTCCCAGCAGCAAGCGTGAAGAACGCAGGGTGCTTGCCGGAACCCTGGTAGGCACCACCATCGAGTGGTATGACTTCTTCATCTTCGCCCAGCTCACGGCCACCCTGCTCGGCCCGCTGTTCCTCACGCCGCTGAACGAGTCCAATCCGGGCCTGGCGCAGATCCTGTCGTTCGCCACCATCGGCATCAGCTTCCTGTTCCGCCCCCTTGGCGCCTTCGTGGCGGGCCACCTTGGTGACCGGCTGGGCCGCAAGGCGGTGCTGGTCATGACCCTCGTGATGATGGGCGCAGCCACCGCGCTCATCGGCCTGCTGCCCGGCTACAGCGCCATCGGCGCCTGGGCTCCGGTGCTGCTGATCGCCCTCCGCGTCATGCAGGGCTTCTCCGCCGGCGGCGAATGGGGCGGTGCCGCGCTGATGGCTGTGGAACACGCGCCGGTTTCCAAGCGCGGCCTGTTCGGCGCCTACCCGCAGATCGGCGTACCCATCGGCATGATCCTGGCAACCGGCCTGCTCACCATGCTGAAGTCCGGGATGTCCGAGGCCGACTTCACGGCCTGGGGCTGGCGCGTCCCGTTCCTGCTTTCCGTGGTGCTGATCGTGGTGGGATACCTGATCCGCCGGGCCGTCGGCGAGAGCCCCGTGTTCAAGGAGATCGCCCAGCGCAAGGCAGAGAGCCGGGCGCCCCTGGGTGAGTTGTTCCGAAGGAACTCCAAGGAAGTGGTGCTGGCTGCGCTGATCTTCATCGCCAACAACGCCGCAGGCTACCTCCTGATCGCCTTCTTCATCTCCTACGCCAACAAGGCGCTCAAGATGCCGTCCGCCCAGGTGCTCCTGGCCACTACGCTGGCATCCTTCGGGTGGCTCATCTTCACCATGGTGGGCGGCTGGCTGTCGGACAAGATCGGCCGCGTGAAGACCTTCCTGGCCGGCTATGCGATCGTGTTCGCCTGGATGATCCCGATGTTCGCCCTGATCGACGCGAAGGACATCGTGCTCTACGGAACGGCGCTCTTCGTGCTCACCATCGGCCTGGGCCTGTCCTATGGCCCGATGTCCGCAATGTACGCCGAGATGTTCCCGGCCCAGGTCCGCTACTCGGGCATTTCGATCGGCTACGCCCTGGGCTCCGTCCTTGGTGGTGCCTTCGCACCCGTGATCGCCCAGGCCCTCCTGGACAACACCGGCTGGTCCGGCTCCGTGGGCATCTACATCATGGTGCTGTGCGTGATTTCCGCTGCCGGCGTGGTGCTCGCAAAGGAAACCAGGGGCCGCCCGCTGGGCTTCAGTGCCCACTGACGGCAACCCGGCAGCAACATGGCCGGGGGGGGCGGCCCGGAGGGCCCCCACCCCTTTGCTGCCGGCCGCCGAGGCTAGCCGGCTTCCCGGAGGAGTTTCACGGCGTCGTCGTCGCTCAACTGTTCGAAATGCTCATAGAAGGAACCCACCGCGCGGAACTTGCCAGGCGTGTAGAGGGCAAAGGAGAGGTCGCAGACCCTGGCGATCGAGGCCTGCGCCTCAAGGGAGGCGACAGGGACCGCGGCAATCACCGCCGCGGGACCGCCGGCCCGGACACCCTCGATTGCCGCCCGCATGGTGGCCCCGGTGGCCAGGCCGTCGTCGACAAGCACCACGGTTTTGCCCGCGACGTCGAAGCCCACCCGCGGGTAGCTGTCCACCCGGCGGAGCAGTTCGGTGCGCTCGCGGGCCTCGACGGCGTCCACCGCCTCCCGGCTGATGCCATGCCGGAGCATGCGGTCCAGCAGGGGGCGGTTGAGCATGCGGACGATCCTGCCGTTGGACCACGCCAGGGCACCGAAGGCGGTTTCGTCGCGGCCCGGAATGCCGAGCTTGCGCACGAGCACCGCGCCGTAAGGCTGATACAGGCTGGCGGCAGCGGAAGCGGCCACGGGAATCCCGCCCCTGGCCAGGCCAAGCAGGATAGTGTCCGGGCGCTCCCGGAGTTGCGGAAGGGCGGCGGCGAGGCGGTGCCCGGCCTCCGTCCGGTCCTTGAAGCGCATGCCCATCAGACCGTCCGCTCAGACGCCGAGGAAACCAATGGCGGCGTCCTTGAACGCGCGGCTGGTGATGGCGTTGGCGTGGTTGCGCCCTGGAATGAGCAGCTGCTCGGCCATGCTGCCGGAGCGGGCGGCAATCGCGGCCAGCTCGGGCATGGTGGCCGCCCGTTCGTCCTTTTCGCCGGCCACCAGCAGCACCGGCATGTGGGGCGCGGCCTCGGCGGGGTCGAACGGTTCGCCCTTGATGGCCTCGATGAGGGACAGCAGGGCAAAGAGGTCGTTGCTCGGCAGCAGCTGGGCCATCTTGAGCAGTTCCGCCGTCGACTCATCCGCGATCGGCGTTCCGTCGGCGAGGTGCCGCTGCGCCGCCGCAAGGTCGAAGGCCGCCAGCGGATCTTCCGTGTTCGGCCCGCCGAGCACCACTCGGTGCACGAGTTCGGGCTGGGTGGCGCCGAACTCCCAGGCGAGCCGGGAACCCAGTGAGTAGCCCACTACGTCCAGGCCGCTGGAAGGATCGCCGTCGCGCAGCGGGCGGGCGCCGGCGTCGGACACTATCTGCAGCAGGTCCGCCCGGATCCTGCTCGGAGTGTAGGAATCCAGGTCTTCGGGCGAGCCGCTGCGCCCGTGCCCGGGTAGGTCCACCACGATGACCCGGCGCCCGGCCTCCTGCAGTGCGGTGACCCAGCCGGTGTCGGACCAGTTGAGCTTGCCCGAGGAGGAGAAGCCGTGGATCAGCAGGACGGGGCGGAGGCCGGCATCCTTGTCTTCGGCGGGCTCATGGACCTCGACGAACAAGCCCGGGTCGGTCCCTTCCACGGTGTGGTGGAGTTCTCCTGTGTGCCTGCCCGTCATGGCCTCAGTCCTCATCATGTACGGCGCCCAGGCGTACCCGGCGCTTCGGTGCGTCTTCTGCTGGAACAGTGCCCACGATACCCCCGAACAAGGGGAAGCCGCGTCAGTTTGCGTGGCTTGTTGCCCGGGCGGCCTTGACCCGTTCGCCTACCCGGCAGGCGGCCGCGATGCCCGCAATCAAAAGGAAGGTGGCTACCAGCTGTCCGGCGCTTTCCGGGTTGGAGAAACCGACCGCGAAGACGATCGCCAGCAGCACCAGGCCGAAGACAGTGAGGGCGGGGAAGCCCTTCATGCGCAGCGGCAGCTCGGTGCCCTCGCGGTCGGCCCGCCGGCGCAGGATGAGCTGGGAAACCAGCGCGCTGCCCCAGACCACCAGGCAGGTGGAGCCCACCAGGTTGAGCAGGGCGGGCAGCACCTTCTCCGGGAAGAGCAGTTCGAGCACCGTGGCGATGAAACCGAAGGCAACCGAAACCCCGACGGCGGCCATGGGAACCTGCTTGCCGCGCAGCTGTGAGAGGAAGGCCGGGGCCTCGCCGCGCTCGGACAGCGAGAACACCATGCGGGACGCCCCGTAGAGGTTGGCGTTCAGTGCCGAAAGCAGGGCGACGACGGCGACGAGCGTGATCGCGGTTCCGGCACCCGGGATGCCTGCCAGGTCCAGGACGCCAGCGAAAGGCGACTTGAGGCCCTCCGAGCCGGTGGGAAGGACGGCAGCGATGACGAAGACGGAGCCGATGTAGAACACCAGGATGCGCCAGAGCACCGTGCGGATTGCCTGCCCGACGCTGTGGACAGGGTCTTCGGTCTCCGCAGCGGCGACGCTGACGATCTCGGTACCGCCGAAGGCGAAGATGACCACGAAGAGGGCGGCCGCGATGCCGCTCCAGCCGGCAGGGGCGAAGTTTCGGGTGATGTTTCCAAGGCCGGGGGAGGTGGCTCCGGGGAGCCAGCCGAAAAGCAGGGCCGCGCCAATCAGGAGGAAGACCACGATGGCGGCGACCTTCAGGATGGCGAACCAGAACTCGAATTCACCGAAGCTGCGGACGCCCGCCAGGTTGATGGCGGTGAAAAGGGTCATGAACACCAGGGCAAGGATCCAGACCGGCACCACCGGCCATACCGAAAACAGGAGGCCGGCGGCGCCGAGTGCCTCCGCAGCGATCACCACCACCAGCTGCAGCCACCACAGCCAGCCCACCGTGGAGCCCGCGGTTTTTCCCATGGCCTTTTCGGCGTAGACGGAGAAGGCGCCGCTGTTGGGGTTCGCTGCCGCCATCTCGCCCAGGGCCCACATCACCAGGATGATCAGCGTGCCCGCCACGAGATAGGAGATCAGGACGGCGGGCCCCGCGGCCTGGACTCCGGCACCCGAACCCAGGAACAGTCCGGCGCCGATTGCGCTGCCCAGGCCCATCATGGTCAGCTGGCGCGGTTTCATCGCATGGCCAAGGCCTGTCGAAGGAGTGGATGGGATAACACCAGTGGACTTCGTTGTCATTCGTGTATGCCTTGTTTTCCTCGGATTGTGTACTTGCCCTTAGGGGACTTGTCGAATTTACCGCGTTTCGGTCCGGACAGAAACATTTGGCAAGAGCGGGGCCGGGTCCTACCATTAGTTAGAGTCATCTTGACCATAACTAATCCAGCCGCCAGGCGGGCACCAGGCAAGGAAGCGGGTGAAAGGTGTTCACGAACTCGGCCAATGTCTCCGAGCGCCGGCTCGCGCCGCCGTCGCTGGCCATCTCCACGGTGATCTTCGCCCTGCGCCCCAGCGAAAGCTCGGGCCGGCCCACCTTGTGGCTGCCGCTCGTGCGGCGGATCCGCGAGCCGTTCAAGGAGATGTGGGCGCTCCCCGGCGGGCCACTCACCCATGACGAATCGTTGCAGGACGCCGCCTCCAGGAACCTGCTGGAGACCACGGGCCTGGCCCCCGAATACGTCGAGCAGCTCTATGCCTTCGGTGGCCTGCACCGTTCGCCGAGCCAGCGCGTGGTCTCGATCGTCTACTGGGCACTGGTCCAGCCCACCGAGGCTGCCCTGGCCGACGAGTCGGAAAACGTCCGCTGGTTCCGCGCCGACAAGCTCGACCAGCTCGCCTTCGACCACAACGCGATAGTGGACTACGCCCTGTGGCGGCTGCGGAACAAGATGGCCTACGGCTCCATCGCCTACCACTTCCTCGGTGAATACTTCACGCTCGCCCAGGTCAGGGAGGTCTACGAGGCCGTGCTTGACCGGCCGTTGGATCCGGCCAACTTCCGGCGCCAACTCAAGTCCGCGCCGGAGATCGAAGAAACCGGCGAATACCTCCAGGGCTGTAAACACCGCCCGCCCCGCCTCTACCGCTTTACCGGAACACCCGGCCTCGGGCCAGACAACAGGAGCACACCATGAGCAGCGTCAACACCGCCATCCAGCTGATCACCCGCGAGGAAGCGGAGAATGGCCGCTCCGTGGCCGGTTCAACGTGCAGCCCTGCCCTCGCCAAGGGGCCGTGGGAGTACGACCTCGCCGAGTCCCGCGCCGGAATCCCTGCCTACGGACCCGGCGCGTCCAGTGCCGATGCCGCACCGCGCAGCACTCCGCGCCAGGGCCAGCTGCCGGAAGAATACAAGCTGGCCAGCGACGCCGAACTCGACGCCCGCATCCGCGCCGCCAAGGAGAAGCTCGGCAGCAGGGCCGTGATCCTGGGCCACTTCTACCAGCGCGACGAAGTGGTGCAGTACGCGGACTTCGTCGGCGACTCCTTCCAGCTGGCCAACGCCGCCCTCACCCGTCCCGACGCCGAGGCGATCATCTTCTGCGGCGTGCACTTCATGGCCGAAACCGCGGACATCCTCTCCGCCCCGGAGCAGGCCGTGATCCTGCCCAACCTCGCAGCCGGCTGCTCCATGGCGGACATGGCGGATGAAGACTCTGTGGAGGAGTGCTGGGAACAGCTCGAGGAAATCTTCGGCACCGAGCCCGACGACGCCGGCCGCGTCCCGGTCATCCCTGTCACCTACATGAACTCCTCCGCAGCCCTCAAGGCTTTCTGCGGGCGCAACGGCGGCATCGTCTGCACCTCCTCGAACGCGAAGACCGTGCTTGAATGGGCCTTCGAACGCGGCCAGCGCGTGCTGTTCTTCCCGGACCAGCACCTCGGCCGGAACACCGCCAAGGCGCTGGGCGTCCCGCTCGAGCAGATGCCCATGTGGAACCCGCGCAACGAACTGGGCGGCAACGACGAGCAGGCCCTGCTCGACTCCCGCGTGATCCTGTGGCACGGATTCTGCTCGGTCCACAAGCGCTTCAACGTCGCCCAGATCGAGAAGGCCCGCGCCGATTACCCGGGCGTCAATGTCATCGTGCACCCTGAATGCCCCATGGAGGTCGTGGACGCCGCGGACGGCGCAGGTTCCACCGACTTCATCAAGAAGGCCATCGCGGCGGCCACCGAGCCCACCACCTTCGCGGTCGGGACCGAAATCAACATGGTGAACCGACTCGCGGCAGAAAACCCGCAGCACACCATTTTCTGCCTGGACCCGGTCATCTGCCCGTGCTCCACGATGTACCGCATCCACCCCGGCTACCTCGCATGGGTGCTGGAGGAACTCGTCGAAGGACGCATCGTCAACCGCATCACCGTGGACGACTCCGTGCAGGCCAACGCCAAGATTGCGCTTGAGCGCATGCTGGCGGCCCGCCCCTGATCCCAAACGCCGGAATGAGGCTTACATGACTGCACATGGCCTTGCAGCAGGGCGCCCTGCTGCAGCACAGCGGCGCAAGCGCTTGATCGTCGTCGGGAGCGGCATCGCCGGGCTGTACTCCGCACTGCTCGCCGCCGAGGGCGGCGCCGACGTGGTGCTGCTCAGCAAGGGCGCGCTCGCCGACAGCAACACCTACTTCGCGCAGGGTGGCATTTCGGCCGTCCTGGACGAACCGGCGCCCGGGGACACGGTCGCGGCGCACATTGCCGACACCCTCAAGGCCGGCGGCGGGCACTGCGATGCGGAAGCCGTGCGGGTGCTGTGCACCGAGGCGCGCCTGGACATCGCCGGACTCGGGCGCTTCGGTGTCCGTTTCGACCTGGACGACGACGGCGACCCCGCCCTGGGGATCGAGGCCGCCCACTCCGCCCCGCGCATCCTGCACGCCGGCGGGGACGCCACCGGCGCCGGAGTCGCCCGGGCGCTCATCCGAGCGGTCCTGGACGCCCAGGCTGCTGGCCGGATCCAGGTGATCGGCCACGCGCACGTGACCTCCTTGTCCCAGGATCTTGGCCGCGTCACCGGGGTTAACTTCATCCACGACGGCCGCGCACTGGGCTGCCACGCCGACGCCGTGCTGCTGGCCACCGGGGGAGCAGGCCGTTTGTTCGCCAAGACCACCAACCCTTCGGTGGCCACCGCGGACGGGCTGGCCCTTGCCTGGCGCGCCGGGGCCAGCGTTGCGGACCTCGAGTTCTTCCAGTTCCACCCCACCAGCATGGTGCTTGCCGAGGACGCCCGGGAACCTTCGGGAAGCGAGCCCTTGCTTATCTCCGAGGCGGTGCGGGGCGAAGGCGCCATCCTGGTGGACGCACACGGCGAACGGTTCATGCCCGCCTACCACCCCGACGCCGAACTGGCCCCGCGCGACGTCGTCTCCCGCAGCATCGCCCTGCACCTGGCAGCCCTCGGCGAGCCCAACGGCCACGTCTTCCTGGACGCCCGCGTCATCGAGGAACGCCACGGCCAAGGCTTCCTTGCCCGGCGCTTCCCGACCATTACCGCGCGCACCCGCGAAGCCGGCGTCGACTGGACCCGCGAACTGGTTCCCGTGGCACCGGCGGCCCACTACTGGATGGGCGGTGTGGTGACCGACCTGCACGGCCGGACTTCGGTGCCCGGCCTGCTGGCCGCCGGCGAAGTGGCGTGCACCGGAGTGCAAGGCGCCAACCGGCTGGCCAGCAACTCGCTGCTTGAGGGACTTGTGTTCGGGCGGCGGGCCGTCGAAGGGTTCCTGGGTGGCGGTTCGACAGATCCCTCGGCGCCTGCGCTCCGGTCTCGCGTCGGCGAACGCCTCGCAAGCTCGGCGGCCGACCCGGACCGTCACGCAACAACGGCGCTTGCGGGACCTCCCGAACCGCCCGCT
This sequence comes from Curtobacterium sp. LFS079, assembly GCF_047977865.1. Taxonomy (NCBI): domain Bacteria; kingdom Bacillati; phylum Actinomycetota; class Actinomycetes; order Micrococcales; family Microbacteriaceae; genus Curtobacterium; species Curtobacterium sp. LFS079. The sequence goes on from NZ_JBFPFO010000005.1 coordinate 155,552, forward strand.
GATCAGGTGGCATTCGCACGGGGTGCCCTGCGACGCCTTATGACGGCCAAAGCCGGGGTGCTTCGCAGCGGTACGGATCTGGACGAAGCGGCAGCCGCCCTGAGCTCCTGGGCGGATGTTGCGGATCCGGAAACGATGCCCGATTCTCTGGACCCCCGGGAACACGAGGACGCCAACATCCTGCTGGCGGCACAACTGCTGGTGCACGCCGCCCGGGAACGGCGGACCTCCCTGGGTGCCCACTACCGCAACGATTCGCGGGAGGAAGCCGCCGCCGTCGACGATCCTGCTGCCGAAATCACTGACAAGCGTTACACCATGAGCCGGAAAGCGAGCTTGATCCTTGACTAGCCTGTCCCTCCCCGCAGCCGCCGTTCGCGACATCCTTGAGCGCGCGTTCGCCGAGGACGCACCCAACGGGGACATCACCTCCCAGCTGCTCATCCCGGCCGAGGCCCGTGCCACTGCCCTGCTGAACGCCCGCGTGCCCGGCGTCTTCAGCGGCGGCACCGTCTTCCGCGACGCCATGCTCCTGATCGACCCGGAAACCGAGGTTGAGCTGCTGGTGCAGGAGGGAGCAGCGTTCGACGCCGGGACGCACCTCGCCCGGGTCAGCGGCCGGGCCCGCTCGGTGCTGCTTGCCGAGCGCGTGGGCCTGAACCTGGTCCAGCGGATGAGCGCGATCGCCACGAAGACCGCGGAGTTCGTCCGGCTGGTCGAAGGCACCAACGCCCGGATTACGGACACCCGCAAGACCACTCCGGGGCTCCGGGTCCTGGAACGCTACGCGGTGCGCTGCGGCGGGGGAGCGAACCACCGCTACAGCCTGTCCGACGCCGTGCTGGCCAAGGACAACCACCTGGCCGTCATGACAGGAGGGGACGCAGGCAAGCTCACCGCACTGCTGGCGACGGCCAAGGCGCAGCTGGGCCACACCACCCATTTCGAGGTCGAAGTGGACAGCGCCGAGCAGATCGAACCCGTGCTGGCCGCCGGCGTGGACACCATCATGCTGGACAACTTCAGCATCGACGAGCTCCGTGCCGGCGTGCAGCAGGTGGCAGGCCGGGCCGTCGTGGAAGCCAGCGGCAACGTCAACCTGTCCACCGTGGCGGACATCGCCGCCGCCGGTGTGGACGTCATTTCAATCGGCGGGCTGACCCACAGCGTCGCCGCCCTGGACCTGGGCCTGGACGTCAGCCTGGACGTTCCGGCGGACGTTTCCTAGGCAGACATGATTTTCCTCGATGCCGCCGCCACCACCCCCGTGCGCCGGGAGGTGCTCGATGCGATGTGGCCGTATCTGAGCGGCGAGTTCGGCAACCCCTCCAGCCACCACAGCCTGGGCGAGGCTGCGGCCGACGCGCTCGCCGCGGCGCGGGCCGCCGTCGCGAAGGTCCTGGGCTGCCGGCCGGGAGAGGTGACCTTCACTTCGGGCGGTACCGAGGCGGACAACCTGGCAGTCAAGGGAACTGCGCTGGCACGCCGGGCTGCCGATCCGTCGCTGGACCGGGTGGCGATCAGCGCGATCGAGCATCCCGCCGTCGAGGAATCCGCGGACTACCTGCGGCGCGTGCACGGCTTCACGGTCGACCTCGTCCCGGTGGACGGCCACGGGTTGGTCACCCCGGAGGCCTTCGCCGCCGTGCTGCGTCCGGAGACCGCGCTCGCCAGCATCATGTACGCCAATAACGAGGTGGGCACGGTGCAGCCGGTCCCCGAACTGGCAGCGCTCGCGGCAGGAAGGGGCATCCCGTTCCACACCGACGCCGTCCAGGCCGCAGGCTGGCTGCCCCTCGGCGTCAAGGATCTCGGCGTGGACGCGCTCAGCATTTCCGGGCACAAACTCGGGGCGCCCAAGGGCTCGGGCGTGCTCTTCGCGAAGGGGCGGCTGAGGATCGAGCCCCTGGTCCACGGCGGCGGACAGGAACGCGGGCGCCGCTCGGGCACGGAAAACGTCGCCGGCGCTGTGGCCCTTGCGACGGCACTGACCCTCGCGGCGGAAGAACAGCAGCTCCTTGCCGCGCACGTGGCTGCGCTGCGGGACGCGTTCATCCGGGCTGTCATGGAGGCTGTGCCCGGGGCCGTGCTGACCGGCCACCCCGAACAACGGCTGCCCTCCGTGGCGTCGTTCTGCTTCCCCGGCACCAGCGGGGAGTCCGTGCTGCTGGAACTCGAACGCCGCGGCGTGGTCTGCTCCAGCGGTTCGGCCTGTGCTGCCGGATCGGACGCGCCGTCGCCTGTATTGCTGGCCCTCGGCCTCGAAGCGGAACTCGCGCAGACGGCCGTGCGCTTCAGCTTCACGTCCGCGGTGACCGAAGCGGAACTCGGGCAGGCCGCCGCAGCGGTGGGCGACGCCGTGGGCAGCGTGATGGGGATCGGCCGCCGCTGACCCAACTGACTCGCAGTTAAGGCCGTTTTGACGCACAAAACGGCCTTAAATGCGAGCTGGTTGGGAGAGAGCGCTCAGGCGTGCCGCGCCCGGCGGAAAATCCAGTGCCGCAGCATGGTGAACCGCACGGCCGTGGCGAGGAAGCCGGACAAAGTGGTGGTCCAGAGCTCCTCGGTCACGGTGGCCTCCGGCCTGAACGCGTGCAGTACACCGAGGCTTCCGCCGGTGATGATGAGCGCGACGGCGATGACAAGCAGGCCGTTGAGGTGGTCCTGCAGGCGCTTGCGCCCGCCGGTGATCTTGAAGGTCAGGCGCCGGTTGAGCGAAGTGTTCATGACCGAGGTGATGATCAGGGCGGCCGCGTTCGCGAATTGCGGTCCGAGCACCGGCCGGAGCAGCGCGTACAGTGCCAGGGAACTGGCAGTACAGATGATCCCGACGCCGGTGAAGCGCAGCAGCTGCCGCAGCACCGGGTAGCGGAGCAGGCCTCTGTGACGGTGGCTTGGGCGGGCTTCCGGCGGGGATTGCCGCAGCGGTTCGAGCGACGGTGCGGCAGGGTCCATGGTTCAAGCCTTGCACATCAACCCGGCAGGCCCGAACGCGGCCCGCCCCGGCTGGGACCTGGGATCTTGAACCGGCTTCAGAGCCCGAGGTGCTTGTTGAGCTCGTCCAGGGACTTCACAGTGAAGATGTCGTAGCCCTTGGCGAAGGGTTCCGCGCCGCGGTCCAACATAATGGTCCAACATAATGAGGTCCCGGAATCCCAGGCTGGAGGCCGGCCTGAGCTTCGGAGGGGTGCCGACCGGCGACAGCAATGCCAAGGAGGACGGTTTCGAACCGGGATTGTGATGGACGCCTACTGATCGATGAAGTAGGATTGTCAACAATACACAATCCAGTGGAAGGAATGAGCATGCGTCCGTACGTATACGTCCCTGCGGATAAGATTCAGGGCGAACTCGAGCCCAATGGCCACCGTGCCGGATACGACTCAGGTGATCCGAAGACGGCGATCCTGAAGTTCGACACCGAAGTCAAAACCGGAGTCTGGGAATGCCAACCCGGCGGCTGGAACATAACCCCTCGCGAGGACACAGAGTTGTGCTATATCGTGAGCGGTCGCGTGACTGTCACCGACGGCGCCACCGGTAACGTCTACGAGGTCAAGGCCGGCGACGTTGTCGTTCAGCCGAAGGGCTGGACCGGCCGCTGGGAGGTCATCGAGACCATCCGCAAGGTCTACTGCCACGGCTTCGACTGAGCCTTACCAACCTGTCATTATCCCGACGCGCGGGTCGTCCCTCTTGAGGGGCGACCCGCGCGCTTCCGTCCGGCCGCCGCCCTACGTCAGCGCGGCCGAACCGAATGCCACGCTGAACCGGTCGCACCACAGGACCACCGTGTTGAGCCCGGAGATGTCCGCGCCTTTCGGGACCGGGTAGTTCTGGTTGCCGTGAGTGGCCTTCACCTGCCCGAGGTCCAGCCATTTGCCGGAACGGTATTTGAACCAGTCCCCGCCGGCCGCCTGGCTGCTCAGCCAGACCTTGACGTCCGGACCGTCGCTGCTGGCGAGGCCTTCCAGGCGCAGGAGCAGCCCGCCGTCGGGAAGCCTCACCAGGCTCGCCGTCCCGGAGGTGGGGTGCTCCTGGGAAACGAAGGCGCCGCTGGCGATCACCGACGGGAGCGCGGCGGGCTTCGGGGGAAGGGTGGCCGCGCGACTGCCCGACGACGGAGCCGGGCCCGTGGGCTCAGCCGCCGCCGTGCCGCCCGGCGGAGGTATTGTTGCGCCGGGAAGCGCCTCATCGATCGTGCTGCTGGTGAACAGCCGCCACGGTTGGAAGAGGGCTGCTGCCACCACCAGCAGGGCAACGGTCACGGCCGCCGCGACGGCGGCAATGACCTTGTTGTGCCGCAGGAATGCCCTCATCTCCATGGATCAAGGCTAAGCGCGGCTGGGTGGTCCTGCCCGGCCGGAATCCTTACCGTTGCCTTAAGGCTGCTCGGCCAACGCCGGAACGTACAGTTCGCCCACCGGCACCTCGACCGCCAGCCGGTTGTCCGGCCCGGCCAGCGGGCAGGCCCAGGCCTCGTTGTAGGCGCAGGACGGGTTGTAGGCGAAGTTGAAGTCCAGGATGAACTCCTCGTCCGGCCCGCTGCCCCGCATACCGTGGAAAGCGCCCTTGATCGTGTCGATCAGGTATCGTCCGGCGCCGTAGCTTCCGCCGTCCCGGCCTGAGGTGGCATCCCGGAATGGCACGAAGATCCCGCCGCCGTAGCTGCGCAGCCGCCAGACCGCCAGGGAACCCAGGCCGGGCAGTTCGAAGGTGCCCAGCCGGCGGAAGGGAACGTCGCCGTCGGTCCCTGTCCTGACGGTCATTTCCTGTCCGGCGTCTGCAGGGGAGAGCCGGGCGTGGAAGCGGAACGCGGGATCGTAGTCTGCCGTGTCCAGCCCGGTGAACCCCTGTTTGGCCGCAGGCGTCAGCGCCGAAGCGGGGTGGGTTCCGAACATGTGGTCACGCGTCCTGCGCCAGTGCACATGGGCCTGGAAAGGGTCGTCCCGGGCGAGCCGGCGGACCTCGTCATAGAGGGCGAAGGTCCGCAGCCGCCAGTCCGCGATGTCCATGGCAGACATTGCCGCCACGTCTCCCGTGTCGCCGTCACGCAACTCCTCATCCATGCCACCCATACTAGGCTTGCGGCTATGAACAGGAACCGCGTAGCGAACGGAAGTCTGGTCCTGGCAGCCATTCTGCTCACCGCAGGGCTGGCCGCCTGCAGTGAAAACAGCAAGAGCGGGCCGGTCTGGACGGCGGGCTCGGGAAGCTCCGCAGCGGCGTCGGGCACACCGCCCGCGGCGGCGCCATCAGGCAGCCCGACGGCGTCAGGAACACCGGGCGGAACGCCGACGGCGGCGCCCACCGCCGCCCGCTGGAAGAAATACAGCGACGCCGGCCAGAAGGTCAGTTTCGAACTTCCGGAGGAATGGATCGCCCAGTCGGTTGCCCCCGACGCCGGGTCCCTCTCCGGGGCGTTGAAGGTGGAGGTCAAGGACGCCGAAGGCGAATACATCGCCACCCTGCATACCGGCCTCCAGCCCGGAAAGGTCCCGGCCTGCACCCCGACGGCGAAGCGGAACTACGTGGTGCTGAGCAGCGTTCCGCTGGATATTCCGCATGCAGATACGGACGCGACCATTTCGCCGCGCGTGGTGTTCCGGGTGATCCAGGGCTACAAGTTCTTTGGCTCCTACGGCATCACCAACCTCGTCGCCGGCACGGACGGCAAGGCCTGCCAGCTGCGGAACGTTGTGCAGGGCCCCGCGGGCAAGGGCGACATCTACTTCGGGGATCTTCCGGCCGTCCATGCCTTCGCCGCCGACGAAAAGGTGGCGCCCGCGAAGTCCTTCGACACGCTGGGCCAGGCCGCCAAATACGTCGAACAGAGCCCGGACTTCGCAAACGTCCAACGGATGCTACTGTCTCTGAAGGTCAATCCGTAGGAAGCGGATCCGGCCTTCCACGACCATCGGCGACACTGGGGGCTGTTCCGCCGCGAGACACTCCGGAGATCCATGGAACGCAACGTCACCGCCCGGCTCGTTTTCAAGACCGTCGCGAACACCAAGGTGGCGATGGCGGTCGCCGTGGCACGCAATCCCGGCTTCGCGTCGATGACAGAAACACTGAGCATCACAACGGGTGGTGAGGCCGTGCCTTACTCGGAGCTGCAGGATCATCACGGCGGGCGCTTCCACTACATGGAATTCGCCGAACCCAGCGAGGTGGAGGTCGAGTACCAGGCGACGGTGACCGGCCGCGGCGTGCCGGACGAGTCATCGAAGATGGAGCTCATCCGCTATGTGCGGCCCAGCCGCTACGCCGAATCGGACCGGCTCCTGCCCACCTCCTACGCCGAATTCGGCGGGCTGCACGGCCGCGAGCTGTTGCAGGCGGTCCGGGACTGGGTCAACAGCGAGCTGCGCTACGTCAGCGGATCCTCCCGTGGAACGGACGGCGCAGTCGAGACGCTGCTGCACCGCCGCGGGGTGTGCCGTGACTTCGCGCACCTGGCGATCGCCCTGCTGCGTTCCAAGGACATTCCTGCCCGGCTTACGGCCGTGTATGCCCCGGGGCTGAACCCGATGGACTTCCACGCAGTGGCCGAGGCGCACCTCGACGGCAGCTGGTACGTCATCGATCCCACCGGCCTGGCTCCGCGTGAGGCAATGCTGCGGATCACCGCTGGACGGGATTCCTCGGACACCGCGTTCCTCTCCACAGTCGGCGGCAGCCTCTCTTTGAAGACCCTCAAGGTGACCGCGGAGATCGCCGGCGCGCTTCCGGCGGAAGACCCGGCCGCCGCCGTCGTCCTCGGTTAAAGGTTCACGACGACGGCGGCTCCGGCAGCACTGTCAGTCCGGCAGGCCCGTCATCCCGGCAGATTCGAGCGCAACTTCTCGGTCAGCCGCATCAGTTCCTGCTGTTCGGCAGCGGTGAGCGCCGGAAGCAGGAGCCCAGCGATGTCGCGCACGTGCTCGCGCCCGATCTCCTTCTGCAGTTCCAGTCCGGCTTCGGTGAGGCCGAGCAGGACGCCGCGGCCGTCCTCGGGCGCGATGCTGCGCTCCACGAGTCCGCGTTTCTCCAGGCGGTCCACCAGCCGGCTCAGGCTCGACTGGCTGAGCAGCACGTGGTCGTTGATCTCGTTCAGGCGCAGCTTCCCGGTGGGGCAGCGGGAGAGCGTGAACAGGACGTCGTACTCGTTGACGGGCAGCTTCTTGAACGCCGGCCCGGACTGCAGCCTGCGCATCACCGCCACCTGGGAGCGGAACAGCGACTCCCAGGTTTCGGCGGCCAGGCGTACGTCCTTGCCGGACAGGGTGCTGCCGGCCGGCGTAGGACTGCTCATTCGGCGCTTCCGGAGTTGCCGACGGCGGCGCCCGCCGGATCACCCGCCATCTCAGCCAGCTTGGCCGCGACCCGCGAGGCATGGGTGGGGGCGTCCGGCACATGGGCTGGCTTGAGTGCGGCGTACTCCTTGCGCAGCACGGGCAGCACCTCTTCGCCGAACAGGTCCAGTTGCTCCAGCACGGTCTTCAGCGGCAGGCCCGCGTGGTCCACCAGGAAGAGCTGGCGCTGGTAGTCGCCGAAGAACTCGCGGAAGGTCAGCGTCTTCTCGATGACTTCCTGCGGGCTGCCCACCGTCAGCGGGGTCTGCGAGGTGAAGTCCTCCAGGGACGGGCCATGGCCGTATACCGGCGCGTTGTCGAAGTACGGACGGAATTCCTTGACGGCGTCCTGCGAGCTCTTGCGCATGAAGAACTGGCCGCCAAGGCCCACGATCGCCTGGTCCGCCTTGCCGTGGCCGTAGTGCTCGTAGCGCTCACGGTAGAGGCCGATCAGCTGCTGGTAGTGCTCCTTGGGCCAGAAGATGTTGTTGGCGAAGAAGCCGTCGCCGTAGTAGGCGGCGAGTTCGGCGATCTGCGGGCTCCGGATGGAACCGTGCCACACGAACGGCGGGACGTCGTCCAGCGGGCGCGGCGTGGAGGTGAAGTTCTGCAGCGGGGTGCGGAACTTGCCATTCCAGTTCACGGTGTCCTCGTCCCACAGGCGGCGCAGCAGGGCGTAGTTCTCGATCGCGAGCTCGATCCCGTCCTGGATGTTCTTGCCGAACCACGGGTACACCGGGGCGGTGTTGCCGCGGCCCATGATGAGGTCCACGCGGCCGTCCGCCAGGTGCTGGAGCATGGCGAAGTCTTCGGCAATCTTCACCGGATCGTTCGTGGTGATCAGGGTGGTGGAGGTGGAAAGGGTGATGCGCTCCGTTTGCGCGGCGATGTACGCCAGTGTGGTGGTGGGGGAGGAAGAGAAGAACGGCCGGTTGTGGTGCTCGCCGATGGCGTACACGTCCATGCCGATCTCTTCGACCTTCTTGGCGATGGCCACGGAAGCCTTGATGCGCTCGTTCTCCGTGGGGGTGCGGCCCGTGGTGGGGTCAGTGGTGATGTCGCTGACGCTGAATACGCCGATCTCCATGATGTGCCTTTCTGCCAGTCCGCGGGTGCGCGGGCGTTGCCAACAGTCTATCCGAAACTAGATGCATTTGCATCTATCGTGCTGTGTAACGCCTGCGGCCGGGGATTATTCCCGGGCGTCCTGCATGGATGGCTCAGCTCAGCGCGCACGTCCCTTCCCGACGCTCGCAAGCTCGCATCGGGTCCCTCGGGACGACGCTTACGAGCCCTGGGCGGCCCTTCGGCCGGAGATCTTCGGGACCATGCCGGTGGTCCAGTCTAGAAATTCCTCACCGTCCGTATCCGTGCGGTCCACGACGGCGGGCCGTACCTTGAGCGCCCTCAGCAGCGCCCTCTTCTCCCGGCGGCCTTCCACCAGTTTGTAGAGGACAGGAACCAGCACCAGGGTCAGCAGCGTGGACGAGGCCAGTCCGCCGATCACCACGATGGCCAGCGGTCGCGAGATGAAGCCGCCCCCTCCGGTGAAGCCCAACGCCATCGGCGTCAGGGCGAACACGGTGGCCAGGGCGGTCATGAGGATCGGCCGCAGGCGCTGCCGGGCGCCGTGGGTGATGGCGTCGTCGACGCTCATCCCGGCACTGCCGTCGCGGGGGCTGCGGTACTGGTTAATGAGGTCGATCAGCACGATCGCGTTGGTCACCACGATGCCCACCAGCATCAGGAGGCCGATCAGCGCCGGCAGCCCAAGGGGAACGCCGGTCAGCAGGAGCAGGCCGATGGCACCGGTGGCCGCGAACGGGACTGAGACCAGCAGGATGAGCGGCTGGACGAGGGACTTGAACGCCGCGACCATGATCACGTAGACGATCGCGATGGCGGCGAGCAGCGCCAGGCCGAGCTGCCGGAAGGACTCCGCCTGCTGGGTGGTGGCACCGCCGATCACCGCCGTCACGCCTTGCGGGAGCTGCACGGCGTTAAGGCGTTCCTGGACCGCGCTGCTCAGGGCGCCCAGGTTGGAGCCCGACGGCGTCACGGTCACCTTGGCGGTCCGCTGGCCGTTGCTGCTGGTCACGGAGAGCGGAACATCCACCTGCTCCACGCTGGCGACGCTGCCCAGCGCGACCGGACCGGCCGGCGTCGGAAGCAAAATGCCCCGCACCGCAGCGATGCTCGTGAACCGGGTGCCCTCGCCGATCTGGACGGGAAAGTCGTCGGTCTCGATGCGGACCGTGCCGGCCGGAACCGGCGAAACCGTGGCGGCAAGCACCCCGGCCACCTGTTCTTCATTGAGGCCGGCCGCCGTAGCCTTCGCACGGTCAACCTTCACCTGGACCACCGGCTGGCCCGGGACCAGGTTGGTGGCGGTTTCGGAGCTGCCGGGAACGCCGTCGAGGGCCTTGACCACGGCATCGCTGGCTGTCTGCAGGTCCTGCGGCGTGGCTGCGTTGATGGTGACGTCCACCGTCGAGGAGGTGCCGAAGCCACCCTGACGGGCGCCGACAGTAACCTTGCCCGCGGCGCCGCCGTCGGCCAGCCGCTTGCGGACGGTGTCCTGGAGCTTCTCCTGGGCCGCGTCCTCCTCAGTGACGACGGTGAACGTCGACGTGGAGGCGCCCCCGGAGGTGAGCGCGGCCAGTCCGTTCTGGGCATTGCCGGAGGTCACCTGTACGTCCTTGATGCCGTCGATGCCGTCGAGGAGCTGCTCCACCTTTGCGGCCGCCGCCGCGGTGTCGGCCAGGTTTGTGCCGGCGGGCAGGACCTGCCGGACAGTCATGCTGTTTTCGCCGGAGCGTCCCAGCAGATCGGTTGCCAGCAGGGGAGTCATGGCGGCTGTGCCGCCCAGCACCAGCAGTGCCGCCACGATGGTCAGGACGGGGTGCCTCTGGGTGGCGGACAAGATGGGCAGGTAGCCCCGCTGCAGGCGCGTGCGCTGTTCGGCCTCGTGCGCTTTCGCGGCCGTTTCCTTCGCCGCCGCGGCGTCCATGCCGGGTGCCGGCGATTTGAGGAACCAGTATGCCAGGACAGGGACGATCGTCAGCGCCACGAGCAGGGAGGCGAGCAGGGCGATCGTCACAGTGAGCGCGAACGGACGGAACAGTTCCCCGGCCAGGTCCCCGACGAAGGCGATCGGCAGGAAGACCGCCACAGTCGTCAGGGTGGAGGCGGTGATTGCGCCGGCCACCTCCCTGACGGAGTTCAGGATGGCGGTGAGCTTGTGTTCCCCGTAGCTGAGGTGGCGCTTGATGTTCTCGATCACCACGATCGAGTCGTCCACCACGCGGCCGATCGCGATGGTGAGCGCGCCCAGGGTCAGGATGTTCAGCGAATACCGTGTGGCCGAAATGCCGATGAAGGTGATCAGCAGGGACAGCGGGATCGACACTGCCGTGACCAGGGTGGAACGCACGGACAGGAGGAACAGCAGGATGACCAGCACTGCGAAACCAAGGCCCAGCAGGCCCTCCGTGGTGAGGTCCTTGATGGACTTCTCAATGTATGGGGCCTGGTCGAAGGCCGGTGTGAACCGCGCGTTGGAGCCCAGCTCCGCACTCATCTGCCCCAGCGAGTCCTTGACGGCGTGTGAAATCGCCACGGTGTCGGCGTCGGGTTTCTTGGTGACAGTCAGGGCCAGGGTGGCCACGCCGTTGGTCCGGGTGATCGAGGTGGCGGGATCGTCCTTGATGCTGACGTCGGCCACGCCGCCGATCGTTGTGCCGACCTTGGCGCCGGCCAGCGGAAGCCCCTTGATGGCGTCCAGCGAGTTCACCGGGCTGCCGATCTGCAGGGACAGGGACTTGCCCTGTTCCTCCACCGTGCCGGCAGGAACCAGCGCCCCGTTGTTCTTCAGCGCATCGGAGAGGGACCGGATGGTGGCGCCGCCCGCGGCCATGGCCCCGGGGTTGGGTTTGATGAGGATGTGCTGGGTGGCGCCGCCGCTGACGTCGGCACTGCGCACTCCGTCGATCTTCTGCAGCCGGGGGACGGTGAGCCGCAGGAGGTCTGTATTCAGTTCGCTGAGCGGCTTGTCCGAGGACACGGCGAGGAAGATGATCGGGAAGTCGCTCACGCTGCCGGCGAAGGAGCGGGGCTCCACATTGTCCGGCAGCGTGCGCCTGGCATTGGAGATGGCCCGGTCGATCTGGTTGCGGGCACGGTCCAGGTTGGAGCCGTAGCTGAACACCAGGGTGATCTGCGAAACCCCGCTGCGGGACGTGGAGGTGCTCGATTCCAGCCCCTCCACGCTGTTGAGCGCGGTTTCCAGGGGGCGGCCCAGCTGCTTGTCCACGACATCCGGGGACGCCCCCGGCATGGATGTGATGACCGTGATCTGCGGGAACTCGATGGAAGGAATGAGCTCCTGCTTCAGGGAGGACATGGTGATCACGCCGAACACCGCCGCGAAGACGGTGATCAGCGCAATCAGTGCCCTGTTCGCCAGTGAAAGCCTTGCCAGAGCGAACATTGCACCCTCTCCTGGGATCTACGGTTGGGCAGCGTCCGGGCGTGGCCGCAGCCGGGACGGGATGCCTGCGTCTACCGCTGTGTGGCGTCGGCGTTTTCGAGCTGCAGGGACGCTGCGGTGCTTGCCTCGATCTCGGCGGCGAGCTCCGGGTTGTCATTGAGCTTGACCCCGTAGCCGGGCATCATTTCCTTGAGCTTGGACTGCCAGCCCTTGAAGTTTTTCGGGAAGGTCTTCTGCAGCAGCTCGATCATGATCGGCACCGCCGTGGAGGCTCCCGGGGAAGCGCCGAGCAGGGCGCCGATGGAGCCGTCGCGGGCGGCGATGACCTCGGTGCCGAACTGCAGGATGCCGCCCTTCTGCGGGTCCTTCTTGATGATCTGCACGCGCTGGCCCGCCGTGATCAGCTCCCACTTGGCGCCGTCTGCTTCGGGGTAGTACTCCCGCAGGGCTTCGACCTTCGCGTCGTGGCGCTTGGCCACTTCCTTGATCAGGTACGCCGTCAGGTCCATGTTGTCCTTGGCCACTGCGAGCATCGGGATGATGTTGGACGGGCGGATGGACAAAGGCAGGTCCAGGTAGCTGCTGGTCTTGAGGAAGTTGGTGGAGAAGCCGGCGTAAGGGCCGAAGAGCAGCGAACGCTTTCCGTCCACGTAGCGGGTGTCCAGGTGCGGCACGGACATCGGCGGCGCGCCCACAGAGGCCTGGCCGTACACCTTGGCGCTGTGCTGGCGCGCGGTCTCCTCGTCGGTGCAGCGGAAGAACTGGCCCGACACGGGGAAACCGCCATAGCCCTTGCTCTCCGGAATACCGGAGGCCTGCAGCAGGTGCAGGGCACCGCCGCCGGCGCCGACAAACACGAACTTGGCATGGATGCGGCTGCGTTCCCCAGAGGCCGGGTACTTGAGCGAAAGGTCCCAGCCGCCGTCGGAGGCCTTGGAAATGTTGCTGACCTCGTGGCCGTAGTTGACCTCAACTCCGCTCTTGGCAAGGTAGGCGGTGAGCTCGCGGGTCAGGGCGCCGAAATCGACGTCGGTGCCCTCGGCCGCGCGGGTGGCGGCGACGCGCTGCTTGGGGTCGCGGCCCTTGACGATCAGGGGAGCCCACTTCGCGATCCGGGCCTGGTCTTCCGTGTATTCCATGCTGCGGAAGAGGGTGTTGGGCTTCAGGGCCTCGTAGCGGGTCTTGAGGAAGTCCGCATGCTTGTCGCCGATGACGAAGCTCATGTGCGGAACGGTGTTGATGAAGCCTTTGGGGGAGCCGATCAGGTTGTTGTCGACCAGGTGGGACCAGAACTGGCGGGACAGCTGGTATTGCTCGTTGATGTGCAGGGCCTTGGCGGGATTCACGGAGCCGTCCTTGGCTGCCGGGGAGTAGTTCAGTTCGCAGAGCGCGGCGTGGCCCGTTCCTGCGTTGTTCCAAGGGCCGGAGCTTTCAAGGCCGGCTTCGTCCAGGCGTTCGAAGAGGGCGATGCTCCAGTCGGGCTCGAGCTGCTTGATGAACGCCCCGAGCGTTGCGCTCATGATTCCGCCGCCAATAAGGACGACGTCGGCGTGTTTGGTCTTGGAAATGAAGGTCACAGTCAATCTCCGATAGCAGCGGCATTGGCTGTCACAGAATATCCCCGCCCAGCCACATAACTGAAATTGCCGGGAGCCGTCAAGACTTTAGCCGGACGTTTGTAAAAACTTCGTTTAAGACCGGCGAGGCAGGGTACTTTTCCACCCGGTCCGACAGGGCCAGCGCTGAGATCGGGAAGGCGATGGGCACTGCCGGGACTGTTGCCGCGATCTGGGCGTTGATGGTCTGGTACTGGGCGTCGCGTTCAGGGCCTTCAGGCATGCCCCGGGCGCGGTCGATCTTGGAGAAAACCTGGGCGTCGTTGTAACCGAACTCACCGCGCCGTTCGCCGAAAAGGGTGGCCACGAAGTTGTCCGGGTCCGTGTAGGCGCCGTTCCACCCGAGCAGGTGCAGCGCATGGTCGCCGGGGGACTGCACCTTTGACAGGTAGCCGTCTTCCCAGTCCACCGGGACAGGTTTGATGTTGAAGCCGACGGCGGTCAGCTGCCTGCTGATTTCCGCGTAGATCTTTTCCGGGGTGGGCAGATAGCTGCGGGTGACGTTGCGCGGGTAGTAGAACTTGAGGGGTTCGCCCTTGTACCCGGCCTTGGCGAGCAGTTGTTTGGCTTTTGCCGGGTCGTAGCCCAAGGCCGGCGCGTTGTTGTTGAAGCCGCTGAGCTTGGGTGGAACGAACTGGGATGCCTGGGCCGTGTTGTCGATGAAGAACTTCCGGATGAGGCTTTCCTTGTCGATGGCGTATTCGATCGCCTGGCGGACCTCGAGCTTCTGCAGCGGCACCACGGCTTGGTTGATGCCCAGGTACATTACGGAGAACGGATCCCGCTGGACAATCTGCATGCCGTGTTTGACGAGGGAATCGAAGGTTCCCGCGGTGACGAGGTCGTAGCCGTCGATCCTGCCGTTCAGGAGGGCGTCCAAGCGGGTCTGCGGATGGTCCAGCGGAATGAAGTTGAGTGTGGCGATCTGCCCCCGGTCACCCCAGTAGCCCGAATAACTCCTGAGGGTGATCTTGTCCTTGGTCCAGGCGGAAAACACGTACGGCCCGGTGCCCACCGGGTGCGACGCGTAGGCGGAAACCGGCTGTCCTTCCAGCTTGTGGTCCAGGACGTTGGCCTTCTGTTTGGCCAAAGCCGTGGGGGAGGAAATGGCGAAGGCCGGCAGGGTCAGGGCCTGCAGGAATCCGGTGAAGGGCCGGTTGAGCCTGATCTTCACTTCGCCGGCGCTCGGGGCACTGCAACTCTTGAAGATGGAAAGCGAGGCGTTGTCCGAGAACGACTTGAAGACGCTCTTGAACATGATCCCCGGTGCCTGGTTCCTGATCCCGGGTCCGAAGGTGTACCAGCGGTTGAAGTTGCTGCAGACCGCGGCGCCATTGAATGCCGTGCCGTCGTGGAAGGTGACCTTGTCACGGAGCTTGAAGTCGTAACTGAGCCCGTCCTCGCCTTCGGACCACTCCGTGGCCAGCAGGGGAACGGTCTGGCCGGTGGATGGGTCGACGCCGAGCAGGCCTTCCATGACCTGGCGTGTCACGCGGTAGGACTCGGAGTCGTTGCTCAGGGCGGGGTCGAGGCCGAGCGGCATCGCGGGAGTGCCGAAATTGAAGGTCTGGTCCGGCGCGGCCGGCTTGCCGGCGGACGTCGTTCCGGACGAAGGCGACGGGGACGGCACACCGGTACAGGAGCTCAAGGCCAGGGCAAGAAGGCCCGCGCCGATCTGAAGTTTCATCCGGCGTCGTTTGCTGCTTGCCACTCTTGTCCCCTCAAGGCAGTCGGACGGAACACGGCTGGACCCGTCAAACGGATCCAGCCGTCCATATTTGTGCGCAAGGGGGGACTTGAACCCCCACGCCCGAAGGCACAGGAACCTAAATCCTGCGTGTCTGCCAATTTCACCACTCGCGCGAGCGCCCGGCGTCGGGATCCTCGGGTCCCGGCTGCCGTGCCGGCCTCCATTCTACCCATGCGGGCAGCCGCCCGGAGGCCAGGATGCCGGCGTTGGTCAGCGGCTGTCCAGCTTGAGGTCCCTGCGGAGCTTGGCGACATGCCCGGTTGCCCGGACGTTGTACTGGGCCACCGCCACTGTACCCTCGGGGTCCACCACGATCGTCGACCGGATGAGCCCCTGGTAGGTGCGGCCGTAGTTCTTCTTCTCGCCCCAGGCTGCGTAGGCCTCGGCTACCTTGTGGTCCTCGTCGGAGAGTAACGGGAAGGTCAGCGATTCCTCAGCCGCGAACTTCGCCAGGGCGGGAACTGTGTCGGGGGAGACGCCCAGGACTTCATAGCCTGCCGCCTGGAGGGATGCCAGGGAGTCGCGGAAGTCGCAGGCCTGCTTGGCGCAGGCCGGGGTGGAAGCTGCGGGATAGAAGTAGACGATGGTATTGCTGCCTCGGTAGGACTCCAGGCTGACGTCGTTGCCGTCCTGGTCCTTGAGGGTGAATCCGGGGGCGGTGTCGCCGGGGATGAGTCGTTCAGCCATGGTGCTCCTTGCTTGCGTTCGCGACCACCCAGCTTAGTAATAGCTTGGCCGGGAACCGAATTGCCGGCAGTGTCTTTTATATACTGGCTGTTATGCCTGACATTGAGCGTTGGCCCACCGGAAGGCTGTTGTCTACAGCGGCACGGCTCGTGGAGCACGCCTGGAACGAGAGACTGAGCAGCCTCGGGCTCACGCACGCCGGGGTGATCGCCTTGGAAGTCCTCGCGGTGAAAGGCGCCATCACCCAGGTCCTGCTTGCCCAAATCGTGCGGGTCCAGGCCCAGACCATGGGCAAGACCCTGTCCCGTTTGGAAGCGCATGGCTACATCGAAAGGGCGCGCAGCTCAAGCGACCGGCGCAGCCAGATCGTCAGCCTGAGCGAGGCGGGCAGGCAGGTGCTTGACACAGCTGAGCAACTGGAACGCGAGGTGCTGCGGGATTCACCCGTCGACGCCGATCTCCTGCGCGGTGAGCTCAAGATCCTGGTGCGTGCCTTGTCTGAGCAGCACGCTTCGCCCGCGGTCAGCGAAATCGTCGCCGCGTCCGGTTCCGGCGTCCTGCGGGCCGGCACGGAGGGCGGGCATCCGCACTGAGCCGGCGGCCTGGTGGAAGCGGCCGGGTGGAAATCCGCAGCCTTGGAAAACGAAGAATCCCGGGCCGGCTGATGCCGGTCCGGGATTCTCCTTGTGGTGCACCCCCCGGGACTCGAACCCGGAACCCATTGATTAAGAGTCAATTGCTCTGCCAGTTGAGCTAGAGGTGCATTCAGTTGTGGTGTCCAACCCAAAGAAATAACCCTTGAACGCTTTTGCCGCTCAAGGGCCCTTCCCTTGGTGCACCCCCCGGGACTCGAACCCGGAACCCATTGATTAAGAGTCAATTGCTCTGCCAGTTGAGCTAGAGGTGCTTGTCGTTTTCGACCGCCGGAATGGAGTTTTTCCTTTTCCGTTGATCTCCGCAACGACATGTAACTCTACACGAGAGTCACTCAAAGTGCGAAATCGGCCCGGGGTGTTTTGTGCGGCCTACTTGGGGAGCCTGAGGAGCAGGGCAAAATCGGGGTTCCGGTTGTTGCTGAGGACCCAGAGGAGGCCGTCCGGTGCCAGTGCTACGTCCCGGAGCCGGCCGTATTCACCAGTGAAATAAGCCACAGGCGTTCCGGCTTCTCCGCCGTTAATTGGAATGGCCCAGAGCCGTTGCCCGCGGAGCGCGGCGGTGTAGGCCACCCCGTCCACGATTTCCAGGCCGCTCGGCGAGGCGTCGGCGGTTGACGGCCACACGGCCTTGGCATCGATGAACCCCTCGCGGCCGGGGGCGCCGGTCAGCTCGGGCCAACCGTAGTTGCCGCCCGGCCGTATCAGGTTCAGCTCGTCGTCGACGTCCGGCCCGAATTCGCTCGCCCAAAGCCTCCCGTCCTTATCCCAGGCCAGGCCCTGCACGTTCCGGTGGCCGTAGCTGTACACGGGATTGTCGCCGAAGGGATTGCCCGGGGCCGGTTTCCCGTCGGCGGTCAGCCGGAGGATCTTCCCGCCCAGCGCGTTCCGGTCCTGCGGCTGCCCACGCCGCTGCGAATCTCCCGTGCCCACGTAGAGGAAACCGTCCGGGCCAAAGCGGATCCGGCCGCCGTTGTGGGTTGAAGCCTTGGGGATGCCGGAGAAAACCACCGTAGGCTCGCCCAAGGCGAGCCTGCCACCACCGTCGGCGTCCAGCGTCGCCCGGGCTACCCGGTTGTCCGACTCGGACGTGTAGTAGAAGTACAAGAGACGGTCATCGGCAAAGTGCGGGGACAGCGCCAGCCCCAGCAAGCCGCCTTCGCCTCCGGGCACGACGCCGGGAACCTCCCCGATAGTGCTCGCCTCACCGTTCCGCACTGCCACCAGGCGCCGGGAGTCACGTTCGGAGATGACCGCGGTGCCTTCGGGCAGGAAGACCACTGACCATGGAATGTCCAGGTTGAGGTCGAGCTTGGCTTGGAGCGCGGGTCCCGTTGCTCCCGACGGCGTGCCTCCGGTGCGGGTGGGAGAGGAACCGCCGGCGGTTGTGGGAGCGGGACCGGGCGGGCTGCCTGTGCATGCGGCAACCAGCGCGCCGCAGGAGAGCAGGACAAACAGCAAAGCGCCGGCGAAGACCCGGAGACGCGGCCGGCCCGAACCCTGGAGGCCGCGCGTGCGCTGCCCCGGGGCCGGCGCCTCCGGTATCCGCGGCTTCACAGTTCCTCCAGGCAGTCCGGCCGGTCAGTCGCGGGACCGGCGCGGCGGGCGGAAGCCTGCCGCTTCGGCGTGTGCCGCCGAGAGGAACCAGACGGATGCCTGCGCCTCCTCATAGGCCGGCATGTCCTCGTCGTAATAGGTCATGGTGTTGGCGTCGGCCTTCACGGTGAAATCGGCGGGGCCGCTGCCGTCGGGACCGGCCGCGGCCGAACCCTCCCCGTAGGGCTGACCTGCGGCCAGGTGACCGCCTGCGGGCGGTGCGTCTTCTGCGGGGGTCTCTGCTGACCCCTCAGGTCCGGCGGGGACCTGGACCTCGGGAGCCAGGCCTTCCTCGGCGGCAGCCGTCTCGGCGCCGGGCAGGGTTGGTGCATGCGGGGCCGTGTATTCCGGGTTATGTCCCGGGGTTTGCCGCGGCGGGGCGTCGCTCCAGCTGGCCTCCCACTCTGCCTTGTCGGCCACGGCATCGGCGGAGGGGCCGGTTCCGGCAGCAGCGGTGCCTGCAGCACCTTCTCCAGCTGCCTCCTGGGCGAGCGGACCGGCGTCGGCGGCAGTGACGTCGTCGGCCGTCACGCCGTCGACGGGCACCTCTTCATCAAGGACCGGCTCCGCCGTCGACGGTCCTGCGAGGACAGGTTCTTCAACGGGCTCCACGACGGCTTCCGCCACAGGCTCCTGTTCCCCGGAGCCGCCCCCTGCGTCTTCCCAGTCATCCACATCGCCGCCGGCGGCTTCGGCGGCCTGCTCCGGAACCTCGGGTGCCGGCTGCGGAAGCACAGGCACCGGAGCTACCAGCGGCGTCCCGGCAACTGCCGCCGAGGGTTCAACGACCATGCGGGGAGATTCTCCGGAGGCGGAGGGCGGGTTGGCAAGGGCGGAGGTGTCGGCCGGCGCGGAGGTGGAGCCCCTCCGGCTCAACAGCCACCACACAAGCGCGACGACGAGCACTATGACGATGACCCAGATCAACCAATCCACGGCAGGAGCCCTTCTGTTTGAGTGGTGCACTTGTCAGCTTTGACGTTACGGCGGGCTCCCGGGGGTGTCCAGCGGCCAGCCGCCCCGGCAAACTTCCGGACAAAGTTGTACTGGTAGTCGTGGTGCGGCCTTCAGAGCCATAGACTTTGCGCCATGACTGACCACACCCGAAGTGAGACAGGCAACACACCGGACATCAAGCCACGAAGCCGGGTGGTGACGGACGGAATCCACGCCGCCCCCGCGCGAGGAATGTTCCGGGCCGTGGGCATGGGCGATGACGACTTCGCCAAGCCGCAGATCGGCGTCGCGAGCTCGTGGAACGAAATCACCCCCTGCAACCTCTCGCTGAACCGCCTCGCCCAGGCCGCCAAGGAAGGCGTCCACGCCGGCGGCGGCTTCCCCATGCAGTTCGGCACCATCTCGGTCTCCGACGGCATCTCCATGGGCCATGAGGGCATGCACTTCTCCCTGGTTTCCCGCGAAGTCATTGCCGACTCCGTGGAAACGGTCATGCAGGCCGAGCGCATCGACGGTTCCGTGCTCCTGGCCGGCTGCGACAAGTCCCTTCCCGGCATGCTCATGGCGGCCGCCCGCCTGGACCTCGCCAGCGTCTTCCTCTACGCGGGGTCCATCATGCCCGGCTGGGTCAAGCTCGAGGACGGCTCCGAGAAGGAAGTCACGCTGATCGACGCCTTCGAAGCGGTCGGGGCGTGTGCCGCCGGCAAGATGAGCCGCGAGGACCTCGACCGCATCGAAAAGGCCATCTGTCCCGGCGAGGGGGCCTGTGGCGGCATGTATACCGCGAACACCATGGCATGCATCGGCGAGGCCCTGGGCATGTCCCTGCCCGGCTCCGCCGCCCCGCCCTCGGCAGACCGCCGTCGCGATGACTTTGCGCGCAAGTCCGGCGAAGCGGTCGTCAAGCTGCTGCGCCTTGGCATCACCGCGCGCGACATCATGACCAAGAAGGCGTTCGAAAACGCCATCGCCGTCACCATGGCATTCGGCGGCTCCACCAACGCCGTGCTCCACCTGCTGGCCATCGCGCGCGAAGCCAATGTGGAGCTGACTTTGGACGACTTCAACCGCATCGGAGACAAGGTCCCGCACTTGGGTGACCTGAAGCCGTTCGGCCGCTATGTCATGACCGACGTCGACAGGATCGGCGGTGTGCCGGTCATCATGAAGGCACTGCTCGACGCCGGACTGCTGCACGGTGACTGCCTCACCGTCACCGGAAAGACCGTTGCCGAGAACCTCGAATCGATCAACCCGCCGGACGTCGACGGCAAGATCCTGCGGGCCCTGGATAATCCGATCCACAAGACCGGGGGCATTACCATCCTGCACGGCTCGCTGGCCCCGGAAGGCGCCGTCGTCAAGAGCGCCGGTTTCGATGCCGATGTCTTCGAAGGCACCGCCCGCGTCTTCGAACGCGAGCAAGGCGCCCTCGACGCCCTGGACAACGGCCGGATCCAGAAGGGGGACGTCGTCGTCATCCGTTACGAAGGCCCCAAGGGCGGTCCGGGCATGCGCGAGATGCTTGCCATTACTGGCGCCATCAAGGGCGCGGGCCTCGGCAAAGACGTCCTCCTGCTCACCGACGGCCGCTTCTCGGGCGGCACCACCGGCCTCTGCATCGGACACGTCGCGCCGGAAGCCGTCGACGGCGGTCCGATCGCCTTCGTGAAGGACGGCGACCGCATCCGCGTCGACATCGCCGCCCGTAGCTTCGACCTATTGGTCGACGAAGCGGAACTTGAGGCCCGCAAGGCCGGCTGGGAGCCGCTGCCCGCCAAATTCACCAAGGGTGTCCTGGCCAAGTACGCCAAACTGGTGCACAGCGCTTCCACGGGCGCCTACTGCGGGTAGCGCCTTCCCAAGATGCTCGGCGCGGGGCGCCGAGCATCTCGGGTTCCTCGGCGCTACCCTTATTAAGCCCTCCGCCGATTGCTGTTGGCCAGACATTGACCAGCAGGTGGACAGGGAAGTCCAAATAGTGAGATGGGTGTCTTGTCATTTGACACCTCTCTCACAAAGAGGGAAAACTGAACGCATGATCGCAACCGTTACCGGCACCGTCGTCGTACTTAGCAAGCGCGTGGCTTACTAAGCCGGCCGGCAACGATCTGTCACGCGCAACCCCTCGAAGAGCCGCAAGGCTGAGGGGTTTTTTTATTGCCGACGGCAGAGCAAACCGCGATCGCAGCAGTATCCCAGCAGTACCTTTCACTAACTGAAGATCCCCAAAGGAAGAGTCCGATGAGCAAAGGATCGCCGATCAGCCCCTCGCTGATGGCTGCAAAGTCCGCTGGAGCCGCCAAGGCTTCGGAAAAAGTCGACCGTGCCGCTGACGCCGTCGTCGACAATGCTGCAACTCTCTCTCCTGTCCTCGGGCCGAACAACGTTGTACCCCCAACGGTGATGACCGGCTCGGAAGCTATTGTCCGCTCGCTCGAAGAACTCGGCGTCGACGATATTTTTGGTTTGCCCGGTGGCGCGATCCTCCCCACCTACGACCCCTTGATGGCCTCCAAGATGAATCACATCCTGGTCCGTCACGAACAGGGAGCCGGCCACGCAGCCCAAGGCTACGCCATGGTTACCGGACGGGTTGGCGTCTGCATCGC
This sequence comes from Curtobacterium sp. LFS079, assembly GCF_047977865.1. NCBI lineage: Bacteria > Bacillati > Actinomycetota > Actinomycetes > Micrococcales > Microbacteriaceae > Curtobacterium > Curtobacterium sp. LFS079. The sequence continues at coordinate 177,249 of NZ_JBFPFO010000005.1, forward strand.
CACCTCGGGCCCGGGTGCCACCAACCTCGTTACCGCCATCATGGATGCCCACATGGACTCCGTGCCCCTCGTTGCCATCACCGGCCAGGTCTCGGCTTCCGTCATCGGCACCGACGCCTTCCAGGAGGCGGACATCGTGGGCATCACCATGCCGATCACCAAGCACTCCTTCCTGGTGACCGACCCCGAAGACATCCCGCACGTGATGGCCGAAGCCTTCCACCTCGCATCCACCGGCCGTCCCGGCCCGGTGCTGGTGGACATCGCCAAGAACGCCCAGGTCGGCAACATGACCTTCTCCTGGCCGCCGAAGGTGGACCTGCCGGGCTACCGTCCGGTGCTCCGCGGGCACAACAAGCAGGTCCGCGAAGCGGCCCGCCTCATCGCCGAGTCGAAGAAGCCGGTGCTCTACGTGGGGGGCGGCGTGGTCAAGGGCCACGCCTCGGCCGAACTGCGTGAACTGGCCGAACTGACCGGCGCACCCGTGGTCACCACCCTGATGGCCAAGGGTGCCTTCCCGGACTCGCACCCGCTGCATGTGGGCATGCCCGGCATGCACGGTTCGGTTTCGGCCGTCACCGCGCTGCAGCAGGCCGACCTCCTGATCACCCTGGGCGCCCGCTTCGATGACCGCGTGACCGGCGTGCTGAGCACCTTCGCGCCGAACGCCAAGGTCATCCACGCCGACATCGACCCGGCGGAAATCTCCAAGAACCGCCTGGCAGACGTTCCGATCGTCGGCTCGGTCAAGGAGATCATTCCGGAACTGAGCGAGGCGGTCCGCAACCAGTTCGCGCAGTCCGGCACCCCGGACCTCACTTCCTGGTGGTCCTTCCTGGGCAACCTGCGCGACACCTACCCGCTCGGCTGGACCGAGCCCGAAGACGGCCTGAGCGCCCCGCAGCGCGTCATTGAACGCATCGGTGCCTTGACCGGCCCCGAGGGCATCTACGTTGCCGGCGTCGGCCAGCACCAGATGTGGGCCGCCCAGTTCATCAAGTACGAGCGCCCGCACGCCTGGCTCAACTCCGGCGGCGCCGGCACCATGGGATACGCTGTGCCGGCGGCCATGGGCGCCAAGGTGGGCGAGCCTGACCGCGTGGTCTGGGCGATCGACGGCGACGGCTGCTTCCAGATGACCAACCAGGAGCTGGCCACCTGCGCGATCAACAAGATCCCGATCAAGGTGGCGATCATCAACAACTCTTCGCTGGGCATGGTGCGCCAGTGGCAGACCCTCTTCTACGATGGCCGCTACTCGAACACCGACCTCAACACGGGCCATGACACCGTCCGCATCCCGGACTTCGTCAAGCTCGCCGATGCCTACGGCTGCGCCGCACTGCGCTGCGAGCGGGACGAGGACATCGACGCCACCATCCAGAAGGCCCTGGAAATCAACGACCGCCCCGTGGTCATAGACTTCGTGGTCAGCCCGAACTCCATGGTGTGGCCGATGGTGCCCGCCGGTGTTTCGAATGACCAGATCCAGGTAGCCCGCAACCTGACCCCGGAATGGGAAGAGGAGGACTAACATGAGCCGCCACACACTGTCCGTTCTGGTCGAAGACAAGCCCGGCGTGCTGACCCGCGTGGCCAGCCTCTTCGCCCGGCGCGCCTTCAACATCAACTCCCTTGCCGTGGGCCCCACCGAAGTCCCCGGCATCTCCCGGATGACCGTCGTCGTCGACGCCGATGGCGAGCTCATCGAGCAGGTCACCAAGCAGCTGAACAAACTGGTCAACGTGATCAAGATTGTCGAGCTGACTTCAGAATCTTCCGTACAGCGCGACCACATCCTGGTCAAGGTACGTGCGGATGCCGCAACACGTCTGCAGGTCACCCAGGCTGCAGACCTGTTCCGCGCCTCCGTGGTCGACGTGTCCACAGACTCGTTGGTCATCGAGGCAACCGGTCACCCCGAGAAGCTCACGGCACTGCTTTCAGTGCTGGAGCCGTTCGGCATCCGTGAAATTGTGCAGTCCGGCACCTTGGCCGTTGGACGGGGATCCCGCTCCATGAGTGATAGGGCATTACGCTCCGCGTAAGAGGCAGCCTAGGCACCGCCTGGCCGAACCCGGCTGCCCCACCGCAGCACCACAGAATTACATCTCCAAGAAACCACTCAAGAGGAGTTACGCAAGTGACTGAAATGTTCTACGACGACGACGCAGACCTGTCGATCATCCAGGGCCGCAAGGTTGCCATTGTCGGCTACGGTTCCCAGGGCCACGCCCACGCGCTGAACCTGCGCGACTCCGGCGTTGAGGTCGTCATCGCCCTCAAGGAAGGCTCCAAGTCCGCCGCCAAGGCCGAGGACGCAGGCTTCACCGTCAAGAACGTTGCCGACGCCGCCGAATGGGCCGACGTCATCATGATCCTCGCGCCGGACCAGCACCAGCGCTCGATCTTCAACGACTCCATCAAGGACAAGCTGACCCCGGGCAAGGCCCTGGCCTTCGCCCACGGCTTCAACATCCGCTTCGGTTACATCGAGGCTCCGGAAGGCGTCGACGTCATCCTGGTCGCCCCGAAGGCCCCGGGCCACACCGTGCGCCGCGAATTCGAAGCCGGCCGTGGCATCCCGGACATCATCGCCGTCGAGCAGGACGCTTCCGGTTCCGCCTGGGAACTGGCCAAGTCCTACGCGAAGGCCATCGGCGGTACCCGCGCCGGTGTCATCAAGACCACCTTCACCGAAGAGACCGAGACCGACCTCTTCGGCGAGCAGGCCGTCCTCTGCGGTGGCGTGTCCCAGCTGGTCCAGTACGGCTTCGAGACCCTCACCGAGGCCGGCTACCAGCCGCAGATCGCCTACTTCGAGGTGCTCCACGAGCTCAAGCTCATCGTTGACCTCATGTGGGAAGGCGGCATCGCCAAGCAGCGCTGGAGCGTTTCCGACACCGCTGAGTACGGCGACTACGTCTCCGGCCCGCGCGTCATCACCCCCGAGGTGAAGGAAAACATGAAGGCTGTCCTGGCTGACATCCAGTCCGGTGCCTTCGCCAAGCGCTTCATCGACGACCAGGACAACGGCGCCGTGGAGTTCAAGGAACTGCGTGCCAAGGCTGAGCAGCACCCGATCGAGGGCGTCGGACGCGAACTGCGTTCGCTGTTCTCCTGGCAGCAGCAGGACGCTGACTACGTCGAAGGCTCCGCAGCCCGCTGATCCCAGGCCATGCACCTTTGCTGAGCGCCCGTCCGGCCACCAGGCCGGGCGGGCGCTTCTGCGCGCCGGGGAACGATGCCGCGGCCGGCCGGGCCCCCGGAGTGAGTTTGTTCACATGCAGCCCAGGGCGTACGTAACATCGCCCCCGGGCACCGGAAACGCCGTCGGGGGACGATATTCTGGGCGGGACCCGGTTCCCAGTTCCGGGCAACGCATCCGCTCCTTGTCCACAGTCCTGTCCAAAGTAAGGTGCCACCCCGTGTCAGACACGAAACCCGTCGTCCTCATCGCCGAGGAACTCTCGCCCGCAACGATCGAGGCGCTCGGCCCCGACTTTGAAATCCGCCAGGTGGACGGTTCTGACAGGTCCGCGCTGCTGCCGGCCATCGCCGACGTCGACGCCATCCTGGTCCGCTCGGCAACCCAGGTGGACGCGGAAGCGGTTGCCGCTGCCAAGAACCTCAAGGTGATCGCCCGCGCGGGCGTCGGCCTCGACAACGTGGACATCAAGTCCGCCACCCAGGCCGGCGTCATGGTTGTCAACGCCCCGACGTCGAACATCGTCTCCGCCGCAGAACTCACCGTGGGGCACATCCTCAGCCTGGCCCGCCACATCCCGCAGGCCAGCGCCGCGCTCAAGGGCGGCGAGTGGAAGCGCTCCAAGTACACCGGCATCGAACTCTTCGAGAAGAAGATCGGCATCATCGGCCTCGGCCGTATCGGCGCCCTCGTCGCCGCCCGCCTGCAGGGCTTCGACACCGAGATCCTGGCGTACGACCCCTACATCACCTCCGCCCGCGCCGCGCAGCTCGGCGTCAAGCTCGTCACCCTTGACGAACTGCTGGAGAACGCCGACTTCATCACCATCCACATGCCGAAGACTCCGGAGACCGTGGGCATGCTCGGTGCCGACGCCTTCCGCAAGATGAAGGAAACCGCGTACGTCGTCAACGTCGCCCGCGGCGGACTGGTGGACGAGGAGGCCCTCTACGTTGCCCTGAAGGAAGGCCAGATCGCCGGTGCCGGCGTCGACGTCTTCAACAAGGAACCCAGCACCGACCTGCCGTTCTTCGAACTGGACAACGTGGTGGTCACCCCGCACCTGGGTGCCTCCACCGATGAAGCCCAGGAAAAGGCAGGCGTGTCCGTGGCGAAGTCGGTCCGCCTCGCCCTCGCCGGCGAGCTGGTTCCCGACGCCGTGAACGTTGCCGGCGGCGTCATCGCCCCCGACGTCCGCCCGGGCATCCCGCTGATCGAAAAGCTCGGCCGGATCTTCACCGCCCTGACCCACGACTCCCTGACCCAAATCGACATCGAGGTCGCCGGCGAAATCGCCAGCCTGGACGTAAAGGTCCTGGAACTGGCCGCCCTGAAGGGCGTTTTCGCCGACGTCGTCACCGAACAGGTCTCCTACGTCAACGCGCCGGTGATCGCCGAGCAGCGCGGCATCAACACCCGCCTGATCACGACGGCGGAAGCCGAGGACTACCGCAACGTCCTGACCCTGCGCGGCGCGCTGAGCGACGGTTCCCAGATCTCCGTGGCCGGTACCCTGACCGGCCCCAAGCAGGTCGAGAAGCTCGTCGGCGTGAACGGCTATGACGTCGAAATCCCGATCACCGAGCACCTCGTGGTAGTCGCGTACCAGGACCGCCCGGGTGTCATCGGTACCATCGGCCACATCCTGGGCATGAACAACATCAACATCGGCGGCATGCAGGTTGCCCGCCAGTCCGAAGGCGGCCAGGTCCTCGCCCTGCTGACCATCGACAGCTCGGTCCCGCAGCAGGTCCTTGACGCGATCAAGGCCGGCATCGGCGCGGACATGGTCCGCGAAGTGGACCTGGAAGACTAAAGTCGCGGGTTAGTCGCTAACCCGCGACCTGGTCGCTACTGGGAAACATGGGGTTACGCGCCGGGGCCACGGGCTTCGGCGCACAGCCGTGGCCGGTCTGCATACAATGGCTTGGTCCGACTTTCGGATCCGGCGGCAGGCCGGCCACTACTTTTCGCAAGATAAACGCAGGACAACGCTGCCTGCTGCGCACTGCCCCTGCGTGTGTGCGCCCGCAATCCAGGTCTCAGGGAGAGCCGAATGAACGCCGTCCAGAGGTTCATCAGAAGCCGAGTGCTGCTGTTGACTTCGGCCATCTTGATCGTTGCCATGTGCATGTCCGTCTTCATTCAGAGCCAGTCCCAGGCAGCTCTGAACCGTACCGTGGATGAGAATTCCCGGGGCCTGTACGACATCCTTGTCCAGGCCAAGGGCGCCAAGGACGGAAAGGCGATGATCCAGCCGGAAATCGCCACCGGACAGGGTGGAATCAGTTTTGACCAGCTCGAGAAGATCCGTGCCCTTTCCGGCACGGCAGTGGCTGCGCCGATCAGCCTGGTCTCGCGGGTCATCCAGAACCTGGAAGCCCCGAAGCTGGACGCCATGGACTACCTTGGCTACAACTCCGGCCTCGCCGGCGGCGCCACCGCCGGCGACCCCACGGGCACGGACGCCAAGAAGTGGCCCGCCCCTGAGTCAGTGCTGCCGGAGAAGGCCACGAAGTACCGCCTCACCGCCACGGCAGTGAGCTCCGACGGCGTCTCCGAGCAGACCCTCTTCAAGACCAGCGCCGAAGGCACCCTCGGCAAGGCGAAGGTCGTCGAGCAAACCACCGCCGGCGGCAAGAGCATCCGTATCACCGGCCCCGACGGGGAGACGGGCATCAAGTTCCCGTCTCCGGCCGGCGGCTCCGACCACAACCTCTTCAACCTCTCGGTCTCCCTGCCCATGGCACCGGAAGTGACCGAGTCCGTCGTCGCCGTCGACCCCGCAGCCGAACGCGCGCTGCTCGGTTCCGCAGGCGATTTCCTGGCGCCCCTCGAGAAGGCACCGCCGGCCGACGCCCGCAACGCCGGTGCAATCGGCCGCTACTTCGAAGAACTGTTCACCAAGGCTCCGAGCGAGCAGGAGCTCGAGGAGGGCCCGGACTTCCTGGGCGTCAAGCTCAAGTACTGGGCCCCGCTGATGACCCAGTACCAGCAGGCCAAGCTTGCCGGCCAGCTCACCGACGACTCGCAGGCGATTCCGCTGATCGTCCGCAAGGGCACCTCCCTTGACCTGAAATACTCGGTCAAGATCGAGGAAATCGACGACGCCGGCAAGGTCGTCAAGGACGTCGGTACCGTTTCGCGCTCCTTGGACAAGGACTACCTGCCGTTCGTTTCCCGCTCGCCGTTCACCCTGGAATGGCCGGGTTCCACCGACCACAGCCAGCTCCTGGGCAACACCGGAAACTTCAGCCAAGGCCTGTACCAGCCCGCGCAGTGGAGCACCGACTTCGCTGCTGCGCCCAAGTACAAGGACGGCGAAACCGCCGCCAACGGCTCGCTCAACAAGTCCGCGACGCCGGGGGAGTGGGTCACCGTGAACCGCCTCCCGGAGAAGTCGCTGCGCGGCGAGCCCGTGGACCAGACCCAGCGCCAGCCGGCGGATGAACGCTCCTACCGCGAGAGCCTCGCCACCGGGAACACGCCGGCCACTCCGCTTCCGATGGTGTACGGCACCTTCGACCCCGCCCAGGTGCAGGCCGCAGCGGGCGACATCAACAAGCTGCCCCTCGGCGGCTACGATTCCGCTCCGATGACGCTCGAAAAGGACGCCGCCGGCAAGGACGCCGACAAGGGCCTCAAGCCGTCCCTGAGCGCCACCGGGCTCGTCAGCCAGTCCGCCGGTGCCATCACCGACTACTACGGCCTGGCCGCTGCACGCGGCTACGACAGCAATGCCAACGTGATCGACGCCGTCCGGGTCCGGGCCGGGGCTTCCGGCAACTGGAAGCAGGCCCAGCCCGAGGTCGAAAAGCTTGCCGCCGAGATCCGTGCCATGGGCCTGGAAGCCACGGTCGTGGCAGGTTCGGCCCGCGAGGACGTCAGCATCTTCGTCCCGGGATATTCCAAGGACGATGCCGGCAAGGAATCCCCGCTCGGCACTGTCGCCCAGTCCTGGGTCCGCCAGGATGCCGCCGACGCCGTGACCGGGTCCTTGACCGGAACCAACATCACCCTGCTGTTCCTGACCCTGCTGGGTGCAACCCTGTTGACCGCGGCTTCCACAGTCAGCTACATCCGCCAGCGCCGCAACGAAGCAGGCATCCTGCGCGCCATGGGCTGGACACAGGGCAGGATCCGCCGCTGGGTGCTGGAGGAGTTCGGCATCGGGGCAGCGGTCCTGGCGTTGGCCGGCCTGGCCCTGAGCCTGCTGAGCTGGAACCTGGCCACCGTGATCGTGTCCGTATCGGTGCTGGTCATCTACTGCGGCGCCGCCTACATCGCGGCCCTCATGTTGCGGCACCGCCATGAGGTGGACCAGGAACCGCAGCATGACGAGCGTCTGCTCCCGGTCGATTCGGCCCTGACCTTTGCCTACCGTCAGGTGGTCACCAACCGCTTCAACTCCGTGGCCCTGGCCGTGGCGGTGGGCGTGTTCGGTGCGGCCGTCGGCGCCCTGCTCGCGCTGCTGATCGACATCCCGCGGGCCGCCGGCGCCAGCGCCCTCAGCGGCCTGGCTGCGGCGAGCGTGGCATTGCCCAGCGTGATCCTCGCCATCACGGGCGTGCTGGTAGGCCTGCTCCTGACGCTGGTGACTGCCCGCTTCGAACTCCAGGCAAAGCGCCAGTACCTGGCCACCCTCGTGGCCATGGGCTGGAACCCGGACATGCTCGGTCACGTGCGCTTCTTCGAAAACGCCTTGGTGGGCACGGTCGCCGTGATCCTCGGTGTCCTGGGTGCCCTGGCCCTGGGCCTCATCCTTGCCCCCTATGCCGCCCTGTGGGCGGCCCTGGCCGGATTGCTGGCCGTCATCTGCTGGATTCCCATTGCAACGAAAGTGGTCAAATGACTGAGAATCTCCACAACGATCCGCACGCGGTGCAGGACGCCGTGAAGGTATCCGCCAGGGGCCCGCTGCAGACCCGCGCCAACACCATCGTCAAGGCTGCGGACCATGCCACGCCCCTGGAGCTGAGCCGGATCACCATCCGCTACGGCGGCGACAAGGGCGGCGCCGAGCCGGTCACCGTCATCGAGGACTTCGACCTGACCCTGCACGCGGGCGAGATGCACTGTGTTGCCGGCCGAAGCGGCTCCGGCAAGACCAGCATCCTCACCGTCGGCGCGGGCCTGACCCTCCCGACGGCGGGCCGGGTGTTGTGGGAGGGCCAGTCCCTGGAGACCATGGGCGACGACGAGATCGCAGACCGCCGCCGTGCCCTGATCGGGTACGTCGACCAGGGCGGCGCCCTGATCGACGGCATGAGCGCCTTGGAGAACGTGCTGCTCCCGGCCGTGCCCGACGGCGAGGTGGAACAGCGCACCGAAATGGCCAAGGACCTGCTGGACCTGGTGGGCCTGGGCCGGCGCATGAGGCACCGTCCGGCACAGCTCTCCGGCGGTGAACGCCAGCGCGTCGCGATCGCCCGCGCCCTGATCCTCGGCACCCGCGTCCTGGTGGTGGACGAACCCACTGCGAGCCTGGACCGGACGTCCGCCAACAAGATCATCGGCATCCTGAAGGACACGACGTCCGACGGCATCGCGGTCCTCGTGGCGTCACATGACCATGAGCTCGTCCGCCTCAGCGACACCCTGACTGAGCTGAACTGATTGAATTCCGATCGGCGGCTTCCGCGCAGGCAGCCGTCACCGCACCCCCGCCGTCACCGAAAAAAGGTACGTTTCTAGAGTGAGCCCCGCAGCCAAGTCCCCGTTCTACATCACCACGGCCATCAGCTACCCCAACGGCGCCCCGCACATCGGGCACGCCTATGAGTTCGTAGCCGCGGATGCGATGGCGCGCTTCAAGCGCCTGGACGGCCACGAGGTGTTCTACATGTCCGGAACGGACGAGCACGGGCTCAAGGTCCAGCAGACCGCGGACAAGGAAGGCATCACCGCCAAGGAACTTGTGGACCGCAACTCCGCGGCCTTCCGCGAGGTCCACGACCTCGTGGGCAGCTCCTACGACCGCTTCATCCGCACCACGGACGCGGACCATTACGTGGCGAGCCAGGCAATCTGGAAGAAGATGGAAGCCAACGGCGACATCTACCTCTCCAAGTACGAAGGCTGGTACTCCGTCCGCGACGAGGCGTACTACGGCGAAGACGAAACCGTGGTCAAGGACGACGGCGTGCGCTACTCCAAGGAGACGGCCACCGAGGTCACCTGGACCGCGGAGGAGAGCTACTTCTTCCGGCTCTCCTCCTACCAGGACAAGCTGCTGGCGCTCTACGAGGCCCAGCCGGAATTCGGCGCGCCCGGTTACCGTTTCAACGAGGTCATCAGCTTCGTCAAGCGTGGCTTGGAGGACCTGTCCATCAGCCGCACCACCTTCGACTGGGGCGTTCCGGTGCCGGGCGACCCCAAGCACGTCATGTATGTCTGGGTGGACGCGCTGACCAACTACCTCACCGGTGCAGGCTACCCGGACGTCGAGTCCGAGTCCTTCAAGAAGTTCTGGCCGGCCGATGTCCACGTGATCGGCAAGGACATCTCCCGCTTCCACGCCATCTACTGGCCCGCCTTCCTGATGAGCGCCGGGCTGGAACTGCCCAAGCGCGTCATGATCCACGGCTTCCTGCAAAACAACGGCGTGAAGATGTCCAAGTCATTGGGCAACGTGGTGGCACCTGCGGACTTCGTCGGCCAGTACGGCGTGGACCAGATGCGCTTCTTCTTCCTGCGCGAAGTTCCTTTCGGCGCGGACGGCAGCTACAACCACGAGGCGATCGTGGGTCGCATGAACGCGGACCTGGCCAACAACTTCGGCAACCTCGCCCAGCGTTCGCTGTCAATGGTGGCGAAGAACTGCGAGGGCAAGGTACCGGTTCCCGGTGCGTTCACCGCCGATGACACCGCGCTGCTTGAGAAGGCCGCAGCTCTGCTGGACACGGCCCGCGCCGCCTTCGACAAGCAGGAATTCTCCCGCGCCCTCGAAGCGATCTGGGGCGTGCTGGGCGACACCAACGCCTACTTCGCCGATCAGGCCCCGTGGGTGCTGCGCAAGACCGACGTCGAACGCATGAACACGGTCCTCTACGTCACCCTCGAGGTGGTCCGGATCGTGGCGATCCTCGCCCAGCCGGTCATGCCGGCGTCGTCCGCGAAGCTCCTTGAGGTACTCGGCCAGCCCGAAGGCGAGGCTCGCCAGTTCGCTGCCATCGCCACGCCGATCGTTGCCGGCACGGAACTGCCCGCGCCCGCCCCGGTCTTCCCGCGCTACGAAGAACCGGCGGACGCCTAGCCAACACGCCAAAGCCCTCCCGCCCGGTCACAGTCCGGTGCGGGAGGGCTTTCTCGTTGCCGCGGCGCGGCTCAGGTGGTGGCCAGGCCCTGGACGGGCGAGAGGCGGGCAGCCCGGCGGGCCGGGAGCACGGAGGCCAGCAACCCGGCAACCAGGGCCACGGCGAACACTCCCAGCAGCTGCAGCCACGGCACCACGGGGACCACCTCCGCCACCGGTCCCAGAGCGGCCTTGGCGCCCAGCCAGCCGTATGCGATGCCCAGCGCCGAGCCCAGCACCGCGGCAACCCCGGCCACCAGCACTGCCTCGATGGCGAGCATCCCGCGCAACTGGCCCCGGGTGAGGCCGAGCGCCCGCAACAAGGAGTTCTCCCGGGTCCGTTCCAGCACCGAGAGGGACAGCGTGTTCGCCACCCCGATCAGGGCAATCACGACGGCGATGCCCAGCAGCGCGGTGACCACCAGCAGGAGGACGTCGATGATGCTGTTGAACACCACGCGTTCGACCGCGGCCCCGCTGACGTTGTGCACGGGGACGCCGAAGGCGTCGGCGGCCTCGCGCTGGATCGCCTGGATCCGGTCGGCGGGGAGCCCGTCGTCGAGCTTGAGCCAGGCCGTGCGGGGCAGCGCCTGAGCGGCGCCGGACTGGGCGGCGCCGGGCGCCGTACCGGCCCCGCCTGAGAGGGATACCGCCGTCGTGATGTCCATCAGGGGATCGATGTTTCCGGTCCGCAGCGTCCTGCCGTCGAAGCTGTGCTTGCCGCCCGGTCCGGCGACCGTGACCTTGTCCAGGTGCATCCTTTCGGGAAGGTAGACGGTGCCGGACTGTGGCCGCAGGGCGGGATCGCGAAGCACTGCCGCGGCGTCGTTGGAGCTGATCGCGAACACCGGAATTCCGTCCGCAGCCGTGCCCGGCGCTGTGATCGTGCCGGCTGCCTGGAGCAGCACGGCGGCCTGCACGCCGTCGAGCGACTCGACCTTCCGCAGCACTGCCGCATCCTGGCCCGCAGCGCCGTCGACGCGGACGGCCAGGTCCACCGGATAGTTCTCAGCGAGCATCGCGTCGAAGGCCTGCCGCGAGGTGGCGGCACCGGCCATCATCAGGGTCACCAGGGTGACGCCGATCAGGAGTGCGGCTGCCGTGGCCGAAGTCCGGCCAGGGTTGCGCACCGCGTTGACTGCGGCGAGCCGGCCCGGCACGCCGGCGGGCGCGGCCAGCCTGCCCGCAGCGGCAACCGCCGGCGGGACGAAGAGGCTGGCGCACAGCAGCACGCCCAAGAAGGACAGGGCGCCGGCCGGCATGGCAACCATCAGCATGTTGAACATGGCACCGAGCACCAGCAGCGGCACGCCGACTGCCAGCGCGGCAAGGCCCAGCCACAGCCGCACACGGCCGCGCTTGTTGCGCAGGCTGGCATCGTCCGCAGGTCTCAGTGCGGCCAAGGGAGCGACGGCGGTCGCGGCCTTGGCCGGGAGCAGCGCGGCGACCACGGTGAGCAGGGTTCCGGCCACCAGCCCGGCGATGACTGCCGACGGCGGGACGGCCAGGGTGGCGAACGCCTGTTCCGGGGTGGTCCGCGCCCAGGCAATGAGTGCGGACATCAGCCCGGCTCCGGCCAGCACGCCGAGGATCGAGGACACGAAACCGAGCACCGCGGCCTCGAAGAGCACGGACGACCGGATCTGGGCTTTGCCGGCACCCAGACAGCGCAGCAGGGCCAGTTCCCGGGTGCGCTGGGCGACCAGCACGGAAAAGGTGTTCGCGACCACCAGGGTGGACACCACGATCGCCACCCCGGCGAACGCCAGCAGGATGATGGTCAGCTGGTCCTGCCCGCCGCTCATCTGCGCGACGGCGGCCGTGACTTTCTCTTCGGAGGTTTGCACCACGGCGTCCCCGGCACCGGCGGCCTTGAGGCGCTGTGCGAGGTAATCGACCGCCGCCGCCTGGTCCTGGCCGTCCTTGAGCTGCAGTTGCAGGCCGGTGAAGCCAGTGCTGTCCTGGCCTGTGCTGCCCGACACGAGGGAGGCCACCGTGCTGTCGGCCGCGAGCAGCTGCGGGAAGGGCGCGGCGAAGGGATCGTTGCTCGGGCGAAGCAGGCCGGTGATCCGGAAGGTCCGGATGCCGGGCTTGCCGCCCTCCTCCGGTGAACCGCTGGCGCCCACCGTGAGTTCGCTGCCGGCGCTGAGGCCGAGCCGCTCGGCCGTCTTGGCGTCGACGGCTGCTTCGTCCGGCGCGGCCGGGTAGCGGCCGGACAACAGCACCGAAGGCTCCATTGCCGCAGGGGCAAGGTTCCGGACCCGCGCAAGCTGTTCACTGCCGCCGTCGTCGATTGTGACCGCGGCGTACCGTTCGGCGTAGCTGTCCTTCACGGCGGGCGCGGAGGACGCGGCCTCGACGGCCTTGAGGGATAGCCCTTCGCCGTCCTTCGGGGTCACCACCAGCCGGGCCTTGCGGTAGGCCTCGCCCACACTGGCGCCCAGGGACGCCTGCGTGCTGGCGCCCACCATGAGCGTGCTGGAGAGGAAGGCCACGGCCAGCATCACGGCCAGGCCGATCGCGATGAAACGCCTGAACTGCGTGGAGAGCTGGGACAGGGAAACGCGCAGCATGCTCAGGCCCCCAGCTTGCCGAGGGCGGCGAGCACGGAATCTGCGGTGGGGTTATCCAGCTCGCCCACCAGGTGGCCGTCGCTCATCAGCACCACGCGGTCGGCGTAGCTGGCCGCCACGGGGTCGTGCGTGACCATGATGATGGTTTGGCCCAGCTCCTGGCTGCTGCGGCGCAGCATCGCCAGGACCTCGCCGCCGGCCCTGGAGTCCAGGTTGCCGGTGGGTTCGTCGCCGAACACCACGTCCGGCCGGGTGAGCAGGGCCCGGGCAACGGCCACGCGTTGCTGCTGGCCACCGGAGAGTTCATGCGGCCGGTGGCTGAGGCGGTCCTTCAGGCCCAGGGTGCCCACCACGTAGTCGAACCAGTCCGGGTCGGCAGTACTGCCGGCCAGGGCCAGCGGGAGGGTGATGTTCTGTTCGGCGTTGAGCGTCGGGACCAGATTGAACGCCTGGAACACGAAGCCGATGCGTTCCCGGCGCAGGGCAGTCAGCTGCCGGTCGTTGAGGGCGGAGATCTCCGTACCGCCAAGCACGATCCTGCCCGCGTCAGGGGTGTCGAGACCGGCCAGGCAATGCATCAAGGTGGACTTGCCGGATCCGGAAGGGCCCATGATGGCGGTGAAGCGGCCAGCCTCGAAGGCGACGCTGACGCCGTCGAGCGCTCTGACCTGCGCGTCAGCCTTGCCGTAATGCTTGCTCAGGTCGAAGGCCTCGACGGCGGGAGCCGCGGAAGCGGCGGAGGAACCGGAAGGGCGGGGAAAGGGCGCGAAAGTTGTCATGCTCCCACGCTATTTTCGACCGGTACTCCGGCGGATCGGGCCACAGGGCCATTCCTCCGGCCCGGCCCTCATACCGTGGTCTGAGCCCGCCGGCAGCGGAGTAAGCCTACAGGGTCAATTGCCGGGGGAGACCACGCCTGTTTCGTAGGCGATCACCACGACCTGCACCCGGTCCCTCGCTTCGAGCTTGGCCAGGATGTGACCCACATGCGTCTTCACGGTGGCCTCGGACAGGAAGAGGTCCGCAGCGATTTCCGGGTTGGAACGGCCCTGCGCGATCAGTTCGAACACTTCGCGCTCGCGGGCGGTCAGGCGTTCGACGGCGGCCGCGTGCCCGTTCTGTTCCGGCGTCCGGGCGCGCAGCAAGGGAGCCACGTGGTCCAGCAGCCGCCGGGTGGTGGACGGCGCGATCACGGCGTCGCCCCGGTGTACGGTGCGGATGGCCTCGAGGAGTTCCTCCGGCGGGGCATCCTTGAGGAGGAAGCCGCTGGCGCCGGCCTCGATCGCGGCCAAGGCGTACTCGTCGAGGTCGAAGGTGGTCAGCACCACGATCTTCGGTCCCGACGATCGTTCCAGGATCCTTCGGGTGGCCTCGATCCCGTCCATGCCCGGCATGCGCACGTCCATGAGGACCACATCGGCGCTCGTGGCCGCCAGGGCCCGGACGGCGTCGAGGCCGTTGCCGGCCTCAGCCACCACTTCAAGGTCCGGCTGCGAATTGATCAGCATGCCGAAGCCCGAGCGGACCAGCTGCTGGTCGTCAACGAGGGCCACCCGGATGATTCCGGCCGTTTCAGTCATGGTTCAGGACTCCGAGTAGGGGATGAAGGCGGATACGCGGAAGCCGCCGCCGCTGGCCGGGCCGGCGTCCAAGGATCCATCGTAGAGGGCGATCCGCTCCGCCATCCCGCGCAGGCCGTTGCCGCCGCCCTGGCCGGGGTCGGCTGCGGCTCCGCGGCCGTCGTCGCGCACCTCGATCTGCACGCCGCGCGCCTGCCACTGCAGGTCCACTGTTGCCCTGGCCCTGGGGCCGGCGTGCTTGATGACATTGGTGAGCGCCTCCTGGATGACGCGGTAGGCGGTAAGTTCGGCTCCCGGCGGCAGCCGGCGTCGCGATGCTCCGGCCTGGCCGGACGGGACGCCGCCCTGTTCGAAAGACAGCTGCAGGCCGGCGGCGCGGAAACCCAGGAGGAGCTCGTCCAGCTCGGCAAGGCCGGGCTGGGGACGGGTACCGGCTTCCCCGTCGGAGCGCAGCACGCCGAGCAGCCTCCGCATCTCGGCCAGGGAGTTCCGGCCGGTGCCTGCGATGGTGGCCAGTGCCTCGGTGGCGAGCTCGGGCCTTGCCGCGGCAGCGTATCGGGCGCCGTCGGCCTGGGTGATGATCACCGCGAGGGAGTGCGCCACGATGTCGTGCATTTCCCTGGCGATGTGGGAGCGTTCATCGGCGGCGGCAAGCTGGCGCTCCTGCTGCTGTTCGATCTCCAGGCGGCGGTTGCGGTCCTCAAGGGCCTGCAGCTGCAGCCGGCGCACCCGGGTCAGGTCGCCCAGGGTCCAGCTGACCAGCACCAGCATCCAGACCAGCACCGTATAGGCAGCTCCTACCGTCAGGTCCTGGATGCCCGACTCCGCTCCACTGCCGTAGTAGCGGGTAGTCAGCATGACCGCTCCCAGCAGTCCCAGGACCAATACAGAGCGGCTCGCCCACACAGGACCGTAGGCGGCCACCGCGTAGATGACCAGCGGCACGGCGATCTGCCCGGCGACCGGTTGGACGGCCAGCGCCCATTGGACCAGGCAGATAAGGACCACGACGGCGGCTGCGGTCACCGGCCGGGTCCGCCGCCAGGCGAGCGGGGCCAGGAGGGCCGAGGAGACGAGGGCGAGCAGCGGGCGTCCGGCGTACAGGTAGACAGGGCCGAACATGAGTACCAACAGGGCCGCGGCGGTGAAATCCACCTTGAAGGGGTTGCGCCGGAACCAGTTGTAGAGTGCATGCCGTCTGTCCACCCATGCACTCTATCGGCCGCCGGAACGCGGCCACATCATGCCGTGGTCTGAAAGGTCCAGGACTGTCCGACTGCCGGCCGCCCGAATAATGAGACGTTTTTGACCAGAATGTGGATGCGTTGGCACGCTGGTGGAATGAACGCACGGTCCATTAATCTCGCAGTCATCCCTGGCGACGGCATCGGCCCCGAAGTGATCGCCGAGGCCGTCAGGGTCCTGGAAAAGGTTGTTGCCAGCGAAGGCATCACCCTCGAGCGCACCGAGTACAAGCTCGGCGCGCAGCACTGGCTGGAGACCGGCGAAACCCTGCCGGACGAGACCCTTGAGAAGCTCCGCGGGCACGACGCCATCCTGTTCGGCGCCGTCGGTGCCGCACCGGGGGACACCCGCATCCCCTCCGGCATCATCGAACGCGAGATGCTGCTCAAGCTGCGCTTCAGCCTGGACCATTACGTGAACCTGCGCCCCTCCCGCCTCTACGGCACGGTGGGCAGCCCCCTGGCGAACCCGGGGAACATCGACTTCATCGTGGTCCGTGAAGGCACCGAAGGCCCCTACGTCGGCAACGGCGGCACCCTGCGCGGCGGAACCCCGCACGAGGTCGCCACCGAAGTCTCGCTCAACACGGCCCACGGCGTGGAGCGCGTTGTCCGCGACGCCTTCCGCCGTGCCAGCGCCCGTCCGCGCAAGCACGTCACCCTCGTCCACAAGCACAATGTCCTGGTCTACGCGGGTCACTTGTGGAAGCGCACGGTCGAAGCCGTGGCCAAGGAATTCCCCGAGGTCACCCACGACTACCTGCACATCGACGCCGCCATGATCTTCCTGGTCACCGACCCGGCGCGCTTCGATGTCATCGTCACGGACAACCTGTTCGGCGACATCATCACCGACCTCGCCGCAGCCGTTACCGGCGGCATCGGCCTGGCCGCTTCCGGCAACATCAACATGGACCGCACGGCACCGTCCATGTTCGAACCGGTGCACGGATCCGCACCGGACATCGCCGGCCAGCAAAAGGCAGACCCCACCGCGGCCATCCTCTCCGCGGCCCTGCTGCTGGACCACCTCGGTTACGCCGACGCGGCCCGCCGGATCGAGACCGCCGTGGTCTCCGACGTCGAGTCCCGCAACGGTGAAACCCGCAGCACCACGGCCATCGGCGACGCCATCCTGGCAGCGCTCTGAGGCGGACTCTTGCGTCCCGCAGCGGGGCGTAAGCTTGACTTGAATTACATACTTGCTGCCGTGGTCCGCCGTTGAACCATGCTCTCCGGGGACGGTTTTCCCGTTCCGACCGGAGGACGCTGGGTTCGCGTCGGCCGGTAGCCGATAGTGGAGGAACCATGACTCAGACTGCCCATGGCGTCGAATTCAGCCAGCAGTTCTCGGCGACCCCGAAATCTGCTGAAGAGCGTGCGGCCATCCTGGCGAACCCAGGCTTTGGCGATTACTTCACCGACCACACCGCGGTTGTCGACTACAAAGTGGACGCCGAAGGCAGGGGCGGCTGGCAGAACGCACGGCTCGAACCGTACGGTCCCATCTCCCTGGACCCCTCCGCAGCAGTGCTGCACTACGGCCAGGAAATCTTCGAAGGCCTGAAGGCGTACCGCCACGCGGACGGCTCGGTCTGGACGTTCCGGCCGGAACGCAACGCCGCCCGCCTGAACCAGTCCGCCCACCGGTTGGCCCTGCCGGAGCTGCCCGAGGAATACTTCCTGGGCGCCATCCGGGAACTCGTGCAGGCGGACAAGGACTGGGTCCCCTCCGGTGACGGAGAATCCCTCTACCTGCGGCCCTTCATGATAGCCACCGAGGCCTTCCTGGGCGTCCGGGCGGCCCGGGAAGTCTCCTTCCGCGTGATCGCTTCGCCCGCCGGCAATTACTTCGGCGGCGAACTGAAGCCCGTGTCCATCTGGATCTCCCGCGAATACGCCCGCGCCGGACGCGGCGGAACCGGTGCGGCCAAGTGCGGCGGCAACTACGCCGCCTCGCTGATTGCCCAGCAGGAAGCCGAAGCCCACGGCTGCAAGCAGGTGCTCTTCCTGGACCACTTCAACGACGACGCCATCGAGGAACTCGGCGGCATGAACGTCTTCTTTGTCATGAAGGACGGCTCCCTGGCCACTCCGGCGCTGACCGGCACCATCCTTGAGGGCGTCACCCGCTCCTCGATCATCCAGGTGGCCAAGGACATGGGCCGCGAGGTCGCCGAACGCAAGATCACCCTCGCCGAATGGCGCGACGGCGTGGCTTCCGGCGACATCGCCGAGGTCTTCGCCTGCGGCACCGCCGCCGTCATCACCCCGATCGGCGTGCTGAAGGACGAGATCGAGTTCATCGGCTCCGAGGACGCTGTGGCCGGCGAGGTCACCATGGCCATCCGCGAGCAGATCCTGGGCATCCAGACCGGCACCGTCGAGGACAAGCACGGCTGGCTGACCCGCCTCGCCTGAGCGCCGCTCCCTGTTCCGGACGCCCGACGGCGGCCTGTCCACTTTGGTGGGCAGGCCGCCGTCGCGCTTTGAGCGGCTTGGCGGCTGCCGGGATGCCAAGATAGGACCATGATCCCGGCCCAAGACTCCCAGTTCGCGCAGAGCAGCAGCCTGACCCGGTTCCGGCTGGCCCCCAATCCGGGGCCGATGAGCCTGGAGGGCACCAATTCCTATGTCATCTCGGCTCCCGGCGCGGAGGGCACTGTGGTGGTCGACCCGGGCCCCCTGGACGAGGAGCACCTGGCGGCCCTGGCCGGTGCCGGGAGGGTGGAACTGATCCTCATCACGCACCGGCACCCGGACCACACTGAGGCCGCGGCGCGATTCCACGAACTCACCGGTGCGCCCGTCCGCGCGGCCGATCCGCGCCATTGCCACGGCGGTGACCCCCTGAACGGCGGCGAGACGCTGCAAGGCGGAGGGACTGAAATCCGGGTTCTTGCCACCCCCGGCCACACCTCCGATTCGCTGTGCTTCCACCTGCCCGACGACGGCCCGGCCGGCTCCGTGCTGAGCGGGGACACCATCCTGGGCCGCGGAACCACCGTGCTGGACTACCCGGACGGCCGGCTGGGCGACTACCTCAGCAGCCTCGATACCCTTGAAGCGCTGGGCCCGGCCACGCTCCTGCCCGCCCACGGACCGGTGCTGCCGGCCACGGACGCCATCTGCCGCGAATACCGCGCCCACCGGCTCATGCGCCTGGAGCAGATCCGCGCCGCCCTTGCGGAGCTCGGGGCGGACGCCGGCGTCACGGCGGTCACCGACGCCGTGTATCCCGACGTCGATCCCTCGGTGCGGCGCGCGGCCGAGAACTCGGTGGCGGCGCAGCTGGATTACCTGCGACGGTAGGCTTGGGGGCATGCGTATCGCCCGGTTTGTTGTTGATTCTGATCCCATGTACGGCGTCGTAGAGGGGGAGCCCGGCAGTGAAACCGTCACTGTCATCCACGGCGACCCCTTCTTCAACGGCGTCGAACGCACCTCCGTGAAGCACAAGCTGGAGGACGTGCGGCTGCTTGCCCCCATCATTCCCCGCAGCAAGGTGATCGGCGTCGGCCGCAACTACGCTGAGCACGCGGCCGAACTCGGCAACGAGGTCCCCGCCCAGCCGCTGCTGTTCCTCAAGCCGAACACCGCCGTCGTGGGCCCGGGCGATCCCGTGGTGCTGCCGGAATTCTCCGAGCAGGTCTCCTTCGAGGCCGAGCTCTGCGTGGTGATCGGCCGTATCTGCAAGGACGTGCCGGAAGAGCGCGTGGACGACGTGATCTTCGGTTACACCTGCGGCAACGACCTCACCGCCCGCGATGTCCAGAAGACCGACCTGCAGTGGGCCCGCGCCAAGGGCTTCGACACCTCCGCCCCGCTGGGACCCTGGATCGAGACCGAGCTGGACCCCGAGGACCTGGACGTCAAGGGCTGGCTCAACGGCGAACTCCGCCAGGACGGCAACACCAAGGACATGATCCGCAGCGTGCGGGAGCTGGTTTCGATTGTTTCGCAGGCCTTCACCCTGCTGCCCGGAGACGTCATCATGACCGGCACGCCGGCCGGCGTCGGGCTGGTCAGCGAAGGCGACCGCTACGAGATCGAAATCGAAGGCATCGGACGCCTGTCCAACCCCGTCGTCCGCCGCTGAGTGTGAGGCGCGCGACGCCCGGATTCCGTCAGGGCGTCGCGCGGGCAGGCGGTAAAGTTGGAAGCATTATGACTACTGCTCCGATGTCGAACCCTGCCGCCATTCCTGCCGTCACTGCCGAAACCCCGGTCCGCGTACGCTTCTGCCCGTCGCCCACCGGAACCCCGCACGTCGGCCTGATCCGCACCGCCCTCTTCAACTGGGCCTATGCGCGGCACACCAAGGGCACCCTGGTCTTCCGCATCGAAGACACGGACGCCGCCCGCGACAGCGAGGAAAGCTACCACCAGCTGCTGGACGCCCTGAAGTGGCTCGGCATCAACTGGGATGAAGGCGTCGAGGTCGGCGGCCCGCACGAGCCTTACCGGCAGTCCCAGCGCAGCGGCATCTACCAGGACGTCATCGCCAAGCTGAAGGCCGGCGGCCACATCTACGAGTCCTACTCCACCCCCGAGGAAATCGAGGCCCGCCACCGTGCTGCCGGCCGCGATCCGAAGCTCGGCTACGACGGTTTCGACCGGCACATCACCGAGGAGCAGCTCGCGCAGTACAAGGCCGAAGGCCGCGAAGCCGTGCTACGCCTGCGCATGCCGGACGAGGACCTCACCTTCACCGACCTCGTGCGCGGCGACATCACCTTCAAGGCCGGATCCGTGCCCGACTTCGCCGTCGTCCGTGCCAACGGGGCGCCGCTGTACACCCTGGTCAACCCGGTGGACGACGCCCTCATGGGCATCACCCACGTGCTCCGCGGCGAGGACCTGCTGAGCTCCACGCCGCGCCAGATCGCCCTCTACCGTGCCCTCTACGCCATCGGCGTCGCCGAGTACATGCCGGAGTTCGGCCACCTGCCCTACGTCATGGGCCAAGGTAACAAGAAGCTCTCCAAGCGCGACCCCGAGTCCAGCCTCTTCCTGCACCGCGAACGCGGCTTCATCCGTGAGGGCCTGCTCAACTACCTGTCCCTGCTGGGCTGGTCGCTTTCCGCGGACGAGGACATCTTCACCGTGGAGCAGCTCGTGGAGAACTTCGACATCCACGACGTCCTGGGCAACCCGGCCCGCTTCGACCTGAAGAAGGCCGAAGCCATCAACGGAACCCACGTGCGCATGCTTTCCGCCGAAGACTTCCGTGATCGCCTGGTGCCGTACCTGCGCGAGGCCGGACTGGTGGGGGAGATCCTCACGGCCCGCCAGGAAGAGATCCTCACCGAGGCCGCACCACTGGTCCAGGAACGCATCACCCTGCTGGGCGAGGCCCCGGAAATGCTCGCCTTCCTGTTCAAGTCCGACGACGCCGTCGACATCGCGGACGACGCCCGCAAGGGGCTGCCGGAAAACCTCGGCGAAGTCCTTGACGCCGCCCTGGCCGCGCTGGAACCCATTGAGGACTGGAGCGCGGAGAACATCCAGACCGCGCTGAAGCAGGCCTTGGTCGAGGACCTTGGCATCAAGCCGCGACTGGCCTTCGGACCGGTGCGCACCGGCATCTCCGGCCGCCGCGTGTCGCCGCCGCTGTTCGAGTCGATGGTCATCCTCGGCAAGGAGTCCTCCCTGTCCCGCCTGCGTGCCTTCCGCGGCTAGGAACGGCATGGGCAGCGCAGCGGCACAATCACAAGTCACCACCGGGGTCTTCGATTCAGCGATCTTCGGCACTGGTTCCTTTGGCATAGTGCGGGGCGTCCTCTTCGACATCGATGACACGCTGGTGGACCTCGAATACGCCATGACCACCGCGCTGCGCGATGTCAGCGAACATCTCCTGCCCGGCCTGGACAGCGCCGGGTGGGAGAAGTTCGGGCGGATCTTCACCCACGAGACCACGCACTTCTACGACCGGTACCTCGCCGGCGAGCTCACCTTCAACGAGCAGCGCCTCCTCCGGGGACGGGCGGCGCTGGGGCACTTCGGCGTCGAACTCGCAGAAGGCGAGGAAACGCATGCCTGGCTCAGCGAATACGCCCGGCTGCAGCCGAGTTACGTCCGCGCTTTCGACGACGTCGCACCGGTCCTGGACGCGCTCGACGCCGCGGGCATTCCCTACGGGGCCGTGAGCAACAACGTGCACGACTACCAGCGGGTGAAGCTGGACAGCGCCGGCCTGTCCCGGATCTCGGTCCTGGTGGGGACCGACTCGGTCGGCGTCCCGAAGCCGGACCCCGCCATCTATCTTGAAGGAGTCCGGCTGCTGGGCACCCGGCCGGAAGAAACCCTGTACGTGGGCGACAACCGCCTGCTCGATGCCGACGGCGCCACCGCCGCCGGCCTGCGCGGGGTCTGGCTGAACCGGGTCGGGGAAACCGCTGAGGGCTTTGCCGGCAGGGAGATCGATTCGCTGGCGCGGCTGTTGGCTTAGCACCGGAAAGAGGGCCGCCCTTCCAAGGGCGGCCCTCTTCTGTATCGGGGCCGTTCAGACGGTGTTCCGGCGCTTCCGCAGGAACACGAAGGCGCCGACGGAACCGGCACCAAGGGTGCCGACAACTCCGAGGGCCGTGGCCGTATGTGATCCGTCCGCCATGGCCGACGGCGACACTGCCGCCGCGCCGCGATGCAGCTCGGCCGTTCCCGCGGCGATCCTGCTGTTGCCGTCCGCGAGCTTGGCGGCACCGTCCGAGAGCTGTTCGGATCCCGAGGCCAGCCGCGTGCTGCCGTCCGAGAGCCTGGCCGCACCGTCCGCCAAAGCACTGGAACCGACCAGCAGCCCCGGGCTGGCCGGGTCTTCAGGGGTGCCCATGATGCCGGCGAGCAACGATGTGCTTCCGTCCGCCAGGCGCGCGGTTCCTTCGGTCATGCCGGCCGTGGCCTTCAGCAATCCGGGATGCTCAGGATCACCGGGGACCCCGTCCATGCCGGTCCTGATCTTCTCCGTCCCCGCGGCCAGCTGCCGTGTTCCCAGGACCAGCCCGGGGGCCGCGGGATCCTCACTGTTGAGCTTGGCCGCCAGCATGGCGAAACCGGCCGTCAGCTTCCGGGAGCCCGCAGCGAGTTGATTGCTGCCGTCGGCGAGCCGGGACGCGCCGGCGTGCAGCTGCGAGGCCCCTGATCCGAGTCGTGCGGCACCGGCCTGCAGCTGGCCGGCACCGCTGTCCAGCCGTTGGGCTCCCGCATTCAGGGCATTGATCTGATCCTTCAACAAGCCAAGGGGCACCATGCCCTGCACGCCGTTGGCGGCATCGGCGAGCTTCTGGAGACCTTGTGCCAGGGCAGCAGTTCCAGTGCCCTGGGCAGGGTCGTTGTTGGCGCCCGGATATCCCTTGAGCTGGACCGTGCCGGCCGCGAGCCGTGCCGCACCGTCATCCAGCTGCCGCGCGCCGTCGTCCAAACGGGCTGCGCCGTCCTCGAGCCTGGAAGCCCCGTTGCTCAGCTGTGTGGCGCCGTCGGCCAGGTTGTTTTGGGCGTTTCCCGTGCCGCTCGGAGTGAGGGCGGCGGAGAGCTGGCGCGCGGCCGAGGCAAGGCGTTGGGCGCCGTCGTCCACTTTGTAGACGCCCGGTGCCAGCTTGGCCCTGACATCGTTCTGGATCTTGAGGGCGCCGCGTGCCAGTTTCCCGGCGCCTTCATTCAGTTTCGCGGCCCCGGGTGCGAGCTTGTCTTCGACGCCGGACTGGATTTTCGATGCGCCGGCCGCGAGTCGTCCGGCGCCCTCTTCGGCCTCACCCGCGCCGTGGGCGAGCTTTGAGGCTCCGTCCCTGAGCTGGACGGCGCCGGCCGATGCCTGGCCGGCGCCGTCACTGAGCCGTTCGGCGCCCGCCGTGATCTTACCGGTCACCATCGCGTAGAACGCGGCGAGGGCAATGAGCAGCAGGGCAAGAATGCAGATGGCTATGTTCTGGCCACGCCTTCGTGGCATGGTCTGGCTGAGGTAACGAGTCAAAGGCTTTCCTCTCGATGGTCTCCCGGCCTGCGACGCTGCAGGCAAGACCCCCATGTGGTACAGCCGGCAACCGGCCGAATTGCGGTCCGGTCCGCCGGTTACCAGTCGGTAACTTACCGAGAGTAAACTTAAGGCTCGGGTTGGATCAAGGGTTTTCGCGGGGGCATCCACTGCCCGCCCCGCCACTGCGAAACGTTGCGCGCCCGCCGATTTGTGCGTGCCGGGACTCTCGGGTAAAGTAATTACTCGTGCTGAGGGGCACGGAGCGAAGGATGAAGCCTTCGGATCCGGTCCGAAAGCGCCAATGGGATATGGTGTAATTGGCAACACTACGGTTTCTGGTACCGTCATTCTAGGTTCGAGTCCTGGTATCCCAGCTCTGGATGAGCCAAGGTAAAACGCGGCAAATCCGGACGTTTCAAGCGGTTCGCCGATTTGGAACGAAGCTGAATGTATGAAATAATAATTCAGCTTGATTGCGGGAAATCGCAATCGGAAAAGTGCTTGGCCCCATCGTATAGCGGCCTAGTACGCCGCCCTCTCACGGCGGTAACGCGGGTTCGAATCCCGCTGGGGTCACAAAATGAAATCCCCCGGAATTGTAAAATTCCGGGGGATTTCCTCGTTTAACGTCGAATTAGCATTTGGTGGCCCCGCAAATGCCCGCCGCGGATCGGGGATTTCCTACAGGCCGGCGACGGCGTCCCGCACCTTGATCATTGTGCGCAGGTTCCGTGTTGTGGTTGCCGCCTTGTACCGGGCCTTCGCGGTGATCTTGCTGAAGGGGCTGTCGATCGTTCCGCCGGCGGGAGCGAGCCAGGCGACCGCCTCGGGGCCGAGCCGCGCCAGGTCGACGCCGCCGTCGGCTGCACTGCCGAGGGCCGATCCGGCGTCGAAAAGCTCGTCAAGCACCGCGGCGTCCGAGGAGAGGGTGACGTAGCTGTGGGTGGACTTGTCGTCCGGGGGATACGGGCAAGCCTCCACCAATTCGGCCACGCGGGCGCCGCTCAGGACCACCACCCACGCGTCGTACCCGAAGGAATCGCGCAGGCACTTCTCAAAGCGCTCCTTGACCACGGCCGTTTTCAGATCACTCTTGAGCACCACGTTGCCGCTTGCCAGCAGGGTCCTGACGCCTTCGAAGGGGAGTTCACCGAGGGCGGCCTTGAGCTCGGCCATCTTGATGTTGATCCCGCCCACGTTGATACCACGCAGGAACACCGCATAGCTGTCCATGCGCCCACCCTACAGCGGGGCTATGACGCACAACCTTTCAGTCGTTGCTTTTGCGAAGCGCTTCGGTGAGAACGCGCGCAGCGTTGCAGACCACTTCGGCGTGCAGGCGGCCTGGCTGGCGGGTGAGGCGTTCGATCGGCCCGGATATCGAGACGGCCGCGATCACGCGGCCGGACGGTCCGCGCACGGGAGCGGAAACGGAGGCGACACCCGGCTCCCGTTCGCCGAGGCTTTGGGCCCAGCCCCGGCGTCGTACGCCTGCCAGTACAGTGGGCGTGAAGCGGGCATTCTGCAGGCCGTCCAGCAGGCGGTCGTGGTCCTCCCAAGCGAGCAGCACCTGCGCCGCGGAGCCGGCCTTCATGGACAGCTGGGTTCCCACCGGGATGGTGTCGCGCAGGCCGATGGGACGTTCCGCGGAAGCGACGCAGACGCGCCAGTCGCCCTGGCGGCGGAAGATCTGGGCGCTCTCGCCGGTGGCGTCGCGCAGCTGGATCAGCACGGGGCCGGCGGACGCGATCAGCCGGTCCTCACCTGCGGCCGACGCGAGTTCCACCAGGCGGCTGCCCAGGACGAAGCGGCCCTGGATGTCGCGGCTCACCAGGCGGTGGTGGACAAGGGCCAAAGCGAGGCGGTGCACGGTGGGGCGGGCGAGGCCCGTGGCGGCCACCAGTTGCGCAAGGGTTGTGGGCCCGGCCTCAAGTGCGTCCAGCACCTGGGCCGCTTTATCAATGACACCGACTCCACTAGAATTGTCCATGTATTGATATTGCCGTCTCAATATCTGAGATGCAAGTTGTTTCGCTGGCGCACTTGGCGGCGCTCATGTTCTCTGGATGTAGACAATCCAACCGCAGTGAAGGGAGCGGGCCGTGGGGAAAACTCTGGCCGAGAAAGTTTGGGATGCGCACGTGGTGCGCAAGGGTAGCGGCGAAGGAGCCAACGCCCAGCCGGACCTTCTGTTCATCGATCTGCACCTCGTGCACGAAGTGACGTCCCCGCAGGCATTCGAGGGCCTGCGCCTGGCAGGCCGCCAGCTGCGCCGCCCGGACCTCACCATCGCCACCGAGGACCACAACACGCCCACCCTGGAAATCGATAAGCCGATCGCGGACCTCACGAGCCGCACGCAGATCGACACCTTGCGCGCCAACTGCAAAGAGTTCGGCGTCCGCCTGCACTCGCTCGGCGACAAGGAACAGGGCATCGTGCACGTCGTCGGCCCGCAGCTGGGCCTGACCCAGCCGGGCATGACAGTGGTCTGCGGCGACTCGCACACCTCCACCCACGGCGCCTTCGGTGCGCTGGCCATGGGCATCGGCACGTCCGAGGTGGAGCACGTCATGGCCACCCAGACGCTGTCCCTAAAGCCGTTCAAGACCATGGCGATCAATGTCGAGGGCACCCTTCGCCCGGGTGTCAGCGCCAAGGACATCATCCTGGCCGTGATCGCGAAGATCGGCACCGGCGGCGGCCAGGGCTACGTCCTGGAATACCGCGGATCCGCCATCCGCGCCCTGTCCATGGAAGCGCGCATGACCATCTGCAACATGTCCATCGAAGCCGGTGCCCGCGCCGGCATGGTGGCTCCGGACGAGACCACCTACGGTTACATGTTGGGCCGCCCGCACGCTCCCGAAGGCGCCGACTGGGATGCCGCCGTCGAGTACTGGAACACGCTGCACACCGACGCAGACGCTACCTTCGACGTGGAAGTGGATCTCGACGCCGACACGCTGGAGCCGTTCGTGACCTGGGGGACCAACCCCGGCCAGGGCGTTTCGCTCAATGACGCCGTGCCCTCGCCCGACGATTTCGGCGACGAGAACGCCAAGCTGGCCGCCGAACGCGCCCTGCAGTACATGGGCCTGGAAGCCGGAACCCCCATGAAGGACATCCGCGTGGACACCGTGTTCCTGGGATCCTGCACCAACTCCCGCATCGAGGACCTGCGCGCCGCGGCCGACGTGGTCCGCGGCCGGGCCAAGGACCCGAACGTCCGCATGCTGGTGGTTCCGGGTTCCGCCCGCGTCCGCCTCGAGGCCGAAGCCGAGGGCCTGGACAAGGTGTTCAAGGAATTCGGAGCCGAATGGCGCTTCGCCGGCTGCTCCATGTGCCTTGGCATGAACCCGGACCAGCTGGCCCCGGGGGAGCGCTGCGCTTCCACCTCGAACCGCAACTTCGAAGGCCGCCAGGGCAAGGGCGGCCGCACCCACCTCGTCTCGCCGGTGGTGGCCGCAGCAACCGCAGTCCGCGGCACGCTCAGCTCGCCTTCGGACCTCGAATCCGTCTCCGTCGCCGCCGGCGACGCCGCCTAGGAGGACCCCTTGGAAAAGTTCACCACCCACACCGGCATCGGTGTCCCCCTGCGCCAGAGCAACGTGGACACGGACCAGATCATCCCGGCCGTCTACCTGAAGCGCATCACCCGCACCGGCTTCGAGGACGCGCTCTTCGCCGGCTGGCGCAAGGACGAAAGCTTCATCCTGAACCAGGAGCCGTTCAGCGCCGGCTCCGTGCTGGTGGCCGGACCGGACTTCGGCACCGGTTCCTCCCGCGAGCACGCAGTCTGGGCGCTGAAGGACTACGGCTTCAAGGCCGTGCTTTCCTCCCGTTTCGCCGACATCTTCCGCGGCAACTCAGGCAAGCAAGGCCTTCTGGCCGCGCAGCTTGCGCAGGATGACATCGAACTCATCTGGAAGGTGCTGGAAAACAACCCGGGCACCGAAGTCAAGGTGGACCTGGTCTCGAAGACGGTCGAGTGCGGCAATGTCGTGGCACCGTTCGAAATCGATGACTACACCCGCTGGCGCCTGCTGGAAGGCCTGGACGACATCGGCCTGACCCTGCAGCACGAAGAGGACATCACCGCCTACGAGGCCACCCGTCCGTCCTTCAAGCCGAAGACCCTGCCGGCCCGCAGCTGAGGTCCTAACTTCGGATCCGCACCGCTGCGGACTGTCCTCCAGCCCCGCCTGGAGCGACCGTCCGCAGCCGGTGCGTTTCTGCTTTCCGGGCCCGCTTCTTCCGGCAGTGCAGGCGGCATGGCGGAGACAAACCGCCGGCCGCCGCATTTCGGATCATTAACGCCAGCTTCTATGCTTAGCTTGGGCCCTCGGCAGTATGGGGGCATCAACTCGTGAGGAAACGGTATAGATGAGCAGTGTCCTGACAATCCGCGGTGGCGTACCGCTGGCCGGCCGTGTTACCGTCCGTGGCGCGAAGAACCTTGTGCCCAAGGCCATGGTCGCGTCCTTGCTGGGAAATGAGCCTTCAGTGCTCCGCAATGTCCCGGAAATCAAGGACGTCGAGGTTGTCACCAGCCTGCTGAAACTGCATGGCGTCACCGTGGAGAAGGATCCCGTCACCGGCGACCTGACCCTGGACCCCAAGGACGCCAAGACCGCGTCCAGCACGGCGATCGATGCCCACGCAGGCGACTCCCGCATCCCGATCCTGTTCTGTGGCCCGCTGATCCACGCGATCGGTGAGGCTTTCATTCCGGACCTGGGCGGCTGCAAGATCGGCGACCGCCCCATCGACTTCCACCTGAATGTTCTCCGCCAGTTCGGTGCCGTCGTGGAGAAGCGCCCCGGCGGCATCCACATCTCCGCGCCCAAGGGCCTGCACGGGGCCAAGATTTCCCTGCCTTACCCATCCGTTGGTGCCACCGAGCAGGTGCTGCTGAGCGCCACCCGTGCGGAAGGCATCACGGAACTGAGCGGTGCGGCTACCGAGCCGGAGGTCATCGACCTTATCGCAGTGCTCCAGAAAATGGGCGCCATCATCAGCGTGCAGACGGACCGCACCATCCGGATCGAAGGTGTCAAGGACCTTGGCGGCTACGACCACCGCGCCCTTGCAGACCGCAACGAAGCCGCGTCCTGGGCGTCGGCCGCGCTGGTGACCCGGGGCGACATCTTCGTCGAAGGCGCCTCCCAGCGCGACATGATGACCTTCCTGAACACCTACCGCAAGGTGGGCGGCGGCATGGACATCCGCGAGGACGGCATCCGCTTCTACCATCCCGGCGGCAAGCTGAGCCCGCTGGTCCTGGAAACCGACGTGCACCCGGGCTTCATGACCGACTGGCAGCAGCCGCTCGTGGTCGCGCTGACCCAGGCTGAAGGCGTGTCGATCGTCCACGAAACCGTGTACGAGAACCGCTTCGGCTTCACCGAGGCGCTGAGCCGCATGGGTGCGACCATCCAGGTGCACCGCGAATGCCTCGGCAGCGTCCCGTGCCGCTTCGGACAGCGGAACTTCCTGCACTCGGCCGTAATCTCGGGGCCGACGCCGTTGAAGGGCACCGAGATCGACATCCCGGATCTCCGAGGCGGCTTCAGCCACCTCATTGCCGCCCTCGCCGCCACAGGCACGTCCCGTGTTACCGGCATTGACATCATCAACCGCGGCTACGAGCGCTTCACCGAGAAGCTCGCGGGCCTCGGCGCAGATTTCGACATCACTGAATCCAAGTAAGCGGGGGACCCCTTGAAGGAACCGGCCAAGAGCCGCGCCACGTTCGTGCTCCTCGCGGGGATCGCACGTCCGTTGATGAACATCCTGATGGCCAAGAAATGGGAAGGCACCGGGAAGCTTCCCAAGGGCGGATTCATCGCTGCTCCCAACCATTGCACCGAGATCGACCCCATCGTGATCGGGCACATGCTCTACAACCAGAAGCGCCCGCCGCATTTCCTCGCCAAAGCGGGGCTGTTCAAGGCCCCCGTCATCGGTTCACTGCTGCGTGCCACGCGCCAGATCCCGGTGGAACGTTCGACGGCGGGAGCCAACCGTTCGCTGCAGGCGGCCCAGGAGGTGGTGGATGCCGGTGGCGCCATCATCATTTATCCCGAAGGCACCCTGACCCGCGACCCGGACCTGTGGCCCATGAAGGGCCATACCGGCGCCGCCCGCCTGGCCATCCAGACCGGCGCGCCGGTGGTTCCCATGGCACACTGGGGCGCCCACGAAGTCTTTCCGAGGTACGCCAAGCGATTCCACATTTTCCCGCGGAAGACGTCCCGCGTGCTGGTCGGCGACCCGGTGGACCTCAGCACCTTCGCGGACCGGCCCCTGGACCGCACCACCCTGAATGAGGCCACCGAGGTCATCATGGATGCCATCACGGGGCTCCTCGCCGAGCTCCGCGGCGAAGAACCCCCGGCCGAACGCTGGGACCCCGCGGCGCACAACCAATCCAAACAGGGCCGTTTCCAGGTCCGCGGCAGTGAAAAGCCCGGAAGCGCGGCCAAGCCCGGGGAGCGGAAGTGACTGCCGCCGGCATCGACTGGGAGCCGGAGATTGTCGCCGTCCTGGGGGCCGGCTCGTGGGGAACCACCTTCGCGAAGGTCCTCGCGGACGCAGCCGCGGCCGCCGGGAAGGAACGCCGCATCCGGATCTGGGGACGCCGCGCCGAAGTTGTCGCCCAGATCAACGATCAACACCTCAACGAGCAGTACCTGAAGGACACTCCGCTGCCGGCGTCGATCTCCGCATCGACGGACGTCGAGGCGGTCCTGGACGGCGCGGACCTGGTGATCCTCGCCGTTCCGGCGCAGTCCCTGCGGCCCCAGCTCAAGGAGTGGAAGGAACTCGTGGCGCCGGGCGCCGTCGTCGTTTCGCTCATGAAAGGCCTGGAACTCGGCACGGATTCGCGCATGAGCCAGGTGATCGCCGAGGAACTGGATATCCCGGAATCCCGGGTGGCCGTGGTTTCCGGCCCCAACCTGGCGATGGAAATCGCCCGGCAGGAACCGACCGCCTCTGTTGTGGCGTGCAGCGACGAGGACACGGCCGCGGCGATCGCGCACTGCTGCACCGCCCCGTATTTCCGTCCCTACACCAGCACCGACGTCGTCGGCGTGGAGATCGGCGGGATCGTCAAGAACGTCATCGCCCTCGCCGTCGGCATCTGCGAAGGCAGGCAGATGGGCGACAACACGAAGGCCTCGGTCATCACCCGCGGCCTGGCGGAGACTTCCCGGCTGGCCCTCGCACTCGGCGGCGACGCCCACACCATGGCCGGGCTCGCCGGGCTCGGCGACCTCGTGGCCACCTGCTCCTCCCCGCTGTCCCGTAACCACACGGCCGGCCGGCTGCTCGGCGAGGGACTGACCCTGGACGAGGTCACGGCAAAGATGACCCAAACGGCGGAGGGCATCAAATCCGGGTACGCTGTCAACGAGCTGGCCGTCAGCCTCGGCGTCGACATGCCGATCACTGCGGCCGTGGTGGCCGTGCTGGAAGGCAGACTTTCCGTTGATGAACTCGGGCCCCGGCTCCTTGCCCGCTCCCTGAAGTCCGAAGGCGATTACTGACTGTGACCGAAAAGATCCAGACCCCCGGAACTCCCGACGGCGGTCGGCGCCCGCGCGTCGCCGTGCTGTTCGGCGGCCGCTCCAGCGAGCACGCCGTCAGCTGCGTGACGGCAGCCGGAGTGATGGGGGCGATCGACAAGAGCAAGTACGACGTCATCCCGATCGGGATCGCGAAGACCGGCCAGTGGGTGATTCCCGCCGGCGATCTCAGCCAATGGTCCCTGAGCTCCGAGGAACTGCCGGAAGTCGCCCCCTCGGGCAAGACGGTCACCCTCGCCGAAGTCGGCGGCACCCACCAGCTGGTGGTCACCGAACCCAACGCCGTCCCCCAGGAACTCGGTTCCGTAGATGTTGTCTTCCCGTTGCTGCACGGTCCGTGGGGCGAGGACGGCACCATCCAGGGCCTGCTGGAACTTTCGGACACCCGCTACGTGGGCGCCGGCGTGCTGGCATCCGCCGTCGGCATGGACAAGCACTTCATGAAGGTGGTCTTCGAAGCCGCCGGGCTGAAGGTAGGACCCTACGTGGCCGTCACGGACCGCGAATGGACCAACGACGCCGAGGCCGTCCGCAAAAAGGTGGACCGCCTGGGCTTCCCGGTCTTCGTCAAGCCGGCACGTGCCGGCTCGTCCATGGGGATCTCCAAGGTGGATTCGCTCGACGACCTGGACGCCGCGATCGAAGAGGCCCGCAGCCACGACCTCAAGCTGGTGATCGAAGCCGGCATCACCGGCCGCGAGATCGAATGCGCCGTGCTCGAAGGACGCGGCAGCTCCGCCCCGCGCACGTCCATGCCGGGCGAAATTGCCGTGACGTCGGGCGGGCACGAGTTCTACGA
Organism: Curtobacterium sp. LFS079; assembly: GCF_047977865.1. Taxonomy (NCBI): domain Bacteria; kingdom Bacillati; phylum Actinomycetota; class Actinomycetes; order Micrococcales; family Microbacteriaceae; genus Curtobacterium; species Curtobacterium sp. LFS079. The sequence continues at coordinate 209,511 of NZ_JBFPFO010000005.1, forward strand.
TTTCGCCGCCAAGTACGTCGAGGACGGCGCCGCGGCCCTGAGCTGCCCGGCGGACATGCCGGAGGACGCGATTACCCGCGTCCGCGAGCTGGCCGCGGCGGCGTTCGACGCCGTCGGCGCCGAAGGCCTGAGCCGGGTGGACTTCTTCTACACCCCGGACGGCGAACTCATCATCAACGAAATCAACACCATGCCCGGGTTCACCCCGAAGAGCATGTACCCGCAGATGTGGGCGGCTTCCGGCCTGCCCTATGCGGAACTGATCGACGAACTGATCCACCTCGCGCTGAACCGCAAGACCGGGCTGCGCTGAACCGCAAGACCGGGCTGCGCTGAACCGGAGTCTGCCGCCGTCGGGATACCCGACGGCGGCAGCCTCTCACTTGCGCTCCCTTACTTGCTCTTGGGCAGGTTCGGCAGGTCCTCCTGGCCGACGCAGTGGCGCGCGGCCTTGATCTTGCCGGCTGCCTGGGCCAAGTCCGCCAGGACTGTCGCGGAACTGATCACGTTCGGGTCCATGAGGATTTCCGTGGCCGGTTCCCGGCCGTAGGTGGTCAGGGTCCACACGGGATTGCCTTCTTTGATCACCCAGTCGATGCCGTTGACGGTGACGCAGCGGTCCGTAGTGGGACCGGGGACGTTGACGCCGCAGCGCAGGACCAACTGCGAGGGCTCGCCCCAGGCCGCTGTCGCCTGGCTGTTCGTCTTGCGCAGCTTGGCGTCTCCGACGGCATCCGGCAGGGCCACCATCATCGGGGCGCAGGCGGGGTTGGCTGCGTCCGTCGCGGCTTTGACATCCACGGCCGGCGTGCAGGCTGCGAGGGCAAGCACGGCCGCGGCTGCGGCGGCGGGCACCTTGATCTTCGTGGGGAACCGGAAGGCGGACGGAAAATTCACCTTTCAAGCCTACGTGTCCCGGGGCCCAGCCAACTAACCCTGGGAAGACGCTGGAATGCCTCCATGCGGGGCATGGGATGATGGCGTGAACAGTTTTGCCTTGGGGATGAAGGAACAAGAAAATGCATAACGACGAATTGCTGCCCGAAAGCACGCAGGACGAGCCGACGCCGCGGAAGAAGTCGCATACTGCACGAAATATCCTGTTGGGCCTTCTTGCGGTCGTCCTGGTCGCCGGAACGGTCAGTGGCTTCTACGTATATAACCTGGCCAACAGCTTCAACACCAAGACGCAGAAGATCGAGCACGCTTTTCCCGCGGAATCCACCCGGCCCACCAAGCCGGTGCTGCCCAACGGCGGAGATCCAATGAACATCCTCGTGCTGGGCAGCGACTCCCGCTCAGCGTCGGTGGACACCGCTGAAAAAGGCGCTCCTTCTGACCAGCGTTCCGACTCGATGATGCTGCTCCACGTTCCCGCGGACCGCAAGAACATCTACATCACCTCCATCATGCGCGATACCTGGGTGGACATTCCCGGCCACGGCAGTGCCAAAATCAACGCCGCGATGGCCTTTGGCGGTGTCCCCCTGGTTGTACAGACCGTGGAGGGAATCCTTGGCGCCCGGATCGACCATGTTGCCGTGATCGATTTCGAGGGCTTCAAGTCCATGACGGATGCCTTGGGGGGAGTGGAAGTCAATGTTCCCATTGCCTTCAACGCCAGGAACTTCGACTTCGCCAAGGGCAAGCAGGTGTTGAGCGGAGACAAGGCCCTGGTGTTTGTCCGGGAGCGCTATTCCTTTGCCGACGGCGACTACCAGCGGGTGAAGAACCAGCAGCTCTTTCTGAAGGCACTGCTGGGCAAGTTCCTCACCGCGGAGACGCTGACTGATCCTGCCAAGATCAGTGCGGTGGTTGACCAGGTATCGCCTTATGTGTCGGTTGACCAGAGCCTGGACGCCGTGGCCGTGGGCAAACTCGCACTCGAACTGCGTAGCGTCCGCTCCGGTGACGTGCAGAGTTTCACGCTCCCCAACAGTGGAACCGGTTGGTCCGCAGATGGCCAGTCGATCGTGGTGCCGGACCAGGGCGCGATTGACGCCCTCAAGAAGGCCCTGAAAGAAGACAAAGTAGGGGAGTACCTCAAAGTACAGGGCATTGCCAACTGACCCGGGCTGCCGTTGACGGAAAACCCGGCAGGCTTGCCGGCGGGGCGGCCACGTTCCCGGCCGGTCACTGAATGTCGGCCCGAGCGACTAGCGTAGAAGCGTGCCGGAAAAAGAACTGATTGTCTCCGACCTTTCTGAGAGCGGGCTCCTTGCCCGTATCTTCCCGCGCCTTGAGTCCAGCAGCAGCGTCCTGCTCGGGCCAGGCGATGACGCCGCTGTCGTAGCTGCTCCGGACGGGCGTGCCCTCATCTCCATCGACACCCAGACCCAGGACCAGGACTTCCGGCTCAGCTGGAACAACGGCTACCGGACCACCGGATATGACGTCGGATGGAAGTCCGCCGCCCAGAACCTCAGCGACATCAACGCCATGGGTGGAACCGCCACCTCCCTCGTCGTCAGCCTCACCATGCCCCCGGAAACCCCGGTGTCCTGGGTGGAAGACTTCGCCGACGGACTCACCGCCGGGATCGCCGGACTTGGCGCCACGGATTGCTCGGTGGCCGGCGGGGACCTCGGGCGGGGCCGGGAGATCGCGGTGACTGTCGCCGTCGTCGGAACCATGCACGGCCGGCCCCCGGTACTCCGCTCCGGCGCGCAGCCGGGGGACACCCTCGCGTTGGCGGGAACCCTTGGCCGCGCGGCGGCTGGCCTTGCCTTGCTGGAGAGCACCGTACCCCTCAAGTCGCTCACCCCGGAGCAGCGGGAACTCGTTGACGGCCAGTGCCGCCCGGTGCCGCCGCTGGCCGCCGGCCCCCTTGCAGCGGCTGCAGGGGCCACCGCCATGATGGACGTTTCGGACGGATTGATGCGCGACGGCGGCCGCCTCGCCAAAGCGAGCGGCGTGGTGCTGGACCTTGATCCCATTGCCTTGAAAGCGCAGGCCCACGCCCTGGAAGCCGCGGCCTCACTGCTGGACGCCGACCCCATGGAATGGGTGCTTGGCGGCGGAGAGGACCACGGCCTCCTCGCAGCATTTCCGGCCGGAGTCCGGCTCCCGGAACCCTTCACTGCGATAGGCTCAGTCAGGGCCGCTGCCGGGGAAGAACGCGGCGTCGTCCGGATAGCCGGGGAGTCCGCCGATACCGTGGGATGGGATCATTTTGCAGACTAAGATCGCCGCCAATGTACATGCGATGAAGCGCTGGCTGGGCAAGGCAGAGACCACTCTCGGCAACCACAGCGACCGCCTCAACGCCATCAACATCTTCCCCGTGGCTGACGGAGATACCGGGACCAACCTCTATCTCACCGTGCGGGCCGCAGCGGCGGCCTTGAGCGCGGTGGAAAGCAAGGAAGCCAAAGCCCTCGAAGACGGCCAGGCCAAGCCGGAACACGGCAACGATGTCGGGGCGGTGCTGGCAGCCGCCGGACGGGCCGCCATGGAACAGGCCCGGGGGAATTCCGGCACCCTTTTCGCAGTCTTCCTCTGCGCCATGGCCGAACCGCTGGCCGGGCACGGACGGCTCAGCGCCCCGCTGCTCGCCTCCGCCCTGCACCGCGCCCAGATCCGTGCGTGGTCGGCCCTGAGCGAACCCGTTTCCGGGACCATGCTGTCCGTACTTGAAGCCGCGGCCCAGGCCGCCGGAGAGGCCGATGCTTCCCAGAACGGGGACGACAGCAACCATGCCCTCGGCCTTGCCTTGGATGCCGCTGTGGATGCCGCTCTCCGTGCCGTGGTCCGCACCGAGGAGCAGTTGGCACCCCTGCACGAAGCCCATGTGGTGGATGCCGGCGGCGTGGGCATGCTCTTGGTCCTGGACTGCCTGCGGTCCGCCGTGCTCGGCGAGGAACTGCAGGACGAACTGCTGGACGGCCTGCACGGCTATGACGTCCAGGACCCGCACATCCATGCCGGTTTGCCGGACGACGAGGGTGTGGAAGTCATGTGCACCATCGAGCTCTCACCCCTTGCCGCCGCCACGCTGCGGCAGAAGCTGGATGAGCTTGGCGACTCCGTGATCATGAGCCAGGTGGGCAGCGTCCCGGGGCCGGGCAGCGGCGGGCCGGAGGACGACCAGGAAGACGACGACGTCGACGAGGTCGAAGCACTCTACCGCTGGCGGGTCCACGTGCACGTCGCCGAAGCCGGCCCCGCCGTGGACGCCATACGCTCCCTGGGCGAACCAAGCGACATCTCCGTCAGCCAACTGGCACTGCCCCGCGACCCCGACGCTTCGGAAAGCTACCATCCGCATGAAGCCTGAGCCGGTGAATCCTGAACTCGGCCTGCCACTGGACCGGAGGATCGGTAAGCGCTCGGCCTCCGTGATCACCAAGCATCTCGGCCTGGAAACCGTGGGTGAACTGCTGAACTACTTCCCCCGCCGCTACCTCACCCGCGGCGAACTCACGCCCATCGCGCAGCTCCCGCTGGACGAGGAAGCCACCCTGGTGGCCCGGGTCATCTCGAACAACACCCGGCAGATGCGCGCCCGCCGCGGTTCGCTCACCGATGTCATGGTCACGGATGACGCCGGCGGGAACCGTGCCGAAGTGGCCGTCGCGGGGTCGGCCGTTCCAGGAACGCTGAAGATCAGTTTCTTCAATGGCTTCCGCGCGCGCAGCGAACTCCAGCCGGGCCGCAGGGCCATGTTCTCCGGGAAGGTCAGCCGCTACGGCGGTGCCTTGGGCATGACCAATCCGGACTTCGTGCTCCTGGATGACGATCCGGAGTCCGCTGGCGGCCGGGATCCGGAAAAGCTCGCGGCCATGCCCATCCCGGTCTACCCGGCCACGGCCAAGCTCACCAGCTGGTCCATCCACAAGGTGATCACCACCCTGCTGGACACCATCGACCTCGGGCGGATCGAAGATCCCCTTCCTGCAGCAGTGATGGACCGGGAAGGATTCGCGGATATCGGCAGGTCCTACCAGCTGATCCATTCCCCCGAAACGGCCATGGACTGGAAGCACGCCCAGAACCGCTTCCGCTACCAGGAAGCCCTCGTCCTGCAGACGGCCCTCGCCCGGCGCCGCGCCCAGCTGGCCGCGGAAGAGGCAACGGCGCGCCGCCCTGCAACGGACGGGCTGCTCGCGGCATTCGACCGGCAACTGCCGTTCACCCTCACGGCCGGCCAGGCCGCCGTCGGGAAGACCCTTTCGCAGGAGCTTGCGCAGAACTCGCCGATGAACCGCCTGCTCCAGGGTGAGGTGGGTTCCGGCAAGACGATCGTGGCGCTGCGCGCCATGCTGCAGGTGGTCGTCGCCGGCGGGCAGGCGGCGCTGCTGGCTCCCACCGAGGTCCTCGCCGCCCAGCACTACGACTCGATCCGGCGCACCCTTGGCCCGCTGGCCCGGGACGGCATGTTCGGCGGAGCAGGGATGCTTGGAGAGGAGGGCGGTCGGTCCTCGGTCCAGGTGACGCTGCTGACCGGCTCCATGCCCACCGCCGCCCGCAAGCAGGCCATGCTGGATGCGGCGTCCGGAAACGCCGGCATCGTGATCGGCACGCACGCCTTGCTCAGCGACAAGACCAGCTTCCAGGACCTCGGTCTGATCGTGGTGGACGAACAGCACCGGTTCGGCGTCGAACAGCGCGACGCGCTCCGCGCCAAGGCAAGCCGCCCGCCGCATCTGCTGGTCATGACCGCCACGCCCATTCCGCGTACCGTGGCGATGACCGTGTTCGGCGACCTCGAAACCTCCGTGCTCGACGAGCTGCCCGCGGGCAGGGCCCCGATCAGCACCCATCTGGTGGGACTCGCGGAGAACCCCGGCTGGGCCACGCGGATCTGGGCCCGTTCGCGCGAGGAGATCGACGCCGGGCACCAGGTGTACGTGGTGTGCCCCAAGATCGGCACGGACGACGACGGCGACTTCACCCCCGGCGAAGACGAACCCGTCTACCTGCCCGACGGCAGCCCGGATCCGCTGGCGGAGGAAGGCCCGGCCCGCGAGCTTGCGTCCGTGACCGCCGTCGTCGAAGGGCTGCGGCAGGAAGACGCCCTGCGGGGTGTCCGCATCGAACCGCTGCACGGCCGCCAGGACCCGGTGCTCAAATCGGAAACCATGGCCTCCTTCGTGGCGAACCAGACCCAGGTGCTGGTCTCCACCACCGTGATCGAGGTGGGCGTCGACGTGCGGAACGCCACCCTGATGGTGATCCTCGACGCCGACCGCTTCGGTATTTCCCAGCTGCACCAGCTGCGCGGCAGGGTGGGCCGTGGCGGGCTGCCCGGAACGTGCCTGCTGGTCACTACCCTGGAGCCCGGCCATCCCAGCCGCCGCCGCCTGGACGCGGTCGCGGCCACGACGGACGGCTTCGCGCTGTCCCAGGACGACCTCAAGCTGCGCCGTGAAGGCGACATCCTCGGCGCCTCGCAATCCGGCGGGCGGTCCACCCTCAGGCTGCTCAGGGTCCTGGAACATGAGGACGTGATCGAGCGCGCCCGCAACGATGCCCAGCGGCTGGTGGCCGAAGACCCGGAGCTGCGCCGGCATGAACCCCTTGCGGCAGCGATCGACGAATACCTCAACCCCGAGAAGGAGGCGTTCCTTGAACGCGGATAGCCCGAACGCGGACGGCCTGAAGATGCCACCGTTCCCCACGGAGCCACGCCGTTGAGCCGGATCATCGCCGGTGCCGCGGGCGGGAACCCGCTGCAGAGTGTGCCCGGAAGCGCCACGCGGCCCACCACGGACCGCGTTAAGGAAGCCCTGTTCTCCCGCCTTGAAGCATTAGGTGTGATCGACGACGCCCGGGCGCTGGATCTCTACGCGGGATCGGGCGCGCTCGGCCTCGAGGCGGCCAGCAGGGGTGCCGCTTCGGCGGAACTGGTGGAATTCGATGCCCGGGCCTCTGCTGTCTGCCAGCGCAACGCCGACACCGTCAATCAGGCCCTCGCCCGCAAAACCGTCTCCGTTCACCGCTCCAAGGTGGAATCCTTCCTGGAGAGGGCCGCGGAGGACACGCTCTGGGACCTGGTGTTCCTGGATCCGCCGTACCCGCTGGACGAGCCGTCGCTGCAGGCCGTGCTGGCCAAGCTCGCCGGGCACCTCGACGACGGCGCGGTGGTCGTCGTCGAGCGGTCCTCCCGTTCGCCGGAACCGGACTGGCCGGACAAACTTGAGCGCTTCGCGGGGAAGAAGTACGGCGAAACGATGCTCTGGTTCGCCGAACCGGCCTGATCCACCCAACTGACTCGCATTTGCGGGCGTCTTGACGGCTCAAAACGGCCTTAAGTGCCAGTCAGTTTGGTCAGGCGGCCCGTTGGGTCAGGCGGACAACGGATCCAGTTCCACGCCCCGGAGCACGGAGGCCGGGTGCGGACCGCGTGCCAGCAGGGCCTGGGTCCAGGAATCGGGCCACGGCTGCTTGCTGCCCACCAGGATGATGTTCCCGGGACAGCGCCCGGCGAACATCCCGGTCTCGGCGAAAGCCACCAGGTCCGCCAGCGCCCCGGCCCCGATGGCCTCACGCATGGCTGACACCTGGCTGCGCAGCAGAGTCAGCGCCGGCTCGTCCCCGACATTGATGACCAGCAGGCCGTCGGGGCCCAGCCGCGCCGCGGCCTCCTCGTAGAACTCCCGGCATGCGATGTGCTCCGGCGCTTCCGGGCCGGAGAAGATGTCCAGGATGACGACGTCGAACAGCAGATCCGGGGGCAGCCCGGCAAGTTCGCCGCGTGCGTCGCCGATCCTGGTTTCCAGGCGGGTGCCCTCCGGCATGGGAAGCTTCTGCAGGACGAAGTCCAGCAGTTCGCGTTCAAGTTCGACGGCGTACTGCACCGATCCCGGGCGGGTCGCCTGGAGGTAGCGGGCCAGGGTGAGGGCCCCGGCTCCCAGATGCAGGGCGGTCACCGGCGCGCCGGGGGGAGGGAGCAGGTCCACCACGTTGGCGATCCGGCGCAGGTACTCGTAGAAGACGTCCTCCGGCCGGGCGAGGTTCACATGCGATTGCTCGGCGCCGCCGATGCTCAGCACATAGGCGCCCGCTACCAGCCCGTCCGGTTCGATGCTTGCGTGCTGCCCGCCGGACCGCAGGAAACGCCGGCCCTTGGGACCTTCGGCGCTGCTCATGCCTGGAGTTTGTCGCGCAGCGCGGCCAGGCGCGAGGCGGCTTCCACCAGCACGCTCTCCTGTTTGCAGAAAGCGAAGCGCAGCAGGCTGCGGGTGCGTTCGGCCCCCTCCGGATGGCAGAAGACCGGCACCGGAATGGCGGCCACACCCACGAGTCCGGGCAGCCTGCGGGCGAGGTCGACGGCGTCGCTGATCCCCAGCGGGGCCGTGTCCACGTTGATGAAGTACGTTCCCTGCGGCAGGTAGACGCCCAGTCCGGCGGCACGCAGGCCCCCGGCAAGGATGTCCCGCTTGCGCTGCAGCGTGGAGGCGATCTCTTGGTAAAAGCTGTCGGGCAGTCCCAAGCCCACGGCCACGGCGCCCTGGAAGGGCGTGCCGGAGCTGTAGCTCAGGAACTGCTTGACCGTGCGGATCGCCGCCACCAGGTGTTCGGGACCGCTGAGCCAGCCGATCTTCCAGCCCGTGAAGGAAAACGTCTTGCCGGCGGAGGAAATGGTGATGGTCCGCTCCGCGGCGCCCGGCAGCGTGGCAACGGGAATATGGGGCACGCCGAAGGTCAGGTGCTCGTAGACCTCGTCGCTCACAATCAGGGCATCGTGCTTTTCGGCCAGTTCCACGATCCGGCTCAGCACTTCCCGGGGGAACACGGCTCCGGTGGGGTTGTGCGGATTGTTCAGCATTACCACTTTGGTCCGCGGGCTGAACGCCGCTTCCAGGCGGTCCAGGTCCGGCATGAAGTCCGGGGCCAGCAGGGGAGCGGTGACGTGCACGCCACCTGCCAGGCCGATGATCGCGCCGTAGGAGTCGTAGAACGGCTCAAACGTGAGCACCTCGTCGCCCGGCTGGATGAAGGCGAGCAGGGATGCGGCAATGGCTTCGGTGGCGCCGGTGGTCACCACCACTTCCGTTTGCGGGTCCGGCATGAGTCCGTAGAAACGCTCCTGGTGGGCGCTGACCGCCTCGCGCAGTTCCAGGACGCCTTTACCGGGTGCGTACTGGTTCGCGCCCGCGGTGATGGCCGCCTGCGCAGCGGCCTTCATTTCGGCCGGGCCGTCCTCGTCCGGAAAACCCTGGCCAAGGTTGATGGCCCCGGTGGACACCGCCAGGGTGGTCATCTCTTCAAAGATGGTCACGCCCAGTGAGCCGTCGGCGGAAAGCAGATTTGCGCCGGTGGCCGCCCTCTGCCACGGGGCCGCATCCCCGAAGGAGCGGGCGCTTCGGGCTGAACTGGTGAGGGGGCTGCTGGGGACGGGGCTCGTCACGCGGGTCCGCCTTCCTGGTGTGGCTGGATTCCGGCAGGGCCCGCCGGTGTGTGTCATGGTATCCCGCCGGGGGATGCGATAGCTTCGAAGCATGAGACGCGCAGTATGCCCTGGCTCCTTTGATCCCATCCACAACGGACATCTTGAAGTCATCGCCCGGGCCGCCGGCTTGTTCGACGAAGTGATCGTGGCCGTCTCCACCAACTACACCAAGAAGTACCGCTTCAGCCTGGAAGAGCGCATGGATATGGCCCGGGAAACCCTCGCGTCGTTGCGTGGCATCATCGTGGAGCCCATGGGCGAGGGCCTGCTGGCCGAATACTGCCGGCAGCGCGGGGCCTCGGCAATCGTCAAGGGCCTGCGGTCCTCCTCGGATTTCGACTACGAACTGCCCATGGCCACCATGAACCGCCAGCTCACCGGCGTCGAGACGGTTTTCCTGCCCGCGGAGGCCCACTACATACACCTGTCCTCCACGCTCATCAAGGAAGTGGCCCAACTGGGCGGCGATGTTTCGGAGTTCGTGCCCAAGTCCGTGCTGAAACGGCTCCTTGCTGGCGAGTCGGCGCCGGATCAGCGCGGGAACGGGTAAGCTGGATCGGTGCCTCGGGCCGCTGCACGTGCGGCGGCCCCGGTTTGAGTCCGTTCGGACGTTCAGGCTAAGATGGTACGTCGGTCATATGTTCTACAGGAGTTCTCATTAAGCGAGATGCAAGTTCGCCCTTGATGTTGGTTGTCAAGGACCTCGGGCGCAGCCCGGGAACCATGCGGACACTCAATGAACATGTACCTGCACCAAGGGATCTTGGTGTGGCGCTCATTGGCGTTCAGGAAGGCTCGGATGTCGAGCTCGACCTGAGGCTTGAGGCCGTACACGAAGGAATTCTGGTATCCGGAACCGCGTTCGCCGAAGTCAAGGGTGAATGCGGACGATGCCTGGATCCCCTTGCGTATGACCTTGAGGTCAATGTGCAAGAACTTTTCCTCTATGAAGGCGTTGAGCTTTCGGACGGGGAAGACGATGAAGAGCAACGTCGAGTCGAGCACGATCTGATCGATCTTGAGCCGGTGTTGCGGGACGCAGTCGTGACCACGCTGCCGTTCCAGCCGGTGTGCCGGGAAGACTGCCAGGGCCTTTGTTCCGAATGCGGAATACGCCTGGAAGACGAGCCGGGGCACCACCACGAGGACCTGGATCCTCGCTGGGCTGCCCTAGCTGAACTGGCTAAGACTGACCGGCAAACTGATTAGTAAGTGTTCGTCTAAGAGAGAAATGAGATAGCCGTGGCTGTTCCCAAGCGGAAAATGTCTCGCGCAAACACCCGCGCCCGCCGTGCCCAGTGGAAGGCTTCTGCCCCCCACCTGGTAAAGACCATCGAGAACGGCCAGGTTGTTTACAGCCTGCCGCACCAGGCAAAGGTCGTTACCGACTCTGCTGGCACCGCGCTGTTCCTTGAGTACAAGGGCCGCAAGGTCGCTGACGCCTAAGTCCGCCATACAGGCTGATTGAGGATGTCTTCAACTGAAGAGCTTCTGAAGCGTCTCGGCGTCACCATTGACGCCGAGACGCTTCGTCTTGCTCTGACACATCGCTCGTACGCGTACGAGAACGGCGGGATCCCCACCAACGAACGCCTCGAGTTCCTCGGCGATTCGATCCTCGGATACTCCGTCACCGACTTTCTCTTCCGCGAGAACCCCGATCTCCCGGAAGGCGAGCTGGCCAAGCGGCGGTCCGCCGTCGTCAGCACCCGTGCCCTTGCCGTCATAGGACGCGAGCTCGGCGTCGGCGATTACATCTACCTTGGCCAGGGCGAGAAACTGACCAACGGGAAGAACAAATCCTCGATCCTCGCGGACACCATGGAAGCCCTCATCGGCGCCACCTACCTGTCCAACGACATCGAGACTGCCCGCCAGCTGGTCATGCGCCTGGTCGGTCCGCTGCTCGCCGATGCCGCTGCGCTTGGCGCCGGCACCGACTGGAAGACCAGCATCCAGGAACTCGCCGCGAGCCGCCAGCTCGGCACCGTCTTCTACGCCGTGGAAGGTACCGGGCCGGACCACGCACGGATCTTCACCGCGGAGCTGCAGATCAACGGGACCACGCACGGCAAGGGAACCGGCCACTCCAAGAAGGAAGCCGAGCAGGAAGCCGCGGCTGATGCGTGGCGGACCCTGAGCGGCAGCAAGGCCGCAGCCGGTTCCGGCGACGGCTGATTCCCATGCCTGAGCTGCCTGAAGTCGAGGTGGTCCGCCGCGGCCTGGCCCGCTGGGTGCGCGGCCGTACCATCACCTCGGTGGACGTCCTGGACCCACGTTCCATCCGACGCCACGCGCTGGGCCCGGAAGACTTCGCCGGAAACCTCGAACACGCCACGGTTCTGGACGTGGTCCGCCGCGGAAAGTTCCTCTGGATGCCGCTCGCCATGGACGGCTTCGTCCCCGAAACCCCGGGCACCGGCGTCGCGCTGATGGCGCACCTGGGCATGAGCGGCCAGCTGCTCATGCAGGCCCCGCAGGTTCCGGATGAAAAACACCTCAAAGTCCGCCTCCGGCTGAGCCCCGTGGACGGCATGCCCGAACAGCTTCGCTTCGTGGACCAGAGGATCTTCGGCGGACTGTTCGTCACCTCTCTGGTTCCCACGGCCGACGGCGGCCCGGGCGGCCTGGGGGAGGAGCCGCTGCCGGAAATCGCCGGGGAAGCCGCGCACATCGCCCGCGATCCGCTGGACCCGCACTTCTCCTTCGAGGACTTCTACCGCAAGCTCACCTCCCGCAGGACCGGCCTCAAACGTGCCCTCCTGGACCAGGGAATCATCTCCGGAATCGGCAACATCTACGCCGACGAAGCCCTGTGGCGGGCCCGGCTGCACTACGCACGGGCCACGGACACCCTGCGCAGGGCGGACGCGCTGCGGCTGGTCGAGGCCGCACGCGACGTGATGAACGACGCCCTGGCCGCCGGCGGCACCAGCTTCGATTCTCTCTATGTGAACGTCAACGGCGACTCCGGCTACTTCGCCCGTTCGCTGGACGCCTACGGCAGGACCGGGCAGCCCTGCCGGCGCTGTGCCGAGGCGGGGCTGGCGGGCGTGATCAAGCGCGAACAGTTCATGAACCGTTCCTCGCACACCTGTCCGGTGTGCCAGCCCCGGCCGCGCAACGGCCGCTGGTAGCGGGCTCCGTTTCGCGGCACCGCCTCCGGTGGCAGACTGTGGGCATGAAAGCCTGGGCCATCCGGACGGTGATCGCGTTCGTATTCAACGCCATCACCCTCTGGGCGGCGGCCATCCTGCCCGGCGTCAGGCTGGGAGACGGCTTCCTCTGGGTGGTCCTGCTCTTCACCGCGGCCAGCCTGCTGCTGCGCGGCACGGCGTCCGCCGTGTTCCGGCGGCTGGACCGAACGCAAGTCTCCGACGGCGGGCTCCCGCGCCGGTCGAAGGCCGCCCGGAAGGCCATGGTGGCGGTGGCCGGACTCGCCCTGAGCTTCGGCGTCCTCTGGCTTACCACCGCGTTCGCCGGCGGGTTCACCATCAGCAGCATGCTTGGCTGGGTGCTCGCCACCGTTGTGGTCTGGTTGGCCTCGGTCATCTTCGACGCCGTCGACGACGGGCTCGAGAACAAGGCGCAACAGCTGCTCGGCAGCCCCGGCCCGGGCGGCCGCCGCCGGCCCTGAACCTGCACTGAAGAGGCTCTGAACAGGCTCAAATCCGGTGATTGTCGGCGTCGGGCAGTAGATTTGGAAGCACAAGCTGCCACTGGAGGAGTTCCGAACCACCTTGCATTTGAAAAGTCTGACTGTCCGGGGATTCAAGTCGTTCGCGTCGGCCACGACGTTCGACTTCGAACCCGGCGTCACTGCGGTGGTTGGCCCCAACGGCTCCGGCAAGTCCAACGTGGTTGACGCCCTCGCCTGGGTGATGGGTGAGCAGGGCGCCAAGACCCTGCGCGGCGGCAAGATGGAAGACGTCATTTTTGCCGGTACGGCGGGGCGTGCGCCGCTCGGCCGCGCACATGTTTCGCTCACCATCGACAACGCCGACGGCGCGCTGCCCATCGAATACAGCGAAGTCACCATTTCCCGCACCCTTTTCCGGGCCGGCGGCTCCGAGTACGCCATCAACGGCTCGCCCTGCCGCCTGCTGGACATCCAGGAACTGCTCTCCGATTCCGGCCTGGGCCGGGAAATGCATGTGATCGTCGGCCAGGGCCAGCTGGACCGGGTCCTGCACGCCACCCCGGAGGATCGCCGCGGCTTCATCGAAGAGGCCGCGGGCATCCTGAAGCACCGGCGCCGCAAGGAAAAGACCGTCCGGAAGCTTGAGGCAATGCAGTCCAACCTGCAGCGGCTGGGTGACCTCACGGCTGAAATCCGCCGGCAGCTGACCCCGCTCGGCAAGCAGGCCGAGGTGGCCCGCCGGGCGCAGACGGTGCAGTTCGAGGTCCGCGACGCCAAGGCACGACTCCTGGCCGATGAACTCGTCCGCCTCAACGAGGCCCTGGAGGAGGACGTGGCCACCGAGGCCGCCCTGAAGGAACGCCGCGAAACCGTGGAACTGGAGCTCGGGGCCGGCCGGCAGCGCCAGGCCGAGGTGGAACGGCTCGCCGCCGAAGCCACGCCGCGGCTGAACGCCGCACGGGACTCCTGGTACCAGCTTTCGGCCTCACGCGAGCGGCTCCGTGCGCTCGGCTCCCTGGCCACCGAGAGGCGCCGCCTGCTGGGCGCCTCTGATTCCGTTCCCGATTCCGGGCGGGACCCGGAGCAGCTTGAGCGCCAGGCCGCGCGGGTCCGCCAGGAACAGTCCGTCTTGGAACAGGACATCGAGGACCGCAAGGAAGCACTCGAAGGGGCCGGGCTGGCCCGCCAGGAAGCCGAGGAACTCGCTGCTGCCGAGGACAGGCGGCTGACGGCGGTGCTGCGGGCCGCGGCCGACCGCCGCGAAGGCATTGCCAGGCTCGTTGGGCAGCTCGCCGCCGCGCGCTCGAAGGCCGAGGCAGCCGACGCCGAACGCGGGCGCCTGCGCGAATCCATGACCGCAGGCGAGGAACGGCGCCGCCTGGCCCAGCAGGAATTCACCGCCCTCGAATCCCAGGTGGCCGGGGTGGAGGACGGCGAGGAAAGCCTCGATGCCGAGTACGAGGAGGCTACGGCACTCCTGGACGGCGTCGTGGCCGAGATCGAAGGCCTGAAGAACGCCGAACGCGACCGGCTCCGCGAACGGGACGCCCTCGCTGCCCGCCGGGATGCCCTCCAGCTCGGCCTGAACCGCAAGGACGGGTCCGGCCGGGTTCTCTCGTCCGGCACCCCCGGGGTGCTCGGCCCGCTGTCCGAAATGCTCGCGGTCGAGCCCGGCTATGAGACCGCCGTCGCCGCAGCCCTCGGCAGCCATTCGGACGCGGTGGTGGTGTCGGGAGCGGACGCCGCGAAGGCGGCGGTGCAGCTCTTGAAGGACGACGACGGCGGCCGGGTGTCGCTGCTGCTCGCGAACGGCGGGGCGGTGGCCGGTCCGGAAACCGGGCAGGCGGCGCTTCCTGAGTTGCCGGAGGGGGCCCGCTGGGCCGCAGCACTGATCCGCAGCGAAGGCGCGGACACCGCGGCGCCCCTGCTGGCCCGCACCGCCGTCGTCGACGGGCTGGACGCCGCGGCGGAGCTGATCACGCGCCACCCCGGGCTGACCGCGGTGACCCGTGCCGGCGACGTCTTCACCGCGCTGACCGTCAGCGGCGGTTCGGCGGACGCGCCGTCGCTGCTTGAGGTGCAGGCCGCCGTCGACGACGCCGAAAGCCGCCTCGCCGTCCTCACCGCCGGCCTCGAACGCGGCCGCTTCTCCCTGGCCGCCGCCGAAGCACGCCGCGCACAAGCGCAGGAGCGGGCCGATGCCGCCTTGGAAAAGCTGCACGATTCTGATGCCCGGCTGGCCGCCGTCGCGGAACGGCTCGGCCACCTGAACTCCCAGCTGCGCAGTGCCGTCGCCGAAAGCGACCGCCTCGCCGACTCGCTGGCCAAGGCCGAATTGAACATTGCCGTCGCCGAGGAAGCCCTGGAGGCAGCGGCCGAACGCCTCGCCGCGGCCCAGGAAGCCCCTGAAGAAGACGAGCCGTCCACCGAACAGCGGGATGCCCTCGCCGCCGCTGCCAGCCACGCCCGGGCCCGTGAAATGGAGGTGCGCCTGGCGCTGCGCAGCGCCGAGGAACAGCTCAACGCCACCGCCAACAGGGCCGCGTCGCTGGAACGTGCCGCCGCCACTGAGCGCCGTGCCCGCGAGGAAGCGGCGCGCCGTGCCGAGCGCCGCAAAGCCCAGGCCGCCCGGGCCGCCGCCGTGGCACGGGCCGTCGAACATGCCGTGCGTTTCATAGACGTCTCGGTGGAACTGGCAGCACGGGCCCGTGACCATGCCGAGGCCGTGAAGGAACAACGCGACAAGGAACTCGCCGGGCTGCGCAGCAGCAACGACGCCTTGGCCCGGGAACTGGCCGGACTGACCGATTCGGTGCACCGCGACGAACTCGCCCGGGCCCAGCAGCGACTGCGCATCGAGGCCCTCGAAGCCCGCTCCATCGAAGAACTCGGGCTTTCGCCGGAGCAGCTGGTGGCGGACTATGGCCCGGAGCAGCCGGTGCCGCTGCCCGCGGACGGCAAGGACAAGTGGGCCGAGCTGCGCGCCGAAGTGGACGAGGACGGGAACGCGGTCCCCGCGGGGAAGCCCTTCGTCCGCGAAGAGCAGGAAAAGCGGCTACGCAAGGCCGAACGGGACCTTGCTGCCCTGGGGAAGGTCAACCCGCTAGCCCTGGAGGAGTTCGCGGCGCTCGAGGAACGCCACCAGTTCCTCAGCACCCAGCTCGAAGACCTGAAGGCAAGCCGCAAGGACCTGCTTGACATCATCAAGGAGGTGGACAAGAGAGTGCAGGAGGTGTTCTCCGAGGCCTTCGCCGACACGTCCAAGCAGTTCGACCACGTCTTCGCCCGCCTGTTTCCCGGCGGCGAGGGCCGGCTGGTGCTGA
This sequence comes from Curtobacterium sp. LFS079, assembly GCF_047977865.1. Lineage (NCBI taxonomy): Bacteria > Bacillati > Actinomycetota > Actinomycetes > Micrococcales > Microbacteriaceae > Curtobacterium > Curtobacterium sp. LFS079. The sequence goes on from NZ_JBFPFO010000005.1 coordinate 225,868, forward strand.
CCGACCCGGACGACATGCTCACCACCGGCATCGAGGTTGAGGCCCGGCCCGCCGGAAAGAAAATCAAGCGGCTCTCGCTGCTCTCCGGCGGCGAACGCTCACTGACTGCCGTCGCCCTGCTCGTGGCGATTTTCAAGGCCCGGCCCTCGCCCTTCTACGTGATGGACGAAGTGGAAGCGGCCCTGGACGACACCAACCTTGGCCGGCTCATCACCATCTTCGAGGAACTGCGGGAATCCAGCCAGCTGATCGTGATCACTCACCAGAAACGCACCATGGAGGTTGCAGACGCGCTGTATGGAGTAACCATGCGCGGAGACGGGGTCTCCACGGTCGTCAGCCAGCGCATCGACGCCGGGGTGTGACGGGTTTCGGACCGGGACGCCATCCGGCTATGAGAAGCTAGGGGTGTGAACGATCTCCTCCCCATTATTCTGTCCATAGCCGCTGCCCTCGTGGTTATCGGCGGGCTGATTCCGGTGCTCCTGAAGGCGCGGAAGTCCGCGGCCAGGTACCCCGGAACGCGTGACGCCAACGATCCGGCAGCCCCGGCCGCCGGCGGAACCGTGGTGGAAGAGCGCGACGGTTTCGTTGACGAACGCAAGGCACCGGCCGGCGTCGAGACCGCCGAAACACCCGAAGCGGATGTCACGGATGAAGCCGCCGGCCTCGAAACCATTCAGGTCGAAACCCCTGCCCCGGTGGAAGGCAGGCTCCAGCGGCTCCGCGCCCGCCTGGTCAAATCCAACAACGTCCTCGGCAAGGGCCTGCTGGCCCTGCTTGCCAGCGACAAGATCGACGAAAGCGTCTGGGATGAGGTCGAGGAGACCCTGCTCCTGGCCGATCTCGGCACCGAACCCACCATGCAACTCGTGGACGCTCTCCGTGAGCGCGTGAAGGTGCTGGGCACCCGCACCCCGGAGCACGTCAAGGCTCTCCTGCGCGAGGAACTCATCAAGCTCGTCGATCCCACCATGGACCGCAGCCTGAAGGTCGAACGCAAGAACGGCCACCCCGCCGTCGTGATCGTGGTCGGCGTCAATGGCGTCGGCAAGACCACCACGGTGGGCAAGCTTGCCCGCGTGCTGGTTGCCGAGGACAAGGACGTGATCCTCGGCGCGGCGGACACCTTCCGCGCCGCCGCCGCCGAGCAGCTTGCCACTTGGGGCCAGCGCGTCGGCGTTCCCACTGTGAAGTCCGACGTCGACGGCGCGGACCCCGCGTCCGTCGCCTTTGAGTCGGTGAAGGCGGGCATTGAACAGGAGGTCGACGTTGTTATGGTCGACACTGCAGGCCGCCTGCAGAACAAGGTGGGCCTGATGGACGAGCTCGGCAAGGTCAAGCGCGTCATCGAAAAACTCGCCGAAGTGGACGAGGTCCTGCTGGTCCTCGATGCCACCACGGGCCAGAACGGCCTGAACCAGGCGAAGGTCTTCTCCGAGGTGGTCAACATCACCGGCATCGTCCTCACCAAGCTGGACGGCACCGCCAAGGGCGGCATCGTCGTCGCGATCCAGAGGGCGCTCGGGGTACCGGTCAAACTGGTGGGCCTGGGCGAAGGACCGGACGACCTCGCCCCCTTCGAAGCCGACACCTTCGTGGACGCGCTGCTCAACTAGCAGGCCGGAACGGACAAGCGGCAGCACATAGCCCGGCGGCCCGCAGGATCATCCTGCGGGCCGCCGGGCTATTTCTATCGGGCGCTTGCGAGGCCGGCCCCTAGGCGGTGCGGCGCTCCGGCAGGGTCTCCGGCGCGGTCAGCCACCAAGCGGCGGAGAGCAGCAACAGGCTGCCGGTGGCCGCGAACGCCCAGCTGTATCCGAAGGCATCGGCAAGCACACCGGCCAGCACCGGGCCCACGATTGCGCCGGCGTCGGCAGCCATCTGGAAGGTGGCCAGCACCTTTCCGCCGGAGCGCCCCTGTCCGAGGACGTCGCCGACGGCGGCTTGCTGGGCCGGGCCGAGCACGCCGGACCCGAAGCCGGCCACGGCGGAGACGAGAAGGAAAGCAGGCAGGTTGCCCGTCAGGCCGATGCCCGCCGTCGCGAGGCCCGTGACCACCAGGCCTGCTGCGATCAGCGGCTTGCGTCCGATCCGGTCCGCAAGGCGGCCGGAAAAGCTCAGGGCCACGGCGTTGCCGCCGGCGAACACCGCCAGCGCCCAGCCGGCGGACGCCGTCCCGGCCGCAAGGACCGCGACGGCGAACAATGGCACCGTTGCCATGCGCACGCCGAATACTGCCCAGCCGTTGCTGAAACTGGAGAAAAGCGAAGCCCGGTAGGCCCGGTCTGTCAGCGCCTCGCGCAACGACATGGCCGGGACGGCAGCGCTGCTTGCTGCTCCTGCGGAAGGACCGGCACCGAGCTGGAATCTGACGAGCAGGGCGGCAAGGACCAGCGCCGAGGCATACGCAAGGAACGGCACCCTGAGCCCGAAACCCGCCAACAGGCCACCGACTACGGGACCGAGCACGCTGCCCATCAGGAACGCTGACGAATAGGCGCCGGAAACCCGGCCCCGGCTCTCGGGCGGCGCGAGCCTGATGAGCAGGCCCATCGCCGCGACGGTGAACATCACCGAACCGGCACCGCCGAGTCCCCGGAAGATGAGCAGTTGCCAGTAGTCCTGGGCGAAGGCGCAGGCCGCCGTCGAGACCGCCACGATCAGCAGGCCCGACACATACACGGTTCGTTCGCCCAGCTTGCCGATCAAGGCGCCGCCGGCCGGAGCGAAGGCGAGGCGCATGAAGGCGAAGATGCTCACAATGACCGCCGCGGCGGTGGCACCGACGTCGAAGGTGGTGGCGAACTGCGGCAGCACCGGAGCCACCAGGCCGAAGCCAAGGGCGATCAGGAAGGCCGCGAGCAGCATGACCTTGATGTCACGTGGCAGCGCGAGGCGCCGGAGCGGGGTTGGGGAGCCGGTTACCGGTTCCCGGGTTGTTTCGCGCATGCGGCGGCTGACCTCGAAGTAGGCGGGATTTCATGGCGGTGCTTCCAAGGTAACAAAGCCCGGGGGCCGATGATTCCGGCCGTGTGGTGTGATCCACGAAACATCGCCGTAACGCCGGGGATATGCACCATTTACCTTTGGGAGGTTCTTGTAACAGGAGCGCAATCTAAAACCTGCGCGGGCGAAACACTGCGGGCCGAAACTTTTTTGTAGAACGCAAACGGCGTTGGTACAGGCGGCATCGGCCGCATAAGCAGAGAGGACGCAGACCATGGAATTCACCGCCGGTCTCGTTTGGCTCCTGGTCGCAGCAGCGCTCGTGCTGTTCATGACCCCGGGCCTGGCATTCTTCTACGGCGGCATGACCCGTGCCAAAGCCGCCCTGAACATGATGATGATGAGCTTCATCGCCATCGGCACCGTGGCCATTGTCTGGGTCCTGTGGGGCGCCTCGATGTCCACCAGCAACAAGGACAACTTCTTCCAGATCTTCGCGAACCCCTTCAGCCACTTCGGACTGCACAACTTCACCGAACCGGCTGACCTGCTGAAGGTCGGCTACGCCGCCACCTTCGCCATCATCACCGTGGCACTGATCTCCGGCGCCATCGCCGACCGGGCCAAGTTCTCGGCATGGACGCTGTTCACGCCGATCTGGGCCACTCTCGTCTACGCACCCATGGCCTACATGGTCTGGGGCGGCGGGCTGTTCTCCGCCGACGGCTGGTTCGGCAAGACCTTTGCACCGGTGATCGACTTCGCCGGCGGCACCGTGGTCCACATCAACGCCGGTGTGGCCGGCCTGATCCTCGTGCTGATCATCGGCAACCGCAAGGGCTTCGGCAAGGACCCCAACCACCGCCCGCACAACGTGCCGCTGATCATGCTCGGCGCGGCCATCCTGTGGTTCGGCTGGTTCGGCTTCAACGCCGGTGCAGCCGCAACCGTTCAGCAGGGCGGCCTGATCTGGATCAACACCCTCGTTGCCCCGGCCGCGGCCATGCTCGGCTGGCTCGTGGTGGAACGCATCCGCGACGGCCACCCCACTTCGCTCGGCGCGGCCTCCGGTGTGGTTGCCGGCCTGGTCGCCATCACCCCTGCTTGTGCGAACGTCTCCCCGCTGGGTGCCATCGCCCTTGGTGTGGTTGCCGGTGTGGCCTCCGCCCTCGCTGTCGGCCTGAAGTTCAAGCTCGGCTACGACGACTCGCTCGACGTGGTGGGCGTCCACCTGGTCTCCGGCGTCATCGGTACCGTGGCCATCGGGTTCCTCGCCACTCCCACCCAGGGCGCGGCCGGACTCTTCTACGGCGGCGGCACCACCCAGCTCGTGGCACAGGCACTGGCGGCACTCATGTCCATCGTCTTCACCGGGGTCATGACCTTCATCATCGCCTACCCGATCCACAAGATCATGGGCTTCCGCATCTCCGAGCGCCAGGAAATCGCCGGCGCCGACCTCAGCCTCCACGCCGAAACGGCCTACGAATTCGGAGTCAGCGGGCACGGCGGAAGCTTCCAGCCGCTCCATGACCTGATCACCGGCAAGAAGTCGGCCCCCGCCGAGGCCGAAGAAGCCACCGAAGCCGCAACTGCAAGCAACAAGGAGAGTGTCCAGGCATGAAACTCATTACCGCGATTGTCCGTCCGGAGAAGCTTGAGGCTGTCCGTGAAGGCCTCGAGGCCTACGGCGTCCAGGGACTGACGGTCAGCGCGGCCAGCGGATACGGCCGCCAGCGCGGCTACACCGAGGTGTACCGGGGAGCCGAGTACAACGTTGACCTCTTGCCGAAGATCCGCATCGAAGTACTGGCCACCGACGAACAGTCTGACGACATCCTGGATGTTCTGATCGCCTCGTCCAACACCGGACGCGCCGGTGACGGCAAGGTCTGGACGGTGGACGTCCACGAGGCAGTCCGGGTCCGCACCGGAGAACGCGGCGCAGCCGCCATCTAAAAGATGAGCGCAGCCGCCATCTGATCCGGGCTTTCCACCGGAGGCAAGGAACGGGCCGGGTACCGATAAGGTACCCGGCCCGTTTTTCTGTATCCGGTTCTCTCCGCGGCAGCGGGGCCGGGCGTCAGCGCCCGACGGCGGTGGGCCAACCCGCCGGACCGGCGCTGCCGGCGTCGTACTTCTCCAGCGGCACCGAATCCCTGGCCCACGCGGCAAGAACCGGTTCCACGATCCTCCAGCACTGTTCCGCGGTGTCGCCGCGCACCGACAGCAGGGGATCGCCGCTGATCACCCCTTCGAGGACTTCACCGTAGGGGAGCAGCTCGGAGGCGTTGAGCTCGGCCAGCAGCGTCGCCCGGTCGAGACTGAAGATGTCGCCCGGGCCGTTGACGTCGACGTCGAGCTGCAGCGTGTCTGGGCCGAAGCCGATCCGCAGCTGGTTGGGGGAGTCCACGCCGCGGAAACCTTCCGGCAGGTGCGGCACGGGGCGGAAGGTGACCAGCGCTTCCTTGCGCATCATGCCCAAGGCCTTGCCCGAACGCAGGATGAATGGAACGCCCTTCCAGCGCCAGTTATCGATTCCCACCTGGACCTCGGCGAGGGTTTCGGTGTTGCGGTCGGCGTCCACCCCTTCCTCGGCGGCGTAGTCGGGGATGTCGCGGCCGCCGATGCTCCCGGCACTGTAGCGGGCCCTGCGCGTCGACTTCTTGTAGGGTGCGGTGATGCTGCTGGCGCGCAGGACCGTCGAGATCGCATCGCGCAGGTCGCGCTCGCCGATGGTGGCCGGGGCATCGATCGCCAGCAGGGCCATGATGTGCAGCAAGTGGCTCTGGATCATGTCACGCAAAGCGCCGGCGCCGTCGTAATAGCGGGCGCGGCCCTCCAGCGCGAGGTCCTCATCGAAGATGATCTCCACCTTCTCGATGTGCTCGCGGTTCCACACCGGTTCCAGGAAACGGTTGGCGAAGCGCAGGCCCAGGATGTTCAGCACCGTGGCCTTGCCCAGGAAATGGTCTACGCGGTGGATGTGGTCTTCCGGGACCAGCCCCGCCAGCGTCTGGTTCAGGGCATGCGCCGAATCGGTGCCCGAACCGAAGGGCTTTTCCAGGACGAGGCGGGTGCCGGGCGGAAGCTGCGCCCGGTCAAGGATTTCGCAGGCTTTCTGGCTGACCTGCGGGGGAAGGGCGAAGTAGACGGCAACGGGTGCCTCCAGCGTGTCGATCAGTGCGGCCAGGCTGCCCTCCGCTGTGACGTCGAGGCTATGGTAGGCGGTGTTCTTTTCCATGGCGGCAAGGCCGGCCTTGCCCTCGCTGCCAGCGGACTTGGCGGCCTCGGCGAAGGTATCGTGGACCCGCTTGCGCCACTGCGCCGCGGTCCAGTCATCGGAGCCGGCGCCCACGAGCGACAGGTCCGCAGCGCGGCCCGAGGCCACCAGCCGCGCCAGTCCCGGCAGCAGCAGCCTGCCGGTGAGGTCACCCGAAGCACCAAGGATGAGCAGTGTTTTCACAGTGTTTTCGCTGGTCACTGTGCCAGCATGCCATCTTGGAGGTGCAACTTGGTACCCTAGATAGTCGGGTCCCGCAGCCGCGCTGAATCAGTGTTGTCCGGGACAACGATCGGCAATGATGCAGGCGCGCCGCTCCGGCCGCCATCCGTAGACCATTGAAAGAAGTGCACGTCGCGTGTTCAATTCACTCTCTGACCGGTTGACAGCAACCTTCAAGAATCTCCGTGGCAAGGGACGCCTCTCCGAGGCCGACGTCGATGCCACAGTCCGGGAGATCCGCCGCGCCCTCCTGGACGCGGATGTTGCCGTTCCCGTGGTCCGTGAATTCGCCGGACGCATCCGCGAACGTGCTCTCGGATCCGAGGTCTCAGCCGCGCTGAACCCGAGCCAGCAGATCGTAAAGATCGTCAACGAGGAACTCGTGGAGATCCTCGGCGGCGAAACCCGCCGCATCCGGCTGGCCAAGACCGGCCCCACCGTCATCATGCTCGCCGGCCTCCAGGGCGCCGGCAAGACCACCCTCGCGGGCAAGCTTGCCAAATGGATGAAGTCCCAGGGCCACAGCCCCATCCTGGTTGCCTGTGACCTCCAGCGGCCCAACGCCGTGACCCAGTTGCAGGTGGTGGGCGGCCGCGCCGGTGTTCCGGTGTTTGCCCCTCACCCGGGCACCACCTCAGACCTCGAGACCCCCACCGGTGACCCGGTCGCCGTCGCGAAGGCCGGCGTCGAGGAAGCCCGGCAGAAGCTGCACGACGTCGTGATCGTGGACACCGCCGGACGCCTCGGCGTCGACGCCCAAATGATGGACCAGGCGCGCCGTATCCGCCAGGCGATCATCCCCAACGAAGTGCTGTTCGTCATCGACTCGATGATCGGCCAGGACGCCGTGAACACTGCGCTCGCCTTCGACGAGGGCGTCAACTTCACAGGCATCGTCCTGTCCAAGCTCGACGGCGACGCGCGCGGCGGTGCCGCGCTGTCGGTCTCGTCCGTGACCGGCAAGCCCGTCATGTTCGCCTCCACCGGTGAAAACCTCGACGACTTCGAGCTGTTCCACCCGGACCGCATGGCCTCTCGCATCCTCGACATGGGCGACGTCCTCAGCCTGATCGAACAGGCGGAGAAGAACTGGGACAAGGACGAAGCCGCCCGGATGGCGAAGAAGTTCGCCGACCAGGAAGACTTCACCCTGGACGACTTCCTGGCCCAGATGCAGCAGATCCGCAAGATGGGCTCCATGAAGAAGATGCTCATGATGATGCCGGGTGCCCAGAACATCCGCCAGCAGCTTGAGCAGTTCGATGAGCGCGAGATCGACCGCGTCGAAGCCATCGTGCGCTCCATGACTCCGCACGAGCGTGTTGCGCCGAAGATCATCAACGGCTCGCGCCGCGCCCGTATTGCCCGCGGTTCCGGTGTGCACGTTTCCGAGGTCAACGGCCTGCTGGAGCGTTTCGCCCAGGCGCAGAAGATGATGAAGAAGCTTGCCCAGGGCGGCGGCATGCCGGGAATGCCCGGGATGTCCGGCATGGGCGGCGGCGCGCGCAAGGGCGGCAAGAACGCGCCCAAGAAGAAGGCCCGTTCCGGAAACCCGGCCAAGGCGGCCCAGGAACTGCGCGACGCCGAGGCCAAGCGCAGTGCGGCAGCTTCCGCTCCGAGCGGGGCGGCTTTCGGCCAGGGTGCCGCGGACTTCGATCCGTCCCAGTTGAACCTGCCCAAGGGCTTCGACAAGTTCCTCGGTAAGTAGGGTCTCCTCCCAACTGACTCGCACGTAAGGCCGTTCTGAGCGGTGAAAACGGCCATGACTGCCAGACAGTTGGGATGTCGGAGGGCCCCCATAACGCTTAGCCTGCTCCCCGTCTCGCTTCGCTCGGCCGGGCCCCTCGCAATCTAGGCTGGTGCAATGGAAAAGCAACGCGTTGCCTTCGTCCACGGCGGCGGCTCATTCGGAGCCGCCGCTTGGCCGAAGCAGCACGGCATGGCCTTGCAGTTTGACGCCCTCTTCCTGCGGCGCCACGGCTTCGATCCCGTGGCGGAGCCCGTGGAGGCCGATCTTGCTGCCGATGTCGCGATCATCCTGGCTGCCCTGGACAGCGGAGGGACGCCCGGCGGACACCTCGTGGCGCATTCCCAGGGCGCCATCCCGGCGATGCTGGCCGCCGTCGGGCATCCGGAACTGGTGCGCTCACTCGTCCTGGTGGAACCGGCCTGCCTGTCCCTGACCGCGGAACTCCCCGCCACCATGGCGTACCGGGCGCTCATGGAACCCTTGTTCGAGGCCCGGCACCGGCTGGGCGACGAGGAATACCTGCAGGAGTTCCGGCGGCGCACGGCCTCGACGGCCGCGGAACCGCCGTCGAACGAGGACCCGCGCAGGGTCGCCCGGCGGCTGAGGCTGCAGGCACCACCGTGGGAGGCGCCGCTGCATATCGTTCCGGGCGTCCCTACCCTGGTGCTCACGGGCGGCTGGGAACCCCTGTACGAGGAGATCGCCGGCTACCTGCGCGAAACCGGTGCCCTCCACCGCGTCGCGGCAGGAGGACACCGGCCCCATGATTCGCCTGAAGGCGACCGGATCATCCGCTCCTTCATCGCGGAATCGGATCGCGCGCGGCGGACCTCGCCCTAGTTCACTGCGTTTTCGGGCAGCTTCAGCTCGGGGAGGTAGACCTTTCCACCGGCGGCCAGGAATTCTTCGCTCTTCTCCCGCATGCCCGCGTAGGCCTCGGCGATTGCCGCCTGGGAGTCGGCGGAGCCGTACTCGTTGCGGATGTCCTGGCTGATGCGCATGGAGCAGAACTTCGGCCCGCACATCGAGCAGAAGTGCGCCGTCTTGGCCGGCTCCGCGGGAAGGGTCTCATCGTGGAACGCCTCGGCCGTGACCGGGTCCAGCGACAGCGCGAACTGGTCCCGCCAGCGGAACTCGAAGCGGGCCTTGGACAGCGCGTCATCGCGTTCGTTGGCGCCCGGGTGGCCCTTGGCAAGGTCTGCTGCGTGCGCGGCGATCTTATAGGTGATCACGCCGGTCTTCACGTCGTCCTTGTTGGGCAGGCCCAGGTGCTCCTTCGGGGTGACGTAGCAGAGCATGGCCGTGCCGTAGCGGGCGATTTCCGTGGCGCCGATGGCCGAGGTGATGTGGTCGTAGCCGGGAGCGACGTCCGTGACGAGCGGGCCGAGGGTGTAGAACGGGGCGCCGTCGCACAGTTCCTGCTGGCGCTCCACGTTTTCCCGGACCAAGTGGAACGGGATGTGGCCCGGACCTTCCACCATGACCTGGACGTCGTACTTCCAGGCCCGCTTAGTCAGCTCGGCCAGGGTGTCCAGCTCGGCGAACTGGGCGGCGTCGTTGGCGTCCGCCGTCGCGCCCGGCCGGAGTCCGTCGCCCAGGGAGAACGCGACGTCGTACTTGGCGAAGATCTCGCAGAGCTCGTCGAAGTGGGTGTAGAGGAAGTTCTCCTCGTGGTGCGCCAGGCACCAGCCGGCCATGATGGAACCGCCGCGCGAAACGATGCCCGTCACGCGGTTGGCGGTCAGCGGGACGTAGCGCAGCAGCACGCCCGCGTGGATGGTCATGTAGTCCACGCCCTGCTCACACTGCTCGATCACGGTGTCGCGGAAGATCTCCCAGGTCAGCTTGTTGGCCTCGCCGTTGACCTTCTCCAGCGCCTGGTAGATCGGAACGGTGCCGATCGGAACGGGGGAGTTGCGGATAATCCACTCGCGGGTGGTGTGGATGTCATCGCCGGTGGAGAGGTCCATAACGGTGTCCGCGCCCCACTGCGTTGCCCACTGCAGCTTGTCGACTTCTTCGGCGATCGAGCTGGTCACGGCCGAGTTGCCGATGTTGGCATTGATCTTCACCAGGAAGGCCTTGCCGATGATCATCGGCTCGGACTCCGGGTGGTTGATGTTGTTGGGGATGATGGCCCGCCCGGCAGCAACCTCGCTGCGGACCAGTTCGACGTCGCAGTTTTCGCGGAGCGCAACGTACTTCATTTCCGGTGTCACGATGCCCTGCTTGGCGTAGTGCATCTGGGTCACCGTCTTGCCCTCGACGGCGCGGCGGGGCACCGGCTGTGCGCCCTTCCACTCTGCGGAAGCTGCTCCGCGACGCACGGCCGACTTGCCGTCGTCGAGCAGGTTCCGTTCACGGCCGCTGTACTCTTCGGTGTCGCCGCGCCCTTCGATCCAGGCCGCGCGGAACGGTTCCAGCCCGACCACGGGATCGCTGCCGGGACCGGCGGTGCGGTAGACCTGGAACGGCGGGTTGGCCTCGCCGTTGGGGGAGGGCTCCAGCGCAATTTCGGTGACAGGCACCCGAATGCCGGAACCGGCGTCCTCGATATAGGCCAGGGAATGCGATTTCAGCGACTGCGTCACGTCGGCGGAACCGTTCTGGGCAGGGCTGTGCTGTGCATTTGAGGTACTCAAAGGATTACTCACTTCCTTCGCCGGCATTACCCGGACAGGTTCGACGGTCGCAGGCTGCGTCAGCCTGATCTCAGCCCATGCATGGGCCCCCGTGTGGTCGTAGTCGAAGCTACCACAGCCCCGGGCGCGGGGATCGAAAAGCCCGGATGTTACCGTGGCAGCGTGCAGCGCATCATCGAATTCACAGGCCCGGTGCTCTGCGGGCCCGCAGAGGAACGCCGCGGACTGTGGTCGGTGGACGGCCGCCTCACCTTCACCCGCCCGGAACAAGAACCGCACGCGATCCTGGACGGCTGGGTGCTGCCGGGTTTCGTGGATGCCCACTGCCATATCGGCCTCGGGCCAGGCGGAGCGGTGGACGAGGACACTGCCCGGACCCAAGCCCTGGCGGACCGCGACGCCGGAACCCTCCTGGTGCGCGACGCCGGAGTCCCGGCGGATACCCGCTGGCTGCAGGGGAGCGGGGAGGTGCCCCGGATCATCCGCTCCGGCCGGCACATCGCCCGCAGCCGGCGTTACCTGCGCGGCCTTGCCGTGGAAATTGAACCGGAACAGCTCGTGGAGGAAGCCAGGAAGCAGGCCCGCGCGGGCGACGGCTGGGTGAAACTGGTGGGGGACTGGATCGATCGCTCCGCCGGCGACCTCGGACCCTCCTTCCCGGCCGCCGTCGTCAGGGACGCCGTGGCCGCGGTCCATGACGAAGGCGCCCGCGTGACCGCCCATTGTTTTGCGGAGGACACCATCGACGACATGCTCGACGCCGGCATCGACTGCATCGAGCACGCCACGGGCCTGCAGCCCCGGCACATCCCGCGGTTGGTCGAGCAGGCCGTTCCGATCGTTCCCACCCTGGTGAACATCGCGACCTTCCCGGACATCGCCATACACGCCGAAGCCAAGTTCCCCCGCTACGCCGCGCACATGCGGGAGCTGTGGGAAGGCCGCCACGAACGGATCGGCGAGGCGTACGAAGCCGGGGTGCGGATCTATGCGGGAACCGACGCCGGAAGCGTCATCAAGCACGGCCGCATCGCCGACGAGATCCTTGAACTCCATCGTGCCGGGCTTCCCCGGGCCGCGGCCCTCGACGCCGCCTGCTGGTCCGCGCGCGAGTGGCTGGGGGCCGGCGGGATCAGCGAAGGCGCCCCGGCCGATGTCGTGCTCTGCGCGGAGGATCCGCGGCGGAGGCTTGGCACTATCACCCGGCTGCGGCACGTGGTGCTCGGCGGAAAAATGATCAGGTGATTCTTGGAATAAATTGAAGCTTCAAGTAATTTAATAAGAGTAGAAGCGCCGATCGGCGGCGCCAACACTTTTCGGGAGTTTCAATGACCACCGCAGCCAGCCAGGACCTGCTTCCTGCCGAACTGACCATGGGCACCGTCATGCTCAAGGTCGGCGACATGAAGCTCATGAGCGACTACTACCAGAACGCCCTGGGCCTGGACGTCGTGGCGGAGCAGGACGGCGGCCTCTACTACGGGCGCCTCGGGAAACCCCTGGTGCACCTTGCTCCGGGCGGCGGCCTGCAGATTCCCGGGCGCGGGGAAGCGGGCCTCTTCCACACCGCCCTGCTGTTCGGGGACCGGGCCGCCCTCGCGGCGACCGTCGCCTCCGCGGCGCAGTATGAACCGCGCGCCTTCGTCGGAAGCGCGGACCACTTGGTCAGCGAAGCCTTCTATTTCACCGATCCCGAGGGCAACGGCATCGAGCTCTACTACGACAAGCCCCGCGACGGCTGGGAATGGAACGGCAGCTCTGTGGTCATGGACAGCCTTCCGCTGCCGCCGCAGCGCTACCTGCAGGAGCACCTGAGCGAACAAGCACTGGCCGGCCAGCGCGAGGCCGGTGCCGGCGTCGGACATGTCCACCTGCAGGTGGGTGATGTGCAGACTGCCCAGGACTTCTACGTCGACACCCTCGGCTTCGAGCGGACCGCAGGATGGCACGGCCAGGCCCTGTTCGTCTCTGCCGGCGGCTACCACCACCACATGGCGATGAACGTCTGGAACAGCCGCGGGGCCGGCCCGCGCCGCGACACCCTGGGGCTGGGTGAAGTGGTGATCGAGGTGCCGTCCGGTGACGACGTCGGAGCGCTTGCCGATCGCCTCAAGGTCGCCGGAATCGGATCGCACCACACCGGACAGGAGCTGCGTTTCGAAGATCCGTGGCGCAACCGCCTCCGGGTGGCGGTCCGTTAGCTGCCCTGTCCGTTACGCTGATCGTGGCGGCGCGATTCCCCGGTAGTGCCGGTCGACCGCCGCCCCTGCGTTGGAACGGATGAATGAGAGTGGTTTCCATGGGTTTTGCCGAAGTTTTTGTTGCCACCCACGATGAAGCGCTCAAGCGGGCGGCTGCCCTGGAAAGCGGCGGCGACGTGGCCGGGACGGCTGTGCGTATCCCCGGCATCAGCGACTTCGAAGTGGAGCAACTGGGGGACCTGGCCGGGACAGCCGTCCACGCTGCGGGCGCGGACTACGAACTGGCCATGGTCGATGTCACCAGTGACGCATTGCTTGGTGTTCCTGCGGCCATGGTGCGCGCCCTCTCCGAACTGCTCAGCTACGAAAGCGAAGGCGAAGGCAACGTCCTGGACGACGTCGCCGAAAGCTGGGCCGCGCAGGACGACATGCCCTTCGGTGCGGCGGAATCCCGCGGCTATGTCCAGCAGTTGGCGGCGCTGGCCGCAGACGTCGAAAAGTCCGAACGGGCCGGGCTCTACGTCTGGTCCGTCTGAGCTCGATGCCGGGGCTTCAGGGTTTCCCGGGTCCGGCCCCGGCGCGCGCGACACCCCGGTAGCCCCGGTTCGAATTCCCGTCCGCCATCTGGCACAATGGACAGGTACTCGATCCGCGCGGCCCCTCTCTCCGTGCGCGCATCCTGTCCTTAGAACCCTCAAGTACGGCCCGCCCCACGGGTGCAGAACGACGGGTTCACCCTCGTTTCAGAAACAGGAGTGACCACAAAAGTGGCCGTTAAGATTCGCCTCAAGCGCTTCGGTAAGATGCGCGCACCGTACTACCGCATCGTTGTCATGGACGCCCGCGCCAAGCGCGATGGCCGTGCCATCGAAGAAATCGGCAAGTACCACCCCACCGAGGAGCCCTCGTACATCGAGGTCGCTTCCGAGCGTGCCCAGTACTGGCTGTCCGTCGGCGCCCAGCCGACCGAGCAGGTTGCCGCCATCCTGAAGATCACCGGTGACTGGCAGAAGTTCAAGGGCCTGCCGGGCCAGGAAGGCACCCTGAAGACCAAGGCTCCGAAGGAAGCCTTCGTCGCTCCGGAAAAGGGTTCCGTGATCATCCCCGAAGCCATCACCAAGAAGGCCAAGAAGGAAGAGGCCGCTGAGGAAGCCGAGGCTCCCGAGGCAGAAGCCACCGAGGCCGAGTAAATTGCTGGCAGAAGCGCTCGAACACCTGGTCCGCGGCATTGTCGACAGCCCTGAGGATGTCAAGGTCAGTGCCAGGAACAACCGCCGTGGTGAATCGCTCGAGGTCCGCGTCCACCAGGACGACCTCGGACGGGTCATCGGCCGCCAGGGACGCACCGCACGTGCACTGCGCACTGTGATCGCGGCTTTGGCCGGTGGCGAGCAGGTCAGGGTCGACGTCGTCGACACCGACCGTCGCCGGTAGGCGCGCTCAGCAATAGCTGGACTTTGGATCCGGTCCCGCCACCAGATAATGGTGGAGGGGCCGGATTCCTTTTTTCGCCCCATCAGACTTTCGGGCCGCTTGCCGCAGAGGCGCGGCACAGCGTAGGAAATCAGAGGAAACCATGCAGCTTCAGGTGGCCAGAATCGGCAAGCCCCACGGAATCCGCGGCGAGGTGACAGTCCAGGTGCTCACCGACGCTCCCGGGGACCGCTTCGTTCCGGGCACCGAATTCCGGGTGGAACCGGCCAAGCTCGGCCCGCTGACCATCCGGAGCGCCCGCTGGAACAAGGACATCCTGCTGCTCGGTTTCGAACAGGTCGCCGACCGCAACGGCGCCGAGGAAATCCGCGGCGCCAAGCTGTTCGTCGAAACCGACGAGCTGGACGACGACGGCGACGAGGGCTGGTACGAGCACGAGCTGGTGGGCCTGGAAGCCCGGGTGGGCAGCCAGGTGGTCGGCAAGGTTACCGCACTGAACACCCTGCCCGCGCAGGACCTCCTGGTCATCGAGGGCGCGGACGGCAAGGAAATCCTGGTGCCTTTCGTCGAGGAGATCGTTCCCGAGGTCAACCCCGACGGCGGCTACGTGCTGCTGCTCCCGCCGCCCGGCCTGTTCGAGCTGAACAGCGATGAGGCAAAGAACGACGAGACCGAAGGCGACGCCGGAGACCGCGCGTGAGGATCGACGTCGTCAGCATCTTCCCGGAATACCTGGCCCCGCTGGAGCTTTCGCTCATCGGCAAGGCGCGCCAGGACGGCATCCTGGAACTCAACGTCCATGACCTCCGGAGCTTCACCACCGACAGGCATCGGACTGTCGACGACACGCCGTACGGCGGCGGCGCCGGCATGGTCATGAAGCCCGAACCCTGGGCCCAGGCACTTGAATCAGTGGCCGCTGCTGCTTCGGGGGAGCGCCGTCCGGTGCTGGTGGTTCCTTCGCCGGCGGGGGAGCGCTTCACTCAGGCCACTGCCTACGAGCTCGCCGAAGAAGAGCAGTTGGTCTTTGCCTGCGGCCGCTACGAAGGCATCGACGAGCGGGTCATCGAATGGGCCGCGGACCATTTCACGGTCCGCCCGGTAAGCCTGGGCGACTATGTG
The DNA here is from genome assembly GCF_047977865.1 of Curtobacterium sp. LFS079. Classification (NCBI taxonomy): domain Bacteria; kingdom Bacillati; phylum Actinomycetota; class Actinomycetes; order Micrococcales; family Microbacteriaceae; genus Curtobacterium; species Curtobacterium sp. LFS079. Next base: position 241,471 of record NZ_JBFPFO010000005.1, read on the forward strand.
CTCAACGGCGGCGAGGTAGCCGTGCTGGCCATGGTGGAGGCCATCGGGCGGCTGCTGCCCGGCGTCGTCGGAAATCCCGAATCCCTCGTCGAGGAATCGCATTCGGACGGGCTCCTCGAATACCCCGTCTACACCAAGCCGTCCAGCTGGCGTGACCGGGACGTTCCGGACATCCTGCTCAGCGGCAACCACGGCAAGATCGCCCGCTGGCGCCGCCACGAACAGTTCCGTCGTACCGCCGAGCGCCGTCCGGACCTTCTGGACGCGTTCGACGCCGGCAGCCTGGACCGTGCGGACCGCACCGCTTTCGCCGAGCTCGGGTACGACGTCGTCGACGGCCGCCTGCGGCGCCGCGCTGGAAAGGACCAAGCCGGGGACGCCGGAGCCTGATCCGCACTCGCCGGGCCGGAACCGGGCTGCCGGAAATTGGCCGGCTGCCCGGTGATGTGGCAAAATTGTTCTTTGTGTCTGCTGGGTCCGCACCTGCCACAGGGGGAGCGCAACCAACAGCGGGATACGCGGCACCGCCGATCAGTGGCGGAGCCGGACTTTTGAACTTCGGCGGCAATTTCCGGACGTTTCCGGGCTTGGCCGCCGTGACCCAAAGTGGATGACCTGTGGCGTCCACCAGGAGTGGATCAATGCATATCCTCGATAGCGTAGATGCAGCTTCGCTGCGCAACGATGTTCCCGAGTTCCGCGCCGGTGACACCCTCAAGGTGCACGTGAACATCATCGAAGGCAAGAACTCCCGCGTCCAGGTCTTCCAGGGCTTCGTCCTGGGCCGCCAGGGTGACGGCGTCCGCGAAACCTTCACGGTCCGCAAGGTCTCCTTCGGTGTCGGTGTTGAGCGTACCTTCCCGGTGCACTCCCCGATCATCGAGAAGATCGAGGTCGTCACCAAGGGTGACGTCCGCCGCGCCAAGCTCTACTACATGCGCGAACTGCGCGGTAAGGCTGCGAAGATCAAGGAAAAGCGCGACTTCAACAAGTAAGTCTCCGACTTACGCAGAGGGTCCTGCGATCCGTCCCGGCGTGCGCCGGAGAAATCCGCAACGCAACAGGGATACGAACCATGGACCACGCAGAACGCCAGCCCCGGAAACAGGGCTGGCGTTTTGTTTTGCTCGGAGTGGTCCTGGCCATCGCCATCAGCGGCCTGGTCCGATCCCTCTGGATCGACATCTACTTCATCCCCTCGGAATCGATGGAACCGCTCCTCGGCACCGGGGACCGCATCCTCGTCTCCCGCACGGACTTCAGCGCCGAACCCATCCGCCGCGGCGACATCGTGGTCTTCGACGGCCGGGGGACTTTTGCTCCACTGAACAGCGGCAAGGGCCCGCTGGCAGACGCCGCGGCCGCTGTCGGACACTGGCTGGGCCTGGTCGGGAGCGACACCACCTACGTCAAGCGGGTCATCGGTGTTCCGGGAGACCATGTGCGCTGCTGCGGAGCCGACGGCAGGCTCACAGTCAACGGTCAGGCAGTTGAGGAATCCTACCTCTATCCAGGCGACGCCCCCAGTGTGCAGAAGTTCGACGTCGTGGTGCCGGACGGCCGTCTTTGGCTCATGGGCGACCACCGCTCGCGCTCCGCGGATTCCCGCAGCCTGCTGGGTGCTCCCGGCGGCGGACTGGTTCCTGTGGACCGGGTGATCGGCAGGCCCGTCCGGATTATCTGGCCACTTGATAGATTGGCAGAACTGCCACGGCCCGCAGTGGCAGCAACAACTTCGAAGAACGGACAGTAGATGCCGGAGAATCCCGAACAGGAAGCCGCGACGCCGGATGAGGACGGCACCAAGGGCAATCAGTTCCTGCTTTGGCTCAAAGAGATCGGCATGGTTGTCGGGATCGCCATCGTGCTGTCCTTCCTCATCAAGACTTTCCTGTTCAAGGCGTTCTTCATTCCGTCCGAATCCATGGTGGCCACCCTGGAAAAGGACGACCGGATTTTCGTGAACCTGCTGGTGCCCGAGCCCTTCGCCCTCCAGCACGGGGACATCGTGGTGTTCAAGGACAACCAGGGTTGGCTTCCGGCCACTCAGAAGGGAGACCCCGGGCCCTTCAAATGGCTGCAGGACGGCCTGGCGTTCGTGGGCCTGCTTCCGGATGCGACCGAACAGCACCTCGTCAAGCGCGTCATCGGCCTGCCGGGTGACCATGTGGTCTGCTGCGATGCCCAGGCCCGGGTCAGCGTCAACGGCACGGTGCTGCACGAGGATTACCTCAACCCGGCCCAAACCCCACTCGCGCAGCCCTTTGACGTTGTCGTCCCTGCTGGGAAAATCTGGGTTATGGGCGACAACCGCAACAACTCGGCGGACTCGCGTGAACACCGCGAGGTGAACGGCGGCTTCATCAACCTTCCCGATGTCGAAGGCAAGGCAACTGTGATCGCCTGGCCCGTCGGCCGCTGGCAGGTCCTGGACAACCATGCAGAAGTCTTCCGGAACGTACCGGCGCCGTCCCCCGAAGACAGCAGTTCCAACACTGCGCCCACGGGCAAATGAGTCCCGGGGCAACGGGTGCCGAGCCGGCACGCACGACCGCTGGCAGCGGCCCCGCGCCCAAGAAGACCGCGCCCAAGAACGCCGCGCCCAGGAAGACCGCCCCCAAAGTCGTTGCCCCAAAGACCGCCGCCTCCAAGTCCTCTGCCTCAAAGGCCGCCAAGGGTAAGGCAACAACGCGGGGCGCTGCTGGACGAGCAGCGCCGGGGTCCATTGCTCCCACCCTGGATTTTGAGCGCAGCTTCCTCGCTCCGGGCGTGCGGCTGCTCGCGGGCGTCGACGAAGTGGGCCGCGGTGCCTTCGCCGGACCAGTTTCGGTGGGGATCGCCGTCGTCGACCTCCAGGACCAAAGCCTGCTCGACGGCGTACGCGACTCCAAGCTGCTCAAAGCCGAGGACCGCGAGCGGCTCGAACCTCTGGTGCGGAGCTGGGCGGTCGCTGCCGCTGTAGGACACGCAAGCGCGGCCGAAATCGACGCAGTGGGCATCATTGCCGCCCTGAGGCTTGCCGGCAACAGGGCGTGGGGCGAACTCCTCGCACTCGGGACGCGGCCTGATGTGGTGCTCCTGGACGGCAGCCACGACTGGCTTTCGCTCCCGGCCCAGGTCTCACTCTTCGATACCGATACCGAGGCCGGTCCGGGCGTCACGGCGTGCGATGCCCCGGTCCACACCCGGGTCAAGGCAGACATGTCCTGCCTCAGCGTCGCCGCCGCCAGCGTCCTCGCCAAGGTCGCGAGGGACCGCATGATGCTGGACCTGCACCTGGATTTCCCGGCGTTCGGTTGGAACGAAAACAAGGGTTACGGCACCGCCGCCCACCGTGAGGCCCTCCGTGCCGCCGGGCCGAGCAGCCACCACCGGAGCAGCTGGAACCTCTTCTAGGACATGCCGGGCGGCCGCGCAAGGCCGCTGCTGGCTGTCGACACCGTTGCGATGGTGCAAGATGGATCTATGAGTGCCGAAGATCTTGAGAACTACGAAACCGACATGGAACTCCAGCTCTACCGCGAGTACCGCGATGTCGTCGGTTTGTTCAGCTACGTTGTCGAGACCGAACGGCGTTTCTACCTTGCCAACCATGTCGATCTGCAGGCGCGAAGTGCCGACGGCGAGGTCTACTTCGACCTGACCCTCCAGGACGCCTGGGTCTGGGATGTCTACCGTTCCGCGCGTTTCGTGAAGAACGTCCGCGTCATCACGTTCAAGGACGTCAACGTCGAGGAGCTTCCCCGGAACGAGCTTTCCTTGCCGAAGGACGGCGAACTGGGCGGCCTCGGCAACTAGCGCCGTGCTTAAAGCCGTGTGCTTCCTGCGTTCCGGCTTCTCCTCCACAGCCTGATATTTTCCCGGTTACCCACATAGCACTTCTCTCCGCTGTTGTTGCCCCGCGTGCGCCCGCACGCTGGTAGCGGAGGTGGGACATGAAAGAGAAGGACATCCTCGGCAGGCAGGGCGAGACGCTCGCAGCCGGGTTCCTGGAGACACTCGGGATGCGGATCATCGACCGCAATTGGCGATGCTCCTCGGGGGAGATCGACATTGTCGCCCTCGACGGCGACACCTTGGTCATCGCGGAGGTCAAGACACGCCGCAGCTTGGACTACGGGCACCCCTTCGAGGCCGTCGGAGCGGCGAAACTCGCCCGCCTCCATCGACTGGCGTCGTCGTGGTGCAGCGCCCATGAGCTGCGGGCTTCCAGCCGCCGTGTGGACGTCGTCTCCGTGATCCACGACGGCGTCGGCTCGCCGAGCCTGGAACACCTCAAGGGCGTGGGCTGACATGGGCGTCGCACGGAGCTACTGCGTCGCGTTGCTCGGGCTCAACGGCTACATCGTCGAGGTCGAGGCAGACATCGGACAAACCCTGCCGAACTTCCTCATCCTGGGCCTGCCGGACGCCGCCTTGAACGAAGCCCGTGAGCGGATACGCTCGGCTGCGCAGAATTCAGGAATCCCGTTGAGCCGCCGCAAGATCACGGCCAACCTCATTCCGGCGTCGCTGCCCAAACGCGGCTCCGGTTTCGACCTCGCGATCTGCATGGCCGTGCTGGGTGCCGCCGGGGATATCCGCTCCACGGAAGGCACGGTGTTCATCGCCGAACTCGGCCTCGACGGCCGGCTGCGCCCGGTCCGCGGCATCCTCCCGGCCGTGATGGCGGCGGTGCAGGCAGGTCACCCCGACATCGTGGTGGCCAACGCAAACGCCGCGGAGGCCATGCTGGTGCCCGGCGCGCGGGTCCGCGGGTACAAGACCCTTGCCCGGCTCGCTTTCGACTTCGGCGCGGATCCGCAGGACCTCGCCCTTGATTTTGACCCGGCGGACGGAGAAGACCCCGACGACGGCGCACTCCCGCCAACGGTGCCAGACCTGTGCGACGTCTCGGGCCAGGGGGACGCGCGCCGGGCACTTGAGGTCGCTGCGGCAGGCGCCCACCACGTGCTCCTTTGCGGTCCTCCCGGCGCGGGGAAGACAATGCTCGCCGAACGGCTGCCCGGGCTGCTCCCGGACCTTGGCGACAAGGAATCCATGGAAGTCACGGCCATCCATTCGCTTTCCGCCGTGCACATCGAAAAGGTGTCGCTGCTGCGCAGACCGCCGTTCGAGAACCCGCACCACAGTGCAACCGCCGCGGCGATCATCGGGGGCGGGTCAGGCCTTCCGCGCCCCGGCGCAGCATCCCGGGCGCACCGTGGCGTGCTTTTCCTGGACGAGGCGCCTGAATACGAACGCCGCGTCCTGGACGCCCTGCGCCAGCCCTTGGAAAGCGGCGAACTCGTGATCCACCGTTCCGCCGGTACGGCGGCCTATCCGGCACGGTTCCAGCTGGTCCTTGCAGCCAATCCGTGTCCGTGCGGCAAGGCCAGTGGCAAGGGAGTGGATTGCACATGTACTGCGGTCATGCGCCGGCGCTATTTCGGAAGGATGTCCGGCCCGCTACTGGATCGTGTGGACATCCAGCTCCAGGTGGAGCGGGTCTCCCTGGCCGATTTTGGCCAGGCGGGAGGCGAAGAGGACTCGCTCACCGTGGCCCGGCGCGTCGCGGCTGCCAGGACCCGCCAGCAGGAACGGCTAGGGAGCTTCGGGCTGGAGACCAATTCCCAGGTCCCCGGCCGGCTGCTGAGGGGCGTGCTCAAGCTTCCTCCGGCAACCACGCGGATCCTCGACAGCTCCCTCGAACGCGGAGTGCTTACAGCGCGGGGCTACGACCGCGTCCTGCGCCTCGCGTGGACGCTGGCCGACCTCGGACACCGGGACCAGCCCGGCCTTGACGACATCGGGCAGGCCCTCGGCCTGCGGCAGGCGGTGGCAGCCGCATGAAAGGACCATCCATGACGACGAGCCCCCCGCCCAGCCAGACAGGCTCCGTCTACCTGGCGCCGAAGGATGAACGCACCGCCCGGGCAGCCCTTTCCCGGCTCATGGAACCGCAGGATGCCGCCGGACTGGCCCTGGTACGGCTCGCAGGGGCCGTGGACGCCCTCCGTATTGCCACCGGGCAACTCACCGCCGGTCCCACCCTTGAGCAGGAAATGACGGCCCTGCTGCTTGACGGCGGCGGCGGGTCATGGCCGGGCCTTTCCGCTTCCCTGAAACGGTGGATGCCCCGGGTCCGGGACCTTGCGCCGGAACGCGACCTGGCCACCATGCAGCGGCTCGGCGGGCGGCTCATCATCCCGGGAGACCCATTGTGGCCGGAACAGCTGGCCGACCTCGGACTCCAGGAACCTCTGTGCCTGTGGTGGCGCGGGCACGAGCTGGAATTCCCGCCCGCCAGCCGCACGGTTGCCCTGGTAGGTTCCCGGGACAGCACCGGATACGGCGGAGCGATCGCCGGTGAATTCGCCTACGGGCTCGGCCAACGCGGCTACACCGTGGTGTCAGGCGGTGCCTATGGCATAGACGCCCACGCACACCGGGGCGCGTTGGCGGGCGGCAGCAGCGATGTTCCCACCATCGCCGTGATGGCCGGGGGAGTGGACCGCTACTATCCGTCCGGAAACGAAGAGCTCCTTCGCGCCGTCGCCAACCAGGGGGCGGTCATCGCGGAGGTTCCGCCCGGCTCCGCCCCCACCCGGTATCGCTTCCTGCAACGCAACAGGCTCATCGCAGCACTCGCCGCCGTCACGGTGGTGGTCGAAGCCCGGTGGCGTTCCGGTGCCCTCAATACTGCCCATCACGCCGAATCCATCGGCCGGGTGGTAGGCGCGGTGCCGGGCTCGATCCACAGTGCCAACTCGGCGGGCTGCCACCGGCTCCTGCGCGAGGGTGGCGCCGTGTGCGTCACTGACGTCGGCGAGATCGCGGAACTTGCCGGCGGGAGCGGCGAGGAGCTGCCCGGGGACAAGCACGCGACCGGAGCCGAGCATGACGGTCTCACGCTGGCGGACTTGGTGCTGCTGGACGCTTTGCCGCTGCGCACCACGACGTCAGTGGAGAAGTTAGGAGTCGTCGCCGGTCTGGGGCCGGACGCTGTCCGGGCCGGGCTTGGCCGGCTCGGATTGCTGGGCCTGGCTGTCTCCGAACGCGGCGGCTGGAAGCGGGCAAGGAAGAATGCATGATCCTGAAGCACGCATGGCGAAAGGGACGTGGCGGTGCCGCTCGAGGCGCGCGGCTGCTGGCACAGTTGAGGGGTGGACAGTGCGGCAGACGAGAAGCAGGCAGCGGGCCAGGACATTGCGGCAGGCGAGGACCCTGCAGCGGAAAAGCAGGCCGCCCCAAACGAAGGTCCCGCGACGGATCCGGCCGCCTCGCCTGCGGGCGCCGTCGCCTCGGGCGAGCCGGTCCGGCAGACTCCGCCGTTGCCCCCGGCCTTCGCCGAGGCGATGGCCGGTTTCCGCCGCTATCTCGCCGGCGAACGGGCACGCTCAGCGCATACCGTTCGCGCCTACCTGACCGACCTCGAAAGCCTCTTCGCCTTCGCCGCCAGTGAAGGGGTCGAAACGCCGTCCGGGCTGGAACTTGGTACGCTGCGCCGATGGCTCGGCGGGCAGAGCGAGGCGGGACGTTCCCGGGCTACCTTGGCCCGCCATGCCGCGACCGTCCGGACTTTCACTTCCTGGGCCCTGCGCGAGGAACTGATCGCGGTTGATCCGGCCGTCCGATTGCAGGCGCCCAAACGGGAGCAGTCCCTTCCCGGGGTCCTCCAACGCGGGCAGTTTGACCGCATCTTTGACCGGCTCGCCGAGGCCGCCTCCGAGGGCGCGCCAGTTCCATTGCGGGACCGGGCCTTGGTGGAGCTCCTGTATGCCACGGGGATCCGCGTCGGTGAACTTGCGGGCCTGGATATCGATGACCTCGACGCCGACCGCCGCACCCTCCGGGTCCTGGGCAAAGGCAACAAGGAACGGACGGTTCCCTACGGGCTGCCGGCCGCCCTCGCCGTCGACGACTGGCTTCGTCGCGGCCGGCCGACGCTTGCCACTCCGAACAGCGGTCCGGCGCTCTTCCTCGGGGTGCGCGGCAAACGCATCGACCAGCGGCAGGCCCGCAGCGTGGTCAAGGAACTCCTCGAAGGGCTCGGAGATACCTCCGCCACCGGTCCGCACGCACTCCGTCACTCGGCGGCCACGCACCTGCTCGACGGAGGCGCGGACCTGCGGGCAGTCCAGGAAATCCTGGGCCACAGCAGCCTGGCCACCACGCAGATCTATACCCACGTTTCCGTGGAGCGGCTCCGCACCAGCTACCGGCAGGCCCACCCGAGGGCATGAGTCCCGCCCGGTTCTCCAGGTTTTCGAAAACCGCGCTGGCGCAAAAGCGGCGTGTACGGCAAAATGAAAGCAATGTCCCGTAAGTTTCAAGTATTGCTTGAATCTTTTGAAATGACCGGGCGACAGATTTCATAATCTGGCGAATACAGTTTCATAATCTGGGAAATGCAGTCCGGCAGGGATCACCGAATACCCGGTCACTGGCACGGCACCTATCCAGGCAGAGGTCGTTGGGGAAGACGTACCTACAGCTATGGAGGATGGAATGTCTGTTGCAATGACCCGTGGTGTGTTGTTTGTGCACTCGGCCCCGACTGCACTGTGCCCGCATGTGGAGTGGGCCATCGGATCGGTCGTGGACAAGCGTACCGATCTGGACTGGACCCCTCAGCCTGCCGCGCCCGGAATGTTCCGGGCCGAATTGTCGTGGCTCGGCGCCCCCGGCACCGGCGCCCAGTTGGCTTCGACGCTTCGCGGTTGGGCCCACCTGCGCTATGAAGTGACCGAGGAGCCCAGTCAGGGCGTGGACGGCGCCCGCTGGTCGCACACGCCGGAGCTGGGCATATTCCACGCCGTCACGGATGTGCACGGCAACATCATGGTCAGCGAAGACCGCATCCGCTATGCCTATGAATCCGGTGCGGGGGACCCCGCCGCTGTGTACCACGAACTCTCCCTGGCACTCGGCGAAGCCTGGGACGAGGAACTCGAGCCGTTCCGCCACGCCGCCGAGGGTGCACCCGTGCGGTGGCTGCACCAGGTCGGCTGAGTCCGAAGGACGTGTCCGCACCGCGGCACGCATCTCCATAGCAAAAACGAAAGAGGGCCCCACCAGCGGTGGGGCCCTCTTCGTGTCTGTCGGAATGCCCGAAAAACGGTGGTCAGACGCTCCGGACGGCGATGACGGCATTGTGGCCGCCAAAGCCGAAGGAGTTGCTCAGTGCCACGATGTCGCCGGCAGGCAGGCTGCGGGCGGAGGTGACGACGTCGAGCGGGATCTCCGGGTCCTGGTTCTCCAGGTTGATGGTCAACGGAGCCTGGCGTTCGTACACGGCCAGGACCGTCAGCACGGCCTCAACCGCGCCCGAGGCGCCCAAGAGGTGGCCCATCTGGGACTTCGTGGCGGAGACGGCCACGTTGTCGACGTGGGCGCCCAGAGCGGCGCGGAGCGCGGTGTACTCGGGCTTGTCGCCAACCGGGGTGGAGGTGGCATGCGCGTTGACGTGCACCACGTCTTCGGCATGGATCCGACCGTCGAACATGGCGGCCTTCAGGGCGCGGGTGGCGCCGAGGCCTTCGGGGTCCGGAGCGGTGATGTGGTAAGCGTCCGCCGTGACCGAGGTACCTGCCAGCTCACCGTAGATGCGGGCGCCGCGGGCGAGGGCGTGTTCTTCCGCCTCGAGTACCAAGGCACCGGCGCCTTCACCCATCACGAAGCCGTCGCGGTCGCGGTCGTAGGGGCGGGATGCGTGCTCGGGATCGTCGTTGCGGCGGGAGAGCGCCTGCATGGAGGAGAACGCAGCAAGCGGCATCGGGTGGATGGCAGCTTCGGCACCGCCACACATCACGACGTCGGCCTTGCCGGAGCGGATCAGGTCGAGGCCCAGGTGCAGGGCTTCGGTTCCGGAAGCGCAGGCGGATACCGGAGTGTGCGCACCGGCACGGGCGCCGAGGTCGAGGCTGACAGCAGCTGCCACGCCGTTGGGCATGAGCATCGGAACGGTCATCGGCAGGACGCGGCGGGGGCCCTTTTCCTTCAGGGTGTCCCAGGCGTCAAGCAGGGTCCAGACGCCGCCGATGCCGGTGGCAAAGGCGACTGCCAGGCGGTCGTGGTCGATTTCCGTGATGCCGGCGTCGGCCCAGGCTTCACGGGCGGCGATCACGCCGAACTGGGTGGACGGGTCCATGCGCTTGGCCTCAACACGGGACAGCACATCCAGGGCCGGCGTCGAGCACCGTGCAGCAAAGTGGACGGGAAGGTCGTACTTGGCCACCCACTCGTCCTCGAGCGTGTGGGCCCCGGAGACCCCTTTAAGCGCGTTCTTCCACATCGTGGGAACGTCGCCACCGATGGGAGTGGTGGCCCCCAGACCGGTAATGACTACTTTGCGTGTCATGCGATCACTCTCTGTCGGATATCAGTCTGCTCGATTGCGGTTCCTCGCACGGCAGGAAAACTTGGGTAATACGGCTGTGCCGGGCGCGGGGTGACGGTGCACCCGGGCCCGGCACAGCTGAAGCCTTGACTAGGCCTGGGCGCTTGCGATGAAGTTGACGGCGTCGCCGACGGTCTTCAGGTTCTTGACCTCTTCGTCCGGGATGCGGACGCCGAACTTCTCTTCAGCGTTGACGACGATGGTCATCATGGAGATCGAGTCGATGTCCAGATCCTCGGTGAAGGACTTGTCCAGCTCGACGGCGTCTGCGGCCAGGCCGGTCTCTTCGTTCACGATTTCAGCCAGGCCGGCCAGGATTTCTTCGTTGCTAGCCATTGTTGGCTCCTTTTCTTGTTGTGCCGGCTATGCCGGAAACGGGGCAAACCGCGGATACGGCTTGGTTGTCAAGGTCATGTTCGTTCCATGCCTGCCGCAGTCAGGTTACGGCAGGACCACCACCTGGGCCCCGAAGACAAGGCCGGCGCCGAAACCGATCTGCAGGGAGAGCCCGCCGCTGAGCTGCGGGTTCTCCTGCAGGAGCCGGTGCGTTGCCAGCGGAATCGAGGCCGCGGAGGTGTTGCCCGATTCGGCGATGTCGCGGGCGACAACGACCGACTCGGGAAGTTTGAGCTTCTTGACCATCTCGTCGATGATCCGCATGTTCGCCTGGTGCGGGACGAACGCCGCGAGGTCCGAGGCTTCGATGCCTGCGGCGTCGAGGGCCTGCTGAGCCACCTTCGCCATTTCCCAGACGGCCCAGCGGAACACGGTCTGCCCGTCCTGGCGGAGCGTGGGCCAGATGTCCTGGGTCGCCGAGATGATGGCGAGGTCATCCGTTTCGTCCGAGTGCCGGGCGGATTCGCCGAGCTTGCGGACTTCGTCAAGAGAGTGGGTCATGCCGATGGCGTTCCATTTGCTGCCGTCCGAACCCCAGACCGACTGGCCGATGCCCGGCGTGTCGGAAGGCCCTACGACGACTGCACCGGCGCCGTCGCCGAGCAGGAACGAAATGGTGCGCTCGTGGTTGTCGATGACATCCGAGAGCTTCTCGGCACCGATCACCAGGACGTAATCCGCCGCGCCGGAGCGGACCAGGGCGTCGCCCTGGGCCACGCCGTAGCAGTAGCCGGCGCAGGCGGCGGAAATGTCAAAGGCGGCGGCCGGCGTCGCGCCGAGCCGGTCGGTCAGTGCGGCGGCGGCCGAAGGGGTGGCGTAGGGATGCGTCACGGTGGAGACGATGACGGCGCCCAGCTGGGAGGGCTCGATCCCTGCCTGTGCCAGGGCTTCGCGGGCCGCACCTTCGGCCATGTCGATCACGCTGACACCCTCAGGTGCGCGGTGCCGGGTGACGATGCCCGTGCGCTGGCGGATCCACTCGTCGGAGGAATCGATCCACTGGCAGACGTCGTCGTTGGTGACGATCACGTCGGGCCGGTAGGCGCCGATGCCAAGGATCCGGGAGAACTCGTTGGCCGGCGCCTGCTTGAGTGCCGGGGCGCTCATGCGTTGGCCTCCAGTTCAGCGAAGAGGGCCAGCGCAGCGGAAAGGTCGTCCGGGGTCTTCACCGCAACGGTCTTCACGCCGGGCATGCCGCGCTTGGCCAGCCCGGCAAGGGTGCCTGCCGGGGCAAGTTCGATCAGGCCGGTGACGCCGCGCTGAACCAGGTTTTCCATGCAGAGGTCCCAGCGGACCGGACGGGACACCTGGGCGATCAGGCTGGCGACGGCGGCATCGCCGTCGGTGACCTGGCCGCCGTCGAAGTTCGACAGCAGCGGAACGGAGGGGGCCTGCGGCGTCAGGGAGGGGCGCAGCGCTTCGAGAGCGCTGACGGCCGGTGCCATGTGGGCGGTGTGGAAAGCGCCGGCCACCTTGAGCGGGATGACCCGGGCCTTGGCCGGCGGGTTGTCCGCCAGCGCCTGGAGCTGTTCGAACGTGCCCGCGGCGACGGTCTGGCCGGCGCCGTTCACGTTGGCCGGGGTTGCGCCGGACGCCTCGATGGCTGCCAGGACCTCGGCCGGATCCCCTCCGACGACGGCGCTCATGCCGGTGGGGGTGACGGCCGCGGCGGCTGCCATGTTGTTGGCGCGTTCGCGCACGAAGGTCATGGCGTCGCTTTCGCTGAGTACCCCGGCGAGGGCAGATGCGGTGATCTCACCGACCGAGTGCCCGGCGAGGATCACCGGAAGGGTGCTCAGTTCGACGTCGAACAGGGATTTCGCGGCGACCAGCCCGGCGGCGACGATCAAGGGCTGCGCGACGGCGGTGTCCTTGATGGTTTCCTCATCCGAGGTGGTGCCGTGGGCCTTGAGATCGATCCCCGCAATCTCGCTCAGGGCAGCCAGATGGCCTTCCACGGAAGGCAGCTCCAGCCATGGGGCCAGGAATCCAGGGGTTTGCGAGCCCTGTCCAGGGCAGACGATTGCAAGCACGTAACCAGCTTTCCAAATTGCTGCGTGATCCAACGGTGTTTTCGAACACCAAGCTCACTGGGACGGTTTGTAGGAAGTCTACAACGACTCAGTTGCCGTTCCGGGAACCGTGACGCTCCGGAGGCGCCTTCGGCGGGGTGGAAAGCCGCCCCACCACCAAGGCTGTCTGCAGCACGAAAGCCTCCCGGGGAAGCAGCGGATCCCACCCTGTCACGTCGCAGACGCGCTTGAGCCGGTACCGCACGGTGTTGGCGTGGACGAACAGTTCGCGGGCTGTTGCTTCCAGGGAATGGCCCAGCTCAAGGTAGGTTCCAAGCGTCTCGACCAGCCCGTTGGAGGCGGCGATGAGCGGCCGGTAGATGTTCTTGATCAGCGAGCGGCGGGCGGCGTCGTCGCCGGACACCACGCGTTCGGGCAGGAGATCGTCGGCGGCGACCGGGCGCGGGGCCGACGGCCAGGCGCGGGCCGCGGTGAGACCGGCAAAAGCGGCCTGTGCCGAACTGCTGGCTTCCAGCAATGAGCCGGCCTCTGGGCCATAAACCACCGGACCCGGGGCGAACAGTTCACTGAGTTTCAGGTACGCAGTGTCACGGTCCTGGACGCCGCCGAGGATCAAGATCAGCCGGTCGCCCTGGATGCCCACGAGCGCGTCTTCGGCGAAGCGGCCGGCGGTGCGCCGCAGTTCGCTGACGTAGCTCGCGCTGGGCTCGGAGGGTGAATTGCCGACCATCACGGTGAACCGTTCCTGGGCCTTCCAGCCCAGCGCTGCGATCCGGGAGCGCAGCGCGTCGGTGTTTTCGCCGCGCAGGATCGCGTCGACAATCAGGGCCTCGAGCCGGGTGTCCCAGGAACCGCGGGATTCCGCGGCGCGGGCGTAGACGTCGGCGGCCGCGAATGCCACTTCGCGCGAGTAGCGCAGCACCGCTTCGCGCAGGGACGGCTGGTCGGGCTCGGGCGCGATTACCGGGACCTGGTTCTCCACCACTTCCACCACGATCCGGATCAGTTGCAGGGCCTTCTGCAGGCTGATCGAGCGGGTGAGTTCGGTTGGAGCGTTGCCGAAGACGTCGGTGAGGATCCACGAGGGCGAGCTTGGCCGTTCGTACCAGGTGACGAACGCGGCGATGCCGTTCTGCGCCACCAGTCCCAGCGCCGACCGTTCATCGGCGCTCAAACGGGTGTACCACGGAAGGGACTTCTCCAGCTGGCGCATGGTGGTGGTGGACAGCTGGCCGACATTCGCGCGGAGCCGTTTGAGGGTTTCGGCCTTCTCGGGGGAGACCGCACGCGATGGCGCCTTGCGTTTCGCGGAGGTAGGGGTGGGCTCTGCCATTCCTTGAGCATAAGGCCCGCGCCCCCCAAGCTCCATTTGTGCGAAGGCTACAAGCCAGTGCCCGCTGGCATCCGGGCTCGTCGCTTCCCGCAGGGAAAAGTCCTTAAACGCCCGACGGCGGCCCCGCCTTCCGGTGGAGCCGCCGCCTGGGTGTTGCTTGATGCTTAGCTGTCGCCGCCGGCGCCGCCGGTGGTTCCTGCGTTGACGTCGAGCAAACGGTACTTCTCGATTGCCAGGCCGGGGGCCGAGGAGTCGACCTTGCCCTGCTGCGCGAGCAGCTGGAGGGTCTTGGCGACGATCGAGTGGGTGTCGTTCTTGAAGAAGCGACGGGCCGCGGCACGCGTGTCCGAGAAACCGAAGCCGTCTGCGCCCAGTGCCGCGAAGTCGTTCGGGACGAACTGGCGGATCTGGTCCGGGACAGCCTTCATGTAATCCGAAACGGCAACCACGGGGCCTTCTGCGCCCTCAAGCTGCTGGGCGACGAACGGCACCCTGGCGCTTTCGCCCGGGTTCAGGAAGGCGTGCTCCTCGGCAGCGAGGCCGTCGCGGCGCAGTTCGTTCCAGGAAGTGACGGACCAGACGTCGGCTGCCACGTTCCATTCCTCGTCCAGGATGCGCTGGGCTTCCAGGGCCCACGGCACCGAAACACCGGAGGCGAGGATTTGGGCCTTCGGGCGGTCGCCATTGCCGTTGGCGGCCGGCGCCAGGCGGTAGATGCCCTTCAGCAGGCCGTTGACGTCGAGGTCTTCCGGTTCGGCCGGCTGGACGATCGGCTCGTTGTACACGGTCAGGTAGTACATGAGGTTGCGGTCATCCGACTCCGGGCCGTACATGCGTTCCAGGCCGTCACGCATGATGTGGCCGATTTCGTACCCGTAAGCGGGGTCGTAGGTGACCACGGCCGGGTTGGTGGAGGCCAAGATGGGGGAGTGGCCGTCGGCGTGCTGCAGGCCTTCACCGGTGAGGGTGGTGCGTCCTGCGGTGGCGCCGATGATGAAGCCACGCGTCATCTGGTCTGCTGCGGCCCAGAAGGAGTCGCCCGTGCGCTGGAAACCGAACATCGAGTAGAACACGTAGATCGGAACCAGGGGTTCGCCGTGGGTGGCGTAGGAGGTGCCTGCCGCGGTGAATGCCGCGACGGCGCCGGCCTCGTTGATGCCCGGGTGGATCAGCTGGCCCGCCGGGGACTCCTTGTACGCGAGCACAAGGTCACGGTCCACGGACAGGTAGTTCTGGCCCTTCGGGTTGTAGATCTTCGCCGTCGGGAAGAAGGCGTCCATGCCGAAGGTGCGGGATTCGTCCGGGACAACCGGGACGAAGCGCGCGCCGAAGTTCTTGTCGCGCATGAGGTCTTTGAGCAGGCGCACGAAGGCCATGGTGGTGGCCGCGTGCTGCTTGCCCGAACCGCGCTTGGCAACCTCGTAGGACTTGGCGTCCGGCAGGGTGACTTCACTGTGCTTAGAGCGGCGCTCCGGGAGGAATCCGCCCAGCTCCGCACGGCGCTCCATCAGGTACTTGATCTCCGGAGCATCCATGCCCGGGTGGTAGTACGGAGGACGGTACGGGTCGGCTTCGAGCTGTTCGTCCGTGATCGGGATGCGCAGGTAGTCGCGGAAGGCCTTCAGGTCATCGAGCGTCAGCTTCTTCATCTGGTGGGTCGCATTGCGGCCCTCGAAGTGCGGACCCAGGCCGTAGCCCTTGACGGTCTTGGCGAGGATGACGGTGGGCTTGCCCTTGAATTCGGTGGCGGCCTTGTAGGCGGCGTAGACCTTGCGGTAGTCGTGGCCGCCGCGCTTCAGCTGCCAGATCTGCTCGTCCGAGAAATCGGCAACCATGTCCTTCGTGGCCGGGGTCTTGCCGAAGAAGTGCTCGCGCACGAATCCGCCGGACTCGGCCTTGTAGGTCTGGTAGTCGCCGTCGAGGGTCTCGTTCATGATGTTCACGAGGGAACCGTCGGAGTCCTTGGCGAGCAGGTCGTCCCACTCACGGCCCCAGACGACCTTGATGACGTTCCAGCCTGCACCGCGGAAGAACGCTTCGAGTTCCTGCATGATCTTGCCGTTGCCGCGGACGGGTCCGTCCAGGCGCTGCAGGTTGCAGTTGATGACGAAGTTCAGGTTGTCCAGGTTCTCGTTGGCGGCAAGCTGGAGCAGGCCGCGCGATTCGGGCTCGTCCATTTCACCGTCGCCGAGGAAGGCCCAGACCTGCTGCTCGGAGGTGTCCTTGATGCCCCGGCCCTGCAGGTAGCGGTTGGCCTGTGCCTGGTAGATGGCGTTCATCGGGCCGATGCCCATGGAGACCGTGGGGAATTCCCAGAAGGCCGGCATCAGGCGCGGGTGCGGGTAGGAAGACAATGCATGGCCCTGCCTGGATTTCTCCTGGCGGAAACCGTCGAGGTCTTCCTCGCTCAGGCGGCCTTCCATGAAGGCGCGGGCGTACATGCCGGGCGAGGCGTGTCCCTGGAAGAACACCTGGTCGCCGCCGGACGGGTGGTCCTTGCCGCGGAAGAAGTGGTTGAAGCCGACTTCGTACAAAGTGGCGGCGCCGGCGTAGGTGGAAATGTGTCCGCCCACGCCGATGTCGGAGCGCTGGGCGCGGTGCACCATCACGGCCGCGTTCCAGCGCATATACGCCCGGTAGCGGCGTTCGAATTCTTCGTTGCCCGGGAACTTCGCTTCCTGGTCCGCCGGGATGGTGTTTACATAGTCCGTCGTCGTGACCATGGGTACGCCCACAGACTGCGCGCCGGCACGCTGCAGCAGGCTGCGCATGATGTACTGCGCGCGTTCGGTTCCCTGCTCCTTGATCAAGGTGTCCAGGGACTCAATCCATTCCGCGGTCTCTTCCGGATCACGATCAGGCAGCTGGGCAGTCAACCCGCTGAGGATGTGTGAGGTCTCTTCTCCTGCAGCCACGTCCAACCTCTCTTTTGGCGCAAACAGCGGCGCCTCAAGTCTGGCAGGGTAACTGCCCGTCATGAACGCGTTGTGTGCGACATCTCGGTTACAACAGCCCGGTCAGGTATGCCGGGCAGGTTCTCTTGAGCAACGGCTGCGCATACACGGGGCGGTTGCCCTGCAGCCGATGTGCTCACTGGCCACTGTAGCTTTGTCAATGCTGGGATGCGTAGCCGCGTGGGCCCTTTATGCGTGATGTGACCGAGGATTCACCGAGCTTTTGCCGCAGTGGCGGTGAGACGGAATCGGGTTCATCAGGCGATAATGGCTTGAAGCAGGCACTCAAAGGGTGTTGGCTGGTAGTAATCGAAATCACTTCAAAGGAGGAAAACGTGAGCGAGGCCGACGCCGCCACATCGGTAAATGTGGCGGAAAGATTGGGTTTCAAGGACGGGGATCTGATTCAAGAGTTCGGTTACGACGACGATGTCGACTTCGACTTGCGTGACGATATTGAGGAGCTGACCGGCTCCGAACTTCTCGATGAGGACGACCACGAAGTCGTGGATGCTGTGATCTTCTGGTGGCGCGACGGCGACGGTGACCTTGTGGATGCCTTGGTCGACTCCCAGACGACCCTGAGCGAAGGTGGCGTGGTGTGGGTCCTCACCCCCAAGTCCGGCCGCCCGAACCACGTTTCCCCCTCCGAGATCCAAGATGCCGCCCCCACGGCCGGCCTGCACTCCACAACGTCCGCGGGAGTGTCCAAGGACTGGAGCGCCACCCGCCTCGTCGCCCGGAAGAACAAGTGACCGTCTCGCGGGCAGGCCGGGCGGATCTGTTGCAGGGCGTTCCGGCAGTCGGTGAGGAAGCTCCCGATTTCGAGCTGGTTAATCAGTACGGAGAGCCCGTCCGGCTCTCGTCGCTCCGGGGCCGCAACGTCGTCGTCGTTTTCTTTCCGTTCGCTTTCTCCGGAATCTGCACCGGTGAACTGTGCGAGATCCGGGACAACCTGGCCGTGTTCGAAGACGCCAGCGCGACCGTGCTTGGCGTATCCGTGGACAGCAAGTTCGCGCAGCGCGCCTACGCGGAGAAGGAAGGCTACAGTTTCGAACTGCTCGCCGATTTCTGGCCGCACGGCGAAGTTGCGCGGCAGTACGGAGTGTTCGACGCCGGTACCGGCATGGCCCTGCGCGGCACCTTCATCATCGATGCGGCAGGAATCGTCCGCTATGTCGTGGTGAATCCCCGGGGGCAGGCGCGGGACCTGGCCGAATACCGGGACGCACTGGCCGGACTCGGCGCGGCCTGAGCCGCTTGGCCTGAAAGCAATGGACGGACGCCGGCCCGGAATCGGGACAACAGGACTGGCCAGCCTGGCCCCCGCGGGAACGGCTGCGTTGGCCATGGAAGACCTTCCGGCGCTGCGGCAGGCCGCGGCGCTCCTCGGCGGAAACCGCCTGGCCGTGCTCACCGGTGCGGGCCTCAGTACTGATTCGGGTATTCCGGACTACCGCGGCCCGGGTGCCGCGCCGCGTAAGCCCATGACCTACCAGGAATTCACCGGCAGTGCGGACAACCGCCGCCGCTACTGGGCGCGAAACCACATCGGTTGGTCCAAACTCAGGCATGCCGACCCGAATGCGGGGCATTTCGCCGTCGCCCGCCTGGAAGAGCGCGGCCTCATGAGCGGGCTGATCACCCAGAACGTGGACCGGCTACACGAGGACGCCGGAAGCCGGAACGTGGTGGACCTCCACGGTCGCTATGACCGGGTGGTGTGCCTCGATGGCGGCCACGGCTTCAGCAGAAAGCTGCTCAGCGGAATCCTTGAAGAGATCAACCCCGGGTTCCTGGAAGCCGCCGAGGCGACGGGCGCGATCGAGATGGCGCCGGACGCCGATGCCGTCGTGGAAGACCCGGAGCTTATCCGTAGCTTCGTGGTCGCCAGGTGCCCGGTGTGCGGCGGCGTGCTGAAGCCCGATTTCGTCTATTTCGGTGAGAACGTGCCCAAAGACAGGGTGGAACGCGCGTATGCCATGGTCGATGACGCCGGCGCCCTGCTGGTGGCGGGTTCGTCGCTGACGGTCATGAGCGGGCTGCGCTTCGTGCGGCATGCGGCCAAGGCCGGGAAGCCGGTTGTGATCATTAACAGGGGAGCCACCCGTGGTGACGGCATTGCCGATTTGAAAATCGACGCCGGAGTCAGCGCTGCCCTGTCATGGCTGGCCGAAGAACTGCCGGACCTGCCCTGAGCTGGTGCGCGATTGTCCGCTCTCAGGGCGGCGCGGCGATTCGCTTTCCGGCGGCCGGATCGGGTAGAGTCTATGTTCGTTGGTTCGGCCGGGAAGCCCCGGTGGAAACAATATTCGGGTCTTTAGCTCAGCTGGTAGAGCGCCACGTTTACACCGTGGATGTCATCGGTTCGATCCCGGTAGGACCCACCACCGAAGCCCGTCGTTCACGCCTTGCAGGCAGGAACGGCGGGCTTCTTTCATGCCTGGTACCCGCGGCCGGGACAGCCCCGGAAATGGAAGAGCTCTCCACCGCGACTATTGGGGGATGCCGCGGTGGAGAGCTCGAAAATGAATATACAGTGAATTCCTTGTATTGGGAAGCGTCCCGTTTTCCAGTCGGGCCGGAGCGCATCCGCGGTGAAGACATTATGATGGGACTTGTTCACTGGACTGAACAGGGCCTTTCGGGCTTTCAGTCCGGACCCAGTCATCGCCAAGGAGAGTCATGGCCGATTCCCGCGCTTCCCGTTCCGCAGAGAGCCCGGGGGGTTCGTCCCCGGCTCCCGCCGTGACCCGGGCGGCGGCCGTGCTGGACGCCCTCGCCGGGGCGCCGTCGGGCCGCCTCACGCTGAGTGACCTGTCGCGCGAGCTGGGCATCCCGAAGTCGTCCACTTCAAACCTCCTGCTGGCCCTGGAGGAAGCGCGCCTCATCACGCGGGAAGGTGCCGACTTCTCGCTCGGCCGCAAGCTCGTTGAACTGGGCGCCGCCTACCTGAGCCGGCTTGATGAAGTGCAGGAGTTCTACAAATACTGCGAGCAGGCGCCCACGCTCTCCGGGGAGACGGTCCGCGTTGCCATGCGCGACGGCGACCACGTCATTTACCTTGCCCGCTACGAGGGCCACCCGGCGGTCCGGCTTACCTCGAACATCGGCGACAAGATGCCGTTGTCCCTGTGCGCCGTCGGCAAGGCCCTGCTGGCCCAGCTGCACGATCACGACATCGAGGCGATGTTCCCGGACGACCTTGAACTCCCCGTCATGACGCCGAAGTCCCTGCGCTCCGCGGCCGAACTCAAGGCCCAGGTGGCCGAGATCCGCCGCCGCGGCTTCGCTTTCGAGGACGAGGAATCCACCCTTGGCGTGGTCTGCCTCGCGGTTCCCGTGCCGACCCATGGTGCGCACGGGCCCAGCCTGGGTCTCTCCGTGACCTCCCTCAAGGCGACGTATTCGGAGGAGCAAGGCGATCTGATGGTCAAGGAACTCAAGGAGCTTGCGCACTCCTTGGGTAACCCGATGGGCTAGCCCCAATAAATCTGATTACACCCCTTGAACATCGTTCAGCTTGCTGTACTCTGTTCAATATAGTGATTCACGCCATGGCTGCTGACACTATGCACCAGGCCAACGGGGGCCTGGAGTGTTCTTGAGGGAGTGCTTGTGACAACTCGTACTAAGGCAGTACTTGCGGGTCCGGACGACGCGGTCGTTGATCCGGGCCAGCTTCGAAAAGCCACGCTGGCCAGTTCCGTCGGCTCCGCCCTGGAGTACTACGACTTCTACATCTACGGCCTGGCAACGGCCTTGATCTTCGGGCCGCTGTTCTTCAAGCCGCTGGGCGACACGGGCGCACTGATTGCCTCCTTCGCCACCTATGGTGTCGGCTTCGCGGCCCGTCCGTTCGGCGGCATCATCTTCGGCTACATCGGCGACCGCTTCGGCCGGAAGATGGTGCTCTTGCTGACCATCGGCATGATGGGCCTGGCCAGCTTCGCCATCGGCCTCCTGCCCACCTTCGAGCAGGCGGGCATGCTCGGTGCGGTCCTGCTGGTCGCCCTGCGCATCATCCAGGGCCTTGGCGCCGGCGCGGAGCAGGCCGGCGCAACCACGCTGATCTCGGAAGTGGCCCCGCGCCGCCGTCGTGGGTTCTTCGCTTCCCTGCCGTTCGTCGGCATCCAGCTGGGCACGCTGCTCGGCGCGGGAACTTTCGCCCTGATCGCCCTTGCGGACAAATCCGTCCTGGAAGGCTGGCTGTGGCGCGTGCCGTTCCTGGCCAGTGTGATCCTGATCGTGGTTGCAGTCTTCATCCGCCTCAAGCTCAAGGAGACCCCGGTCTTCCAGGAGCTGGAGAAGCACAAGGATGTGGTTAAGAACCCGGTGGGCGTGCTGTGGAAGCACTCCAAGAAGAACGTGCTGGTCGGCATCGGCCTGCGCATGGGCGAAAACGGAAACTCCTCGATCTACTCGGCCCTGCTCGTCGCGTTCCTGTCCGCCAAGGAAGGCATCTTCCCCGGGGACAAGTTCGTCGGCCCCGTAGGCCTGCTGATCGCCGCTGGCTTCGCCGCGGTCATGGTTGTCACCTTCGGCGCCCTTTCGGACCGCTACGGCCGTGTGCCGGTCTACCGCTACGGCGCCCTGTTCCAGGCGGTCATCGCCCTGCCCGCGTTCTACCTGGTCACCCTTGGCAACCCGGCGCTCGTCTGGGTGGTCATGGTTGTCGGCATCGCCCTCGGCGTGCAGTCCATGCTGGGCCCGCAGTGCCCGTTGCTGCCTGAGCTCTTCGGGGCACGTTACCGCTTCACGGGCGTTGCCCTGAGCCGTGAGATCTCGGCGGTGTTCGCCGGTGGCCTGGTGCCCCTGGTGGGTGCCGCGCTCCTCGCAGCGACCGGCTTCTCCTGGCTGGTCCTGGCCATCTACTCGCTGGTCCTGGCGCTGATTTCCTTCATCGCCACGTTCTTCACCCCCGAGACAGCAGGCCGCGACCTGCTCGCCCTGGAGGATGCCAGCTAGGCGCACCTTGGCGGCAGAAGCGTCGAAAGCGGCGGCCCCTTCCGGGGGCCGCCGCTTCGCTGTGCCCGGACCGCTTCGCTGTGTCCAAGCTGTTTGAAGAACTAACAGAACGGCCCCGGCGGATATCCGCCGGGGCCGTCGCTGTGGAAGCCTGCCAAATGGAAGCCGGCTCAGTAGAAATGCACAGTGTCCACGAGGTGCGGCATTTCGCCACCCTCAAGGAAGATCCGCAGGTTGCTGCAGAAACGCTCCGCGATCAGCCGGTTCTCGGCGGCGCTCAGGGCCGAGGTGTGCGGCGAAACCATCACCTTCGGATGGTTCCAAAGCGGGCTGTCCTGGGGGAGGGGCTCCACGGCGAAGACATCCAGGCAGGCGTAGGAGAGCTGTCCGTTCTCGAGTGCCTCAAACAGGGCCTCTTCGTCCACGACGGTGCCGCGGCCCACGTTCACGAACACCGTGCCGGGCTTCATGGCCGCGAAAACCTCGCGGTTGAAAAGCTTTTCGGTGTACGGCGTGCCCGGGAGGGTGTTGACGACGGCGTCGGCGGTGGCAAGCAGGCCCGCGAGGCCTTCGTTCGTGGCGACTTCCTCGATGCCGTCAATCGCTTCGACAGTCCGCTTGGTACCGCTGACGCGCATGCCGAGGGCCCGGGCGACGCGCGCCGTCTCCATGCCGATCTCGCCAAGGCCGGTGATGACCAGCTTTGACCCGTTCACCAGCTTGGTGGGGATCCTGAGCTCCGGCCAGACCTTGGCTGCCTGGTCCTGCGCCAGCTCGGCGCTGCGCTTGAACCCGTTGAGGATGCCGAGCGCCGCGAACTCGGCCAGCGGCAAGGCGTGGACACCGGCCGAGGTGGTGACCTTGAACTTGTCCAGGGTGGCCGTGTCCAGCCCGGAGGCCTTCACGGCTCCACCGGCGCCTGCGGCCATGGCGTGGATCCACTGCAGCCGCGGGTTGCTCCGGGCGATGCGGGCCAGCCCGACCGGGCTTTCATTGGGGAAGCCGTAGAGAACCTGTGCCTTGTTGAGCATCGCCCAGTAGCGCTCTTCCTGTTCAGGGGTGCGCTTGAAGGCCGGGTCGCCGGTGTGGTCGGCCGAAAAGCGTTCCGGCGGCAGCAGCTCCGGTTCGTAGAGAACCGTGATGGCTGGATCGATAGCGCGGATACGCTCCACATACTCAGCTTCGAGCGGGACGGCGATCGCGATGGTGAGTTCATCAGTCGTCATGCTGTTCATCATACTGAATTGCGGCTAGGATATTGAACAGTTTTTACGGAGAATTGCAGCTGGAACGACACAAAGAAGTGAGGTACGGACAGGATGACTGCCGGAAAAGCAGGCTTCGTCGGCCTGGGCCTGATGGGCTTTCCCATGGCCGCCAATCTCCTTGCTGCCGGTTGGGAAGTCACGGGCTGGAACCGCTCGGACGCCGCCGTCAGAAGGCTGGCCGCCCTGGGCGGCGGGCGGGCGGAAAGCGTCGAGGAGCTCCGTGACCACCCTGTCATCGTCTTCATGCTTCCGGATCTGTCCTACATCCAGGATGCCGCGGCTCCCTTGCTTGATTCCTGGCGTGCGGCGCCGCCCGCCCCCGGGACCGCCGTCGTCGTCATGAGCAGCGTCTCGCCGACGGCGGTGCGCGGATTCGGCTCGGTGGTGCACGAAGCGAGCGCGGGCAATGCCGTGGTGGTCGATGCTCCGGTCAGCGGCGGCACCACGGGGGCCGAGGCCGGCACCCTCGCCATCATGGCCGGCGCCGGCGAAGCGGACTTCGAACGCCTGCTGCCCCTGTTCAGCGCCATGGGCAGCACGGTCCGACGCATGGGCGGACTCGGTGCCGGTTCGCTGGCCAAGGCGTGCAACCAGCTGATCGTCGGAACCACGACGGCGGCCCTCGCCGAAGCGGCCGAGCTCGCCGAGCGGTCCGGCATGGACGCCGCCGCGCTCTTCGAGGTGCTCTCCGGCGGCCTCGCCGGAAGCCGGGTCCTGGAGATTGTCGGACCGCGGCTCGCCGCGAAGGACTACGCGCCTACCGGCCCCGCCAAGTTCATGCACAAGGACCTGAACTTCGTCCTCGAAAGCGCCGCCGCCAGCGGCGCCGCCGTACCCATGGCCGCGGCCGGCGTCGGCCTCTACCGCGAACTGATCGACCAGGGCCTCGGCGACCAGGACCTCGCCGTCGTCCGCCAGGCCATCTCAAACCTCAGCGACTCCCACGCAGCCACCACCACAAAAGAAGGACAGCAATGAGTGGACTCTTCGACCTCACCGGGCGGGTAGCCCTGGTGACGGGCTCCAGCCGCGGAATCGGCAACGCCCTCGCCCGCGGCCTGGCAGACGCCGGCGCGACAGTGGTGCTCAACGGCATCAACGCCGGCCGCCTCAAGGCTGCCGAAGCTGCCCTGGCCGCGGACTTCGCCCCCGGACGCATCCACAGCTGCGCATTCGACGTCACCAGCGATGTTGAAGCGGCACGCGGAGTGGCTTGGGTGGAGGAAAACGTCGGTCCGCTGGACATCCTGGTCAACAACGCCGGCATCCAGCACCGGGTTCCGATGCTCGATCTCGACGTCAAGGACTGGGAACGTGTCCTCACCACAGATCTCACCAGCGCCTTCCTGGTGGGCCGCGAGGCAGCACGCCACATGGTTCCCCGCGGGCGCGGCAAGATCATCAACATCTGCTCGGTGCAGACGGACCTGGCCCGTCCCACGATCGCCCCCTATGTCGCTGCCAAGGGCGGCCTGCGGAACCTGACCCGCGCCATGACCGCCGAATGGGCAGCCTCCGGCCTGCAGATCAACGGCATCGCCCCTGGCTACATCCACACGGAAATGACCCAGAACCTGGTGGACGACCCCGACTTCAACTCCTGGATCCTGGGCCGCACCCCCGCGCACCGCTGGGGGACCGTGGCAGACCTCGCCGGGCCGGCCGTGTGGCTCGCGTCCGACGCTTCCAACTTCGTCAACGGCCAGACGATCTTCGTCGACGGCGGAATGACGGTGGTGGTCTGATGCCCGGCTTCGAACTCCCCCAGGCCGGCCTGGCCGTCGTTGCCCACGCTGCCGGCGACCTCCGCATCGAAGAGGTGCCCCTGAAGGCCCCGGCGGCGGATGAAACCGTCGTCGAAATCGCCTACGGCGGCATCTGCGGTTCCGACCTGCACTACTGGCTGCACGGCGCTGCCGGCGAATCCATCCTCAAGGCCCCCATGGTGCTGGGCCACGAAATCGTCGGCACCGTAGTGCGGCAGGCCGCGGACGGCAGCGGCCCCGCCGCCGGCACTCCGGTCGCCGTGCACCCCGCGACCCCTGCCCCGGGCGAAATGAAGTACCCCGAGGACAGGCCCAACCTTTCGCCGGGCTGCACCTACCTCGGCAGCGCGGCCCGTTTCCCGCACACCGACGGCGCGTTCAGCCGCTATGCCACCCTTCCTTCGCGCATGCTGCGCACACTTCCGGAAGGCCTGTCTTTGCGCACGGCCGCCCTGGTGGAACCGGCCAGCGTGGCGTGGCATGCCGTTGCCCGTGCCGGCGACGTCGCGGGCAAAACGGTCATGGTGATAGGCAGCGGCCCGATCGGCGCCCTGACGGTCGCCGTGCTCAAGCGGGCCGGGGCCGCCAGGATCGTGGCCGTGGACATGCACGATAAGCCGTTGGAAATCGCCCGCGCGGTGGGCGCCCACGAGGTCCTCAAGGGCGATGATGCCGAGGCGATCGCCGCGGTGGAGGCCGACGTCGTCATCGAATCCTCCGGTAGCCACTTCGGGCTGGCTTCGGCGATCAAGGGCACCGTACGCGGCGGCAAGGTGGTCATGGTGGGCCTGCTGCCCACCGGACCGCAGCCGGTGTTCATTTCACTGGCCATCACCCGCGAACTGGAGCTCCTGGGTTCCTTCCGCTTCAACGACGAAATCGACGAGGTCATTGCGGCCCTGGCGGACGGCTCCTTGCAGGTGGATCCCGTGGTGACGCACGAATACACCCTGGACCGCGGCCTGGAAGCCTTCGAGGTGGCGAAGAACTCGGCGCAATCCGGAAAGGTCCTGCTGGACTTCGCGCCGGTCTCCTAGGGGAGCGGCCTCCTAGGGGAACGGTCCCGGGGGAGTCAGTGCCGTTCGACGGGGACGAACACCCGCGGCTGGTCTTCCCAGCTTGGCGAAAGGTCCGCGATGGTCTCGCGCATGATGCTCGAGGCCGCCTCGCGGGCCTTTTCGCCGTCTCCGTCCGCGATGGCCCGCGCGACGTCCATGTGCCACTGCAGGGCTGCTTCCTCCGGGTGGGTAGGCATCAGCCCGTGGACCGTGCGGCCGGTCAGGGTCTCGGTGACTTGTCCGATCAGGTTCGCGAACATCTCGTTGCCGGAACCGGAAAGGACCAGCGCGTGGAAGCGGATGTCCAGCTCAAGGAAGGCGGCCATGTCCCCGGCGTGTCCGGCGTCGCGCATGGCCAGGGAGATGTCGACCAGTTCGCTGCGGAGCTTCTCCGGGGCGTTCAGGGCAGCGAGCTCGGCTGCGGCAGGTTCGACGGCGGAACGCAGTTCGGCGAGGGAGCGCAGCTGTGCGCCGCGCCCTTCGCCGGCAAGCCGCCACCGGATGACGAGCGGATCGAACGGATTCCAGCGATGGGCCGGAAGGACCCGGATGCCTACCCGTTTGATCGTTTCCACCAGACCCAGCGACTGGAGTACGCGGACGGCTTCCCGGACCACTGAACGTGAGACGCTGAGTTCTTCCTCGAGTTGCTCGGCCAGCATGACGTGGCCGGTGGGAAGGACCCCGCCGACAATCCGGGCGCCCAGATGCTCGACGGCGCGGTGGTGGAGACTGGTTGACATAGCCGTAAGCATAGTGGCGCTGCCATGCTCCCTTTGTTACTCCCGCCGGGAGGCGGCCCGGGCAGGCGCATCATAGACTCTTTTGTGACGCGCACGTTTCCGGATGCTCCATGGAAACTTTCGCGAAGGCCGTCGAATACGTATGGTTTATTGCAGCGATTGCGCTAGAAAACGTTTCCTGCGACCCCGGGCAGGACTCATTGCACAAGAAGAATTGGAGTTTTGATGTCAGCACACATCGGTGTCACCGGCCTTGCGGTGATGGGCGCCAATCTGGCCCGCAACCTGGCCCGCAACGGTTTCACCGTTGCCCTCCACAACCGCTCCGTCGAGAAGACCGACGCCCTTCTTGCAAAGCACGGCTCCGAAGGCGACTTCGTCCGCACCGAGACCCTGCAGGAACTCGTTGACTCCCTCGAGAAGCCGCGCCGCGTCCTCATCATGGTGAAGGCCGGCAAGCCGGTGGACGCCGTCATCGACCAGCTTGTGCCGCTGCTTGAAGAAGGCGACATCGTTATCGACGCCGGCAACTCGCACTACGAGGACACCCGCCGCCGCGAAGCCGCTTTGTCCGAAAAGGGCCTCCACTTCGTGGGCGTCGGCGTGTCCGGCGGTGAGGAAGGCGCCCTCAACGGCCCGTCCATCATGCCCGGCGGTTCCAAGGAGTCCTACAAGGCCCTCGGCCCGCTGCTGGAAAAGATCTCCGCCAAGGTTGACGGCGAGCCCTGCTGCGCCTGGATCGGCACCGACGGCGCGGGCCACTTCGTCAAGATGGTCCACAACGGCATCGAATACGCCGACATGCAGGTCATCGGCGAAGCCTTCGACCTCCTGCGTTCAGGCGCAGGCATCGAGCCCGCCGAACAGTCCAAGATCTTCGCCGAATGGAACAACGGCGAGCTGTCCTCCTTCCTGATCGAAATCTCCGCAGAGGTCCTCGGCCACGTCGACGCCAAGACCGGCAAGCCGTTTGTCGACGTCGTGGTTGATGCCGCAGGCCAGAAGGGCACCGGCCGCTGGACGGTCATTTCCGCCCTCGAGCTGGGCTCCCCGGTTTCCGGCATCGCCGAATCCGTGTTCGCCCGCGCCCTCTCGTCCCAGAGCGAGCAGCGCAAGCTGGGCCAGGAACTGCTGGCCGGCGAGGAAGCTTCGGTCGAAATCCCGGAGACCTTCGTTGAGGACGTCCGCCAGGCGCTGTACGCCTCCAAGCTCGTGTCCTACGCCCAGGGCCTGGACATGCTGACCTCCGCGGCCAAGGAATACGGCTGGGAGCTCAAGCTCGACGAGATCGCTTCCCTGTGGCGTGCCGGCTGCATCATCCGTGCGGAACTGCTCAAGGACATCACCAAGGCTTACGCAGCCGAGGAGAAGCCGGCCAACCTGCTGTTCGCGCCGGCCTTCACCAAGGCCATCGCCGAGGCCCTGCCGGCCTGGCGCCGCGTGGTCGCCACCGCCGTGCAGCTGGGCATCCCGGTTCCGGTCTTCTCCTCCTCCCTGGCCTACTACGACGGCCTGCGCCGCAAGCGCGTCGCAGCCGCCCTGATCCAGGGCCAGCGTGACCTCTTCGGCGCCCACACCTACGGCCGCGTCGACGCCGAGGGCACGTTCCACACCCTGTGGGGCGAAGACAAGTCCGAGGTTGAAGCCGTAGACACCCACTAGGGCATCCGCTCCTGACAAAGGCCGGCCGTTCCCCGATACTGGGGAGGGCCGGCCTTTGCCGTGCCCGCTGCCGCCGCCGGCCTGCCCGCGGCCCGAGCCGAGGAGTTTCCATGGCCCCAGGGACCGTATTCGTCACCGGAGCATCCACCGGAATCGGCTATCAAGCCGCCATCCTCCTGGCCCGGTCCGGATTCACCGTCTACGCCGGCGCCCGCCGGACCGACATGATGGAGCCCCTCAAGGCCCATGGAATCCGTGTGCTCTCCCTCGACGTCACGGATGACGCATCGATGACGGCCGCCGTCGCGGAGGTCGAAGCCGCTCACGGCCGGGTGGACGTCCTGGTCAACAACGCCGGCTACGGCTCCTATGGCTCACTTGAGGAAGTCCCGCTGGATGAGGGCCGCCGCCAGTTCGAAGTCAATCTGTTCGGGATGGCGCGGATGACGCAGCTGGTCATACCCCGCATGCGGCAGGCCGGGGAGGGCAGGATCATCAATGTCTCGTCCATCGGCGGCCGGATCTACGAGCCCCTCGGTTCCTGGTACCACGCCGCGAAGTTTGCCGTCGAAGGGCTGAGCGATTCGCTGCGCCTCGAACTTGCGCCGCACGGCATTTCGGTGTCGATCATCCAGCCCTCGGGCACCACCTCGGAATGGGGCAGGATTGCGGGGGAGCACCTCCTGGTTTCTTCCGGGCAGGGGCCCTATGCCGGACAGGCCCGCATGATGGCTGCCGCGTTGGCGAGCACCGAGGGGACGATCCTGGCCTCTCCGCCGCGGGCGGCGGCCCGGGCAATCCTCCGGGCTGCCCGTTCCGGAAAACCGAAAACCCGCTACCCGGCGGGCCGGGGAGCGGGTTCCATTCTGGCGCTCAGACGGATCCTGCCGGATCGCGCCTTCGATGCCCTGCTGAGGGGCATTTACGGCAGGTTTCCGGTCTAGATCCGGTACTCGATGTAGTACTCGGCCGGATCCACCGCAGGCTTGGTTTCGGACTTGGCATCGCGGTGCCGCCAGGTGGCCGGGACGCCCGTGATGATGGACTCGGGCGGCGCGTCTTTCACGACGACGGCGTTCGCGCCCACTGCGCTGTCGGCACCGATGATGATCGGGCCGAGGACCTTCGCGCCGGCGCCGATCGTCACCCGGTCGCCGATGGTCGGGTGTCGCTTGACCTTCGCCAGGGAGCGGCCGCCGAGCGTGACGCCGTGGTAGATCATGACGTCCTCGCCGATCTCCGCGGTCTCGCCGATCACCACACCCATGCCGTGGTCGATGAAGAACCTGCGACCGATGGTCGCCCCCGGATGGATCTCGATGCCGGTCAGGAATCGGGTCAGCTGCGAAATCAGCCGGGCAGGAAAACGCAGCCCCGGCCGCTGCCACAACTTATGGGTCAGCCGGTGCGCCCAGATGGCATGCAGCCCGGAGTATGCAAAAAAGTTCTCGAAAGAGCCTCGGGCCGCCGGGTCGTGTGACCGGGCGGCCTCGAGGTCTTCCATCAGTCTTGCGAAGAAGCTCACAAAGACCTTTCTACAGGAAGGCCAGTGGATCAGCCGCGGATGTCGTCAAAGAGCACGGTGGAGATGTAACGCTCGCCGAAGTCGGGGACGATCGCGACGATCAGCTTGCCCTTGTTCTCCGGGCGCTTTGCCAGTTCCAGCGCTCCCCAGACAGCGGCGCCGGCGGAGATGCCGCCGAGGATGCCTTCCTGGGTGCCCAGGGAGCGTGCAGTGGCGACGGCGTCCTCGAGGGAGGCGTCAAGGACCTCGTCGTACACGTTGGTGTCCAGCACCTCCGGGATGAAGTTGGCGCCCAGGCCCTGGATCTTGTGCGGGCCGGGGGCGCCGCCGTTCAGGATCGGGGAGTCCTTGGGCTCAACGGCCACGATCTGGACTTCCGGCTTGCGTTCCTTCAGGACCTGGCCGACGCCGGTGATGGTGCCGCCGGTGCCGACGCCGCCGACGAAGATGTCGATCTTGCCGTCGGTGTCCGCCCAGATCTCCTCGGCAGTGGTGTTGCGGTGGATCTCGGGGTTGGCTTCGTTGGCGAACTGCTGGGCCCAGATGGAGTTCTCGGTGTTGGCCACGATTTCCTGGGCCTTCTCCACTGCGCCTCGCATGCCCTCGGAACCCGGCGTCAGCACGATTTCGGCGCCGTAGGCACGCAGCATGACGCGGCGTTCGGTGGACATGGTCTCCGGCATCGTCAGGATGACTTTGTAACCGCGGGCGGCGCCGACGAGTGCCAGGGCGATACCGGTGTTGCCGGAGGTGCCCTCCACGATGGTTCCACCGGGCTTCAGTGCACCGGACTTCTCGGCGGCGTCGATGATGGCCACACCAATGCGGTCCTTGACGCTGTTTGCGGGGTTGTAGAACTCCAGCTTCACCGCCACGGTGGCCTCAAGGTCCTTGCTGAGCCGGTTGAGGCGGACCAGGGGGGTTCCGCCGATCAGCTGGGTGACGTCGTCATAGATCCGTGCCATGTATTCATGCCTGTTCTCTGAAGAGGGAAATGCTGTGGCCAGCCTAACCAGCGTTACGAAGCCCTGCTACGCGCGGAGCCATGAAGAGTAATATTTCCTGGCCTTCGCGAGCTTCGGATTGATGATCACCTGGCAGTAGCCCTCTTCGGGGAATTTGGCGTAGAAGTTCTGGTGGATCGCCTCGGCCTCGTGGAAATCCGGAAGCCTGCTGACCTCCGTGACGATTTGCTTGGACCATAGCGGCTGGTTCCTGGCGATCGCCTTCTCGAACAGGTCCTTCTCCTCTTGCGTCTCATAGAACATGACGGAGCGGTACTGGGTTCCGACGTCGTATCCCTGCCGGTTCAGGGTGGTCGGGTCGTGCAGCGCGAAGAACATGTCCAGGATGATTTCCTCGGGAATGACGTTCTCATCGAAGGTCACCGCCACGACTTCTGCATGGCCTGTGATCCCGGAACAGACCTCGTAGTAGCCCGGGTTCCGGACGTGTCCTCCCGCGTAGCCGGAAACCACGGATGAGACGCCCTGGGTCTTCTGGTAGACGGCATCCAGGCACCAGAAGCAGCCGCCGCCAAGTACGAAAGTTTTCATGCCCTGTTCAATGGCCGGGAGCCGCGGAAGATTCCCGCAGGAGCCTTACGGAAGTGTGACGGCCCGGGATGCGCAAGAATATTGCCCATGGAAGCTGTGAACACCGCTGTTGCAGAGAACGTTGTCGAGGACAAGGAATCCGACGGCGGCCCGGGAACCCCTGCCCTTGCCGAACTGCTGCTCGCGGTCGAAGAACTCTGGCCGGAATCCCTGGCCGAGAACTGGGATGAAGTCGGCTTGGTGGCCGGGCGCCCCGAGACCCCGGTCAGCAAGGTGATGCTTGCCGTGGACCCCACCCTGGAGACCATCGAGGAAGCCATCGCCTGGGGCGCGCAATTGCTGGTCACCCACCATCCCTTGCTGCTCAAGGGGGTCAATTCGGTGGCCGCCACCACCGCCAAAGGGCTGGCCGTCCACCGGCTGATCGAGTCCGGCACCGCGCTGCTGACGGTTCACACCAACGGCGACTCCGCAGTCGGAGGCGTCTCGGACGTGCTGGCCGACGCCTTCGGCCTGGACAACGTCGTTCCGTTGACTCCCGCGGCGCAGGGTCTGCCCGAGGAAGGCATAGGCCGCGTCGGTGAACTTCCCGAGCTGATGACGCTGGGCGCTTTCGCTGCCAGGGTGTTCGAGGTACTTCCCGCGGTAGCCGGCGGCGTCCGTGTTTCCGGGGAACGTGATGCCCTGATCCGCAGGGTCGCCGTCTGCGGCGGCGCGGGCGACAGCCTGTTCGACGCCGTCCGCGCCAGCCAGGCGGACGTCTACGTGACGGCCGACCTCCGGCACCACCCGGCGTCGGAAGCGCGTGAATCCGCCATCAACGGGCGTCCCTACCTCATCGATGTCTCGCACTTTGCCAGCGAATGGCTGTGGCTGCCGGCCGCTGCCGAAGCGCTCGGCAACGTGCTCGCCGACCAGGGGTACGACGTCGAAATCCGCGTGGCCAGCACCAACAGCGACCCCTGGGACTTCATTCTTACGCCCGGCTGAGCCTGACGGACTGATGTGGGCAAGGCAAGCCCGGCGGGCAGGATAGGCGCTAGAGTCGGGTGAAGGACGGGCCGCGGGCCCGGCCGGATCCCGAAGGGATGCGGCACGATCAAGCGGAGGTGGACGTGGCCAAGGCAGCCCCGGCGGAACAAATGAAGTTGCTCGACCTGCAGGCTCTGGACGCCAGGCTCAAAGGCCTGGCCAAGCGTCGCAGCATCCTCGAAAACGATCCCCGCATCAGCGACCTCCGGGACGCGCTGGGCGTGGCGAACGGCGAACTCGGCACTGCGAAGCTCGCCGTGCACGACGCCGAAGCCGAGCTGCGCCGTGCCGAAGCGGATGTGGAGCAGGTTGCCGGCCGGATCGAACGGGACGAAGCCAGGCTCAATAGCGGCACCGGCCTCTCCAAGGACCTGGTGGCCCTGCAAAGCGATATCGCGTCCCTGAACCGGCGTCGTTCCGACCTGGAAGACGTCGAACTGGAAATCCTCGAACGCCTGGACGGGCTCCGCGAAAAGCAGGCCGCCCAGCAGCAGATCGTGGACGACATCCAGGGTTCCTTTGCCGGCATCCGTGCCGAACTGGATGCAGCGATCGCCGAGGTGGCCGGAGAAGAGGACGGCGTCCGTGCCGAACGGAACGCTTTCGCCGCCGGTGTGGACGCCGGTGCCCTGGACATCTACGAAAAAACGCTGGCCAAACGCGGAGTCGGTGCGGCCAGGCTGTTTCACGGCAAGTCTGAAGGCTCGGGAATGACCCTGAGCCCCGGCGACCTCGCCGAGGTCAAGGCTGCCGCGGAAGACGACATTGTCTTCTGCCCCGACTCCGGCTGCATCCTGGTCCGCTCCGCCGAATGGAACTAAGGGCCGTTCCACCCGACTGACTGGCAGTTGTGGCCGTTTGAGAGTCCAAAACGGCCATAACTGCGTACTAGTTGGCCAGGATGATGTTCAGGGCGTGCGCCTTCCGCCCGGTGCCCTCGACGAGTTCGGCGCTCCAGCTTTCCTGTGTCGCCCTGAGCAACTGTTCGGGGGTTGCCGGTGCCTTGCCCCGCCGGCTGAGCAGATGGCGCGCGAGTTCCCCGCGCGTGTGCTTGGCGAAGTGGCTCACAACGGTGCGCTTGCCGTTCGCTTCGGTGAACACGTTGACCGTGACGGTCTGCGCTGGCGGAGGAGCCCAGGCGGCGGCATAAGTGCTTGAGCGGCAGTCCACCAACAGCTCGCCTTCCGCCCTCCCGGCGAGTGCCTCCGTGAGCTGGGGCTTCCAGAAGGAAGCCAGCCGCCCGACGTCGGGCAGTGCGGTTCCCATCGACAGCCGGTAGGCGGGCACTCGGTCGCCGAAGCCGAGCGCGCCCCACAGTGCGGAGATCACCAGGACCGATTCGCTGGCCTTGCGGCGCTGCGTTGGAGTGAGCGACTTGTAGCCGAGCGCGTCGTACAGGACGCCCGAATACAGTTCGTACGCCGGGGCCGCCGGTTCGGCGTGCAGCCGGGTGTTCCGCTCGACGTCGTCCTTCAGCGACGCGCCGACGCCCAGCAAAGCGAGGGCGTCCACGTGTGCGCTGACCAGGCCCAGGGCGTCGAGCACCTTTGCGCGGTAGCTGTTGAGCTCGGGGAAGCTCAGAGACTCCCAGTCAACGGCGGGGCCTTTGGCCGCGGGGGTCTTGCCTTCGGAGGGCGGGAGGAGAATCAGCACCCGTCGATATTACCGGGGTCCGGCGCTGGCTCCGGCGCCGGTAGACTGTACTGCGGACGGGGCAGCCAGGCGGCCGCGCGCCACGCAAGTGGCTCGAGGAACGTCCGGGCTCCACAGGGCAGGGTGGTGGGTAACGCCCACTCGGGGTAACCCGCAGGCCAGTGCCACAGAAAACAGACCGCCGCTTCCGTGCTCTTGCGCGGAACGCAGGTAAGGGTGAAACGGTGGTGTAAGAGACCACCAGCTTCCCGGGTGACCGGGAAGGCTAGGTAAACCCCACCCGGAGCAAGGCCAGACAGGACACGTTCGAGGGCTGCCCGCCCGAGTGTCCGGGTAGGCCGCTGGAGGGCGCCGGCAACGGCGTTCGTAGATGGATGGTCGCCTCTTCCCGGCCGGCAACGGCCCGGAATGACAGAACCCGGCGTATCGGCTGCCCCGTCCCACGCACCGCCGGTTTCCCGCGTGATTTCACGGAGGATTCGCCCGTTTTGGCCCCGGACTCCGGGTTTAACTGCTCCTCACGGTTTCCGCGTATTTGTGCGCATTTATCAGGTTACTCGCAAAAACTCCCTGAAAACTCCCTGAGCCTGCGCTTCCAGATTGTCGGGGCCCGGTGCCAAGTAAAAGGGGCTCGTAAGGGACAGCCCGAAGAGATCCGAGTGCCCCGACGGAATTGTGGCCTATTCCTGCCAGCAGAATGTTCGGGCCTGACTCTGATACTTCTCAACGGCATGGCTGAAATTGTGCACCCTTGAGAAACCCGGCACTCCAACAACATCGCAGGAACATACTTCAGGTCAGCACGCCCTATTCTTGAAAGATTGCTAATTCAATAGATTGGGGGGAGCCATGCGAAAATTAATCGCAGGCTTTATTGTCGCAAGCATCATTCTCGTCGGTTGCGCGCTGACACCAAGCGAGGCCGCGGCACCACCGGCATACATTCACAGCGGATACCGCCTGAACCGGGCCGGAACATCGCCGTACATCGGCCCGCACGTCGTTCCGCTGGACAACACCACTTGGGGAAAAGTCGGCCCGGACGGCGTCCTCCAGGTCACTCTCAACGGCAGGCAGGTTTACCACCCCGGCAGCTCTGCGTGGTGGATGAACCAAATGATCAGCTCCTACAAGGTCACCGGAGACAAAAGGTATCTGGACCGCGTTATCAAGACGGCCCAATATCTCATCCGGTATTCCGTGACCGACCAGAACGGAACCTGGTTCCCGTACCGGTTCGACTATGAGCATGGTGGGTTCCGACTGAAGGCGCCATGGGTGTCGGGTATGGCGCAAGGGATGATGCTGTCAACGTTCGTGAATCTCTACGACGTCACCAAGAATCCGTACTGGAGAACCTGGGCGGATCGGACCTACAAAACCTACAAGGCACCGAAGTCAGCCAAGGGCCGATGGTTCCAAGACGTTCGACTGGTCAACGGCAAGAAATTCCTGTCCTTCGAGGAATACCCCGCCGTGGAATCGCAGATCAGCCACGTGGTCAACGGGAACATTTATGCAATGTACGGGCTATACGACTACTACCGGTTGACCGGCAGCAGCGAAGCGCTATGGTTCTTCGACACGGCGGCCAGCAGCCTCCGCGACACCTTTCTTTGGTACCGGAACCCCGGCAGGCCGTCATGGTACGCGGCAACGCCTTACGGATGGCGCATATGGGGGAATCCTGCCGGGTACCACAAGGGGGTGACCAGCCAGCTCCGTATGATGGCGGATCTGACGAAGGATCGGCGGTTCACGGACGAAGCAACCACGCTGTTCCGGGACTCCCACTAAACGGGAAAACAGCCCCCACCGTCATGCTGATGTTCATGAAGGTGGGGGCTGGTTGTGTTTGATTCGCCTTTTAGTAGTAGCTTGTCTGCAGCGCGTTCGCGAAGGATACGAACCAGAAAAGGCCTCCGACGCCGATGCCGATCCAGGCCCACACCTGAGCTTTCTTGGACGCGTCAATGGCGCCGTTCGGGTTTCCGGCGTTCCAGCGCCCCGGGACCTGTGTCGAAAAGTAGAGTGCCACCGCTCCGAGGGGGATGCACAGCACGAGGGCAATGATGGACACCGCCAATCGTTGTGGCGGCGCAGGTTGCTGGACATACCGGAAGTCCGGCGGCCGCTGCTGGAAGCCCTGATGCTGCGGTGCGATTGGCGCACCCGTGTACACGCGGTTGGTCCCTGCTTGCGGAGTCCCTGCTTGTGGAGTCCCTGCCTGTGGAATCCCCGACTGCGGTCCGGCGGGCCGGCTGGCGCGGGCGGGGTCCAGCCCGGTTGCCGGGCCCGGCGCGGCACTTTGTGCAGCGACGAACTGCGGCCCCGGCATCTGGGCCGCCTGCGCGCTAGCAGGGCGGCCCCCGGCTGCACGTACCGGTTCCGCCGCCTTTTGGGGCGCGGACGCCGGTTCGGATTGTGCGACGGCGGCCTCAGCAGTGCTGCTCCGGGACCGAAGGGCATCGTCCTGCCGCACCCGCTCGATATCCTTGGCCACTTGGTGAAGGAGATCGCGGCGGGTCTCCAACACGTCAAGGAGCTCCGCGGCGGCGTCATGTTCGCGGGGGCGTTCCAGTGAGGCCCTGAGTTTTGCAAGGATTGAGAACTGTTCGTCTGCGTTGAGCAGTTCCCGCCGCAGGACCGCGGCGAGGTCGCCCAGATAGGACACGGGGACGGCCGGCGGGTCCGGAAGCGGGTCGGGCAGCGCCGCGTCCGACGGAACGGAGAAAAGCGCGTTCGCCAGCTGTGCGCCGGTGAGGGGCGTCCGGTTCGTGTAGTCGATGAATTGCAGCGTCGCGATGTCCGGCGGGAGCAAGTCCGAGCGGACTGGTTTGACCACGAGCGGTATCAACGGCTTGC
This sequence comes from Curtobacterium sp. LFS079, assembly GCF_047977865.1. Taxonomy (NCBI): domain Bacteria; kingdom Bacillati; phylum Actinomycetota; class Actinomycetes; order Micrococcales; family Microbacteriaceae; genus Curtobacterium; species Curtobacterium sp. LFS079. The sequence continues at coordinate 278,664 of NZ_JBFPFO010000005.1, forward strand.
GAAGGCTGCGTGCGTAGTCCCGTTCCCGGGTTGCTGCCTCGGAGTCGATCAGGCTGGGGGACACCACAAGGATCATGGCGTCGCACGAGCGGATCTGTTCGATGATGACGTCCCACCATGCCTGGCCGCCGTCCAGGTTGCTGTCCACCCAGGCCTCATGGTGCAGGGCCGAAATGCCTGCCCTGATGTCGTTGAGCGCGTCCTGGTCTTCCCGGGCGTAGGAGATGAAAACCCGCCTGCCGGAGCGGCCGGATGATTGAGGAGCTGCTGTTCCGCTCATGGGATCCTGGTCTCGCCTGAACGAATAAATACAATGATTGGTGAAAATAAGGATACGCGTCCGAAGTGGCCGTTGCTAGCCCCCGCGTGAAGCAAGCCACATGGTGTGCTCGCGGCTGATCGCGTCCTCGGCGTCGGAAACTGCCGTTCCCCATGAGGCCTCGTCAGCATCCTGCAAAAGGGACTCCTGCAAGGCGAGTTCCCTGCTGGTCAGGCTGTATGCGGCGGCGAGCTGAGCGTGCTGCTTGAGGGCGAGCCAAGCGGCACTGGCGCCGATGACAGAGCCCAGGACGCCTCCGAGGTCTATCTCCGAGACACCGGCGAACTTCAACGTAGCCAATGCCACAGCAAGGATCTCAGCAGAGACCAACACCGTGCGCCACACCTCGGCCCGCCGCTTGTTCGCGGCAGCCTTGGCTGCATACCACTTGCGCTGGGCGAGGGTCCGTTGCCTGAGGTAGGCGGACTTCCTCTCTTCGAAGGTGCTGTGCCGCAGGGCGGTCATGGAGTCGGTGACCAGCGGGCTGTCCGTGGCGATGGCCACCCGGTCGCCGCCCTTCTGAGCCAGTTGCTCGGCTCTCTCCCGGAGGATCTTGCGTGCGCCTGCGTCACTGAGTTCCCCTCCGAACGGGTCACCGTGGACGGAGTAGCGCCAGGCCATGGTTTTCATGGACTCAGCCAGCGCCCGCCCCGCGTACCAGTCACGTTCCGGCTGGACGTAGGCAAGGATCAGTTCGCAGATGAGTGCCACGAGGAAGGCTGCAAGCACCACTAGCGAAGACAGGCCGAGATTTCCGACGGCCAGGGGGATGGCGCCCCCCACCGCGCCGGCAATGGTGCTGCCCAAACGCAAACGGTTCAGGAACAGGTACTTCCGCTGGCCCTTCAAGGATGCGGAGTCGGCATCCTTGAAGTAGCCCGGCAGCTCGAGGACTTCACTCACGACAGCACTCCGTTCGCCCCACGGGACCGGCGCACCGGCAGCCGGTGGTTGGATTGTAGGTCCCGCCATGGACGGCGGCCAGAGCCTAAGCCACGTTCCTTTCCGGGGCGTGTGAGTGATTTCACTGCGCAAGGGCGTCCGGGGGATGCTCCCCAGACCCTAGAATGGATGGTGAACGTTGAAGTTCCCCGCTGGTACTGCGTTCGCAGCCGGCGGTTTTTCTTTGCGATCGTTCGTGGCGTCCGGGGCGGACCGAAGTCCCGGTGTGCCAGTGCCGCAGGATTACTCCGGGCGGCCGCCATCTGCGCACGAGGACGTGCGCGGTTGACCCTAGGAAGGTAGTTCTGTGACCCAGTCGTCTGATTCTTGTCTTGATTCGTGGATGGGCCGCGAGGCGCTCGCCGAAGCCATGATCCCGGTCATTGGCCGTTTGTACCGTGAAAACAATGTGGTGACCAGCATTCACGGGCGCAGCCTCATCAACAAGTCCTCCATGAACATCCTGAAGGCGCACCGTTTCGCCCGCCGGATGAGCAACGCAGAGCTCCCTCTGGAAGAAACCGCTCCGCTGCTCGACGCCCTTGTCGGGCTCGATCTCGGTGCGGCAGCCATCGACATTGCGCTCCTCAACGAGAAGTTCAAGGCCGAGGCCCCCGGAACCTCCCTGGAGGCATTCCTTCGTCAAGAACTGGCTGCCATTGTGGGCCGCCGCGGCGCTGACGACCGCACCAGCACCGACGTCGTCCTGTACGGCTTCGGCCGCATCGGCCGCCTGCTGGCCCGCCTCCTGATCGAAAAGGCGGGAGGCGGACACGGCCTCCGCCTGCGCGCCATCGTGGTCCGCAAGGGTGCCGAGAACGATCTCGCCAAGCGTGCCAGCCTGCTGCGCCGCGACTCGGTGCACGGTTCCTTCGAAGGCACCATCCGCGTGGACGAGGAAGCCAACACCATCACCGCCAACGGTGTGCAGATCCAGGTGATCTACTCGGACAACCCCTCCACCGTTGACTACACCGCCTACGGGATCAAGGATGCCCTGGTGGTGGACAACACCGGCCGCTGGCGCGACGCCGAGGGCCTGTCCCAGCACCTTCAGAGCAAGGGCGTCGCACGCGTCCTCCTCACGGCGCCGGGCAAGGGCGAGCTGAAGAACATCGTCCACGGCATCAACCACACGTCCATCCAGGACAGTGACACGATCGTCACCGCCGCTTCCTGCACAACCAACGCCATCACCCCGGTGCTGAAGGCGCTCAACGACAAGTTCGGCGTCATCCACGGCCACGTGGAAACGGTGCACTCCTTCACCAACGACCAGAACCTGATCGACAACTTCCACAAGGGCGACCGCCGTGGACGTTCGGCGGCCCTGAACATGGTCATCACTGAAACCGGGGCGGCGAAGGCTGTCGCAAAGGCTCTTCCCGAGCTCCAGGGCAAGCTGACGGGCAACGCGATCCGCGTTCCCACCCCGGATGTCTCCATGGCCATCCTGAACCTCAACCTTGAGAAGGGCACCACCAAGGACGAGGTCAACAACTACCTGCGCGAAATGTCCCTGCACTCTTCGCTGCGCAAGCAGATCGACTACATCGATTCGCCTGAGGTTGTCTCCACTGACTTCGTCGGCTCCCGCCGCGCGGGCATCGTCGACGGCCTCGCCACCATCGCCAACGACAAGAACCTCGTCGTTTACGTCTGGTACGACAACGAATTCGGCTACAGCTGCCAGGTGGTCCGCGTGATGGAGGAAATGGCCGGCGTGAACCCGCCGTTCTTCCCGGCCCAGGAAGCACCTGTTGCTGCTGAGCCCGCCTTGGAAGCCGTCACTGTCTGACCTGTTTTCAGGAAGCTTCGGCTTTCCCGGCCTGTTCTCTGGAATCGGCCGGGAAAGCTGAGCAAAATGGTCCCATGGAACGCGAAGAGACCCTGGACCACGACACCACACTGGAGCACGCGCTCGACGTTGCCCGGGCAAACCAGAAGGAAGCCAAAAGGCTGCTTGACGGCGCCCGTGCGGCCCACAAGGCCGGGGACGTCACTGCGGAGCGTGTAGCGCAGCTTGAATCACTGTTGGCGATTGCCGACGAAGACCTCAAACGGGTGGCCCGGGAGCAATAGCTTCCCCTATCTACCGGGCCGGGCGACCGGGCGGCCGGTGTGTCCTCCTCCACACTGTGGACCGCACCAATAATGTCTGCCGCCTGGCCTAGGCTCAAGGGATTGAAACCGCAGTGAAAGGACCTTCCCTTGAGTACCACCTGGACCGCCTTCCGGCGTGCCCGACGCCGATCCCGCCAAGCATGGGTCGCGCTGGCCTTAGTCCTGGCAGCCGCTGTGGGCGGCGCCGCGTGGTTCTTCAGCAGCGGCCAGTTTGCCGTGGCGGAAAACCCCGGTGGCGGTCCCGCGTCGGCCCCTGTGGTGGATTACCGCTGGATGAAGCCGGTCCGGTCGGTCAAAGCTGTTCCCAGCGGAACAGCGGCTGAGGTCCTCGAAACCCTTCCGGTCAAAGGACGAGCAGGCAAGGACGACTACGACCGCGCGGAGTTCGGCCAGGCCTGGCTGGATGTGGATCACAATGGCTGCGATACCCGCAACGACATCCTCCGCCGGGACCTTAGCGACGTGCAATTCAGCGACGGCTCCAAATGCAAGGTGGCCGGTGGCGGCCTTCTTGAGCCCTACGTCGGCAAAGCGGTCGAATTCCGGCGTGGACCCGAAAGCAGCAAAGCAGTCCAGATCGACCACGTGGTGGCATTGGGGGATGCGTGGCAGAAGGGCGCCAAAGACCTCACGCCGAATCAGCGCAGCACCTTCGCCAACGATCCTTTGAACCTGATTGCTGTCGACGGCCCGGCCAATGTGAAGAAGGGAGCCGGCGATGCCGCGACGTGGCTCCCTGCCAATAAGAACTTCCGCTGCCACTACGTTGCCCGGCAGATCTCGGTGAAGGCCGCCTACCGGCTTTGGGTCACCGCCGCCGAAAAGGACGCCATGAAGCGTGTGCTGGCCGGATGCCCCGGTCAGCAGACCATCCACCCCTGAACGCATCAGCCCGCCCGGCAGCAGACCGCCCGGCCGACGGCGAAAGTCCAGGCTAGGGTGCCGGCGGCAGCTCGAGGTGACCGTGCCCCAGCTGCCAGCTGCCGCCGTCGTCGATCCGCTCAAGCACCACCCGCTGCAGCGAGGTATCGCGGGGCAGTCGCCCGAGGTTCTCCATGTCGCGGGTCCGGAAGGTGAAGTAGACGGCGTCGCTGGCAGCGTCCGAGCAACGGTCCACCGTGAAGCGGCGGGCAAAGGAGACGATATTGCTCTCCGGGAGACGTTGAGCAAGGTAAGGGTCCAACATCCAGGAATCGCACGTGGCCAGCCGGACCGGCTTGTCCGGGAAGTGGCGGTCAAAGAACCGGCGCGCCAGGACCAGGCTCTCGTCCACCACAGCGGGGGAGAGGCCGCCGTCCTCGGGAATGTGCAGCCCGACGATCCATTCGCCTTCAGGTGCCGGTGACGTGCCGCCGCTGCTGCGCACCAGATGATATTGCAAGCGGCCAAGCCGGAACATGTTGCCGGCCATGTGCAGGGTGAGCCAGGCCCAGGTATCCAGGCCGAAACGGCCGTGGACGCGGCGGTTGATGGCCAGGTTCAGGCCGACGTCGGCAAGGATGGCGGCCGAAAACCCTGCCGGGATACCGAGCGAGCGGTGGTACGAGGCGGCGGCGGGGGCGAAGCGGAGGAGGGCTTCGATCCAGTCGCGCTCGGTGCAGCCGTCCGCCGCAGCCGGGCCGGAAGGGAAGGTGCCAAGCCGCGCCTCCAGCGCCGACAGGGCGGCCAAGACTTGTTTGCCCGGAGGGGTCGACAGGAGGGCCGCGCATTCGTGTGCGTCGTCGTCCCGGATGTCCAGGAGTTCAAACATTGCTGTGGTGTCCACGGCCAAGGTCCGATCGCTCGAAGTCGGGGCAGCTCATTGGGGGCGGTGCGGCCGGCTCAGTGCCCGAAGGGATCCGGGTCGACGCCGGGCATCCAGGTCAGGCCCGGGACGCCCCAGCCGTGCCGCTTGGCCTGCTTCATCGCCTTCTTCGAATAGCGGTCCACGAGCCGGTTCACGTAGAGCTTTCCGTCCAGGTGGTCGAATTCGTGCTGCATGACCCGGGCGAACCAGCCGGTGGCCACGAAATCAACCGGGTTTCCGTCGCCGTCGAATCCCTGAACGCGGGCCCATTCGGCGCGCTGCAAGGGGTAGTGTTCGCCGGGGAAGGAGAGGCAGCCTTCAATGTCCTCGTCCGGATCCGGCAGGGCGCCCGACACTTTGGACAGGGTCAGGACCGGGTTGACCACGACGCCCTCGTCCGGCGCGTCGTCGTCATTCGCGTACTTGAAAATGAAGAGCCGCTTGCCGACGCCTACCTGGGGCGCGGCCAAGCCGACGCCGTTCGCCGCTTCGTTGGTTTCGACCATGTCCGCAATCAGGGTGCGCAGCTCGTCGTCGAAGGCTTCGACTTCGCTGGCCCGGCGGTGCAGTACGGGCTCGCCCCAGATGGTGATGGGCAGGACGGTCATGGCGGCTTGTTCCTTGCTGCGTGACGGTAGCGGAAAAAACAAAGGCCGCACTGGAAACCAGTGCGGCCTTTGGCTGACCGGTACCAACTACCAGCCTTATGCGGGTGAGCGACGGGGGTTGAACCCGCGACCTCCTGGACCACAACCAGGCGCTCTGCCAACTGAGCTACGCCCACCATGTGCCTTGTGAGCAGCGGAATGACCCGCCCCCTGCGAAGGCAACGACAAAAACTATACCTCGTGTTTGGCGGCTGCAACGCCACTTTTTGCCGTTTCGAAGAAAATTCCAGGAAACGTAACGCAGATCACACTGCGGTGCTGTCTTCGACGCTTTCCGAGATGCGCTTGGAGACCTTCTGCGCCGTCGCGGTGTCCGGTCCGGGGGCGGGGACGAAGACGGCTTGGCGGTAGTAGCGCAGTTCGTCGATCGAATCCTTGATGTCGCCGAGCGCGCGGTGGCCGCCGTGCTTGGCGGGAGCCTGGAAGTAGGCCCGCGGGAACCAGCGGCGGGAAAGTTCCTTGATGGTGCTGACGTCGATCACCCGGTAGTGGAGGTGTTCGATGACATTGGGCATGTCGCGGGCCAGGAAAGTTCGGTCCGTGCCGACCGAGTTTCCGCCCAGCGGGGCTTTCTTCGGGTCCGGAACCCAGGCCTCGATGTACTCCAGGATGAGCGCTTCAGCCTCCGCCATCGTCTTGCCGTGGGGGAGTTCGTCAAGAAGCTTGGAGCGGGTATGCATGTCGCGGACGAAGTCGTTCATCTGCTCGAGTGCGGCGTCGTCTGGTTTGATGACAACATCCACACCCTCGCCCAGGATGTTCAGTTCCGAGTCGGTGACCAGTGCGGCCACTTCGATCAGTGCGTCTTTTTCAAGATCCAGGCCGGTCATTTCGCAGTCGATCCAGACGATGCGTTCATTAGTAATAGGCACCAGCCCAGCCTACAGTTCAGCCGCCCGGCGCCGCTCCGGTGATACGATTTCGAGCACGGCAGAGGCTGGATTCCGCCCTGCTTTGTTCCACGTCCGGACGGCCCGAGGCCGAGTCCGCGACCTGCTCGGCAAACGATTGGATATTTCTGACAATGACGGCGCCAGTACCTGCCGCCAGCAAGGACGACGGGAGTCCGTCGGACGCAGGAATGTTGGCGGAAGTGGACAACCCCCGCTCACCCCTGATTGCCGGCTTCATCGGGTCGATTTTCCTGGTCTTCGGGTCCCTGGGCGTTGGTTGGCTTGCACCCGTGTCTGAACTCCGCCGGCTGCCCCTGTTCATCTGGATGCGCACGGAGGCCGCCGGCGTCGGGCTGTCCATCGTGCTGCTGTCGGTCGGTGGAATGCTCCTGGTGCGGGCATGGCTCCGCCTGGGCCAGCGCGTGCGGGTTTGGGGTCCGGAAGCCCGCAAGGCGACGCTCCAGGCGATCCTCGCCTGGGGCCTGCCGATGATGTTCACCGTCCCACTCTTCAGCCGTGACGTTTATGCCTACATCGGCCAGGGCAGGCTGATGGTTGAAGGCATCAATCCCTACGAGAACGGCATCTCGGCCCTGCCGAATTACTTCCAGCTGGGCGCGGACAAGATGTGGACCGAAGCCCCCGTTCCCTATGGCCAGCTCTTCCTCTGGATCGAGCAGTTCGTGGTGTGGGTGACAAATGTCCAGCCGGAAGCCAGCATCATGCTCTTCAGGGTGGCGGCCGCGGTCGGGATCATGCTGTGCGTCATCTACGTTCCCAAGCTCGCCGAGCTCCACGGCGTCAACCCGCACCGTGCACTCTGGCTCACCGCCGCCAATCCGCTTTTCCTGACGAACTTCATCGCCAGTGTCCACAACGACGCCCTGATGATCGGCCTTGCCATCGCGGGACTCTATTACTGCGCCACACGCCGGGTGATCCTGGGCATCGTGCTCGTGACCCTGTCCATCTCGGTAAAGCCGATCACAGTGGTGTTCCTGCCGTTCATCGGCCTTCTGTGGGCAGGCAAGGGCGCCGGCTGGCCGCGCAAGTTCCTGTTCTGGGCGCTCACCGGGGGCCTGTCCCTCGCGATCCTCTACGCGCTGGGCGCCGTCAACGGCTTCGGCTTCGGGTGGATCAAGGGACTGTCTGCTCCGGGCAGTGTGTGGATCTGGTATGCCCCGGTGGGGCTGCTCGGCCTGATTGTCGCCTCGATTGTGAATGTGTTCGGCCTTGATGGCTGGGGCGTTGCCAAATGGGTGTACGACGCCGGCAAGGTCCTTGCGGTGGGAATTGTCGCCTGGCAGGTCTTCCGCGGCAGCCATGACCGGGTCATGCGCCGCCTGACGCTTGCGTTCGCGGCGATCGTGCTGCTGGCTCCCATGATCCAGTCCTGGTACGTCGTGTGGCTGATTCCGCTGTTCGCGGTGACAGGCATCCGGAACGACTGGCAGGTGAAGACCCTGTACTTCGTGGTCTCTTTCTTCATGGTCTACGCGATCTCCGACCAGCTGGAGGTCTTCCCGTACCTCCAGAGCGGGGACGTCGGCCTGGCCCTCGTGCTCGCCCGGAACGCGGCCGCCATCATCGCCCTGTTGTTCGCCCTCTACCTGATCTTCCTCGACCCCCGCACCAAGCACCTTTTCAGCCGCCGGGACCAGCCACTCAGCAATACCGTCATTTAGCGCCGCACGGTCATTTAGCGCCGCTGCCCGCCGGCAGGCGGCGCACGGCTTCACGGTAGGACAGCGGGCTCAGCCGCTCCTTGTGTTCGGCTGCGAACCCCGCGACCCAATCGGGATCGCTCTTGCTGTACTCCCGCAACGCCCACCCGATCGCCTTCCGGATGAAGAACTCTCGGTCGTCCAGGTTGGGCAGGATCACCGCGGCCAGCAGTGTCCTGTTGGTGCGGCCTTTGGCTCCCACCTGGGAAGTGATCGCCGCGCGCCTGACCCACATGTCGCCGTCGGCCGCCCAGTGCAGCATCAGTTCCGCCATGAAATCCGGATGGGAAAGCAGCAGGTCCCGGATCCGAGGCGAGACGCCGTCCACCAGATCCCACCAGGCGCCGCTGCGGATGAACTCCTCGTACACCGGCACCATTTGCAGATCGGCTGCAACCAGCCGCGCCGCGGTGAGATCGATCGCCGCATAGCGCTCCTCGCGGGCGCCGGCCTCGCGCCACAGCCGGAGCACGGCGTCGCGCAGATCGTTTCCGGAGGTGAAAGGGGATGCCTTTGCGGCGGCCTTCACGATCCTGCGGACCTCGGGAACGGGCACGCCGAGCGATGGCATGTCCGACTTCATGTAGGCCTGCGCCGAGCGGGCTCGTTCCGGATCGCCTGCGGCCTTGAGCGATGCCCGCAGGCCAGCGATGAGTTCCTGCTTGTGCATGGCACCACTGTAGGACGGAACGACTACTGCGCCGACGCTGCAGCGGGGGCCGTTTCCGGGCGCCGCAGCCGCATGACGGCCCTGCCGGGAACCGAAGTGGAGACGGCCTCGAAACCGGCGCGGCTGAAAAGGGACACCGTCCCGTGGTACAGGTCCGCGGACCCGGCCTTTGGCCGCAGGGATGGATCCACCGGGTAGCCTTCGACGATCCTGGCACCGTGCGCAAAGGCGTGCTCGACGGCGGCGGCCAGCAGATCGCCGGCGATGCCTCCGCGCCGGTGCCCGGGAGCGACGACGAAACAGCTGACCGACCACACCCCGTCGCCATCGGCGGCGGCCGGGCCAGCCGAGCGCAGGATCTGCGACCGTTCGATCCGGGGGTAGCAGTGCCTGGGTTCGACGGCGCACCAGCCCACGGGAACGCTGTCCCTGACCGCGATGACGCCGGGCTCGGGGCCGGCGTCGAAGGCCGCCTTCAATTGCCCGCGAAGGCCCTCGGCGGGAGTCTCATTCCACTCTTTGCCCGGGATCGAAAACCACCGGCACCAGCACCGGCCTGGTTCTCCCTTGCCGCTGAACAGCTTGTCCACTTCGGCCCATTGGGCGGGCCGGGTCAGGATTTTTGCGGAGTTCTGCTCCATGGCACGGAGTCTAGCCCGGGGTTGCGGACAGTTGCAGTCCTTGACTTGCCCGCTCCGGCAACGGATGCTCCGATCAATGCCATCACGGTTGATCCGGCACTACGACCGCCGGGCGTGCAGGACTGCCGTCCGCCTTGGGAAAACATTGGAGCAAGCACCATGACCACGAATGATCCGGCCAAGCAGGGCCCGCAGTTTGTTTATGCCACCTATATCAAGGCCACGCCGGATCAGCTGTGGCAGGCCCTGACCGACCCGTCCTTGACCGAACGCTACTGGGGTGTGGCCCTCAGATCGGATTGGCAGCAGGATTCCACGATTACCTGGGAAGTCGCAGGTGTAACGATCGCGGATCCCGAGCAAGTCGTCCTGGTCGCAGAAGAACCCCGCAGGCTCGCGTTCACCTGGCACACAATCACACCGGAATTCGGGGCTGCGGTCGGCTCCGCGGACGATGAGCTTGCGGCGATGGCTGCCGAAGGACGTTCCAAGGTGGACTTCGAGATTGAACCGCTTGCTGACATGGTCAAACTGACCGTAATCCATTCGGGATTCGAAGAGGGCAGCACGGTCCTGGCCGGGGTCACCGACGGCTGGCCGGACGTCCTTTCGAGCCTCAAGACGCTGCTGGAAACCGGCGAACCGTTGGCCTTTTCCTAGGAGCGCCGCACCCTTCCCGGCTCCTTCCACGGCTGCGGGCAACCGGAGTCCGTGCGCAAGGTAAACTCGTGGTGTCGCCGCCGGGATGGACCGGCAGGCGCCCGCCTCGGTAGCTCAGAGGATAGAGCAGGAGCCTTCTAATCTCTTGGTCGGGGGTTCGATTCCCTCCCGGGGCGCTTTCGTGATGCAGCGGGACATCCCCGGCACCCCCGGTCTTCGGACCGGGGGTGTTTCTGTTGTGCGCACCATTGCTTGGATCCAGCCGCCTACTGCTCCTCCACAGCCTGATTTTCAGTGGAGTATCCACATACGCGCAGCGGGGCCTGCCGGCAGCGCGGCGCCGGCGTGATGCTGGGAGAGCCGGACAGGCAAGCCAACCACGTTAGGACGCATCATGAACGACATCATCACTGTCCGCGGCTTCGTTGCCTCGGACGTCAAGAGTTCCACTACGCCGGGTGGCATTGCCACCGCCTCCTTCAGGATCGGGTCCACCGAGCGGCGCTTCGACCGCGCCAACAACGTATGGATCGACGGAAACACCAACTGGTTCACAGTCCAAAGCTTCAGGCACCTGGCGGGGCACGTCGGATGCAGCATCAAGAAGGGCCAGCGTGTCATCGTCCTCGGTAAACTCAGGCTGCGCCAATGGGAACGGGACGGACGCATCTACCACGTGGCAGAAATCGACGCAGAGTCTGTAGGGCACGACCTCATGTGGGGTTCGGCGAACTTCACGAGGATGGCAAGCAACTCGGCCCAGCAGGCACCGCAAGGCGATTCGGGCCAGACTGGTGAGAGCCCGTGGCCGGAAGGCGGCAGTGAGAGCGAGTCGTCCCTTCCGGAGGACAACGAAGAAGGCGACGGCGGTGATCGCGGGCCTAACCTGGAAGTCCTCCCGGAAGACGACGGCGGCGAGGCCGCGCTCGTGGACACCGCGACGGGAGAGCTCCTGGACGCCTCCGCGTGAGCCGGCGCCCGGGGCGCCCCGGCACGGCGGACCCACCGGCGCCGGGGTACCGGGAGGCGGCCCGGTCCGTCCGGCGGAACAGCCGGGCGATGCGCGGGACGATCCGACGGATGCGCGATGCGTCGTGGGGGCGGCCGCCCGGTCGTACCGGGCTTGGCTCCGAATGTGAGATCTGCCTTGCCACCCATTAGATTTAAGGGCATGGCGGAATTCATTTACACAATGACCAAGGCTCGAAAGGCCGTTGGTGACAAACTTATCTTGGACGATGTCAGCATGTCGTTCTTCCCCGGTGCGAAGATCGGCGTTGTCGGCCCGAACGGTGCCGGTAAGTCCACAATCCTCAAGATCATGGCAGGGCTCGACACCCCGTCCAACGGTGAGGCCCGCCTCAGCCCTGGCTATTCCGTGGGCATCCTCCTGCAGGAGCCGCCCCTGAACGAAGAAAAGACTGTCCTGGGCAACGTCCAGGAAGGTGTCGGCGAGATCTACGGCAAGATCCAGCGCTTCAACGAAATCTCGGAAGAGATGGCCAATCCCGACGCGGATTACGACACCCTGCTCAACGAGATGGGCAAGCTCCAGGAAGCCATTGACGCCGCCGACGCATGGGACATCGACTCCCAGCTCGAGCAGGCCATGGACGCGCTGCGCTGCCCGCCGGGCGACTCCGACGTCACGGTGCTTTCCGGAGGTGAGCGTCGCCGCGTGGCCCTCTGCAAGCTTCTGCTGCAGAAGCCGGACCTGCTGCTGCTCGACGAACCGACCAACCACCTCGACGCCGAAAGCGTGCTCTGGCTCGAACAGCACCTTTCCAGCTACCCCGGTGCTGTCCTCGCCATCACCCACGACCGCTACTTCCTCGACCACGTCGCGGAATGGATCTGTGAAGTGGACCGTGGCCGGCTGTACCCATACGAAGGCAACTACTCCACCTACTTGGAGAAGAAGCGCGCCCGCTTGGAGATCCAGGGCAAGAAGGACGCCAAGCAGGCCAAGCGCCTCAGCGAGGAACTTGAGTGGGTCCGCTCCAACGCCAAGGGCCGCCAGACCAAGTCCAAGGCCCGTCTGGCCCGCTACGAGGAAATGGCGGCGGAGGCCGAGCGCACCCGCAAGCTGGACTTCGAAGAGATCCAGATCCCGCCGGGACCGCGTCTCGGCAGCATGGTCATCGAAGCCACCGACCTCAAGAAGGGTTTCGACGACCGCGTCCTGATCGAGGACCTGTCCTTCTCCCTGCCCCGCAACGGCATCGTGGGCGTCATCGGCCCCAACGGCGTAGGCAAGTCCACCCTCTTCAAGACGATCGTCGGCCTGGAACCGCTCGACGGCGGCAACCTGAAGATTGGTGACTCGGTCAAGATCTCCTACGTCGACCAGTCCCGTGGCGGCATCGACCCCAACAAGACCCTGTGGGAGGTCGTCTCCGACGGCCTGGACCACATCCAGGTGGGCCAGGTGGAAATGCCTTCGCGGGCCTACGTTTCGGCGTTCGGCTTCAAGGGCCCGGACCAGCAGAAGAAAGCCGGTGTGCTCTCCGGTGGTGAGCGTAACCGCCTGAACCTGGCCCTGACCCTCAAGCAGGGTGGCAACCTGCTGCTCCTTGACGAACCCACCAACGACCTCGACGTCGAAACCCTGAGCAGCCTCGAAAACGCGCTGCTCGACTTCCCGGGATGCGCCGTGGTCGTTTCCCACGACCGTTGGTTCCTGGACCGCGTGGCAACGCACATCCTCGCCTACGAAGGTGATGACGAGAACCCCTCCAAGTGGTACTGGTTCGAAGGTAACTTCGAGTCGTATGAGGAGAACAAGATTGAACGGCTCGGCCCGGACGCCGCCAAGCCGCACCGGGTCACACACCGCAAACTGACCCGCGACTAACAGCGCCGAACAAACGGAAGGCCGGCCCCTACGGGCCGGCCTTCCGTTTGCTCGTGAACACGGGCCTACTCCGGGAGCCTGACCATGCCCTCCTGCGCCACGGTGGCCACGTGCTCGCCGTCGCGGCTGAAGATCTTCCCGGTGGACAGGCCGCGCGCACCTTGTGCGCTCGGCGATTCCTGGACATAGAGCAGCCATTCATCCACACGGGCCGGCCGGTGCCACCACATGGCGTGGTCGAGGCTCGCCACGCTCATCCCGGGCGTCATCCAGCTCAGCCCGTTCCGGCGCAGGATAGGTTCCAGGATGGTGTAATCACTCGCGAAAGCGAGGGCGGCCCGGTGGAAGTCGGGGTCGTCGGGCATGGGTCCCAAGGTCTTCATCCAGACGGCATTCCTGTCCACGTGCTCCTTGGGAGGCTCCACATACAGGGCGGAGTCGACGTGCCGCACGTCGAAGGGCCGTTCGAAGGACATATGGCGGGCCATTGGATGGTCATATTTTTGCAGCAGGTCCGCGGTGCTCGGCAGGCTCTCCGGGTCCGGGATGCCCTCGGGTATGGCGGACTGGTGGTCAACGCCTCCGGCTTCGGTCTGGAAGGACGCGATCATGGAAAGGATCGGCTGTCCGTTCTGGTAGGCGTGCACGCGGCGTGCAGAGAAGGACCGGCCGTCGCGCAGGCGCTGCACACCGAAAGTGATCGGCTGGTTTGCATCGCCCGGGCGCAGGAAGTATCCGTGCATCGAGTGGACCACACGGTCGTCGTCCACTGTCCGCATTCCAGCAATGAGGGATTGTGCCAGCACCTGCCCGCCGAACACGCGGTGGCGGGGCTGCTTTTGCGAGGGCCCCAGAAAGATGTCCTCGTCCGTCCGGGCACCGTCAAAGTCGGCCAGGGACAGCAGTTCGATGAGGGTGGCGGTGGGGTCCTCCGGGACGGCCTGATCCACCAGGCCGGCGTGCGCGTCAGTCATGGTTCGACTCTAGTCCCCACCGGCTCCCAAATCCCGCTCCGCGAGATTCGGGCCCCTCGCCGGTGTGGGCCCACCCACCGGCTCCCAAATCCCGCTCCGCGAGATTCGGGCCCCTCGCCGGTGTGGGCCCACCCACCGGCTCCCAAATCCCGCTCCGCGCCCTTCAGCCACCGGCTCCCAAATCCCGCTCCGCGACTCAACAGCGGACATGCCGGTAGAGTCAATGCTGTGGCTGATGTATTGACCCGTTCCCTCCGCTTCGCCGATCCCCGGGATCTGGCGGACCTGCGCACCTATGTCACGCGTGCCAAGAGCATTGAAGACGGCTCGGTCCGCCTGCAGGCTGCGGGCACCGTCCTCGCCGCCTATGTGTGCGTCCTCCGTCCGAGGACCCTCGGCGACGCGACCCCCACCATTCTCGGCCTTCGTACCAGTACCCTCGCCGAAGAGGCAGAAGCCGACGTGACAGTCACGCTCGCCTCCGTGCTTGACCGGCTCGCACGCTCCGGCGCGGACGACGTCGAACTGTCGCTGCCGCCGTCGACTGTTTCGGAATCCTGGGCAGGAGTCGGGGCGCCGCGGGGCGGCTGGGAGCCGCTGGGAGAAGTGTCCGACGCCGAACTGAACTCCGTTGCCGAGGCGGGCATTGCGGAGGTGGCCGGGGTGGTCCCCGACCAGGCCGGGGCGCACATGGTTGCCGCCGCCCGGGCGTCGGTGTGGGGCCGCGAGATGCCCGGACACCAGGGTGTACCCGCCGGCGCGGCTTTCGCCGCGTTCGCCCTCGGCTTCCTGGGCGACGGTGAACACCGGTTGTTCCGCAACGGGCGCTGGTACCGGCTCAGTGGAAGCCGCGGCCACATCCTGATCCGTGTCGGTGCAGGGCTCGGACTGAGCGTCGGCCCCACCCGCTAGGCCAGGAAACCCAGCCTCAGGGCTGCGCGGGCGAGGGGCTGTTCACCATGGTGAGCGCGGCCCGCTCCATGTAGTCCCACAAGGTTCCTTCATACAAGGCCGGGAGCTGGAGGGCATCCACGGCCGCCCGCATGTGGAACAGCCAGCGGTCCTTCGCCTCCGGCGTCACCCGGAACGGCATGTGGCGCATCCGCAGGCGGGGGTGCCCGCGCTCCTGGCTGTACGTCGTCGGACCGCCCCAATACTGCTCCAGGAACATCAGGAACCGCCGCTTCGCCGGGCCGAGGTCCTCCTCCGGATACATCGGACGCAGCAGCGGGTCCCCGGCCACGCCGTCGTAGAAGACGTCGATCAGCTTCACGAAGGTTTCGTGCCCGCCGACGGCGTCATAGAAGCTGTCAGTGTAGGCGGGCTGACTGAAGGGGTCGTTGCGCATCAGCTGCGGACGGTCGCCGGCCTGGGGTGCTGGCCCGGCAGGGATTCCGGGGGATTGCTGCCCGTTTGCCGTGTCACTCACTGGATCTCTCCTCCGCGGTACCGCCGCTGCCGTTGTTCTTGTCTTCAGCCGGGACGTAATCGCCCTGGGACCGGTTGCCCACACGCAGGATCTCCCCGTTGCGCAGGTACCAGATGGCGCCGTCTTCAGCGCGGAGCCGGGTAATCCTCAGCCCCACGGATTCCACCGTACCAACCACCTCGGCGGTGACGATCACGTCGCCGATCCCGTACTGGTCTTCGATGGTGATGAAGATCCCCGCAAGGAAATCGCGGATGAGCTGCTGTGCGCCGAAACCGATCACCACGCCGAGGATTCCAACACTCGTCAGCAGGGGAGCGATGTCCACGTTGAGGAACTTGAGCACGTAAATGATTACGATGCCCGCGACCACCACGCTCAACAGACTTGTCAGCAGCGAGCCGATGGTGTGGGCGCGCTGGGAACGCCGCTCGTGGTCCAAAGCCCGGAATGCCGGCTGCACCCACTTGAAGGGCGCGTTCCGGAAGAAGCTGCTGCCTTCGGCGACTCTCCTTGTGATGCGCAGGATGATGAACCGCAGCGCGATCCAAATGACGACGCCTACACCAAGAGTCAGGAGTATCGCCCCTAGGTCAATCTTCGCGGCTTCCTCGGCTGCATCCTGGATCGTGGGGGTGCTTGCGTTCATCGGCAGGGCTGCTCCTCAAAGGATCTCATGGTGCGTCCGGAAGCTGTTCGCCGGGCGCTGAACACTCTGTCCGTCGTCAACCCTATCGCCGTAGCGTGGCGGCATGCGCATCCTGATCCTTGGTGGCACCGCGTTCCTTTCCGCCGAAATCGTCCGCCAGGCCCTCGACGCCGGACACGACGTCACGTGCCTGGCGCGCGGCACTGCCGCGGAACCGCCGCCAGGCGTCCGCTGGATCCGTGCGGACCGGGCCGCGGGGCCTGGCGCCTATGCCGGGCTCGACGGCGTGTGGGACGCCGCCGTCGACGTCTCCCGGGATCCGGCGGAGGTCCGCCCTGCCCTTGGGGCGCTGGCCGAACGGACCGGCCACTGGACCTTCGTTTCCAGCTGCTCCGTGTACGCCCGCCACGACCAGCCCGGCGCCGACGAAACGGCGGAGCTGCTTCAGCCGCTGCCACCGGACCAAGAGGCCGCACGGGAGACGTACGGCGAAGCCAAGGCCGCGATCGAAAACCTCGTCCTGGAGGCTGCACGGGAGAGGGCCCACATTGTCCGTGCGGGGCTCATCGGCGGCCCGGGGGACAGCAGCGACCGCTACGGCTACTGGCCGGCCCGTCTTGCGGCCGGCGGGGATGCGGTGCTTGTGCCGGACATCTTCGGAGACCCGGTCCAGGTCATCGACGTCCGTGACCTCGCCGCATGGATCCTGTTGGCGGCCGCACGGGGGCTGGCAGGCACGTTCAATGCCGTCGGCGAGGCGGCTTCCTTCGGTGAGTACATCCGGGAATGCCGGGAGCTGGCGGGCACGAACCCGGAGGGCGTCACCGCCGCGCCCGCTTGGCTGGAGGCGCAAGGAGTTCAACCGTGGTCGGGGGAGGATTCGCTGCCGCTGTGGCTTCCGCCGGGGCACGAAGGTTTCATGGCGCGGTCCAACGCCGCGGGCATCGCTCAGGGCATGCGCCTGCGTCCCTGGCAGGACACGCTGCGGGACACCTTGGCCGACGAACGTGCCAGGGGTTTGCGGCGGCCCCGGAAGGCCGGACTGACCACCGAGCGCGAAAAAGAGCTGCTGGCTAACCTTCGGCCCTCGTGACCGGTTCGTGGTGCACGGGGAAGTTCACGCTCCGTGCGATGAAGCAAAGCTGGTTTGCCTTGTGGTGGAGTTCGGCCATCAGCGGCAGGTGGTCTTCGCTGGCCACAGTCACCTGCGGTTTGAGTGTCACGCTTTCGAACTGCCCGCTTCCGTCCCGGTTGCTCCGCATCAATCCCTCGGCCTCATCGACATAGCCGGTCACCACCACACCATTCATGACCGCCACGTGCAGGAAGGAGAGCATGTGGCACTGCGAGAGAGCCGCGAGAAGCAGTTGTTCCGGGTTGTAGCGGGCGGGGTCGCCGCGGAAGGTGGGATCCGAAGAACCCTTGAGTACCGGGAGGCCGGGGATTTCGACGTCGTGGTCGCGTGAGTAGGCCCGGTAACCCGCGGTGCCTTCGCCGAGGTTTCCGGTCCAACGGACGGTGAGGGCGTAGCGGTGTTCATCCAGGCTCATGGGCACAGTCTAAACGTGGGCAGAGTCCAAACGTGGGCACAGTCCAAGCCGCTGCGCCTCCCGCCCGGCCGGGCAGGAGGCGCAGCGAAGTCCGGGGAGCCTAGACGTCGGCCGCCCGGGCGCGCAGGGCGCGGGCCACGCCGTCGCGGTTCTCCAGCATCATGCGGCGCAGCGCCGCGCTTTCGTCCGGCAGCGAGGCGAGGAACGCATCGGTCCGGTCCACCGTGTCCTGGGTGGTCAGCTGGGCCGGGTACAGGCCGACGATGATCTGCTGGGCCAGTGCGTGCGTCCGCTTGGCGAAGATCTCCGGGACCGCTTCGAAGTACTTCTCCGCGAACGGTTCCAGCAGGCCGGTGTCCAGGACCCGGGTGAAGCCGGCGACGGCCGAACCCTGCAGGGCGTTCGAAAGCTCGCCCGTGACCACGATTTTTTCCCAGGCCGCAGCCTTTGCCTCGGGTGTCGGCAATGCGGCCGCTGCCAGCGCTGCGGCGTTCTGGCCGTTGGAGGTGTGGTCGCGCTCGAGCTCGGAATCGATACGGGCCTGGTCCGCGCGGCCGCCGACCACGAGGGATGTGAGCAGTTCCCAGCGCAGGTCCTGGTCCAGGGTGAGGCCGGGCAGGGAACGCGTCCCCTCCAGCAAAGCCTGGATCGTGTCCAGCTGGCTTCCACTCCGGGCGAGCAGTGCGAAGGACTTCACGAACTGCAGTTGCGCGTCCGAGCCGGCGGCCACGGAGGACGCCAGTTCCCAGAGCCTGTCGGCGGCGGCCTCGGCCGTGGCGTCCTTATGCTCCTCGGCAACGTAGAAGTTAAGGGTCGTGGCAAGCTGCCGCAGCTGGACGAGGATCACCGAGGAATCGGTCTCCGAGGCGATGTTGGCAAGGATGAGCTCCACGTAGCCACGGGCCGGCGTCTCGCCATCACGGGCGGCGTCCCACGCCGATCCCCACACCAGGGTGCGCGGCAGGCTTGAGGCGAAATCCTTCAGGTGCGCCTTCGCGCTTGCCAGGGATACGGGATCGAGACGGACCTTGGCGTAGGCGAGGTCGTCGTCGTTGAGCAGGATCAACGCCGGCCGCGTCTTCCCGAGCAGTGCCGGGACCTCAGTGGCGGGGCCGTCGACGTCGAGTTCCTCGCGGTGCACCCGCTCGAGCTTGCCTGCCTCGGAGAGCTCGTAGAAGCCGACGGCGAGGCGGTGCGGCCGCAGCACCGGCTGATCGGCGATGGCCGTCTGGCGGATCGTGAACGAGGTGATGACGCCGTCGCCGTCCACGTCGATCTCGGAGGAGAGGGTATTGACGCCCGCCGTTTCGAGCCAGAGCTTGCCCCACTGGTCCAGTTCGCGGCCGCTGGCGGCCTCGAGTTCCACCATGAGGTCGGACAGTTCGGTGTTCTTCCAGGCGTGCTTCCTGAAGTATTCGCGGACACCTGCCATGAACTGCTCCGGACCCACCCAGGCCACCAACTGGCGGAGCACCGAGGCGCCTTTGGCGTAGGTGATGCCGTCGAAGTTGACTTCAACGTCCTGCAGGTCGTTGATCTCGGCGAAGATCGGGTGGGTGGTGGGCAGCTGGTCCTGTCGGTACGCCCAGGACTTCTCCACCGAGGCGAAGGTGGTCCAGGCATGGTCGAAGGCGGTGTTCTCGACGGCGGCCAGGTGGGACATGTACTCGGCGAAGGATTCGTTGAGCCAGAGGTCGTTCCACCACCGCATCGTCACCAGGTCGCCGAACCACATGTGGGCCAGTTCATGCAGGACCGTGATGGCGCGGCGTTCCACCTGCGCTTCGGCCACCTTTCCGCGGAAGACGTAACCTTCCAGGATGGTCACGGCGCCGGCGTTCTCCATGGCGCCGGCGTTGAATTCCGGGACGAACAGCTGGTCGTACTTCTCGAACGGGTAGGGGAAGCCGAACTGGGCCTCGAAGAACTCGAAGCCCTGGCGGGTCAGTTCGAAGATGTTCTCCGCGTCGAGGTACTGCATGAGGGACTTGCGGGCGAAGACGCCGAGCGGGACAACGCGGCCGTCGGCGCTGGTGACTTCGCTGCGCACTGACTGGTACGGGCCGGCGATCAGCGCCGTGACGTAGGAGGACAGCCGCGGAGTGGGTGCGAAGGTCCAGACCGAACGGGCCTCTCCGTTGTCCCCGGGTGCGGTCTCCACCGGTACGGGCGTGGGCGAGTTGGAGATGACGTCCCAGTGGGAGGGGGCGGTGATGGTGAAGGTGAAGGTGGCCTTCAGGTCCGGCTGTTCGAAGACGGCGAACATCCGCCGGGAGTCCGGCACCTCGAACTGCGTGTAGAGGTAGACCTCGCCGTCCACCGGGTCCACGAAGCGGTGCAGGCCTTCGCCGGTGTTCATGTAGGGGGCGTCGGCCACCACGGTGAGCTCGTTCTCGGCCGCGAGGTCCGGCAGCTGGATGCGCACGCCGTCGGACACTTCTGCCGGGTCCAGTTCCCTGCCGTTCAGGGTGACGCTGTGCACCTTGTCCGTGATGGCATCGATGAACGTGGACGATCCGGCTGTGGCGGTGAACTTCACGACCGTGGTCGATCCGAAGACCGTCCCGCCCTTCGTCAGGTCGAGTGTGACGTCATAGGACTCGACGGCGAGCAGTTCCGCGCGTTCCGCGGCTTCGGCGCGGGTGAGGTTCAGGCCTGGCAAGGGGTGCCTCCAAGAAGTGGTGTGCAGAGAAGCCGGACGGGCTCAACCGGCTCCGGCGCTGTGAAGCCATTCTTTCAGTTCCTTCCCGCTTGGCAAGGCGCATCACAAAGTGTCGCCGCCCCGGAGTAGCTTTAAGCCATGGGCAAGCTGCGCGATTCTCTCGATTTCCGGGCACTGCGCTTTGCAGTGGCGTTCCCCCTCCTCCTCGCCGCAGCTTTCGTTGTCTGCGCACTCATGCTCCGGCCGGACCTTCCGGATCCCCTCGCGGTGACCTGGAACGCCGACGGCGGCAGCAGCTTTGCGCCCTTTGCCGCCTATGTGGCGGGCGGGGCTTCCCTGATGGTCCTGGCGGGATGGCTCGTGTTCATCCAGGCGGTGCCGATTTCCCGGCCGGCCATCATGCGGCGGCTCATGATGGGACTCGGCCTGATGGTGAGCCTGTTCATCACTGCCGTGCTCGCCGCCGGACTGGTAGGCCAGGCCGGGCTGGCGGACGCCCGAAGTTCCCACGTCGACGCCACCGTCCTTGCCCTTGGGGCGGGCGCAGCACTGTCACTGGGGGTAGTGATGGTCTTCGCCTTCAAACCCGATCCGCGGTGGACGCGGGAAGATGACGCCGCCCTCGAAGCCGAACGCATCCTCCGGGAAGACCCCGGGCTGGCCGATGATTCCTTGAAACTTTGGGTCCACGCCCGCAGTTCCGTGTTTGTCATGATCTGCGTGGCCGCGGTGTTTCCGGCGATGCTGATTTCCGTGGCCGTGCCGTGGCTCGGCGCCCTGCTGTTCGGGGTCGCTATCCTTGGCGCCTGCTTCCTCTTCGTCCGTGTCAAAGCGGACCGTGGCGGCCTCGAAGTGTTCCTTGCCGGGGTGCTGCGGATTCTGAGGGTTCCGGCGGTGGACATCGCCGCCGCCACGCCCGCGGAAGTCAAGGCCGCGGACTTCGGCGGCTGGGGCTTCCGGCACCACGGCGGCGCGACTGCGATGCTCGTCAGCAGCGGGCCCGCCGTCGTCGTGCGGCAACTCAACGGGCGGCAGGTGGCCCTCAGCGCGGGCAGCCTGGCGAGTGCGGACCGGCTTGCCGGGCTGCTGAACAGGGTGGCTGACCGGGCACACGGGCAATAAGCACCGCGACTCAAAGCGCATCGGTGGCGGGGTCCTAGTACCCTAGAACCGCATCCCCTCACCGCCGTGGCCCGGCCCATGCCGTTCCGCGCCCCAGATCGAACGGACTTCCAGTGACCACACCCCGCGTCCACATTGCCACGGATCATGCCGGCATGGAGCTCAGCGCCCACCTTGTCAGCCACCTCACGGCCAAGGGCTACGAGGTTGTTGACCACGGCCCCAAGGAATACGACGCCCTGGACGACTACCCCTCCTTCTGCATCAACGCCGCCCGCGCCGTTGTGGCGGACCAGGAAGCCGGCGTCCACGCCCTTGGCATCGTCCTGGGCGGATCCGGAAACGGCGAGCAGATCGC
The DNA here is from genome assembly GCF_047977865.1 of Curtobacterium sp. LFS079. NCBI lineage: Bacteria > Bacillati > Actinomycetota > Actinomycetes > Micrococcales > Microbacteriaceae > Curtobacterium > Curtobacterium sp. LFS079. Next base: position 300,689 of record NZ_JBFPFO010000005.1, read on the forward strand.
CGCCAACAAGGTAACGGGTGTGCGCGCAGCCCTGGCCTGGAACGAATCCACGGCCAAGCTCGCCCGCGAACACAACGATGCCAACGTCGTTGCCGTCGGCGGCCGTCAGCACAGCGTGGAGGAAGCCACCAAGCTGATCGAATTCTTCCTCGAGGAGCCCTTCAGCAACGACGAGCGGCACGTGCGCCGTATCGGCAAGATCGCCACGTACGAAACCACCGGCGAAATCGTCGAATAGTGCCGGAAGGGCATTCCGTCCACCGGCTGGCACGCCAGTTCCAGGACGTCTTCGGCGGCAGTGCCCTGCGGGTTACCAGCCCGCAGGGCCGCTTCGCCGCCGGCGCGGCCCTCCTTGACGGCCAGCGCATGCTTGAGGCCACGGCGCACGGGAAGCAACTCTTCCTGCGTTTCGACAACGGGCTGTACCTGCATGTCCACCTCGGCCTCTACGGGGCGTGGGATTTCGGCGGCGACGAAACCTTCCGCGGCGCCTCGAGCATCGGGGCACCCCGCCGGATCGGCGAACGGGAGTCCGGTCCCGCCGGCGACGACGGAAGCTACACCGGGCCGCCGGAACCCGTGGGTGCGGTGCGGGTCCGGCTTGTCTCAGAGCACGGCTGGGCCGACCTGCGGGGTGCCAGTACCTGCGCGGCCCTTACCGGCGAGGAGGCCCGGACCGCGCGGGCGAAGCTGGGCCCGGACCCGCTGCACCTGGTCCCGGGGGACCGGGAGGAATTCATTGCGCGGCTGCTGCGCCGCAAGGCCGCGGTCGGCCTTCTGCTCATGGACCAGTCCGTGCTGGCCGGCGTCGGCAACATCTACCGGGCCGAGGTCCTGTTCCGGCAGGGCATTGATCCGTGGACCCCGGGAATCACGCTCGGCATGGAGGCGGCCGGTCTCCTGTGGGACGACACCGTCGCCGCAATGTCCGACGGCGTCCGGGACGGCCGGATCATCACGACGCCCGCCGCGCTGTGGAGCGGGGGAGAAGCAGGACCGCTCGACGGCGAAGCCCACTATGTCTACCAGCGTGCCGGGCAGGACTGCCGCCGCTGCGGCACAGCGGTGGCACTCACCGAGATCGCTGCCCGCAAGCTCTACTGGTGCCCCGGCTGCCAGGACTGAGGCAGTATGCCGGGCCAGTTATCCACAGGCAACCGATCTCCGATCGCGGCACCTGTACCCGCGATTCCAGGCTGGGCAGATGATCATTATCTGGCGAGCCTACCGGGGCTGCCGGCACCTCAGTCGTTTGGCGAAGCCCGCGCGCAGTCCGAAGAGCAACTTGCCCTTGAAGGAGCGCAGGCCCGCCCGGCTTATTTCAACAGGCACACCTTTTTCTTCGTCCCCATGCAACATCTGAGGCTGCTCCTCGGAGCCGCGGCGCTGATGGCGGTGATTTCCGGACTGGTCACCCGCTGAAGCCGGTTGATTCCGGCACCCGACGTACTCGGGAAGGAAGCCGCAAACACGAAAGGGCCCCTCGCGAGGGGCCCTTTCGTATTTCTGGAGGGGACGACGGGAATCGAACCCGCGTAATCAGTTTGGAAGACTGAGGCTCTACCATTGAGCTACGTCCCCGGAGTAGTGCAGGATTGACGTATCCATGCAATTCCCGGCGGCTGTTCAAGCCGGATCTAACTTAACCCAATTCAGGTGCCAAGTGTCAAATGTGCAAACTGGCGATTCTTGGCCGTAGACTGTCCTGTGCACTCACGGGGTGTAGCTCAGCTTGGCTAGAGCGCCTGCTTTGGGAGCAGGAAGTCGCAGGTTCAAATCCTGTCACCCCGACTCTGTGAGCCTGTTCCGATCCGGGAACGCGGCAGAAACCCATCCCACAAAACCAGGAGTACTTAGACTGTGAAGAGCGCTGTCGAGAACCTCACCGCAACGCGGGTCAAGCTCAATGTTGAGGTTCCCTTTGAAGAACTGAAGCCGAGCATCGATGCCGCTTACAAGACCGTTGCTTCGCAGATCCAGGTTCCCGGATTCCGCAAGGGCAAGGTTCCGTCCAAGCTCATCGACCAGCGCGTTGGCCGCGGCTACGTCCTGGAGACGGCCATCAACGATGGCCTCAACGGTTGGTACCAGGCCGCCGTGCAGGAAACCGGCGTCCGCCCGCTGAGCCGTCCCGAGGTTGAGATCACCGAGGTTCCGGACCCCTCCTCCACCGATGGCGAACTGAAGTTCCAGGTCGAGATCGACGTCCGCCCCGAGGTTGAACTCCCGGATTACGCCGGCATCAAGGTTGAGGTTGCCGCTGCCGAGTCTTCCGACGCCGACGTCGACAAGGCCCTCGACGAACTCCGCGGCCGCTTCGGCACGCTGAAGTCCGTTGACCGCCCGGCCAAGAACGATGACTTCCTGACCATCGACATCACCGCCCTCGTCGATGGCGCCGAGGTCGACTCCGCTTCGGGCCTGTCCTACCAGGTCGGCGCCGGCACCATGCTCGAAGGCCTGGACGAGGCCGTTTCCGGCCTGTCCGCCGAAGAAGAGGCAATCTTCGACACCACGCTGGTCGGCGGCGAGCACGCCGGCGAGGCCGCACAGGTAAAAGTCGTCGTCAAGGCCGTCAAGGAGCGCGAGCTGCCGGAAGCCAACGATGACTTCGCCCAGCTGGCTTCCGAGTTCGACACCCTTGCCGAACTGCGTGAGGACCTCGCCAAGCAGGCAGCCGAGTCCAAGGTTGTCGGCCAGGGCGTCGAAGCCCGCGACAAGGTCCTGGACAAGCTCGTTGAGCTGATCGAGGTTCCCGTTCCGGACTCCGTCATCGAAGAACAGCTGGAACAGCACTTCAACCCGGAGAACTCCCACGGAGAAGGCGAGCACGACACCGAAGAGCACCGCGAAGAGGTCAAGGCCAACACCGCCCGCGCCTTCCAGAACGAGATCATCCTCGACGCCATCGCCGACAAGGAAGAGGTCGGCGTCAGCCAGAACGAGCTGATCGACTACATTGTCAGCACCGCCGGCCAGTACGGCATGGACCCGAACCAGTTCGCCCAGATCATCGACCAGAGCGGCCAGGTTCCCATGATGGTTTCCGAGGTCCGCCGCCGCAAGGCACTGGCCGTCGTCCTGGGCCAGGCCGAGGTTGTCGACACCGAAGGCAACAAGGTCGACCTGAGCGACTTCGTCCGCCCTGCGGGTGAAGCTGCCGAGGCTCCCGCTCCCGAAGAGGCCGAGGAAGCCGTAGCGACCGTCCCCAGCGACGACCCTGCAGCAGTGAAGTTCTAATCAGGCTTCAGCACACCCCCGGATCTGCCGATCCGGGGGTGTGCTTTTTAAGCCGGTTTACTGCGGAATGCTGCCCCGCACGGCAGTCGTGCGCCGTCAGCGAACAGTGCGATTCCGGAGAACAAAACGGCTGCGAAACCGGTTAGTGTCCAAGTAGTGAAGATCAGGGATGGCAACTTCAGCAACGGCCCTGTCACCAGCGAGAGGTAAGTACTTATGTCACAGCATGCAGAGGCGCCCCGGATGGCAACAGTCGATCCGGCAGCCCAGGACAACTACATCTACAACCGCCTGCTGAAAGAGCGCATCATCTGGCTCGGTTCCGAAGTCCGTGACGAGAACGCCAACGCGATCTGCTCCCAGCTTCTCCTGCTCTCCGCCGAGGACCCGGAAAAGGACATCTACCTCTACATCAACTCCCCGGGTGGTTCGGTGACTGCGGGCATGGCCATCTACGACACCATGCAGTTCATCCCGAACGACGTCGTCACCGTGGCCACCGGCCTGGCTGCCTCCATGGGCCAGTTCCTGCTTTCCTCGGGCACGAAGGGCAAGCGCTACGCCACCCCCAACGCCCGCATCCTGATGCACCAGCCTTCGGGCGGCATCGGTGGCACCGCCTCGGACATTAAGATCCAGGCCGAGCTCATCCTGCACATGAAGAAGGTCATGGCGGAGCTGACCGCGGACCAGACCGGCCAGACCGTGGAGACCATCCTCAAGGACAACGACCGCGACAAGTGGTTCACCGCCACCGAGGCACTCGAGTACGGCTTCTTCGACAAGATTTCCGCCCACGCTGGATCCGTGGCTGGTGGAGGCGGAACCCAGAACGCCTCCAACTCCGAGAAGTAACCGGCAGCAAGACCCACTGAAAACCAGGAGCAATGAAATGAACTACAACTTCGGATGGTCTGCCGGCAACCTCCCATCCAGCCGCTACGTCCTCCCGCAGTTCGAGGAGCGCACGCCTTACGGTTTCAAGCGCCAGGATCCCTACACGAAGCTCTTCGAGGACCGCATTATCTTCCTCGGCGTGCAGGTGGACGACGCTTCGGCCGATGACATCATGGCCCAGTTGCTGGTCCTCGAGTCCACGGACCCGGATCGCGACATCACCCTGTACATCAACTCGCCGGGCGGTTCGTTCACGGCCATGACCGCGATCTACGACACCATGCAGTACATCCGCCCGGAGATCCAGACCGTGTGCCTGGGCCAGGCAGCCAGCGCGGCGGCAGTCCTGCTCGCGGCCGGCACGCCCGGCAAGCGCCTCGCCTTGCCGAACGCCCGTGTGCTGATCCACCAGCCGGCCCTGTCCGGCGGCCAGGGTGGCCAGGCTTCGGACCTTGAGATCCAGGCGGCCGAGGTCATGCGCATGCGGACCTGGCTGGAAGACACCTTGGCCCACCACTCGGGCCGGACGTCCGAACAGGTCAACAACGACATCGAACGCGACAAGATCCTCACCGCCGCGGAGGCGCAGGACTACGGCCTGATCGACCAGGTCCTCGACTCGCGGAAGATCAAGCCGCAGGCAATCGCCCGCTAGCCAGGCAACACCAGGACGCCGGTGTGGTCCAAGGAAATATGGACCGCACCGGCGTCCTGTTTCAACCCAAGCAGCCCATTGTGTCTTACAGTGGAAGTTGTCATGGCAGCGCCCGCTGTGGCTCCTCACGCAGGAGCAGGGCAGCGAGGTTCCGCCCGCAAGAAACGAAGGGATTCCCACATGGCCCGGATTGGCGAGAGCACGGATCTGCTGAAGTGTTCTTTCTGTGGAAAGAGCCAGAAGCAGGTGCGCAAGCTGATTGCCGGGCCCGGCGTCTACATTTGTGACGAGTGCATCGAACTCTGCAACGAGATCATCGAAGAAGAACTCGCCGAAGTGTCGGATCTGGGCAGCTTCGAACTGCCCAAGCCCCGGGAGATCTTCGACTTCCTGCAGGAATACGTCATCGGCCAGGAACCCGCCAAGCGGTCGCTCGCCGTCGCGGTCTACAACCACTACAAGCGCATCCAGGCCGGGCATGCCCCCAAGGGCGGGCTCGGCGAAGGCGGCCACCACGAAGACGTGGAGATCGCCAAGTCCAACATCCTGCTGATCGGCCCCACGGGCTGCGGCAAGACCTACCTTGCGCAGACGCTGGCCCGGCGGTTGAACGTGCCCTTCGCCGTCGCCGATGCCACCGCCCTCACGGAGGCCGGCTACGTCGGCGAGGACGTGGAGAACATCCTCCTCAAGCTCATCCAGGCCGCGGACTACGACGTCAAGAAGGCCGAACAGGGCATCATCTACATCGACGAGATCGACAAGATCTCCCGCAAGAGCGAAAACCCCTCCATCACGCGGGACGTGTCCGGCGAGGGCGTGCAGCAGGCCCTGCTGAAGATCCTCGAAGGCACGGTGGCGTCCGTGCCGCCGCAGGGCGGGCGAAAGCACCCGCACCAGGAATTCATCCAGATCGACACCACAAATGTGCTCTTCATTGTTGCGGGCGCTTTCGCCGGTCTCGAAGACATCATCGGGTCCCGCTCCGGACGCAAAGGCATCGGCTTCGGTGCCCCGTTGAACGAGGTCAAGGACAACGTCGACAGCTACGGCGAGGTCATGCCGGAGGATCTGCTCAAGTTCGGCCTGATCCCGGAATTCATCGGTCGCCTGCCTGTGATCACCACGGTGTCCAACCTTGACCGGGCGGCTCTGATCCAGATCCTTTCCAAGCCGAAGAACGCCCTGATCAAGCAGTACCAGAAGATGTTCCAGCTGGACGGCGTCGAACTGCTGTTCGACGACGAGGCCCTGGACGCGATCGCCGACCAGGCTTTGGAGCGGGGCACCGGCGCCCGCGGCCTGCGTGCGATCATGGAGGAAGTCCTGCTGCCGGTCATGTTCGACCTGCCCAGCCGGGACGACATCGCCAGTGTGGTCATCACCGCGGACGCAGTTGCCAAGAAGGCAGCCCCAACCATGATCGCCCACGAAGTGGTAGCGAAGCGCCGGAATAAGTCCGCCTGAGCCGCGGTTCGCATCAACGGAGCCGCTGCCCGTCCGGGCGGCCATGGCTTGTTTATTTCTTCCGTCTTCCTCTCCAAGGAGTACCCCTGTGCCTGAGCAGACCGTCAACAAGGTAGATTTCTGGTTCGACCCGATCTGCCCCTTCGCCTGGGTGACATCGCGCTGGATCGGTGAAGTCGAGGCTGTGCGCGACATCGAAACCACCTGGAACGTCATGAGCCTCTCGGTCCTCAACGAGGGCCGCGATCTTCCCGCTGATTACCGGGCCATGATGGATGACTCCTGGGGGCCGGTGCGTGTCATCATCGCGGCGAAGGAACTGCACGGCAGCGAGTTCATCAAGCCGCTCTACGACGCCATGGGCGAAGAATTCCACCACGAGGGCAACAAGGACCGGGCATCGGTCATCGAAAAGGCACTGGCCCAGACCGGCCTGCCCGCAGAGCTCGCCCGCTTCGCCGATAGCGATGAGTTCGACGGGCAGCTCCGCAGCAGCCATGAAGCGGGAATCTCGCTGGTGGGCCAGGACGTCGGCACGCCGGTGGTCTCCGTGAACGGCACCGCGTTCTTCGGCCCGGTGCTGACCCGCATTCCGCGCGGTGAGGTGGCCGGGCGGATCTGGGATGCCTCGGTGACGCTTGCCGGTTACCCGCATTTCTTCGAGCTGAAGCGCAGCCGTACGGAGAGCCCGGAATTCAACTGACGCCGGATCCTGCCGGGCTGTGGGGCTAGTTCTGTACGGCCCTGCCCGCAATGGCGAGCGAGACGCTGCGCGGCAAACGCTGGGCGATGCCGGCAAGCATCCGGTTTCCAAGGCCTGAGACGACGCTCACCGGGGTCGTGCGGCGGTCCAGGGCGCGCAGGGCAGTGTCGATCACCGCGCTGGCGCTCTGCATCCGGCCGACGGCTGCAGCCTGGGTCCCGAGCACATCGAAAAACTCGGTGCGGGTAGCGCCCGGGCACAGAGCAAGCACACGAAGCCCGGAGTCTTTTGTCTCGTGGGCCACGGCTTCGGTGAAGCTTAGGACAAACGCCTTGCTTGCGCCGTAGACCGCCATCCCGGGCACGGGCTGGAAAGCCGCAGTGCTGGCGACGTTGATCAGTGCACCCCTCCCGGCGGCCAGCATCCCGGGAAGGAATGCCCGTGTGGTTTCGACAAGGGAGGCCACGTTGAGGGAGATCTCCGTTGAGATGACCGCGGGATCTTCCTCGACTAACGGTCCGCTCGTGCCAAATCCAGCGTTGTTGACCAGGGTATCGATGCGGATGCCTTGCCGGGCCAGCTCGTTTCGGATCTCTGTTCCTGCTCCCGCACGGCTCAGGTCTTTCGCGAGCGTAGTCACGGAAACGCCATGTGTGTCGCGCAGCGTGCGGGCCAGCTCCTCGAGCCTGTCGGTCCGCCGGGCCACCAGCACAAGGTTGGCTCCGCGTGCAGCGAACCTTGCGGCAAACTCGGCGCCGAGTCCGGAGCTGGCCCCGGTGATGAGCGCTGTGGTTCCGGTGTAGATCATGGTCATATCGTCCGTTCGGTAGTGCAGCCATTCATGCAGCCACTGATGTAGTCAGTGGCAACATCGTAGGCACCGCCCTCTATGTTGTCAATGGCAACTTTGGCTATACTGCTCCCATGACCAATCTGCCCTACCATCACGGCAGGCTCCGCGAGGCATTGCTCACCCGTGCCGCAGCACTCATTGAAGAGGTGGGAATCGAAGGCCTTTCACTGAGGCAACTCTCACGCGAGCTGGGCGTGAGCCATGCTGCGCCGGGGAGGCATTTCCGTGACAAGCAGGCCCTGCTTGATGCCCTCGCCCTTGATGGCTTCCGCACCATGAACGCTGGAATATTGGCGGCGGCTGAACAGCCAGGAGACTACCGCTCGCGCTTCGTCCGGATCGCGTGGGCTTACGTGGAATTCGCGGTCGCGCACCCGGTCCTGTTGGCCGTGATGCACTCCACCAAGCATGACCCGGATGCGGGCGAGGAACTGCGCAGCATCAGTGAAGAAGGCATAACTGCCGCCCGGGCCATAATTGCGGGCGCGCAGGACGCGGGGGAATTGGCGCCGGGGGATGATGGGAAGCTCGCGCTGGTCTGCTTCGCAAGCGTGCACGGGGCCGCGGTCCTGGCCGCGGGCGACCTCTTGGATGGAACATCGATTGACGCTCTCACGGCGGCGACAACCGAGCTGTTGTGGGCAGGAATGGCTGCGGGCGTTCCTGCATCCGAAATGGTCCGGCCGCCTATTTGAGGAAGCGGGATGTCCGGCGGTCCGCGAGGATCTTTCCGTTCGTCTGGCAGCCCGGGCAGTACTGCAGGGCGGTGTCAGCGAAGGAAACCTCCCGGACCGTGTCCCCGCACACCGGGCAGGTTTGCCCCGCGCGGCCATGCACCCTCATCGTGCTCCGCTTGCTGTCCTTGAGCTCGCCCGGGGCTTTCCCGACGGCGGACTCCACGGCTCCGCCAAGCACCTCGCCGATCGCGGCGAACAATCGGTCCCTGCTGCCGTCGTCGAGCGTTTTCGCTATCGCGAACGGCGAGATCCTGGCGGCGTGGAGGATTTCGTCGCTGTAGGCGTTCCCGATCCCGGCCACCACGCTCTGACTGCGGAGCAGTCCCTTGATCTGCTGGGACGCCGAAAGAATGCCGTCGAAGACCTCCCTGGTGAATTCCGGGGCGAGGGGATCCGGGCCCAGGGACGCGATGCCAGGGATCTCCTGCGGGTCGCGGACGACATAGACCGCGAGGCTCTTCTTGCTGCCGGCTTCGGTGAGGTCGAAAGCCATCTTCGCCGGACCGCCGTCGGAGGCCGCGGACGGCGCAGCGGTGAAGGCGAGGCGCGCCGCGATCGGGCTGGAGCCGAGACGGAGCGGGGCCGGTGAAGGATTCTCGGTGTAGCGCAGCCAGCCGGCCTTGGCGAGGTGGAAGACGAAGTGGACGCCCTCCGTGTCGAGGTCGAGAAACTTGCCAAAGCGCTGAACGCCGACGACGGTTCGTCCCTCCAACGCGGAGTACGGTGGGTCGGCGGTCTTCAGCACCGCGAAGGACGTGATTTGGAGCTTTGTCAGGATGGCTCCGCGCAGCTTCGTGTCGAGGAAGGCGCGCAACCCGGCGACCTCTGGAAGTTCCGGCATGGCTTTACTGTGCCACACCGCGCGCCGGCGTGGTGTCCAATCGGCGTGCCTGCGAGGTCTGAAACAGGTCAGCGGAATTACAGCACAGTAGTTCGCGCCGAGGCCTTGCGCTGCCCATTGGGCGGGTCAAGAATAGAACTTACCCACTTCGAAAGAAGCGGGACGCGGAAACCAAAGATTCAGTGATATGCATCTGACGCAGCCTTCGGCAAAGTCAGAAGCGAGCTAGTTGTGACGAACTAGGAAGACCTGAAATTCCGAGGATTCCGCCAGACTGTCAAGTCGTCACCAGACAGCCGAAAAGTCGAAGCCCCACCAACGGCAAAACGCTGATGGGGCTTCCCCTTTGCCCGGAAACTTCCCGGCTGTCCCGGGCCGGCAGTCCCGGGAGCCTCCCGCAGGAAGCTCCCGGAACAATTCCGGATTTAGCTTTGTGCTTCCTCGGCATGTGCCAGGACCACGTTGCTGACCGTGAGCTCGCCGTCGGCCGACACGAGGGAGAGCTCCCGCGCATTAGCCGCAGCCTTCAAATCGCCCAGGCCGGCCTTGAGCTGTGCCACGAAGGACTCGTTGGCGGAGATCGCGGCAGACAGCACCTCCGTGCGCTGTTTGACCTTCGCCTCGGACTTGGCCTTGCGGATGCCGCTCAGGGCCAGGCCCACGGTGCCGAGCATCGTGGTGTCGCCGTCGGCGATTTCCACCGGAGCCGGCCATGCGGCACGGTGCACCGAACCGGCACGCCACCAGCTCCAGACCTCTTCGGTGGCGAAGGGCAGGAACGGGGCGAACAGGCGGAGCAACGAGTCCAAGGTGGTGGCCAGGGCCGCGAGCACCGAGGCCTGCTCGGCTTCGCCGGCGGCACCGTAGGCGCGGTCCTTGATCAGCTCGACATAGTCGTCGGTGAACTGCCAGAAGAACGTTTCCGCGATCTGCAGTGCGCGGGCGTGGTCGTAGCTGTCGAAGGCCTTGGTGGCCTGCGCAACGACGTCGGCCAGCTGGGCGAGCAGTGCCCGGTCCAGCGGGTTGCTGAGCACCGACAGGTCGCCAGAGAGCACCGAGTTCTCGGTGGCGCCAAGGTTCAGGACGAACTTCGAAGCGTTGAGCAGCTTGATGGCCAGGCGGCGGCCGATCTTCATCTGCGCGATCTCGTAAGCCGTGTCCGCACCGAGCTTCGCCGAAGCAGCCCAGTAGCGCACGGCGTCGGAGCCGAATTCGTTGAGCACATCGGTGGGAACCACCACGTTGCCCTTGGACTTGGACATCTTTTTGCGGTCCGGGTCCAGGATCCAGCCCGAAATCGCGGCGTGTTTCCACGGCGCAATGTCCTGCAGGGCGTCGGCACGCACGGCCGAGGAGAACAGCCAGGTGCGGATGATGTCGTGGCCCTGCGGGCGCAGGTCGAAGGGGAAGACCTTGCCGAAGAGTTCCTCGTCGCGGCTCCAGCCGCCCACGATCTGCGGCGTCAGGGAGGAGGTGGCCCAGGTGTCCAGGACATCGGCGTCGCCGGTGAAGCCGCCCGGCTGCTCGCGCTGCGACTCGTCGTAGCCCGGAGCAGCATCGGCGGCGGGGTCCACGGGGAGCATCGCGTCGGTGGGCAGGATCGGGTTTTCGTACTCCGGGTTGCCCTCAGCGTCCAGCGGGTACCAGACGGGGATCGGCACACCGAAGAAGCGCTGGCGGGAGACGAGCCAGTCGCCGTTCAGGCCGGAGATCCAGTTCTCGTAGCGCGAACGCATGAAGGACGGGTGGAAGTCGATATCGTGGCCGCGGCCGATCAGGCGTTCGCGGCGGTCCTCGTCGCGGCCGCCGTTGCGGATGTACCACTGGCGGGAGGTGACCACTTCGAGGGGCTTGTCGCCCTTTTCGAAGAAGTTCACGGGGTGCATGATCTTCTTCGGTTCGCCGTCCAGCAGGCCGGCCTCGCCGAGCAGTTCCACCACGGCTTCCTTGGCGCTGAACACAGTCTTGCCGGCGATTGCGGCATAGGCTTCGCGGCCGGCGTCGGTGGTGATCCAGTCCGGGGTGTCGGCCACGATGCGGCCGTCGCGGCCGACGATGGCGCGGGTGGGCAGCTGCAGTTCGCGCCACCAGGTGACGTCGGTGAGGTCGCCGAAGGTGCAGACCATGGCGATGCCCGAACCCTTGTCCGCCTTGGCGAGCGGGTGGGCCTTGACCTCAAGCTCGACGCCGAACAAGGGGGAGGTGACAGTCTTGCCGAACAGCGGCTGGTAGCGCTCGTCGTCGGGGTTTGCCACCAGCGCGGCACAGGCTGCCAGCAGTTCCGGGCGGGTGGTCTCGATGAAGATCTTCTCGCCCTCGGCGGTGAAGAACGGGTAGCGGTAGTAGGCGCCGGGCATTTCCCGGTCTTCCAGCTCGGCCTGCGCGACGGCGGTGCGGAACGTGACGTCCCACAGGGTCGGTGCCTCGGCCATGTACGCGTCGCCTGAGGCCAGGTTCGCCAGGAAGGCGCGCTGGGACACTGCACGGGAGGTGTCATCGATGGTGCGGTAGGTGAGGTTCCAGTCCACGGAAAGGCCGAGGGTCTGGAACAGGTTCTCGAAGACCTTCTCATCCTCGACCGCGAGCTCTTCACAGAGTTCGATAAAGTTCCGGCGCGAAATCACATCAAAGTCGCGCTGGTTCTTCGCCGGGGTAGCCGGCGGGCGGTAGTCGGCGTTGTAGGGGATGGCCGGATCGCAGCGGACGCCGTAGTAGTTCTGGACGCGACGCTCGGTGGGGAGGCCGTTGTCGTCCCAGCCCATGGGGTAGAAGACGTTCTTGCCGCGCATGCGCTGGTAGCGGGCGACGACGTCGGTGTGGGTGAAGGAGAACATGTGGCCCACGTGGAGGGATCCCGACGCGGTGGGCGGGGGAGTGTCGATCGAATAGACCGCTTCACGGGTGGTGTCCGGGTTGAACTTGTAGGTGCCGTCCTCGAGCCAGCGCTGGGTGAGGGCCGTCTCCAGGCCTTCCAGGGCCGGCTTGTCCGGAACGTTGATGGGAGCGGGGGCGGGCGTGTCTGTACCCTGCGTTGATTCAGCCATGGGGTCAATTGTTTCATCAAACTTCAGTGCAAGTTGCACCGAGTTGCACTAGCATCCGGCGCATGGCTGAACTCAAGAAGATTTTCGTGACCAAACGCATCTATGACGAAGCCTCCGACGACGACGGTTGCCGGGTTTTGGTGGACCGCCTCTGGCCGCGCGGGGTGAGCAAGGAGCGGGCCGGCTTGGACCTGTGGCTGAAGGAGATTGCCCCTTCAACGCCCCTCCGTACGGAGTTCGCGCACATGCAGGAGCGTTTCGCAGATTTCCGGACGGCGTACCTGGCCGAACTGGAACAGAACCCCGCCGTGGACACCCTGATGGAACTGGCACGGAAGCATCCCAGGGTGACCTTGCTGTACGCGGCCCGGGACCCTGAGGTCAACCACGCCCGGGTCCTTCTCGAGTACCTCGCGGATTCCGGACGTGGGCAAACGCACGGAAAGGCCAGCCAGTGACGCCGCAGCATCCCCGATTCGCCCGCGCCTACGCACGGGCAGTGCAGCACATGGACCAACGCGGCGCCGGCGAGCACCGTCGCGAACTCCTGGCCGGCCTGCACGGATCCGTCATCGAGGTCGGCGCAGGAGAAGGCTCATCATTTGCCTATTACCCGGACGCCGTCCAAAGTGTGTTGGCCGTGGAACCTGACGACTACCTCAGGAAGATCGCGTCCGAAAAGGGGCGAGAGGCCCCCGTCTCCGTCCAGGTTCTCCCCGGGACGGCTGAGGAGATCCCCGCGCCGGACCAAAGCGCGGATGCCGTCGTCGTCAGTCTTGTCCTGTGCAGCGTTCCGGAGCAGGCTGCCGCGCTCGCCGAAATCCGCCGGGTCCTTCGTCCTGGAGGGACGCTGGCCTTCTATGAACACGTGCGCTCCAGCCGCAGGTTCGCAGCTGCCGTGGAAGATTTCGTGAGCCCGGCCTGGCAGCTAATGGCCGGTGGATGCCATCCCAACAGGGACACCTTGGAGGCCATTGTGGAAGCCGGGTTCAAGGTCGTGGACAACCGGCGTTTCAGCTTCGCTGCTGCCCGCCTGGCACCGCCGTTCGACCATATCCTGGGCCACGCGATCGGCCCGGGCAAAGCGGGTTAGTGTGGTGCCATGACTGAGGAAGCACAGACGAAGACCGCGGTAGTGACCGGAGCCAGCACGGGCATCGGGGAGGCGACGGTGCGCGCGCTGACCGCCGACGGCTGGAAGGTCTATGCGGTGGCCCGCCGTGCGGAGCGGCTCTCCGCACTGGCCGATGAAACGGGCGCAGTAGCGGTCCCGGCGGACATCAGCAACGACGAAGACGTCGACATCCTGCTCCGCCTGGTGGAACGGCACGGCGGGGTGGACACCCTGATCAACATCGCCGGCGGCGCCCGGGGTGCGGATACCCTGGCCAACGCCCGGACCGACGACTGGGAATGGATGTACCAGGTCAACGTGCTGGGCACCATGAAGATGATCCGGGCCTTCCTGCCCATGCTCCGCAGCAACGGCGAAGGCACCATCCTGAACCTGACCTCCACCGCGGCTCTGGCGGCTTACGAAGGCGGCGGCGGCTACAACGCGGCCAAGTACGCCCAGCACGCACTCACCGGTGCGCTCCGTCTTGAGGAAGCCGAAAACAATGTCCGCGTGATCGAGGTGGCCCCGGGCCTGGTGTACACCGAGGAATTCGCCCTGAACCGCCTCGGCAGCGCCGAAGCCGCAGCGAAGGTCTACGCCGGCGTCGAGAAGCCGCTGCTCGCCGAAGACGTGGCCGAGGTGGTCCGCTACGCGGTGTCCGTACCGCACCACATCAACCTGGACCACATCACCGTACGGCCCGTGGCACAGGCCGCCAACCACAAGCTCATCCGCAAGGGCTGAGGCACGGTGCGGCTAACGCGCCGCCGGAACCGCGAGGGTTGCGATGACGGCTGCGTGGTCGCTGCCCGGAATCCGGTGGACTGAGTAGCCCGTGGTGTCGATCTCCGGCGTGGTGACGACATGGTCCAGGACCACGCCAGGCAGCTTCATCCCTTCCATGGGCCAGGTGGGGACCAGACGGCTGTTGTTAGCGATCCCGGCATCCACCAGCTTGCGCCCGTCAGCGCCGCCGGCGAGGGGTCCGTCCAGGAGTTGCCGGAACTCACGGTGGTCGTACCCGGCGTTGAAGTCGCCCAGCAGCACCCGCAGGCCGGGCTTGGACCCAAGCCGCCCCACGGCCGCGAGGTCGTGCCGCCACTGGGCGATCCGGGAACCCAAGGGTGGCATCGTGTGCACATTCGTCACCTCGAAAATGGCTGACAAACCGCCAGCCTTCGCCACGACCCGGACGGTCGGCATGTGGAACGGTGTGTCCGGAAGCAGACCTGCCGCCTCCAAGGGATAGACGGAATACACGGCGCTGCCGGCCCGGTCATCCGTCGGGCTGCTGATCCGGTGTGGCAGCAGCGTCTCCAGGCCGGCCCGGTCCAGTGCCCCTTCAAGGGACGCGGAGTGTTCCTGGACTGCCAGCAGCTTCACGCCGTGATCCCGGACCAGGCGGACCACCTCCGCCGCGTCCGCTTGCCCGTATTTGGAGTTGATGCTCATCACAGGCAGCTCCACCGCGTCTGCCGCGCGGGGCAGGGGCCGGCCGAAATCCAGCGGGAACAGCCAGAAGATCTGTACCAGGAACAGCACCAATGCGGCAGCGGCGAGCCACTTGCGCCGGCTGAACAGTCCCAGCCCTGCCGCCACGGCTGCCGGAAGAACCACCCACGGCGTGAACGCCAGCAACTGGACCACCGGCGTCGGCCATTCCACGGGGAGCGCACGGAACAACGACAGCACTGCCACGGGAAGGACCGCCAGCACGGCAACGGCGAATACGGTGCGGCGCCGGGAGCGGGGCTTCGGGCTTGCAGTAGGGGGCATGAGCCCGAGTCTAGACAGCCGTCCCGTGAGACACCTACGCCAGGAGCGGGCGTCCAGGTGGAGGCCGGTGTCCGGCTGCCGCTAGACTTGTGGCACAAGCATCGACCCGGCCATCACCGGTGAGCTTCCGGAAGAACACTCCCGCCCGCGGGGGCAAGTAGAACCGGACGGGTAAGCCCGACACAGCAGCAATGAGCGGCCGACGCCGGTCCCTCCGCAGGAGGGCAGGCGACGGTAAGTGAGGTGGTACCGCGGTACCGGTGCAGCGCAAGCGGCACGGGCGCCGTCCTCGCATCCTGACAGACAAACAGTCCCACCAGCTCAGACCAGGATTCGAGATGACTTTTTATCCCAAGGCCGCGACGGCCTCTTCCGGTGACGGCACTGCCGCCGGTGTTTCCGCTTCTGTGAAGTTCCCGGAGATCGAAGAGCGCATCCTCAAGTACTGGGATGAGGACGGGACGTTCCAGGCCAGCATCGATGCACGTGACCGCGACCTTCCCGGCGGGACCCCCGGCAGCAACGAATTCGTCTTCTACGACGGCCCGCCCTTCGCCAACGGACTGCCGCACTACGGCCACCTGCTCACCGGTTACGCCAAGGACCTGGTGGGCCGCTACCAGACCCAGCGCGGCAAGCGCGTCGAACGCCGCTTCGGCTGGGACACCCACGGCCTGCCCGCCGAACTGGAAGCCATGAAGCAGCTCGGCATGACGGACAAGACCCAGATCGAAGCCATGGGCATCGACAAGTTCAACGACGCCTGCCGCGCCTCCGTGATGAAGTACGCCAACGAGTGGAAGGCCTACGTCACCCGCCAGGCCCGCTGGGTGGACTTCGAGAACGACTACAAGACCCTCAACGTCGAGTACATGGAGTCCGTGCTCTGGGCCTTCAAGCAACTGCACGAGAAGGGCCTCACCTACAACGGTTACCGCGTGCTGCCGTACTGCTGGAAGGACGAGACGCCGCTGTCCAACCATGAGCTGCGCATGGACGACGACGTCTACAAGAACCGCCAGGACCAGACCGTCACCGTGACTTTCCCCGTCAAGGCGGGGGAGTCGGAGCTCTCGAAGGCGCTCGCGGGCGTCCAGGCGCTCGCCTGGACCACCACGCCCTGGACGCTGCCCACCAACCTGGCGCTCGCCGTCGGGCCGGAGATCTCCTACGCCGTGGTGCCGGCCGGCCCGAACGGCGTGAAGGCCGCTTCGGAGGAGGCGCCGGTCACCGGCCGCTTCCTGCTGGCCGCCGATCTGCTTGGTTCGTACGCCAAGGACCTCGGATACGACGACGCGGCTGCCGCCTCGGCGGCGGTTGAGGCCACCTACGCGGGCGCCGAGCTCGCCGGGCTGGAGTATGAGCCGTTGTGGAACGACTTCGCCGACGCCGAGAAGTACGGTACGCAGAACGCCTGGCGGTTCCTCGTGGCCGATTACGTCACCACCAGCGACGGCACCGGCATCGTCCACCAGGCCCCGGCCTACGGTGAAGACGACCAGAAAGTCTGTGAAGACGCCGGCATACCAGTGGTGCTCTCCGTGGACGAGGGCGCGAAGTTCCTGCCGCTGTTCTCGCACGGCGAGCTTGCCGGAATCGTGGGCCTGCAGGTCTTCGAAGCCAACAAGCCCATCACCCAGGTGCTGCGCGCCGACGGCCGCCTGGTCCGCCAGGCCAGCTACGAGCACAGCTATCCGCATTGCTGGCGCTGCCGCAACCCGCTGATCTACCGCGCGGTTTCCTCGTGGTACGTGGAGGTCACCAAGTTCAAGGACCGGATGTCCGAGCTGAACCAGGAGATCAACTGGATCCCCGGCAACGTCAAGGAGGGCCAGTTCGGCAAGTGGCTGGAAAACGCCCGCGACTGGTCGATCAGCCGTAACCGGTACTGGGGTTCCCCGATCCCCGTCTGGCAGTCCGACGATCCCGAGTACCCGCGTACCGACGTCTACGGTTCGCTGGCGGACCTCGAGGCCGACTTCGGCCGCCTGCCCGTGAACAACGAGGGCCAGGTGGACCTGCACCGCCCGTTCATCGACGAGCTGACCCGGCCAAACCCGGACGACCCGACGGGCAAGTCCACCATGCGCCGCGTGGAAGACGTGCTCGACGTCTGGTTCGACTCCGGGTCCATGCCGTACGGCCAGGTGCACTACCCGTTCGAGAACGGGGATTGGTTCGACACCCACAACCCGGCGGACTTCATCGTGGAATACATCGGGCAGACGCGCGGCTGGTTCTACATGCTGCACATCCTGTCCACCGCGCTCTTCGACCGTCCGGCGTTCCGCAACGTCATCAGCCACGGCATCGTGCTTGGCTCGGACGGACAGAAGATGTCCAAGTCGCTGCGCAACTACCCGGACGTCTCCGAGGTCCTGGACCGCGACGGCTCCGACGCCATGCGCTGGTTCCTGATGTCCAGCCCCATCCTGCGCGGCGGCAACCTGATTGTCACCGAACAGGGCATCCGCGACGGCGTGCGCCAGGTGATCCTGCCGCTGTGGAACGTGTACAGCTTCTTCACCCTGTACACCAATGCCGCGAACGGCGGCGCCGGCTACGACGCCACGCTGCGCTACGACGGCTACGCCGACGAACTGGACCAGTACCTGCTGGCCAACACCGGCGACCTGGTGCGCTCGGTGACCGCCAGCCTGGACAGCTACGACATTTCCGGCGCCTGCGACGAACTGCGCAGCTACCTGGACATGCTCACGAACTGGTACGTGCGCCGCAGCCGCCAGCGCTTCTTCGACGAGAACACTGACGCCTTCGATGCCCTTTACACGGCGCTTGAAGCCGTGTGCCGCGTGGCCGCGTCCTTGCTGCCGCTGGTCACCGAGGAGATCTGGCGCGGCCTGACCGGCGGCCGCTCCGTGCACCTGGCCGACTGGCCGGACCCTGCGCTGTTCCCGGCCAAGCCGGAGCTCGTGGCCGCGATGGACCGTGTGCAGCAGATCTGCTCCACCGGCTCGTCCCTGCGCAAGGCTGCCAAGCTGCGCGTCCGCCTGCCCCTGCAGGAACTGACCGTTGTGGCACCCGGCGCAGACGCGCTGGAAGGGTTTGCCGCCGTCGTCGCCGATGAACTGAACCTGCGCTCGGTCCGGCTCCTTGACGCCGCAGCCGCCTCGCCGGAAGAGTTCGGCATCGAACAGAAGCTCGTGGTCAACGCCCGGGCCGCCGGCCCGCGCCTGGGCAAGAACGTCCAGCAGGCCATCAAAGGCTCCAAGTCAGGCGACTGGTCGGTCAGCGACGCCGGAGTGGTCACCGCCGGCGGTCTTGAGCTTGAGCCGCAGGAGTACACCTTGGAAACCGTGGTGGCGGAATCGGCCGACGGCGGTGCTGCCGCCAGCAAGGCTGTCGCGATGCTCCCGGGCGGCGGCTTCGTGGTGCTGAACACCGAGGTCACGCCGGAGCTGGAAGCCGAAGGACTGGCCCGCGACATGGTCCGTGCCATCCAGCAGGCCCGAAAGGACGCCGGATTGAATGTCAGCGACAGGATCCGCACCACCGTGCAGGCGGGCCAGGACGTGCTGGACGCACTGTCGGCCAACGCCGAACTGGTGAAGGGCGAAACGCTGTCCTTGGAATTGGAAACCGTGCTCACAGCTGACGCTGAGGAGCCGGCCGTGACTGTAGCGAAGGTGGATGCATGAGCGACGAATTCTCGGTAGAGAGCGTCTACGCCGAACTCCTGGGCCGGGCCCCGGAAAACAAGATGGAACCCCGGCTGGCCCCGTTGTTCCGGGCCATGGACGTTCTGGGGGAGCCCAACAAGGCGTTCCCGATCATCCACATCACCGGAACCAACGGCAAGACCTCCACGGCACGCATGATCGAGCGCGGGCTCATCGCCCACGGGCTGAGCACCGGCCGCTACACCAGCCCGCACCTGTCCAAGGTGACCGAGCGCATCAGCATCAACGGCGAACCGGTGGACGATGCCACGTTCGTGCGTATCTGGGATGAGATCCGGCCGTACCTGGAGATCGTGGACAAGGAACTCGTCGCGGAGGGCCAGCCCCGGCTGACCTACTTCGAATGCCTCACGATCCTGGGCTTCGCGGTCTTCGCGGACCAGCCCGTGGACGTGGCCGTGATCGAGGTCGGCCTTGGCGGCATCACCGACGCCACCAATGTGGGCGACGGCCAGGTCTCCGTGGTCACCCCGATCTCGCTGGACCACACCGACCTGCTGGGCGACACGACGGCGGACATCGCCCAGGAGAAGTCCGGCATCATCAAACCCGGCGGCTTCCTGGTCAGCGCCGTCCAGCCGGTGGACGCCGCACAGGTGCTCCTGGACAAGGCCCGCGAGCTGGAGGTGCCGTTCCGCTTCGAAGGCGTCGAGTTCGGCGTCGAATCACGCAGTGTCGCCGTCGGCGGCCAGGTGCTGACCATCCAGGGCCTCGCCGGCCGCTACGAGGACATCCTGCTGCCGCTGCACGGCGCCCACCAGGCCGAGAATGCGGCCGTCGCAGTTGCCGCGCTGGAGGCGTTCTTCGGCGGCGGAGAGAAAGAGCTCGACGGCGAGGTCTTGCGTGAGGCTTTCGGCAAGGTCACGTCGCCGGGCCGTCTGGAGGTTGTCCGCACCGCGCCGACCATCATCGTCGACGCCGGACACAACCCGGACGGCATCAGGGTCTCCGCCGAAGCCATCCACGAGGCATTCAACTTCAGCAAGCTCGTGGTGGTGATCGGCGTGCTGCGGGAAAAGGACGCCGAGGAAATCCTGCGCCAGCTCAAGGAATCCCTGGGCGACCTCGCCGACGAATTCTGCTTCACGCAGTCCAACTCGCCCCGTGCCATCCCGGCCGCGGAACTCGCGGAACTCGCCGTGGACCTTGGCTTCGGCGAAGAGAACGTGCACATCGCCGAGAGCCTTGACGACGCCATCGAGTGGGCCGTCGAACGTTCCGAGGCCAATGACGACCTGGCCGGCGGCGTCCTCATCACCGGTTCCATCACCGTGGTGGCCGAAGCCCGGATCCTCCTCGGAAAGACCGGTGCCTGAGATGGCGAAACTCACCAAGGCCCAGCGCGAATGGCGCCCGGGCATGCCGAAGAAGCGGCGCTCCACCAAGGTCATGTTCGCGTCCACGGTGCTGCTTCTCGAAGCCTTCGTGGCGTTCTTCGCCACCCTGGCGGTGTTCGGGCTCAAGCGCGGCGAAGTGCCGCCGGCACTGATCATGGGCTTCGGCATCGCCCTGAGCGTGGTGCTGGTCCTCGCCTGCGCGGTACTCAGCAGGCCGTGGGGGATCGGACTCGGCTGGGCCTTGCAGATCGTGCTGATCCTCACCGGTTTCGCGGAGCCGATGATGTTCATCGTCGGCGTGCTGTTCGCAGCCTGCTGGTGGTACGGCATCCGCGCCGGGATGCGGATCGACCGCGAGAATGCCCAGCGGGACCGGGAACAGGCGGACTGGGAGGCCGAGCACGGTACGGGCGGCCAAACCCCGTAAACTGGCAGGGAAACCCACCACCACCGCATTGGAGCAACTGTGAGCATCGAGCGCACCCTCGTCCTGATCAAGCCCGACGGCGTCGCCCGCAACCTCAGCGGCAGCATCCTGGCCCGCGTCGAAGCCAAGGGGTATGCCCTGGCCGAACTCAAGAAGGTCAACGCCAGCCGTGAACTGCTGGAGCAGCACTACGAGGAGCACGTCGGCAAGCCCTTCTACGAGCCGCTGGTCGAGTTCATGCTCAGCGGCCCCGTGGTCGCCGCGATCTTCGAAGGCCACCGCGTGATCGAAGGCTTCCGTTCCCTGGCCGGCACCACCGACCCGACGACGGCGGCCCCCGGCACCATCCGCGGCGACTTCGGCCGGGACTGGGGCCTGGCAGTCCAGCAGAACCTGGTCCACGGCTCGGATTCCGTGGAATCCGCAGAGCGGGAGATCAAGATCTGGTTCCAGGACTAACCGCCCCGAGCCAGTCCGCATAGCGCGAACGTACAGCTGTGGGGGCGGGCGGCGCGGCGGGCGGGGGGGCCCCCGGGGGGGGGGCGGAGGGTCGGGGGGGGGGGTTGGGGGGGGGGGG